>JAIXYN010000039.1 GCA_027490195.1 Verrucomicrobiaceae bacterium | reverse complement strand
CGCGCTCATGGACGGACGGGCTGTCGCCACGTCCATCCTACGTCCCAGCATGAAGCGCCGGGCCTGATACTCTGCTTGGAAAACAGGCCTCTTCCTTCAGACTCATTTTCAACTGTCCTAGGTACAAGGTGGGGCATCGCACGTCTTGAGCCTCCCTGCGCATCTACCTCCACACCCTGAACCTCTTTGGCACAATGACGGCATCTTTCGCCACTCCGCTCCGCATCACGCCAACCCCAAAGGGGTTGCGTATCACAGCGAAGGGTTGCCGAGCTTTGGCGAGGCTACCCTGGTATCAGACAGCACACGACCGGAAAGCTAACCTACGTCCTTCGCCCCCCCTTGCCCACCAGCAGCGTCTGCAATACGCCCCGCCGCGCTCAGAGCCTGCCGCCAGCTCCCAAGCTCACGATCAAAGTCCTTAGTTGAGTGCCATTCATACCTAGCATCTTTTCACAGCGGCAGCGACGGCTCCCAAGACCCGCATAGCTAGATCAGCCACGCCCAACTCAAGAGCGCCAGCACGAGCAACAACACGGCGTGAGCACGCTCGACAATGGCTTTGCCGATCCAACCATGGAGGCGCTGCGACTGAAGGTGAACGAAATGATTCTGAACGGGCGAAGGTAAATCGTTCTGCCGCCTGAGACACCCCGCCCTCCACGCGTGCTGCCGCTGTCCCAGCATGCGTGGCCGCCCTGATGCCTCGTTCCATGGACAACTTCGTCTTCCTCGCCGTGCTCTTCGCGGTGGCCTGTCATGGATTAAGACGCCAAGAAGACGGAGATCGGCGAGCTCAGCATCTAGGAGCGTGCGTCACCCTCAGCGGCGGGTGCTGCACGCTGGCCCAACTATTCGCTGAACGTCTCGCTGCCATCTTGAGCGTGTATTCGAGTTTTGCGGCCATGCATCCCATGATGCTGACATGTCACGCCTCTGGATAGCTTTCATTGTCTCGCTGAGCTGCGCTGCGTCGGTGCAGGCGGCGTTCACCAGCCTCACCAATCTCCGCTATCAAACGGGCACCGAGGTTCGGCAGATACTAGACATTCATCGGCCTTCTCCGCTGCCCTCTACGCCGTTGCCGGTCATTCTTTGGATTCATGGTGGCGGCTGGCTGACAGGGGCCAAGGATCCTGTGCCACAGGTCACAGAGATCACCAATGCGGGCTATGCGCTGGCAGCGATGAACTACCGCTACTCGTCAACGGCTCCCTTTCCAGCGCAGATCCAGGATGTAAAGGCGGCGATCCGTTTTCTGCGTGCGAATGCGGCTGCCTATAACCTCGACCCGAGCCGCATCGCTGTCTGGGGGCAGTCCGCAGGCGCTCATCTCGCGGCACTGGCCGCAGTGACGAGCGGCATGTCGCAAACGACACTCGGACAGCCGCTCGATGTCGGCGCAAATCTCTCATTTTCATCAGCTGTGCAGGCCTGTGTGGCTTTCGCGACGCCTTCATACCTCGGCGATGCTGCGGTGAGTGACACCACCGTCTCGACTTACCTCGGTGGCTTGCTGCCTGGCGCTTTGCCCACCGCTCAAGCGGCGAATTGCTACAATCCGGCCTATCTCGGCAATGATCCCCCCTTCCTCGTCGTGCATGGTCTGACGGACCCACTGGTGCCGCCGATCTATGGCAGCAATCTACACAACGCCCTCGTCGCCGCTGGCGGCAGCAGCACCTACGTCACGCTGCCGGGAGTAGCCCACACGCCGTGGGCCACGAGCGAGTATCCGCGTGCTCTCACCTTCTTCCAAAGCGTGCTGCCGACGCTGCCACTCGCCTCGTGGCGTGAACTGCACGGCCTGCCTCGCGATGGCAGTCAGGATGCGGGCATCGCAGGCACGGATGGAATCGCCAACGTGCTCAAGTTTGCCTTCAACATCGCTCCCAACGCCGGATCGCTCACTATTCCAAACGCACGCACGCTCGCAGCTCCCACTGGCACCAGCTTGAGCGGACTCAGCGGGCTGCCGCACTTTGGATCGACGGGCTCGGGCAATCAGTTCGCGCTCACCTTTCTCCGGCGCAAAGCCACCACCGGCCCAGGCATCGGCTACGAGGTGCAGTTCTCCGATGACTTCACCACCTGGACACCGCAGACGCTCGATGGCACGAACAGCGAGACACTGAGCATCGATAGCCAGTGGGAGCGTGTGCGTTTCCTGCACACGCCCGGCACAGGTGCGGTACGGCGATTCTTCCGCGTTGCTGTGCGGCGCTTCTAGCGTGTTGCGAGCCAAGGGCGACCGATTATGAGTGCAGGCATGGAACTGCGACATCTGCGCTACTTCATCGCCATTGCGGAGGAACTGAGTTTCTCCAAAGCGGCGGTGCGCCTGCACATCTCGCAGCCACCACTCAGCCAGCAGATCCTCGATCTCGAACGCGAACTCGGCGTGCGCCTGTTTGAGCGTGGCCCGCGCAAAGTGAAGCTCACACACGCGGGCGAGGCCTTCCTCTCGGAGGCACGCGCCACGCTCTCGCAGGCGGGCAATGCCGTGCTCACCGCGCAGCGTGCGGATCGTGGCGAAGTCGGCCAACTTCACATCGGCTACCTTACCTCCGCCACGAACGCCTCCTTTGCCGCAATCATTCGCGACTTCCGCCAGCAGCATCCGCAGGTTGCGCTGCATCTGCGCGACATGAACGAAGTGGACATGCTCCGCGCCATTCGTGAAGGCAGCCTGCACGCCGCGCTGCTCCGCGCCGTACCTGAGGATGACGAACTCGCCGTCGCGCCCTTGTGGAACGACACCATCAACGTGGCGCTGCCAGCCACACATCCTCTCGCACGCAAAAAGACCATCAGCATCCGCGATCTCGCCGCCGAGTCCTTCATCATCCTCGATCCTTCGTTTTATCCCATCGCCAGCAACTGCTTCATGCTCACCTGCCGCGAGGTCGGCTTCATTCCCCGCATCACCCAGCACGCCAGCGATTACCTCAGCCTGCTCTGGCTCGTCGCCTCCGGCCTCGGCATCGCCCTCGCCACCGACAGCCTGCGCGATCTGCAACGCGACGGCATGGTCTGGAAACCTCTGCGCGATGTGCCCAAAGACGCTCGCATGTTGCTCGTCACCCGCAAAGACAACACCTCCCCCGTGCTGGCCGCCTTTCGGACGCTGGCGACCAAGCACAACCAACGGCGTAGCAAGCGAGGGTGAGGCCGAAAAGCCGGCACCACAGAAAATGTGCCAGACATGAATGGCACTTGATTAAGACGCCGTTTCCTACCTTTGCGGCCTTCCTGTCTCGGTCTTCTTGAGCCCTGAAAGGGCGGCATAATTGAGCCCAGCAAGCGAGCCTCAGCGAGCGCCGCCCTGGGTTACCGTCAGCAATGTCGGGAAGCAAACCCAGCGCACTCGTAAAACACCAAGCCCACCAGCAGCGTCTGCATGCAGCTCCGCCACACACCCGTTGCTCTCAGCCGCCCCACCCCGCCCTCGAAATCCACGAACCCTGCGCTTCATCAAGTGCCATTCGTGCCAGACATTTTGAAGACCATTCGACTTCAAAACATTAATTTCCAATGACCTGCCTGTGCATACCAAAAACGGCTCTGGCGCGGCGGCAAAGCTCCTCAACCCTGCGGAAACCGCATGCAGTCACGCCGCCAGAGAATGAGCCCGACCGGCATGGCCACCAGCCAGAGCAGGCGGCCGCCGAAGGATTTCAAGGCACGAAACTGAGCTCCAAAACCCACGCCACTCAGAAAAGCAAAACGGCTGTACTGCGCAGCAGCCCGCAGCAGCCGCAGCGGGGCGGTGAAGAACCAGCCGCTTTCAAGATCGAGCACCATCTTGAACATGAGGCGATGCCCTTCGGCATTCGTGCGTGGACTGGCGGCGCCATGAACCAGTGAGGGCGCATCCGTCCAATAGATCCGCAGCTCCTCATTGATATGGCGGGTCAGATACTTCTTGGATACTTGGCACCAGATGTAGGACTCGGGAATGAAATTGCCAGGCACGTCCTCGGGATAGGGATACTTGCGCAGCACATCCACCCGAAGAAAGCCCCACTTCTCCCCGCGCACCTTGTGACGGTACTCGAGTTCAGCAGCCGAACAGTCCAGCGGGTCTGATGGAAAGCGTGAGCCGACGAGCAGGCCGTTTTGATCTCGGCAGAGGCCAGTGACTCCCGAAAAGGATTCGCGCTTCGCCGCAGGAATGCTTTCCCAGTGATGCTGCAGGCGTGCGAGTGCCTCCGGCAGACAGCCGTCGTCGGAATCGAGTTTGATGATGAACTGGCCCCGGGCTTCCCGCAGAGCGAGATTGTGCACACAATGCGCACCACGGTGCGGCTCCTGCAGGTAGCGCACGGAAAAGCGGGCATCGCTTTGATAACGCGTCATCAAAGCGGGGGTGTCGTCGGTGGAGCCGTCATCGATCACCAGCCATTCGAAATCGAGGCTGGTCTGTGCCTGCAAGCTTTCAAACACACGATGCAGCGTGTGGGCGCGATTGAAGGTGGGCGTAAAAACCGTGAAGAGCGGCATGGGACGATGACTGAACCGGACCCTAAAGACTTAAGACTGAGGAACAAGGCGAAACCTGATGCCACTCAAATTGACACAATTGCCGTTCAATCCTCAGTAGGCGTTGTCCCGCTTGAAGAAGGTCAGGAGCATGATCTGGAAGTCCAACCAGAGGCTCCAGTTTTCAAGGTACCAGAGGTCGCACTGGATGCGCTCGCCAAGATCAGTGTCACCTCGGAGGCCGTTGACCTGAGCCCAGCCGGTCATGCCGGGTTTGGAGTGATGGCGCGCATTGTAGTGCGGAATTTGATGTTTGAAGCCGGCAATCAGTTCAGGGCGCTCCGGGCGCGGGCCCACGAGACTCATTTCACCCTTCAACACATTCCAGAACTGTGGCAACTCGTCGATGTTCCACTTGCGCATGAAGGCTCCCACCTTGAGACGGCGAGGATCATCTTTCACGCACCATTGCGCGCCCTTGGCGGACTCAGCATTTATCTTCATGGAACGAATCTTGATGATGTTGAAGGGCACCCCATTGAAACCCCAGCGGCGCTGGTGATAAAACACCGCCCCACGTGACTCCAACCACACCGCGGCGCTAAAGAAGGCAATAATCGGGGCGCTCAGCACGAGTCCTATCGTGGCACCCACAACATCGACAATGCGTTTGGTCATGACATTGAGAGTGTCGTCCAAAGGCAGGCGGGTGACTCCCAGCACAGGCGTACCAGCGATGGTTTCGAGGGTGAGGCCGGAGACAAACACTCTGAAATACGAAGGGATGACCTTAAACTGAATCATTTCACGCTCACACAGATTGGCGAGGCTGATCATCTGCTCACGTGGGCCATGCAGGTCTGCGACGACGACCATGTCCACGGCATGAGTGCTGACGAGGTGCTCCACTTCGTGAAGATCCCCCAGGCACGGCACGACTTCGTCCACCGGACAACCATCCTCGACACTGCCAGTCCTGACCCAGCCCATGATGTCGAAGGAGCCGGTCTGGTCCCGCTTCATGGTTTTCCACAAGGAAACTGCTTCAGCATTCCATCCCACAAACAAGGTGCGCTGCTGCAAAGCTTCAATGCGGCCCGGAGCCCGCAGGCATGAGATGAAAATCGTGCGCCAGCCCAGAAGCAGCAGCAAAGCGGTGGCTCCATTGAGCATCACATAAACTCGCGAGATGCTGGGTTCCAGCTTCAGCGCGAGTGTGATGGCAAGGAATCCGGCCGTCCAAACGAGCACCCCTTTGGCAATCTTGGAAGACACCCAGCGAGTGCGCAGCAGCACATTCTTATGATAGATTTCCTGCCAGCCCAGCACTAGGATGAGCGACAGACTTCCCAACGCCATATGCCCGCCATACTGACGAAACGACATGAGGTCGAAATTTCCAATTTCACGCATGACCGTGTGGAATCGAAGCCAGAAAGCCAGATAGGCCGCCAGGATGGCCATCACCAAGTCGCCCAGAACGCTGACAAGCACCCAAAAGTGGGGAGACAACTGCTCATTTTCCCGCCATGCGCGCCGCGCTTCGAGCGCTTGGAAAACGGCACCCGGGTGTAGGATCTTGGAATTCGAATTCGCTGCTTGCATGGCTGTTTTGTATACTGAGTAACCTAAATTATACTCAATATAAATTTAGCCGCAATCGAATACTATGAAAATTATCTTATATTTGGAAAGTTGATCATTCCAGTGTCTCGATTTTGATAGATCTGAAAAACTGGCAACCTAAATCTCATCAGAATGTCAGCTTAAGACCTGCCACGAGGCCACGTCCAGGCAGCGGCATGCGATCCTTGAGGACTGAAGTGTGCTCACGTGCATCTTCATTGGTCAGGTTCATACCTCTGACATAGAGATCGAGAGTGGTTGGGCCCTGCACAATGCGGTAGGTCAGGGTCAGATTGACCAAAAAGTAGCTGTTGGTTCTGGTTTCATTCAACGCCAGCCGACTCTGCGGAGCGGCATAGATACCTTCGAGACGAGCGCCGAAGGGTCCGTGCTCCATGCTCAGGGTGCTCGACAGGTGGAAGGGCGGGATGCGCGGCAGAGCCTGCCCCGTTTTGGTGTCTCTTGCACGCACCGCGTCGGCACGAAGTTGCAGGTGCAGGTTGTTCTGGTGCTCGGCCGGATCGGAGGTGATGGGATGCAGAAGATGGAAGGTGGCCTCCATTTCGGAGCCGATGAATTCGGCGTTCGTGGCCTGATAAAGCAACTCGTTGTAGTTCTCCCCGCCGACCACATGCACGACGCCAGTCGGAAACTGGCCGATGAAGTTGCTGTAGCGATTGTAATATCCGCCGACGCTGCCGGTGACCCAGCCTGTGCGCTTCCTTACATTGAGGTCAAAACCCAGCGATTTCTCCTGCTGGAGATTGGGGTTGCCGACTTCAAACGCGCCGGTGGCGGCATGCTTGCCGTTGGCAAACAACTCCTGATACGTCGGGGCACGCTCTGCACGATTGATGGTGAATGCCACGGCGTATTCATCATTTGGGCTGAAGACGATGCCTACGGAGCTGCTGAGATTGTCAAACGTACGCGCCAATGCGGGGCCAAAGGCGGCGCTGTCCAGCGACTCCACTGAAATGTGATCATAGCGGCCGCCAAACTGGAAGCTCAGCGGCCCACGGCTGATGTCTTCGTAGAGAAACAGGGCGTTCGCCTTCGTAATGGTCGATGGCAGAAAGGCCTCATCCCCCAAGGCACTGAATTCGCTGCGGTCTGACTGGTAGCCTACCACGCCCTCCATACCGGCGATTTTTTCGTGCTTCACCTCCACACGCGCATCATAGCCATTGTTCTTGAAGACGGTGCCCGCCATGCCGTCTTCAAACTCCGTGTGCTCGTAGCGAGAGGTGGCAAGTTTGTAGCTGACTTCTTTGATGAATGGCAGCGGCTTGTAGAAGGCACCGCGCACATCCAGGCGCTGCTGGTGCATGTCGATAACCACATTTTGCTCGGCAGGAGAGCCGTAGTTGGTGTGAAACTCCGTCCAGGATAAGCCAAAGAAACCTTCGTCCCAGATGTAGCTGAGACCGCTGGTCACGCCTTCAGAGCGCAAATTGCTGTTGGGCACAATCTTGGTGGTTTCAGTCTCGCCTGGGGGAAGCGGATTGATAGTCTGCTCGTTTGTCGTTCGGGCATCGCCGGGAATGCGGAAATCCTCGGCAGCACGAGTGAATGCCTCGACGTGAAAGGCCAAGCCTTTGTAACCGCCTTCGACCATGATGCTGGAGAGGTAGCCGTTATCTACGGAGCTGTAGCGCCCCCCCAAGGCACCACGGATCGTGCCGTCGATTTTCTCTTCCACAATGCGGCCGTCGATCGAGTTGACAACACCGCCAATGGCGTTCGAGCCGTAGAGCAGTGTGGCAGGACCACGCACCACCTCCACTGACTTCAGGTTGGAGGTGTCAAAGCTCACGGCGTGATCGACGCTGGTGGCGGAGGCGTCGATGGTGTTGAGGCCGTTTTGCAGGATGCGGACGCGGTCTCCGTCTAGGCCGCGGATGATGGGACGGCTGGAGGCTGGGCCGAAATAGGAACTGCTGACGCCGGGGAGGCGGGCCAGGGTTTGGCCGAGGGTGGGTTCGATGGCGAGGTTTAAGTTTTGACCGTTGAGGACGGTGGCGGACTGCGCCTGCTTGAACAATGGGCGCTCCAGGGGAGCTGTGATGACCATTTCATCCATAGGAATTTCTTCCGTAAAGCTGGCGGGTTTGCGGACAGCCTGCTGAATTCTTGTGTCGGATTCAGCAAAAAGAGCGCTGCATGAAACGAGGGCCAAGGCAAAGGGGAGACAGAGAGGATGCCGGTAAGTGCAAGTGGTTTGCATGATAGACGCGATTCATATGCAAACCGATTGCAATTGCAAATCATTTGTATTTCCAAATGTGTGCCCTAATTTTGCTGATGAAGCTTTTTCTTCGTTCCCTTGGTTTTCTGGTGGCCACAGTTCCGTGCTTTGCTGGCACCAAAGTCGCCACGCTGCATCCCATCTTGGCTGACCTCGCACGGCAAGTGGGTGGTGCGAATGTGGAGGTGGTCGAGATTCTCAAACCGGGGGCTGATGTGCATCATTTTGAGCCGGCACCCAAAGATCTGGCGGAGATGCGTGGTGCGAAGTTGCTGCTGGCTTCTGGCAAGGGGCTGGAGAGCTTTTTGGACAAGTTACGCGACAGCTTGGGTGCTGGGGTGAAGTTGGTGGAGGTGGGAGCCAAGATTCCTTCGATCCCTTTTGAGGAGCATGAACACCATCACGAGGGCAAGGCGGAGGAGGGGCATGATGACCATCATCATGGTTCGGAAGATCCACATTGGTGGCACAGCGCGGAGAACATGAAGCGTGCGGCGCGTATTGTGGCGGATGAGCTGAGTGCGGTGGATCCTGCGAATGCGGCTGCGTATGCGGCGGGGGCGAAGGGTGCGAGCAAGCGCTTTGGTGAACTGAAGAGCTGGGCGCAGAAGGAGATTGCGAAGATTAACCGCAAGGATCGTCTGCTGGTGACGGCGCATGCGGCGTTTGGTTACTTCTGCAAGGATTATGGGTTTGAGCCGCTGTCGGTGCTGAGCATCGGGCGGAGTGATGATGCTTCTTCCAAGGACATTGCTGAAACGATTGAGGAGATTCGCGAGCATGGGATCAAAGCGATCTTTCCGGAGGATCAGGCGAATCCGAAGGTGCTGGCGGAGATTGCGCGGAGCACGGGGGTGAAGGTGGGGGAGCCGCTGATTGCTGATGGGACGGCCAAGGAGGCGCATACGTTTGAAATGATGCTGGCGCACAATGTTCGCTCGATTGTGGCTGCGCTGGCTCCTGCTGCTGCGAAATGAGTCAGCAAAGCCGGAGTTTTTAACCACTCATCGGACACTAATTAAACACTAATATCGGAGACCGGAATCGATGTCCCTTCTATCCAGAGCCTTCTTTAGCTGTTCTTGATGCCATGCGTGGTTTTCCGCCTATTCAGATCTTTCTGCTCGTCCTCACGTTTGTGGTGCTGGCTGTGCCGTTGAGTCAGCTAACGGGGACGACGACGCCTAGGAAGGCGGCGGTGGTGAAGGCGGTGGAATCGACGAGTGTGAAGTCGTTGGTGAGGCTGCGGTATGCGCACAAGCCGGTGACGTTGAGCGTGAAGATTGCTGACAAGGAATTGATTGCTGAGATTGCGGCTTCGCCGATTGAGCTGACTACTTCCCTGCCCTCGGTGAAGGATGGGGTGGATGTGTTTTTGAGTGCTACCTGGGCTGATGGAACGCCGGATACTTCGATCACGCTGGAGCTTGAGCCGGATGGGTTGGCTTCGCGTAGTGAGACGCGCTGGTCTTCGGCGGGAAGTTTGGATGAAGTCATCACCTTTGAATGGAAATGAGTGCCGCTGTTCCCCATGTCCATACGAAGGAGCACGTCTGCTGGGGCGGTGGTTGCGAGCATACGCAGCATCATCGGCTGGAGGTGGTGGATCTGAGTGTGCAGTACCAGGAGGTGAAGGCGCTGGAGAAGATCAACTTTGCGACGGAGTGTGGGCGGAGCATGGCGCTTATTGGTCCGAATGGGGCGGGTAAGAGCACGTTGTTGAAGTCGCTGGCGGGGCTGATTCCGGGGGGCAGTGGGAAGATTTTGTGGCGCGGTAAACCGCTAACGCGGAGCAGCCATGAGATTGCGTATTTGCCGCAGCGTGGGGATGTGGACTGGAATTTTCCGATCACGGTGCGTGGTCTGGTGGAGATGGGGCGCTATCCGAATCTGGGGTGGTGGCGGCAGTATTCGCGGCATGATGGGCATATTGTGGAACGGGCGCTGAAGAGCATGGAGCTGTGTGATCTGGAGGATCGGCAGATCAGCGCGCTTTCGGGTGGGCAGCAGCAGCGGGCGTTCATTGCGCGTGCACTGGCGCAGGAGGCGCATGTGCTGCTGCTGGATGAGCCGTTCACGGGATTGGATAAACCGGCGCAGGAGAATCTGAGCCGACTGTTTAAAGAGCTGACGGCGGAGGGGCGGCTGTTGATTGCGAGCCATCATGATCTGCAGACGGTGGCGGGGAATTTTGATGATGTGCTGATCATTCGGCGGCATCAGGTGGCGTTCGGGCCGGTGGGTGAGGTGTTCACGCCGGCGAATATTGCGAGCGCTTATGAGAGCGGGGAGGCGCGCAGACCTGCGAACTGAATTAGCGTATGAAAAGAGTGAATCAATCCATTGCACCGCAGAGATTCGGAGAACGCAGAGATCGGAGTCTTGAATCATACCATCATGCTTTGAAAAAAGGTTTTATCCGATTTCGGGAACTGTCTTGCCTCAGCAAACTCTCTTATTGGCAAAGGAATGGTGAGCAAAGGAATGCCAATCCCCTGAAACCAGTCCGATTCATTTTAAGTCAAAAATCAAAATCAGTTCATTCCTTGGCCGAAATGAAGAACGCCGTTGCTTCGATGACGATATTGGTCGGGCGGCGTTTCGATAAGGCATCCAACGCGAATGAGGAGAATGTCCGCGAATTATCACGAATGGTTCAGAATTAAAATCAGTGCCTTATAACACAATGTCCACCTTCACTGATTTTCTTGCTGAACCGATTGCCAAGCGGACGCTGATGGCGTGTTTGATGATTGGGTTTGCGAATGGGTTTGTGAGTGCGTTTGTGGTGCTGCGGAAGGATGCGCTCAAAATCGGGACGTTGTCGCATTCGCTGCTGCCGGGGATCGCGCTGGCGGTGCTGGTCTTCGGGCTGACGCAGTGGAGTGCGCTGGCGGGGGCGATTTTTGCGGCGCTGATTGTGGGGCTGGGGTCGATCTTCTTGTCGCGGACTTCGCGGCTGGATCAGGACACGGCGATGGGGGTGCTGTACACGACGGCGTTTGCGGGTGGGGTGCTGATTTTGAAGAATCTGGACATGCGGCAGAAGCTGGATGAGTGGCTTTTTGGCAGCATCGTGGGCATGGCGGACTCGGATTTGTGGATCGCGTTTGGGATCAGCGCGATTGCGGTGATCACGCTGACGGCGCTGCAACGGCCGCTGCTTATTTATCTGTTTGAGCCGAACATTGCGGCGAGCCTGGGCGTGCCGGTGCGGCTCTTAAATTATGCGACGTTTGCGGTGACGATCCTGGTGCTGATTTCATCGCTGCAGGCGGTGGGGTGCATTCTGAGCGTGGGGCTGATGGTGGCTCCGGCGGCGACGGTTTATCTGCTGACGAACAATGCGCGCACGCTGTTCTGGGGCGGTGGCGTGATCGGCGCGGTGGGATCGGTTGCGGCGTTCTTTTTGTCGTATCCGCTGGGGTGGAGCGTGAGCGCGACGATCATTGTGGTGCTGGGTGTGTTCTTTCTGATCGCGTATGTTTTTAGCCCGAAGTATGGGCTGTTTAGCAGGCGGCGTGGGGTGGCGTGAGGGGGAGGGGCGCGATTTGGATTCGGCTGATGATTTAAGCGCTAGAATGAGGCAATTTTTGTCTTTACATTAAGATGTAAGCAAACGCTTTGCACATCATCACATCACAAGGCATGCGGCATTTCCCTTCTTGAAGCAGTCTATATCAGCCTCAGGTTGGACATCATACAGGCCCTTGACTAGATGCTTTATCCGGTCATCATTTGAACACTTATGATCATTACGCATAAAGTTCGAACTTTAAGGCGGTTCGCAGCACTCCTCGACAATAAGAAGAGAATTGTCTGCGGCATTCTGCCTTTTGAAAAGCATGCCACTGTACTTCTCCAAATGGGGTTTACGAGAAGTCTGCCAGAGGGGGAATCCATACTCCCAACATCCTCTTTTGGCCCTACTTGCAGAAAAAATTCGGAAGGCTGGACGGAGGTTCACAAGGATCAGCCCATGGAAACATGCTACACTCCTATCATTTGGCGCTGGAAAGAATGGGGCGGTCGAGAGCGTGAAGAGATACGCTATCGTCCATACAAGAGGTATCCGAGAACTGAGTATCCACCGCTGGGGATAGAGCTTGTGATTCGACTGAAGACAGATGGCTGCAAAGTAGCAGTTTTGGATTTCATTTCTGATATTCAGAACAACCAGCAGAGAATCATAGACTGCATTAACATCTTGGTCGAAATTTTCGGAGAGTGCCACCTTCTCACAGAGGACCTTGATTCCATTATTCAGGGAGAAATTAAGCGTTTAAACTGGAGAATCCTTCCGCTTGGAGTTCGCCCATGGGATAAGCTTCAAGAGGAAGTTCGCCCTATTCTTGAGCAGCAGCCAAAAGGCACCCGTGAAGTGATAGAAAAAAGGTTAGAGACAATCAATCACTTTGAGCCTCCTTTTGCGGCAATTGGAGAAAGCGGCTTCACCGGCTATCTCATTTTCGGGTTTCCCCAAAAAAACATGTACGTTTTAGAGAGCACTTATTTTGGCAATGCAACTTACATCTTGGGTGTGGATTGGGAGCATCTCTCACGGCTTTCCAAGCTTGATCTCTTGTCTCAGAATTTGCATAAGGCCCGCATAATTCACCACCAAGGGTGGCATGCAGCGATAACCAAGCTTCTAAGTTAATTAATTATTTCATGATTCGAACCAAAATTCAAGATATCGACGACGATAACTTAACCAAATTCCTGAATGAAATCAGCTTTCTATGTGGCGTAAATCTCATGGATCAACCGGGCATGTCGTTATTCGACTTTATCGATTTCTGCTTCACTAAGCGCGATCTAAAAAAGATGCTACCTCTTTTGCCAACTGAGGGAATTTTAAATACTAAATGCCGTGATTTTACTGGAACAAAAATTGGGATATTTTTCACAGAGTTATGCCGTTTACGCGGAGTGACTCCCGAAGGCTATGAAGGGCGTAATGTTTCTAAATTGCTTGCCGCTTGCGCACCAAGAAAGATATCTAGACCACGAAAGCCTTTGCTAAAGCCAAATTCTAGGATCACAGCGATTATTCGACAAAGAAGAGACAACGGAGACCTCTAACTAAAACATTTTTTGTATAACGCGAACTTGTAAAATAACTTCATCTGTTCATTGGAAATCATCAGGAACACAGTTTCGGCATGAAAATTATTTTGTACGCGTTCTTACTTTTTGCACCATCATGTATGGTGGTGGCTGCAATTGGCGATACCCCCCGCAAATTTGCAGCAAATTACGGCATGCCAAAAGTCGTAAATGAGCGGGAGGGAACATTGACATATGACTATGATGGAAAGCACATCATTGCCCACTTTGAGAATGGCAGATGCGATTATTTTTTGCTGTCAAAACTGCCGAATCCAATTTCTGGAATCGTAGCTACAGTGACGGAGGCAGAGCAACAAGTGCTTCGAGCTGAAAATGCTGGCGGCCACCAATGGCTTAAAGAAAAGCAACTGGTTGGTGATGACATGATTTGGCAAACAAGCGATTTCGCCATTGTGGCCGACTATGATGAAAAAGCTGGAGTGTGGGGTGTTTTTACATTCAAGGCATATGTCATTTATTCAGCCAAGAAAGTTATCAATAAATCACATCAAGATACGAAACCATGAGAACCTTGATTTTGACATTCCTGCTGATTGTTCCCGCATGGGCTGGCGTGCCTTTTACCACTAAAGATCATGTTAAGGCACGAGGCGTGGCGCTATCATTCATGTTACCAGATGGAATGAAAAAAGGCCCCGCGATAGATTCAGATGTGGGGATTTGGCATGCTCAAGCCCAAGGTGTTGATCTTTTCATCACGCTGAAAATGTGGAAACACCACCTTCATACCCATGGTGAAAAACTCCAACAGCTTGCTGAAAATGAACATCACCCTTTTGATTTGAAGGTGCAAAGTAAGCGTCTCAAAGTTGGTCATGAACCAGCATTATTAGTCGAATATCGAACCCCAGACGAAGACATTACTGACAGCAATCATTGCGTAGAGTTATGGCTACACCCTGGTGATACGACCGTATATTTTTGTGGACATATTTTTCAAAATGGCACCTCAGCGGACACAATGAGCGATGCAGTGAAAATTTGGGTCCCTATGTTAATAAAAATGTTTGAGAACACGACTCTTGATGACTGAGATGGGCCTAATGAGGGCTTCGAACGCGCACTGATTGTGGCGGAGGGACGTGCCAGACGCTGCTGGCGAGCGCTGTATGTGAACAGGGTTCTGGATTTGCTTCCCGGTAGGTGGGATGGCTGTCAGGGAGCGCTCGCTGTGCGAGCTTACCCCTGGCTACCGGCTGTATCCCCTCCGGGGATCGGGGAATGAGAGAGCGGTTTTATGTGGAGGGGAGGGAAATTGCAGAGCACCCTTGATGACTCAAGATCATGAACCATGACCGGCTGATTCAACAGTTCACGCGCGTGAAGGCTATGCCCGACGGCCTGCGCGTGGAATGTCAGGTCATTTCCTGGCCGCATCCCAGCCGGCCCAGCTCGCGCTGGAAAAGGGTGAATACTCTGCCGACAGGCTCCACGGCAGAGGAGATCGGTGCCGCGCGGCGGCTCCTGTTGCAAGACTCGCGATTCTTTGGTGCGTGCGGGATGTGCCGCGAACGGCAGCCCGTGGGGTGGATGGATAGCGAGAGAGTTTGCCAGTCCTGCGCTGCGGAGCACCTGGGCGTTGTTTATTGAGCAGGCAACCGCGGGTGAGCTGAGGTCGCGGTGGGGCAATCCTAGCAGAGGCTGCGCAGGAGCGGGCTCAGTTGCTGGTGGAGGTTCGTTGCAGACGCTGCTGGTGAGCGCGGTGCGTGGAGAAGGCGTTGGGTTTGCTTCCCGGATTGGGTGCTGGCTTTCCAGGGGTGGCGCTCGTTCCTCGCTTACCCCTGGCTACCTTCTTTGATCCCTCCGGGATCGGGGAGGAAGAGCGCGGTTTTATGCGGAGGGGCGGGAGGTTGCGGAGCGCCGCTCAGAGGACTGAGCGGACTACTTTGCT
>JAIXYN010000059.1 GCA_027490195.1 Verrucomicrobiaceae bacterium | reverse complement strand
TGGAAGGCGTCTTCGAGGCGCAGCGGGAACTGTTTGGGCCGAAGAGGAAAAAGGGTGCCCGCCGCATGGCGGAATCGGATGCGCCCTTTTATACTTTGCGACAGCTGCGGCTCAAGCCCTTGGGATGATGCTGGTCAAATCTAACGATGTAGAACTAAGGCGACTCGGCTTCTTCGGAGCGCTCGACGAAACGCATGGCGTGGTCGATGAAGCGGAGGAGGACGTCGTCGGTGGGGCCGTTTCGGTTTTTGGCGAGGATGAGCATGGCTTCGCCTTTTTTCTTTTCTTCGGCTTCTTCGTCTTCGACTTCCATTTTGGCTCCTGCGTAGTCGGAACGGGTGAGGAGACCGACCATGTCGGCGTCCTGTTCGATGGAGCCGGACTCACGCAAGTCTGAGAGCACGGGACGCTGGCCTTTGCGGGATTCGACGGCGCGGTTGAGCTGGGCGAGGACGATGATGGGGACGTTCAGTTCCTTGGCGAGGCCTTTGATGCCGGCGGAGATTTCTGCGATTTCGATCTGACGGTTGTCCTTGGCACGACGGCTCTGGGAGGTGACTAGCTGAAGATAATCGATCATGATCATCTGGATGCCGTGCTGCTTTTTGAGGCGGCGTGATTTGGCGCGCATCTCCATGATGTCGAGACCAGGTGTTTCATCGATGAAGATCTGCGCCTTTTGCAAATCGCGAGTGGCCTTGGCGAGGGCGTCCTGCTGAGCGCGGGAGAGGAGGCCGCGTGAGAGGTCCTGCATGCTGAGGCGTGCGCGGGAGACGAGGAGACGACGAACGAGCATTGTGGCGCTCATTTCGAGACTGAACACGACGCAGGGGGTGTTGCAGTCCACGGCGATGTGCTCGACGATGTTCATCGCGAGGGAGGTTTTACCCATGGAAGGACGGGCGGCGATGACGAACATTTCCCCGCCTTGCAGGCCGGAACTCATCTCATCGAGCTTGGTGTAGCCGGTGGACAGACCGCGGAGCTGGCCGGGATGCTCGAGCATGTACTGGATGCTGTCGATGGCGTCCATGACGTGGGTGGAGAGGGTCTTGATGCCCTCCTTGGAGCCGGTGGATTCACGCACGGCGAGCACGCGCTGTTCCGCGTGGTCGATGAGCGTATCGATGTTCTCATCCATCTGCTCTTTGCCGTGCTCGTAGGCATGGTGGATGTTCAGCGAGCTGGCGTGGATGAGCTCCCGCAGGATGTGCTTATCGAGAACGATCTTCTTATAATAAGGGAAGTGCGAGGGGATGGGAACGAAGGCGAACAGTTCCGAGATGGCGGCGGCACCACCGACTTTGTCGAGGAGGTTTTGCTCACGCAGGGCGTGGGTGACCGTGACGGGGTCGATGGGGAGGTTTTTGTCGTAAAACTCCAGCAGCTTTTCGTAGATGGTGCGATTGGCGTCGTGATAAAAGGCTAGGGCAGGGAGATTAACGCGGCAGTCGCTGAGGCGTTCGAGAGGATCCTGCAGCAGGCATGAGAGAACGCCTTTTTCGGCTTCGTCACTGAAGGGAAGTGCGCGATTGAAAGAAGCGAGGAGCTCCTCTGCGGTGGGGATTTCGTTTTTCTTTTTGAAGGTCTCCCGTTTTTTTGCAGGTGCGGCATCACCGTTTTGAGGTGTTTCTGCAGTCGTGGTGGGAGTGGAAATTTCGGCCATGGAGGACATTCAGGATGGAGGGCTGCGGATTTGCGTCAATGACGCGCTCAATCGTGATGCGATGGGATTTTGCCTCTTTTGGGCTGGTTTCGGCTGATTTGGAAAAACCGCGTCAACGCCACCCCTGCAGAATTTTGTGTGTGAGTTTTTGTGCGACCCAATAATATACTTTCATCAAAAGCTTGATGTGTCTGAGGTCGTGTCGAAAACTGAACATCTCCGGATCTACCGGGTCAAACGCCCCCTCAAATCACAACCACCTATGTTACTTACAGCACTCAAACTTAAACTCGCGGCTCTTGTCGCGGTCGCAGGCATCGACACTGCCGAAATGCCAGGAGCTTCCCCTGAATTCACGGCCATCCTTACGGCTCTCAAGGCTGACCAGGACCAGGTTCAAAAGAATCCAGGCGCAGGCCCAGACGTGAACAAGTCTTTCAATGATGCCGTCGCGAAAGTGCGCGAACTGGCGCAGAAGGATGACAAGGACGCCATTTATGCTCTTGCCCACTGGGGAGTGTTGAGCGGTGCGAACATCAATGAAGTCGCCGCGCTGTTCCGCAAGGCCGCCGACAAGGGACAGATCCTCGCCAAATCCGAACTCGCCCAGGTGCTGATGCAGGCTGGTGCGCAAAACCCGGACGCAGTCAAGGAAGCCATCAAGCTGATCAAGGAAGCTGAAGCGGCTGACAACAAAGTTTCCCGCCGCATGCTGGCCCAGCTGCACCTGCAAGGTGTTACCGAAGGTGAAAAAGGCCTTGTGGTGGTGGAGAAGAGCACAGCGAAAGCCAAGGAACTCCTGGAAAAAGGCGAGAAGGCAGGAGACGGCGAAGCCACACTCGGTCTGGCCCAGATTTACTCCGCTGGAGTGGAAGGAATCAAACAGGATCAGGCTGTTGCGCTCGAGAAATTGATCGAAGCTGGCAAGCAGGGCAGCGCAGTTGCCCTTAGCACCTATGGTGCCCGTCTTCTGAATGGTGATCCAGACACGAAGGAAAGCCCGAAGCTGGTGAAGAAGGATGTGGCTGCAGCACTGAAGATGTTCAATGAAGCCGCCGAAAAAGGCCTTGCTGCTGCGAACCGCATTCTTGGTCAGATCTATGAAAACGGTGTCGGTGCTGAAGGCGCAGACGTGAAGCAGGACGTGACCAAGGCATTCGAGTACTACACCAAGGCCGCCAACGGCAATGACCCCCAGGCTCTTTTCCGCCTCGGCAATGCATTTGAAACCGGCATCATCAAGGACCCTAAAGTCCAGCGTGACGACAAGGGCAACTTCCCTGCGGACAACATCCTCATCCAGCCAAATCCAAAGAGCGCCCTCGACCTCTATCGTCTTGCCGCCCAGAACAACCTTGCCGAAGCTTTCTACAACGTCGGCGTGTACTATGAAACCGGCACGGTGGTGGACAAAGATCCTGCCAAGGCATTCACCTTCCTGATGAAGGCTTCCACGGCTGGCATTGCCCAGGCCATGAACCGCCTTGCTGGCCTCTACGCCAACGGCACCGGAGTTGCACAGGACGTGGTGGCAGCCGCAGGCTGGTACAATCGCGCAGCAGAAATGGGTTTTGCTCCTGCACAGATCGCTCTTGGCATTCTTTATGAGCAGGGTGCAGGCGTGCGTCAGAACCGCGCGGCGGCTGCTGGCTTCTACTCCGATGCCGCTCAGCAGGGCGTGGCCCTGGCCATGCTTCGTCTCGCCAATCTGTATGCCGTGGGTCAGGTTCCCGGCAATCCGGAACTTCCCCGTGCCTGGGCCTACGCCAGTCAGGCAGATGAAGTCGCCAAGAAGAGCGGCAACAAGGCTGACATCGATGTCACCGCCAATGTGATCAAACAGCTCGAAGCCAAGATGAAGCCCGAAGAAATCACCGAAGCGAAAAAGATCTTTGAAAAGCTGCCAAAGCCTACAGCCGCAGCAGCTCCTGCCGCACCGACGGTGCAGGATCCCATCCCAGCTAAAAGCGGTGATGCGAAGAAGAAATAAATAGCACTTGTCAAAGTAGAGCTCTTTGCTAGTCTCCGGCTCCCCAAATCTTGGGGAGCCGGTTTTTTTTAATTCCGGGGCATTAGCTCAGTTGGTAGAGCGCCTGCATGGCATGCAGGAGGTCAGCGGTTCGAACCCGCTATGCTCCACCAAACCCCGTGTGGTGTTTTATGGTGGTGTGATCTGGCAGATCTGAAGATTGAGGCCAGCAGGAAGACCTGGAATCAAAACAGAGGATTGACGACTTTCTCAATCACCTCGTAACTCCTGTGTTCCACTTTAGACGGTACTGCCCCTAGAATTTTGGCGTGCTAAAGCTGGTTCGATTTGCCTATTCACCCAGAAAATGAAACAAGCCACGAAAGTGAAGGAACTCAGATTGCAGTTAGACACCCGGATTTTTCCGCTCAATATCCTTGCCGTTTCATCGGGGTTTGTTAACAAATCGACCCACAGCAGGCATTTTATATGAAGTTCACCATCAGCAAAGAATCTTTCCTGGACGCCATCAACCAGGTCCAGCACGTGGTCAGTTCGCGTACCACGCTCGCCATTCTCTCCAATGTGCTGCTCAAGGCTAAGGATGGAAGGCTTGAACTGACGACGACCGACCTTGATGTGGGCGTGACCTGTTCAGTTCCCGCCGAAGTGGATGAGCCCGGTGCGACCACGCTCCCTGCGCGTCGTCTTGCCACGATCGTTCGCGAACTACCTTCAGAGGAAATCGAGGTCAAGGTCGACGAGAAAAACGTCGCCTCGATTCGCAGTGGTCCCAGTTATTTCAAAGTGCTGGGGCTCACCAGTGAGGAGTTTCCCGCGCTGCCCCGTTTTGATGATGCGCGTGAGTTCCGTATTGAGCAGCAGGTGCTGCGCGACTGCCTGCGCAAGACCAGCTATGCGATCTCCACGGACGAAACGCGCTACGTGCTTAACGGTATCCTCTTCGCCTTCAAGGACAACGCCCTGACCATGGTCGCCACCGATGGCCGCCGCCTGGCCATGGTGGAGCAGGAACTGGAGTTCCCCCAAAGCCAGGAGATCGACATCATTGTGCCCACCAAGGCTGTGAACGAACTTTCCCGGTTGCTGGGAGATTCTGGTGAGGTCGCCATTCGCGTGACGGGTTCACAGGTTGGTTTTGACTTGGGCGAGAGCCTGCTGGTCAGCAAACTCATCGACGGGAACTACCCGAACTACCGACAGGTCATTCCTGGTGAATCGAAGGAACGCATTCCGCTGGAGCGTGAAGCCTTTCTCCGGGCCATCTCCCGTGTGTCCTTGCTGGTCACCGAGAAATCGAATTCGATCAAATTCATCTTCACGCCTGGCAGTGTGGAAATCGTGGCCACTTCTCCGGATGTCGGGGAAGCACGTGAAACGGTGGCCATCAATTACAAGGGAGCTTCGATCACCATCGCGTTCAATCCGGAATTTGCGATGGCACCGCTGCGCAACTTGAGCGCGGATGAAGTGCATCTGCACCTCATTGATGAAATCAGCCCCGGGGTGCTGCGCAGTGGCACGAATTTCCTGTATGTGCTGATGCCCATGCGTGTGAACGCCTGATCCAGTCTTTACTTCAATCAAACACGCCATGAAACGACTCCTGCAGGCCTTTTTGCTGATCGTGACCGCCACTAGCTTCACTGCATGCTTTGGCCCGTATCCGCCGCCACCGGCGCGTGGTCAACGCGGACGTGGGCGTTCGTTGGATGTCCCTCCACGCTATGGTGTGGCCCAGGAGCAGACGCAGTATATTGACGGGGTCAATCTGGCTGACCCCAATGCAAGTGCAGCGGCTGTTCAGCCCCCCGATCCCAATGCTCCGGTGACGGGTGACAATGTCACTGCTCCTCCACCGTCAGGCACTACGACAGCGCCGCCCCCCGTGTCTGTGACTCCTCCTGGCAGCACACCGCCGCCTGTGGTGCCAGCCCCGGCACCTGCTGAGATCCCGTTCGCCACTCGCATCACCGGCAAGCCGGGTTTTGTTAAAAGCCCGTTTGATCCGAATGGACAAGCCATTGATGTGCGTGACTTCCAGTCCGGCCAGAAGGCACGCTGCCCCTACACGGGCAAAATTTTCCGTGTTCCCTGAGTTGCTGTCGGATCGAGCCTAGTGTGAGTCTGCCTGGGTTTTCCTGAGCCGAATCTGCGTCCATTCGGATTTTTCCGTCTCTATTCCTTTCGTGTCCGTCGAACGTTCCATTGCCATCTTCAGTCCCGGCCTGCTAGGCGGATCACTGGCCAAAACGATCCAGCAGCGCATGCCTGGCGTGGAGGTGCGTGTCTGGGCCCGACGTGATGAGGCTGTGGATGAAGTCAGGCAGGTGCTTCCTGGGGTTATCGCCAGCACTGACATCCGGGAGGTCATTCGGGGAGCCTCTCTCGCCGTGCTGTGCATGCCGATCCAGCACATGCCGGGCATCGCGCGGCAGATGGCATCCTGCGAATTGTCGGATGACTTGATCGTTACGGACGTCGGCAGTGTTAAAGGTGGAGTGGTGAGTGACTTGGAGGCTATCTTCATGCCTACCAAGGCGGCTTTTCTCGGCAGCCACCCCATGGCTGGCTCCCAGCGTACCGGCCTGGCGCACGCGAGGGGGGATCTGTTTCATCAAGCAGCCTGCATTCTGACGCCGACCTCCCATACAAAACCTGAGCATCTGAGCCGATTGCGCACTTTTTGGGTCAAACTGGGCTGCCGCATCCAGGAAATGACGCCGCAGCAGCATGACCACTGTGTGGCGCGCATTTCGCACCTGCCTCACAGCATGGCCGTATTAACGACTTTGGCGGCCCTCAGCCAGGATACCCGGGTGCTGGACAGCTCAGCCGGCGGCTTTCGTGACACCACCCGCGTTGCCGGGGGAGACCCCGACATGTGGGCGGGGATTCTCATGCAAAACCGCACGGAGGTCATGGCCGCCCTGCAAGATGCTTCTTCTGTGTTGAGAGAGCTTCTTGAAATGCTCCAGACCATGGACGAAGAAGCCCTCCGCCGTTTTCTCGCTCAGGCCAAAGCCCTGCGCGACCTCCTTCCGGCGGTCTGAAGATCATGGCCAGCCTCAAGTCGAAGAAACTCAAAAGCATTCCCGCCGAAATCACCGTCCCCGGTGACAAAAGCATTTCCCACCGTTCCGCGATGTTTGCCGGACTCGCGAAGGGCACCACCATCATTGATGGCTTCCTTCCCAGCGAGGACTGTCTTTGCACCGTGCATGCCATGGTGTCCCTCGGTGCCACCATGGAGCCGCTGGAGGAGGTGGAAGGCGTGGGGCTCGTCAAACTGGCCATCACTGGCAACGGCATGAAACTGAAAGCGCCGGACAAGGCCGTTGATTGCGGCAACTCTGGCACCACCATCCGTCTGCTCTCCGGTATCCTTGCCGGGCAGGACTTCAAAACCGAGCTGTTTGGCGATGCCTCACTTTCGAAGCGGCCGATGAAACGAGTCGCTGATCCTCTTGGCCAGATGGGCGCGGTGATCAGCGGACAAGGGGAGAAAATCTGTGCTCCTCTGACGATCAGTGGCGCTCCTTTGAAATCCATTTATTACAAGCTGCCTGTGGCCAGTGCGCAGGTGAAAAGCGCGATTCTGCTGGCCGGGCTTTATGCCACTGGCAAGACGACGGTGGTGGAGCCTGTAGCGACTCGCAATCATACGGAGCGTCTGTTCACGCACTTCGGCATCAAATGGCTGCGTGAAGACGACTGTGTCAGTGTCTATGGAGGGCAGGAGCCACGGGCCAACGACATCATGGTGCCCGGGGACATTTCCAGTGCTGCGTTTTGGATGGTTGCCGCCGCAGCCTCGCCTGGATCACAGATCACTATCAAAAATGTTGGCCTCAATCCTACTCGCACGGGGATCATCACCGTGCTGCTGCGCATGGGGGCACTGGTCACCAATTCCGAAACCCACTCCGAAGGTGAACCCCGTGGCAACATCACGGTTCGCGGAGGCGATTTGAATGCCACGGTCATCGGTGGGGCTGAAATTCCCAATGTCATCGACGAACTGCCCATTCTGGCGGTTGCCGCTGCGCTGGCCCGAGGGAAGACGTTGATCCGCGACGCCTCCGAACTGCGAGTGAAGGAAACAGACCGCATCGCTGCCGTCGCATCCAATCTGCGCCTCATGGGGGTCACTGTCACGGAGCATCCGGATGGCATGGAAATCGAAGGTGGAGCCAAACTGCAAGGAGCCACCTTGCCTTGTTACGGTGACCACCGAATCGCGATGGCCTTTCTGATTGCGGGCATGTTTGCTGAAGGCATCACCACGCTTGAGGGCACGGAGTGCATCTCCACCTCCTATCCGGGCTTTGAGCGTCATCTCGATCTTTTTTTGAATGGTGACAATGGTGCGCGTCCGATTCCTGTTATGTCCACCGTTCCCCAGCCGCTGGTGGACAAAATGAATCGTGCCAAATCATGAACGTGGCACATTCCGTGATCACGATTGATGGGCCTGCCGCTTCCGGCAAAAGCAGCATTGCACGCCTCGTCGCGCAGCGTTTGGGCCGCACTTACGTCAATACGGGCAACATGTACCGGGCCATGACCTGGGCGGTGCTGCAGGCTGGGGTGGATCCGCAGGATACTGACGCCGTTCGTGCCGCTGCCGCAGACATTGTCATCGAATCACCCGTTGTTGAGGGCAAAACGCAGGTCTGCATTTCCGGGCGGACGCTCAAGGATGCCGAGCTCAACAGTGATCCCGTTAATCGCGCGGTGTCATTCATTGCCCGTGTGGATGAGGTGCGTTACCGGCTCGTTGCCTATCAGCGTGCGCTGGCTGCCGATGGTCCGCTGGTCATGGAAGGGCGGGACATTGGCTCGGTGGTTTTTCCCGACAGTCCGCACAAAATTTACATTGATGCCAGCGAGGAGGTTCGCGCCAGCCGGCGTGGTGCCCAGGGGCTTTCGGATCAGATTGCCGAACGAGATCGCATTGACAAACAGCGCAAACACAGCCCGCTTGTCATTCCTGCTGGTGCCATCGTCATTGATAATTCCCACATCACTCTCGACCAGGCGGTTGATCAGGTGATCGAGGTGCTGCAGCTTTCTTAAACGAGAACGGAAAATGAACTTCTCCTACTGGTTTGGTCATCGCGTCTTTCGCGAACTCGCGCATGGTTTGTTTGATTACCGCGTGGTCGGTGCGGAAAAACTGCCGTTCTCCGGTCCTGCCATCATTGCGTGCAACCACGTCAGTTTTCTCGATCCTCCGCTGGTGGGAATTGCCTTTGACGAGATGGTTTACTCCTTTGCACGGAAAACGCTGTTTGATCATCCGCTTGCTGCTAAGATTTTGAGGAGTTGGCAGGTGCTTGCGGTAGATCGTGAGAAACCGGATACTGCTTCGCTCAAGAACATCATTCGATTGCTGCGTGATGGAAACAAAGTGATCATGTTTCCCGAAGGCACCCGCAGTTACGACGGGGTGCCACAATCCGCCGAAGCGGGAGTGGGACTTTTTATTGCCAAAAGCAAGGCCCCGGTGCTGCCTGTCCGTCTTTTTGGCACGCATGAGGCATATCCTCGAGGGGCCAAGACCTTGCGACCTGCCAAGATCACGTTGGTCGTGGGCGATCTGTGGCAGCCTGATTTGAAAAGTTACGCAGAATCCGGCAAGGAACTCTATCAGACCCTGGCGGATGAAGTCATGCACCGAATCACGGAACTGAGAGAGTGATTGGGACTGATTTCGCTTGAATCGGCATGCGAGTGTTTGGATTATTAGAAAGCAGAAATTTTGATTTAGAAACGCTGACGCGTTGGAATGCAGGGCAATATTTCTATTTTCAAGATTTGCTGAAGAATTTGTTACAGAGATTTCGTCTTCTTTTTAATCTTATTCGTGTTATGGAACAACGTTTGCTTAAAGTTTTTCAATCCACCTTCGCCCTTCTGTAATGTCCCAGCTCCGATCCTTGATCGTGAAAACTGCTCTTCCGATCAAATCGAAACCCGTACCAACTCAAAGCACACAGATTGGGTATGAAGAATTCAGCCCAGAGGGTGGACCATGGCTAGTGAGGCAGTCATTTCTGAGGGCGGAAACGGTTTGGCTCTCATCCATGCTGGGGGCGTATTTTCCTTCGCTGCCGCGGGTGCTGGACATACTCAATGAGGGAACGCAGACGAATGTCATGCTTGGAACTGCACCTGGGGAGCCAGTGCGACAGTATTGCAGCAGGGTAGGTCCGCTGCCGATTGGGATCGCCTGTGTACTGGTGTGGCGGCTGGCGGCGGAGCTTGAGGCCTTGGAGTCCTTCCTGCCGGAGGCGGTTTCTTTTGTGGATCCCTTGAACTGCCGGGTGGGGCTGTGGCAGCAGGACTTTTTGCAGTTGTTTGTGGATCGTTTTGAGTCGCGTCCTATTGGGCGCGCAGAAACGGCTTCGAGAGTGATGCAGGTCTGTGCGATGCTGATCAAGGGTCATCCGACGGAGCCCATCAGCGCGTCTGTGGCTGCCAAAGTGCCGTCTTCATTGCTGACTCATCTGCGGGAGTGGCAGGCTGCGGGAAGCACGCTGCTGACGCTGGGGCAGATTAAAGGTTTGATGTTGATGGCGACCGCCGCTGTGACGCGCGGATTACGCGGCTCCAACATGATGTCGCAGCTCTTTGCCAATGAGCGCTGGCATCCCTTGCTGCCTTTTCAGAGGACCGCCCCGCATGTTTATGGGCGGACAGAGGGATCACGGATGCCAGTGATCTCGGTTCGACTTTCCCGCCTGCTTGCCCACCGGAACAGGCTTACTGAGATCGAAGTGTTGATGCTGCACAATCGCTTGCGCGAGCAGGCTGCCGCCGTGCCTGTACTGGGGCTGGCGCTGGATCCAGAGCATATTCTGCTGCGCCTTCCGGGACTGCGGGAAAGTGCGAATGATTCCAAGATGCTGGACATCCGCCTGGATAGTCTTGCGGAGTTCACGGTTGCTTTGGAGTCAGCTGCGGAGTGTTTGACTTTGGGGCGGTCTCCGGTGGTCATCCGTGAAGCGGTGGAGCCAGGCAAGCCCTTTTCGGATTTGCGGGGCGATGTTGAAGAGCAACTCAGCCGCCTCTGGCAGACGCTGCAGGATGGTACATTCAGTCTGTCTGGCTACAACATGGAGACTGTTGGTAATCGGGAACTGCCGGGACAATTCTTTTGTTACTTGGGGAATGCCTTCCAGCGGATGGGGCGTGTCACCTACCCGCAGCCTAGACAAACGGATCCAGCCACCCGAGCCGCACCGCGTGCACCGATATTGTCACCTTCCCCTCAGGAAACTGAGGCGCAAACTCTTCTGGTGGAAGAAAGTATCAAATCATCTTCCATTTTTCCTTTTAACCAATCACTCGATAAGCTACCGCAATACCCTATGAAGATGATCCTTATCACCGCTGGCAGCGGAGGCACCGGCAAAAGCACCATTGCCCGCCTGATCTATGAGCTCGCCAACTTTGAGACGCGTGATGACGTGGCCATGTTCGACTGCGATGCTTTGGGGAATCGGGATTTCCAGAAGATTTCACCCAACAAGATTGAGTCCATGCCCATCGACAACATCGATTCCATGCGTCGAATCGTGGAAACAGCCATGGATGGAAAACTGGTTCTCGCGGACTTGCCAGCGAGCTGTCAGGACATTCTGGGGCGCGATCTGAATCCCGAAATCATCCAGAGTCTGCGTGAAGATGACGGACTGCACTGGCTGCCGATTCATCCTGTGACCGCGAAGGCCGCCACGCTGCCTGCCATCAAGCAGTGGCGCTCGGCCATCTTCGGCGAAGCTCCTTCCATTGTGGTGGTCAGCCTGAAAGACGGCCCGGTTTCATCCGATTTGCTGGATGAGATCATCCGCCCGCAGGACCTGGTGCTGCGCATGCCGGTTTTGGATCAAAGCCTCGCAGCTGCACTGGATGCGTCCAATGCGACGTGGCTGGATATTCTTGAAGGGCGTGTTGCGGACAGCCACCGCATGTTTGGCAATCCGCTGGTGAAGCGTCAACTTCGCTTCAAGCGCAAGGAATGCGAGGACGCCCTTTTCCCCTTGCTGCGCCGCATCATCAAAGATCCTAGCACGGCGAGTTGATCGCGTGTCGCTTTGAGCCCGATTACTGCTCCCGGCATTTCACGTCGCGGAGTTGCAGATCCAGCGCTGTGCCTGACATCTGGATTTCCACCAGGGACAGAGCCAAAGAGGTCAGCATCAGGATCAGGCTGATGCCGAAGGTGATCTGTCCGCCCATCTGCTGGCCAAAGAAGAGGAGGGTGGTGCTTGCCACACAAAACATCAGGCTAAGCACGCCCATGGTCTGCATGTGTTTGATGATCTGAATGCGCTTCCGCAGGCTCTGAATCTGCGCCAGCAGGATCGGCTCTTGAGTGGACTGCCAGTTCGCATGGAGGGAGCGCACCACGGCTGCCAGACCGAGGAAGCGATTGGTGTAGGCCAGCATCAGCAGGGAGATGGCCGGGAAGAGGAGGGATGGGGTGGAGAGGGGGAGTTCCGGCAGTGGCATGGAGATTGATCGTCGAAGAGGGAGGGCTCGGCAAGGTGACTGGTGGCTTGAAGTATGCCGGGCAGGGTGGTAGTCATTGCAAAACCATGGCGATCAAGCTTCAAACCCTGCTCGGTCAGCTCGCTCAGATCACGGCGCAGCTGCGTGAGGTGATGGACATGGAGCCGACCCAGGTCGTCATGGACAGTTGTATTTTGCGCTTTGAACTTGCGTATGAGGTGCTGTGGAAAACCCTGCAAGCGCACGCCACCTGGCAGGGAAAGTTTGTGCAGTCCCCACGGGAATCTTTCAAACATGGGTACCAGTGCGGTTTCATCCAAGACTGGGGCGCGGCTGAAAGCATGATCAGTGACCGCAACCTTCTCACGCACTCCTACGATCTTGAGGCAGCGCGTCGGGTGCATGCTCGGCTGACGGGCTATCTTGAGTTCATCCAAGGCATTCTCAGTGCCCTGCAAAACGAAGCGATATGACCTTTGCCAGCCTCCAGCCTGAAGCTCAGCGAATCTGCCGTCTTGTGATGGATGAGACGGCGCGGAGCATGACCGGGCAGCGTGGTTTTTCTCTGTATCTGGTCGGCTCACGTGCTACAGGCGAGGCTTGGCCGCGTTCGGATTTTGATTTCGTGATTGATGCGGGTGAGGCTCTGCCTGGGCGTGTGATCAATCCACTGCGTGAAAATCTGGAAAGGCTGCCGATCCCTTATGGTATCGATCTTGTCGATTGGCATTGTTGCTCAGATGCCTTCCGGGAGCTGGCAGGCCCGCAGAGGGTGGCGTTGGCTGGGTAAATTTGCCAAAGATGCCGAGCCATATAGACCAGTCGTTGCGCCAGGTCCTTTTCTCCCAGCAAGACCAAACAAAAACACAGGCACAGTGCGGATGTATATCCATCCTTTTGTGGATCATGGCATAGCCAGAGGAACATTATGCCTGCTGCTATTCCAAGGCCGAGCCTACGCACGAGCGGATTAACCGTTGGTCCTGAAAATAATGTTATACCATTAGCAGTTGAAAATGAGTCTTGATACAGGTTCAAGCGGAGATGCAGAGCTGTTTTCCACCAATTGTGGCATTTCAAACCTGCAAGCCATCTCAGCGACGGCCTACATCTCCTGCCTCTCCATATGCCAAGGACGGCGCACCTTTATGAGCGCCCGCGACGCATCAGACCCGAAACTTCGGACGCGCACAGCGCATCCCTACCAGCCCTGCGGCACGCACTGCTCTCGATGGTAGGGATGCGCTGTGCGCGTCCGTGGAATCCTTCACTCCAGCGTGGTCTGCGGCCTCAGCGCACTCCTCCTTTTCAAAAGCCCCCGCCCCAAGAGCAAACGTTATGGCCTTGTATGTGCCTTCTGACACCTGCCATCTGGATCAAAAAGGAGCCATGAGCCGATTCACGTGCCCAGGTTTCCGTGGCTCAGAGAAAGACCTGTTTTCAGCGGATCGTGTTCGTAGTTATTGGCTTGGCTCGATGCGGAGCATTCATTTCATTAAATTACCCGGTCATTTCCGCCATCCACGGGGATTTGGGCACCTGTGACTTTTGAGAAGAGGGGGGAGGCCATGGCGCTGACCATGTTGCCGATGTCCTTGGATTTGATCTCCACCTTCATGAGGTTCTTGGTCTTGTATTCCTCGACGGTCATTCCGTAGCGGGTGGCGCTCTTTTGCAGGGCTTCAGGGGTCCAAAGTTTGGTGTCGAAGACGGCGTCTGGGTGGACAATGTTGACGCGGATTTTGTGCGGGGCCAGTTCAAGGGCGGCGACGCGGCAGAGCTGGGTGAGAGCTGCCTTGGAGCAGGAGTAGGCGCTGGCGCCGGGGCCTGGGGCTTTGAAATTACGGCTGCCGACGAAGATGATGCTGGCATCGATGCCCTGCTTCACAAACGGGATGACCTTGTTCATCAGCTTCTGATGGCTGGTGAGGTTGATCATGATGGTGCGGTCCCAGTCGCCTTGGGCCATGGCGTCGAGATGATCATTCTTGGGGAAGATGCCGGCGTTGCTGACGACGATGTCGATACCGCCGAATTCGCGGACGGTGAAATCGATCGCGTCCTGCACCGGCTGGTCCTCGGTGAGGTTCACCACGATGCCGAAACCGCCGATCTTCTTCATGATGTCGGGGATGTCTTTGTCGATGTCGAGTCCGACGACCTGCGCGCCCTGCTCGGCGAGGGATTCAGCGATGGCGAAGCCAATGCCTGCGGCACAGCCGGTGACGAGGGCGACTTTGCCCTGATGCACCTTGCGTGCGGGGCCTTTGCGCAGTTTGGCCTGCTCCAGATCCCAGTATTCGATTTCGAAGATGTCTTTTTCCGGCAGCGGCTCCCAGCCACCGACGGATTCGCCGAGTTGCACCGTGGCAGCGGTCGATTCAGCGATGTCCGCGACGATTTTGGCGTCCTTGAGGGTGTCGCCAAAACTGACGACGCCGTGGTTTGGCCAGATGGCGAAACGGGGGGCGGGATCGAGAATGGTCTGGCCGCTGGCGTGGCGCTGGAAGTAAGCGGCGTAGTCGTCTGCGTATTGCTGAACGCTGGCATCGAGGTCTGCGCTGATGAAGGCGGGGGCGCGTTTGGTGCGGATGCTGTGATCCGGGGTCAGGGGGCCGCGAGTGCCGAAATCAGCCACGGTGGCGAGATTGGCATAACCCACGGCTTCCGGGGACGCATTGAGGCGGGCGATCTGTGGGAAGCCGCGGTGCTTGGAGACGGTCTGGCGCAGTTTCGCCAGAGCCATGAGGTCTTCGGTGGCTGCAGCAGTGGCAGCTGCGGCACCTTTTTTGGCGAGGTAGTCTTCCGCCATGGTCACCATCTCGATGTGCAGTTCGTAGCTTTTGCGGGCGTCGTCATCGAAGGTGAAGAGGCCATGCTTTAGCAAGACCATGCCTTGGATGCCTTCCTGGCGCAGATCGCGGCCTGAGATGAGATCGGCGATGGTTTTGGCCAGAATGAAGCCTGGCATCACGTATGGGACGATGATGACCCGATTGCCGTAGATTTCTTTAACGCGGGCTTCGCCTTCAGCGTTGCAGGTGAGGGCTGAAATGGCGTTGGCGTGGCTGTGATCGACAAATTTGAAGGGCAGGATGGCGTGCAGGATCGCTTCAATGCTGGCGGCAGGGGCGTTGGGGTTGGTCATGGCCGCACGCTGCTGCAGCACCATGTCCTCATCGCTCATGGTGGCGAGGTTGGACATTTTGAGCAGCGCCTCCATGCGCACGGGGGAGAAGCCGGCGCGCTCGATGGTAGCTAGATCCCAGCCGCTGCCTTTGACGTAGCAGAGATCGACCGCATCACCGAAAAAGTCCTGTTCTGTGACCTTTACGGAGGTGTTGCCGCCGCCGTGCAAGACCAGTGCGGGGTTCCGGCCGAGCAGGCGTGAAGTGTAAACGCGTTGTCCGAGCAGATCGGTGCCGAAAGTGGCGGATTCTTGGTCGTTCCAGAGGGATTGCATGTTGGGAAATTTGGAATGCCAGACTTCCGACGGATGCGCCCCGGTGCAAGGGGATTTTCCCTCTCAAACAGGGGCCAGTGCCCGGTTTCGCATCTCTCCCAGAGTCCAATCGTATTCCCGCACGAGCTGATCCACCACATCGCCGCTGCGCATCTCCTGTGGCAGGACTTCCCAAGTGTAGGTTTCCATTTCGATGTGCTGGCATTTCGTGGGATTTTTGGCCAGCCAGTCCATCGCGCCGATCAGGTGATCCCGGGTGCTGTCAAAGCCGCCACCTGGCTGGGCATGGATGGGGATGTGGAAATGCACACGCCATTCCTCCCCTAGGATGCCGGGATTGGCCTGCGCGAACTGCAGGGCATCGGGCAGGTCCTTGAAGCGGCGCAGCGGTTCGTCCTTGCCGTAGCTGGCGATGACCTGGTGGAAATACACGGGTTCATCGAAGGCGGGGAGTTTAGCGATATTTTCCGGCGTTGGTCTGAGTTTGAGCGCGGAGCTGAAGTGCAGCTTGCTGAGCCGGATGCCTGCCTCGGAGATGCGTGTCAGTGCTTTTTCGGCGTTTTCGAATTCAATGGCGAGGTGGCAGGTGTCGTAATTGAGTCCCACGAATTTGAAAAAGTCCAGGTCACGTGGGTTGCGGTCGAGGTAGAGGCCGAAAAACTTGAGGGTCTCGCCGCTGGTCTCAAACAAGCCGAGGGGCTCTGGCTCCAGGCCGAGGTGCAGGTCATGCCCGCTCTTTGTTGCGACCTTTTCAATGTGCTCGCGGCACAGACGCAGGTTGGTAAAAATGGCCTGGAGTTCATCCGCGCCGACGCCGAAGGTTTTGTGAGATCCGGGCAGGGTGCTGACGCTGCCGCTCACGCCCGGCGGCAGCAACTTAGCGAGAATATCGAAGAGCAGGTTGGTGTAGTCGAGCCGCTCTGGGGTGCTCCAGTCCGGCTTGAAGACCTGCTCTTTGACCCGGGTGCCGTGGAACGATCCGTAGGGGAAGCCGTTGATGGTGAAAACGTAGCAGCCGTTGGTTTCGAGCCACTGCTTGAACTCGGCGATTTTGCCTGGCGCACTGAGTTCCACCGCCGCCTGCTGGCTGAGACGCAGGCCGATGCCGTAGGGTGTGCCTCCACTAACGCGATCCTTCACCCGGAGTGTGTAATTCTTGAGGCCGCTCCAAGTCTCCTCCCACGTTTCGCCGCGGTGGATGTTGGTGCAGTAGCCGAGATGGATGCCGTGGTTGAGAAGCATGCTGCTCAGTGCTCAGCGCTGCGCCTGCCGTCAACTGAATCGTCGGGCAAGTTGGACGAGACACGCCAAGGAGCACAAAAAAGCGGGCGTCTGGTCAAGACGCCCGCTGGATGACAAAATTTGCTTTCCGTCCAATCAAGGAATCGGTTTGACGAAAATGTCCTTGTAGTAGGTTGTGCTCTTCGGGTCGTGGCCTTGGATAGCGAAGGTGCCTTCGCTCAGCTTGCGGCCAGGCATGTTTTTCAGTGCCTTGGCGGGATCCCAGCCTTCGGGTTCGGTGAATTCAACCGTGGTCTTGCCGTTGACGGCGAGGGTGATGTGCCTGCCTTCGACTTTGATGCTGTAGTCAAACCATTCGTTATCCGTGCTAGGAGCGAGGGGGACTTTGATGTGCTGTCCACCTTCGGGTTCCTTCTGACCTTCGAGCAGGGCCAAAATGTTGATGACACCGTAGAGGCTACCGGTTTTCTTGGGGTCGGTGTGGGTGCTGTTGACCTGGCATTCGAAGCCTTTGTCTGGCCAGCCTTTTTCCTGATACTGGGTGTGGAAGTACACACCGCTGTTGGAGCCGGGGGTGGTCTTGACTTTGAGCTTCAGCTCAAAATTCTTGAACTTGGCGTCTCCGTTTGCGCCGAGGTAGAAGAGGTGGGCGCGTCCGCCGCTGACCTTGAGTTCGCCGTTTTCGACAGTGAAGACGCCGGGAACTTCTTCATTGGACTTCCAGCCGGAGAGGTCCTTGCCATTGAACATGGAGATCCAGCCTTCATCTGCGGCCTGGGCGGAGGTAAATGCTAGCGCCGCAAGGGCGGTGAGTGTGAGTTGTTTGAGCATAGAGGGAACGGTTTAACGTGATGGCAGGTGGAGGTCTAACGAGTGAACTTTGAAAGACCGGTGTTCGCGGGAGCCTGGCAGCGTGAGTCGCATGAGCGCTTAACTGGCCTTCTTGGCCTTTTTCACGGCAGGAGGAGTGCTGAGCTGGTTCTCAATCGCAGCCTTCTTGACAGCGGGAGCGCTGAGGTGGCTTTCGAGCGCCGAGTTGTCGATTCCGAGGAATTTGGCCGTGCGGTCTGCATTCTCACTGAAATGACGGTAAGCCAGACGGGAAAGCTCGCGCTCCACCCAAGGAAGTAGCTCAATGTCAGGGCTTTTTTCCGCCACGCTGACGAGCATGCTCAAAGCATCACGCATGCGGGTGACGGTGCTCGACGGATCCATGTGACGGGCGCCTTTGCTGCCGAGCGGGATGTCCGAGGGTAGGAGGACGTCTGAATTGCAGAGGGCGCAGGCGCGCTGGATGGTGTTTTCCAGTTCGCGCACGTTGCCGGGCCAGTCGTAGGCATCGAGCATGTCGAGCGCGTCATCGGTGAAGCGCATCTGGGGGCCGCGTCGACGTGTCGAGAGGCGGTGGAGGAAGAATTCGGCCAGCAGACGCACGTCTTCGCGGCGCTCGCGGAGCGGCGGAATATGGATGCGGACGACGTTGAGGCGGTAGAACAAGTCCTCGCGGAAATTGCCCTTGGCGACTTCGTCTTCGAGATTTTTGTTGGTGGCGGCGAGCACGCGGACGTCGGTCTTGAGCGTCTGGTTGCTTCCCACGCGTGAGTATTGGCCTTCCTGCAGAACGCGCAGCAGCTTGCTCTGAACGGCGAGCGGCATGTCGCCGATTTCGTCGAGGAAAAGGGTGCCGCCATCGCACTGCTCAAAGCGGCCGACACGCTGGTTCACCGCACCGGTGAAGGAGCCTTTTTCATGGCCGAAGATTTCGCTTTCCAGTAGGTTGTCAGGGATGGCCGTGACGTTGATGGCGACGAATTCCTTCTGCGCACGTGGGCTGAATTTGTGGATGGCACCGGCGACGAGTTCCTTACCGCAGCCGCTTTCTCCAGTGATCATAACGGGGGCGTCTGAGCGGGAGACGCGGCCGATGAGCTTAAACACCTCCTGCATGGGCGCGGAGCGACCGATGATGGTTTCCTGAATGGATTCGGTGGGCACCTCGGCGGTTTGGGCGCGGGTGACTTTGCGCGCCTCAATGGAGGTGAGGGCGCTTTCGACGACGGTGCGCAGTTCGTAGGGCAGGCGTTCCTTGCCGAGGACATCGTAAGCACCGAGACGCATGGCCTCGATGACGTGGCTGGTCGTGGCTGTGCCACTGAACAGGATGACCATCGATTGCGGATCGGTCTGGCGCAGGCGCTTGAGAAGTTCGATGCCGGTGGTGCCGTTGAGGCGTACCTCGGACAGCAGCAGGTCGGCGCGCTTCTTGATGTATGAGGCGAGTGCGTCTTCGCCCCTCTCAAAAGTGCTGATGGAAACGCCCGGTGCTTTCAGATGGGCGGCAGCCCAAGCGAGGAAGTCGGCATCTGGATCCACGATGATGAGGTGGGTGTCCGGGTTATCTGGCATTAGAGCGTTTTCGTTGGTTGGAACTGCGTTATCGCAGCAATTGGTGGGGAGGTCAACATTCGTCATACGCCACCGAAGCGGCGGTGGCGCTGGTGAAAGGCGCGGATGGCGACTTTCAGGTCTTCCTTGGAGAAGTCCGGCCAGAGCTTTTCAGTGATGTAAAATTCGGTGTAGCTGACCTGCCAGAGCAGGAAGTTCGAGAGGCGCATTTCGCCGGAAGTGCGAATCAGGAGGTCAGGATCTGGATAGTAGCGCGTGTAGAGATGTTTGCCGAACATTTCGACATCAATCATGGCCTTGTCGATGTGGCCACGCTCCACGCTCTGCAGCAGGCTTTTCACGCCGTCGATGATCTCCTCACGACCACCGTAGCTGAGGGCCAAAATCAGGGTGAGCCCGGTGTTTTGAGCGGTCGTTTCGATGCAGCGGTGGAGCTCGTTCTGGCAGGATTGTGGCAGGTCATGCAGACGGCCGATGGCCTGCAGGCGGACATTTTGTTTGATCATCAGCGGCAGTTCGCCGCGCAAAAAGATCTCGAGCAGCTTCATCAGCGCCTCGACTTCGCGTTTCGGGCGCTTCCAGTTTTCTGAAGAAAAGGCGTAGAGCGTGAGGAATTCGACTCCGATCTCGCTGCAGCCTTCCACCACGCGTCGCACGGTATCCGCACCTGCTCGATGCCCTTCAGTACGCGGCAGACCGCGCTCTTTGGCCCAACGACCATTGCCGTCCATGATCATGGCGATATGGCGGGGGATGGGTTTTAAATCATCGTTAGGGCGACTCATGCGAAGGGAAAATCTACTGCATGCCGCAGTCTGCGCCAGAAAGTTCTGCGTTCGTACTGCGCTTGTGGCGGATTGCTGCAATCAACTCGCGCAAGAAGCTGCACATGAGTTAAGTTTTTTGCGCACGATGAATCCCGGAACCACCGCCAGTCTGATCTGCCCGGCCTGCGGCCAGGCATTTCTCTCCATGCAGCAAAGCATGGGGGGTATGGTGCAGTGCCCGCACTGCGCGCACAGTGCGCAGCGGGGGTATTTCGGCACGCATGCCCAGGTAGTAGGAGTGGCGCAGGTGAGGCGGCGAGTTTACCAGGTGGAGCCTTTGCCCACGCCGCAGCAGAATGTGCACGCCGTTTCTCAGCCGGCGGCATGGCCTGGCTTGCAGCAACCGCAGCCGGTACACAATCCCGCCAACTTCACGGCGCGTCAGACTTTGCAGCCTTCGCAGGCGCTGAGGCCCATGGGTGCGCCGCCACCGCCGTCGGAGGAATTCACGACATCGCCGCACCTGCGCACCTCGCCTTGGCGCGGTGCGCTTATCCTGCTGGCCTTTACGCTTGTGTGTGGTGGCGCTCTCTGGCTGTGGTGGGACAGCGTCAATGCGGCAGGGGGCAAACCGGGCGTTGTCGCTGCGCCACCTCCCGCCCTGGAATTGGTGCGAAATGAGCCTGTGGTGCCTAAAACGCAGATCGCCCGTGCTGTGATTCCGGCCCCGGATATGGAGGCCGTCACAGCGGATACAAAAGCTTTGATCACGGAATTGTTCGCCGCTGACACGGCTGAACGCCGGGCTGCATGCATTCACGAGGCGGCCAAATACAGCGCCGAGATCGAAGCACAGTTTGGTGCCACGGGTGAAAAAAAGACCGAACTGAGGCTGCTCTCACGCATTCCCGGCATGCCGCAGACACTGCCGGGCGGCCAGCTGGTGCCGCTTTTCAAACTGGTGACCTCGGCTTGTGCCGATGGCGCGCTGATTCGTCTTGAGACGGGTGCTGACGGCAAGCGGCGTATCGGCTGGCCACTGCTGTTTGAAACCCATTCAGCGGCGCTGGCCGGGTTCTTGAAGCAGCCGGCGGGAGACGCCGCTTGGTTTCACCTTGGCCTGCGGCCCAGCCATGGTCTGGATATTGCAGCGGCACTGAGGCCCAGATACCTCACCTTCGATGTGCAGGTGTCGGCTGGGAGCACGCCGCATTTCGTGGCGTGTGTCGAGCGTGAGACGCCGCTGGGGCGATTCATGGATCGTGAAAGTGAATGGGGGAAGTCGTATCTCGCACGCCTGCTTGTGCGAAGGCTCGACATTCAGTCCGAGGCACCTTGTCTGTTGGTGATTGATTGTGAAGGCGCCCCCGAACGCTGAAGAGGCACAGGCTGTTCGCCTGTGCCTCCGCATGTTGATTTACTGAGTCCGCCTGGCTTATGAGTCCTTCGGTGGCTCACTGGAGCGTTTCTCATCCTCGCGGGCGAGTTCTTCCAGTGTCATTTCACGGGGCGGAAGGTCTGCTGCATCTTCCTCAGGCATCTTCGAACTCTGGTCTTCACCAAGGTTTTCGAGATCAGGGTTTTCGACCTCGGGTGGTGGGGCGGATGGTTTGGCGGCAGGGGACTGGTAGTCGTCCTTGTCATCTTCTTCATCGTCTCCTGAGGACCACGGATTGTAGTTCTCATTGTCCCAGTCGTCTGCTCCTGGCTGCTCCAGCGCCTTCTCGTCTTTGTCGATGTCGGCGTAGTACTCAGGGTAGGCGGCACGGTCCTTTTTCTCCATGAAGAAAGCGAGCCAGATGCAGGTTTCATAGAGCACATAAAGAGGTCCAGCCAGCACCAGCATGGTGAACGGATCAGGTGTCGGCGTCACGATGGCCGCGAAAATCGCGATGGCGATGATGGCGTAGGAGCGCGTCGTGCTCATCAGCTTGTAGTTAAGGAAGTCCAGCTTCACCAGGACCATCACAATGACAGGCAGCTCAAATGCGACGCCGAAAAGGAGGATGAAGCGGGTGGCAAACTTCACGTAGCCATCAAGCCTCCAGCCGTTGGACATGCCGAGGCTCTCGTTGAAAGTGTAGAAGAATTCCAAAGCCTTGGGGAGCACCACATAGAAAGCGAAACAGGCTCCGAGCAGAAACAATCCCGCGCCAATGCCAATGGCGGGGAAGATGGCCTTCTTTTCCGCCGGCTTGAGCCCTGGCAGGATGAACTGCAGCAGGAAGAAAAGAAGCAGTGGAAACGCGAGGATGACCGCCGCGATCAAGGACAGATTCATCACCATGAGGAAGCCTTCCTGCGGCGTCAGAATTTGCAGCATGGCCTTGAGTTCTTCCGGTGTCTTGATGACGCCGGTGGCCCAGAGCGGGTACTTGATGATCTCGAACAGCTTGTCGTAGAAGCAGAAGGTGAAGAGCGTGGACACCAGCAGCGTCATGGCGATGCGCACGATCATTTTGCGCAGATCTTCAAGGTGATCGAGGAAGGGTTTTTCCTCGTCACCTTTGCCGCCGAGGTTCATGGCGACTTTTTCGCGAACTTTGAAGACTTTTTGAAGGATGCCGGACCACATGTTAAGGAGAGGGGGAAGGGGAGTTGCGAGTGCGTAGGACTACGGCAGTCCTTGGGCCGCGATCCGCGCGTAGAGAGCCAGCGTCAGGGCGTTGGTGATCGCATTGGCAGCAATCATCCCACGCAGTTCTCCCGCGCTAACAAACCGCACGTCGCTGATGTGTTCGCTTCCATCCGGTTCCGGACGGCTGACGACACACACGGGCTTCGCCGTAAAAAGATAAACGATCTCGTCGGTAAAACCTTGCGAAGGAAAAAACCAGCCCAGAGATTGCAGGGTTCCAAGATCTGGATGGAGCGCGCAACCGCACTCTTCACGCAGTTCATTTTGAATCGTGTAGATGAGGGACTCGCGCGTGACTTCGGTGTCAATCTGACCGGCTGGGAATTCCCACATCGTCTGCATCACAGGCAGGCGCTCTTGATGCACCATCACGAAACGTCCGTCCTCAAGAATGGGAGCGATAGCCACGGCGGCCTTGCGTTTTACCACCATCCAGGGCACTTCGGACTTGCGGCTTGGGGTCGTGAAAAAGGCTTTTTCGACGCCTACATGAGGGTTCGCAAAGAGCGCCTCGCTGCGGGTTTTCTGCCAGCCAGGCTCGGCTCCGGGCGTGTAGAGTTCAAATTCCGGGATCTGCATGCCGGTCACTCAGGGGTCAAGGCTTTGCGCCAGCGGCCCAATTGCGCTTTTACGTTCTGCGGCGATGGGGCACCGATGCCCTTGCGAGCAGCCATGGCGGTGTCCAGTTTCAAGCATGTGGTCACATCGGTAGCGAAGGCTGGTGAGAATCGCTGGAATTCCTCAAGGGTCATTTCGCCAAAGCTGCGCTGCTGCTCGATGGAGTAGGCCACAAGCTTGCCGATCACTTCATGGGCCTGACGGAAGGGGACGTTATGATTGACGAGGTAGTCGGCGAGATCGGTGGCCAACAGCATCGGATCGCTGGCGGCGGCGGTCGTTTTGGCACGGTTCACGTCCATGCCGGTGATCATCTCGGTGAAGACCTGCAGGGCGATGTCGATGGTGTCGATGGAGTCAAACAGCGGCTCCTTGTCCTCCTGCAAATCGCGGTTGTAGGTCATGGGCAGACCTTTGAGCAGGGTGAGGATGCTCATGAGGTTGCCGATCAAGCGCGCGGACTTGCCGCGGGTGAGTTCAGCCACATCCGGGTTTTTCTTCTGCGGCATCAAGGACGAGCCGGTGGTGTGAGCATCGCTGAGAGTGACGAAGCCAAACTCGGCGCTGGCCCAGAGGATCACATCTTCGCTCAGACGTGAAAGGTGGACGCCCAGAAGGGAGACGGCGAAGAGGAGTTCGGCGACGAAATCACGGTCGCTGACGGCATCCATGGAGTTTTGCGTCACTGAGGTGAAGCCAAGCTGCTGAGCCACGAATTCGCGGTCGATGATGATGGTGCTGCCAGCCAGCGCACCGGAGCCGAGGGGCATGATATTGAGGCGTTTGCGGCAATCGGTCAGGCGGTCCGAGTCACGGGACAGCATTTCCACATAGGCCAGGAGATGGTGGGCAAAGAGGACGGGCTGACCGCGCTGCAGGTGGGTGTAGCCGGGCATGACGGTGTCGCCGCCGCGTTCGGCACATTCGATGAGAGCCGCCTGCATGGCGGAGAGGAGATCGATGATGCGGGTGATTTCCGCGCGGCAGTAAAGGCGCACGTCCGTGGCCACCTGGTCGTTCCGGCTGCGGGCGGTGTGGAGTTTGGCACCGGCAGGGCCGATGCGCTTGGTCAGCTCTGACTCGATGTTCATGTGGACGTCTTCGAGCGACTCCTTGAACTCAAAGTTACCTGATTCGATTTCCTGGCGGATGGCCAGCAGGCCCGTTTCGATCTGCTGCTGCTCCTCGTCAGTCAAAATACCTGCTTTGAGCAGGCCTTTGGAATGCGCGATAGAACCGGCGATGTCATGGGGGTAGAGCCTCCAGTCAAATGACACGGATTCTCCATAGCGCTGAACGAGAGCGCTGGTTTCCTGAGCAAAACGGCCTTTCCACATAAATTCGAGGGCGCGCAGATTAGCGGCTTTCAAAGCCGGTGCAACCCCTGTGGCAGGTGGGTGAAAAGAGGCTGGATGGGTACCCAATGCGCAAAATCTGCCCAAAGTACGCATTTGCCAGAATCGCAGTTCTTGTTAATCTCGTTCAAAGTTTGCGACAGAGTCTCAATTGCAGAACCGTTTTCCTTTCATGTACGCCGCCACCCTTGCTGAACTCCCTATTGGCACAGATGCCATCGTCCAGGCCATGCCAACCGGGCGTGCCGGACTCACGCGGCTGCGTGAAATGGGCATTGTCCCAGGAACCCGCGTCCGCGTGACGCGCCGTGCGCCGTTGGGGGAACCCATCGAAATTTGCGTGCGCGGCTCTCATCTCTCCATGCGCAATCATGAGGCGGCATTCATCGCCATCTCCCCCGCCGCCGCATGAGCCAGGCCACGTCTGAACCGCCCCTCATCGCCATTGTGGGAAACCCGAACTCCGGGAAAACCACGCTCTTCAACCTGCTCACGGGGCTGAAGCAAAAAGTGGCGAACTACCCCGGGGTCACCGTCGAAAAAAAAATCGGTGAGTGCTACAGCCAGCATGGGAAAAAACTGCGGCTGATTGATCTGCCCGGTGCTTACAGCCTGAATGCCCGATCACCGGACGAAGCCGTGCTGCGCGATGTTTTGCTGGGGCGCCGACCTGAAACACCGCGCCCTGACCGTGTGGTGTGTGTGGTGGATTCGGCCAATCTGGAACGTAATCTGTACATGGTCAGCCAAGTGCTCGAGCTAGGCCTGCCGACGATTTTGGTGCTGAACATGATCGACGTAGCCGTGCAGCGCGAGTGGCGAATTGACGCGGCCAAGTTGTCCGAATTGCTCGGGGTCGTGGTGGTGCAAACGCAGGCGGTAAGCGGTCAGGGATTGATCGAACTCAAGCTCGCGCTCAGTCGTGAGGACCTCACATCACCGAAGTGGCAGAGTGCGAAGCTGCCTGAAGGAGTGCGGGCCGCACTGGAACAAAGTCGTGGCACCCTGTGCGAGACGGGAGCCATTCACAGCAGGGCTTCATTATTGGAGCCGCTTTATTTGCTATCTGACCACAATCCGACGCATGATGGCATTGCGGATACGCAGATAGGACGCATTCAAGAACTGCGTGCCAGCATGGAAGCGAGCTTTCCTGGCTGGGAGGACGAACTCGTCGCCGAGCGCTATCGAGGCATCGAAGCACTATGTGCGCAGGTTTTGAAGCGGCCTGATCAAGAGATCGAAACGATCACCACGAAAATTGACCGCGTCCTGCTGCACCCGGTGCTTGGATTCGTGAATCTGCTGCTCGTGCTCGGGCTGCTGTTCTTCCTCATTTTCAAGGTGGCGGAGGGCCCTATGGGCTGGATTGAGGCTGGATTCGGCCAGTTGGGCACCTGGGTGGAGGGGCTGATGGCTGCCGGGGATTTCCGCGATCTCATCGTGAATGGTGTGGTGCCTGGAGTCGGTGGCGTGGTCATCTTTCTGCCGCAGATTCTTATCCTGTTCTTCTTCATCGGCATTATGGAGGATACGGGCTACATGTCGCGGCTCGCCTTCATCATGGACTGGGCGATGAGCAAGGTAGGCCTCAACGGGAAGTCGTTCCTGCCATTCCTCAGCTCGTATGCATGCGCTATTCCCGGCGTCATGGCAGCGCGTACGATCGACAGTCCCAAGGACCGATTGATCACGATTCTGATTGCGCCGCTGGCTTCCTGCTCTGCGCGTTTGCCGGTTTATTCCCTGCTGATTGGGGTGCTGTTTCCGGTGAGGGAAGTCGGTGCGCTGACCCAGGCGGGGATCATGCTGGGGCTTTATGGACTGGGCACGCTTGGTGCGTTCTTCTTTGCGTGGGTGTTTAACAAGTGCGTGATGAAAGGAGCGGCGAGTCCGATGATTCTGGAAATGCCGTCGTATAAGATGCCCGCGATCAAGAGCATTTCGCTGCATGTGTGGCAGCGTGCGCGGATGTTTTTGGTTCGTGCAGGGACGATCATCATGGGCATTTCCATTTTGATCTGGGCGGCTTCGACCTATCCAAAAAGCGACACGGAGGACAAGGCGCTCCAGCTTGAAAACAGCTTTGCGGGGCGTGCCGGCAAACTGATCGAGCCCGCTATCGCTCCGCTTGGGTATGATTGGAAGATCGGCATCGGGCTCATTGGCAGTTTTGCCGCCCGCGAGGTGTTCAATTCAACGATGGGCGTGGTTTATGCCGTGGAGAGCGGAGATGACGACAACCTGACCCCGCTGCGTGACAAACTGGCATCCGAGCGCCGCCCTGATGGACGGGCGGTTTACACGCCGCTGGTCTGCATCAGCCTGCTGGTGTTTTATGTCTTTGCCATGCAGTGCGTCAGCACCATCGCCATCGTGAAGCGTGAGACGGGAAGTTGGAAATGGGCGATGTTTCAACTCGGGTACATGACCGGAACGGCGTATGTACTCAGCCTGATGATTTTCCAGATCGGCAGTGCGCTAGGCTACTAACCTCTTCATCAACCTATGAAAGCAGACTGGCAATCCATCGCAGCAATCGCGGTCGTGCTCGTTACGATCACGCTGTTTATCGTGCGCTCCGTCAAGCACCGGAAGAAACCAGGCTGTGGTGGCAATTGCGGCTGTGTGAAATGAGGCGAACCATGCGCCATGATAGCAATTGATCTTTGCACATTCGATCCCGGCGTTGCCGCGAGTTCGCCAGCAGGATTTGCTGCGGCGGTGGTGGATTGTGTGGAGGCTTCCTGGGAAAATGGAGCAGACTTGGTGCTGCTGCCGGAATTTACCTGGGTGGGGCTACAGCCGTTGGTGGAACCTAAAACTCTTCAACGGGTGGCCGAGGTGTTCTGGGGGGAACTGTTGCCGGCTTTGAAATCGCTGCTCATTCGCCCCGGCAAGGCGGTCGTGCTTGGCACTGTGCCGTTCTGGGATGCTGAACGCCAGGAGCTGCGCAACAGGGCGCCGATCTTGGTGGAAGATCGAGTCTTGTACCAAGACAAGCTGCACCTGACGCCGTGGGAATCGGATTTTTCGCCGGGCACGGAGATGCGCCTCTGGGAGTTTGCCGGGCTGCGCTTTGCGGTGGTGATCTGCCTGGACATCGAAATTCCTGAGATCAGTACGAAGCTGCGGGGGGCGGGCGTGGATATGATGCTGGTGCCGAGCGCCACGGAAACGGTTTTGGGCGTTGAGAGGGTGGATCGATGCGCCTCAGCACGTGCGGTGGAACTGGGCTGCATTGTCGGGGTGTGTCACCTGACGGGAAAAGCTGAGGCCGGGTTGATCGATGAGAACGTGGGCCGCACGGCGGTTTATCTTCCCTCACAAGCGGCGTTCCGCGATGCTCCCCGATGGAAGGAGAGTGACATTTTCGAGAGCGGCATCCGCAAGCAGCGGCTCATGCTCGATCGCAAGCTCCTGCAGGTGATGCGCAGGATGCCGTTGGAGACCAATCCGTCGCTATTGAAAGAGATGCCGGCTTTTGAAGTCGTGAGAGATGAACCCACTCAGGGCTCAGGCCTTGGCTTTCGTCTTTTGTGAGGCATGCCCCGCCACCTTCGTGTAAGACTTGGATTTGGAAGATCTCGACTTTGGGGCAGGCTTTTCGTGTTCAGGGCCGGCTTTGCCCTTCGCCTTGGCTTCGTTTTCTTCGGCGCGCTTCTTTTCAGCCTCTGAGGGCGCGATGCGTGCTATTTCGAGCGGTTGAGCTGCCAGCGTGACCGGGGCATTGAGGGCAGGGGAACCATCGACATCATCTGTGGCTGCGACTGCTTTTTCTTTGTCGCCGTGTGGCAGGCCGCCTTTGGTGATGACTACTTTGGCACCGACGTTGACGGTGTTGAAAAGATCGACCACATCCTTCATGCCCATGCGCACGCAACCATAGCTGGCAGGTTTGCCGAGCCGGTTTTCTTCCGGGGTGCCGTGAATGTAGATGAAACGATTGAAGGCGTTTTTATTGGTGGTTTCCATACCACGCAGCCAGAGGATGCGCGAGACAATAGGATCGCGGCCTGGAGCGTTGGGTTTGAGCACTTCACCATTCCAGCGGCGGCTTTTCAAAACTGCGCCAGCAGGCAGGCCCTGGCCGATTTTGGCGATGACTTCATGCTGGCCCAAGGGGGTACGGTTGCTGCCCTTTTGGTCACCGAGGCCGAATTTCGAAGTCGAGATGACATACTCCTTGGTGAGTTTGCCTTGGCTGTAGATACCGAGTTTCTGATCTTTAACGCTAACTACCACATCTCCTTTAGGCGACGAGGTGGTGCATTGACTGAGCGCTCCGGCCAGCAGGACTCCCCCGACTACCTTCAAGAGGCAGTCATCGAAACGGGATTTTTTAGAAGTCCGGCTAAAAAGTAGCATGGGCCAGAAGAATGATATAAACTAAGATGTTCGCAACTCTGAATTATTATTACTATCGTTAACGTCAGGAACCAAGCCTCTATTTCGCAAGACCCGTGCCATTAAAGACAATGATGCTTGTTAAACGGGATAGCATGCCACTTTTTTCCCCGTTTTACAACCCCCGCAATCATGGACGAACCGCTTCTCATTATCCGCCCGTATCAGGACAAGGACTTGTCGCAATTGCGCCAGATCACAGTGGCCTCCTTTGGCAGTGTCGCCTTGGAGCAGATGCTGGAGCATAAATTTGGGCTCTGGAATGAGCGTGACTGGAAGGTGCGCAAGGCCAGCCACATCGACGACGACGTGTCGCAGTGCCCAGAGGGGTGTTTCGTGGCCGAACGGGGCACCGAGATCCTTGGTTACATCACCACCCGGCTTGATCGGGTGAATGAGAGGGGCCGCATTCCCAACATTGCTGTGGTGGAGAGCGCCCGGGGATTGGGGCTGGGGCGCCGTTTAATCCAGCATGCGCTCGATTACATGCGTGATGAGGGCATGAAGCTCGCGCAGATCGAAACCATGGCCTCAAATGCCATCGGCCAGCACCTATATCCGAGCTGTGGTTTTGAGGAAGTTGCCCGCCAGGCGCACTATGCGATGAAGCTCTGACCCCATCCGTCGGATGTCTGCGGGTTTGCATTGTCCCCCAAACTGGCCGATAAACCCTGCCTCCTACTCTAGAAAACGCTTGTGACCACCCCACGCAGACCCGAACACGCCCCGAAGAAACCCTCCCTTTTCAGCCGTCTAAAAGACGGCCTGAAACGTGTCATTGGCGGAGGCAAGAAGAAGGATGCGGCACATGTGCCTGTCAAAGATGCAGGACAGTCGAAAGCGCATCATCCCGCCTCCATTCACGCCCACAAGCGTCCGCATGAGGACAGGCCCCGCGAGCTTGCCGCCCGTCAACCGCGTGAAGGCCGCCCGCCGCCGCGTGAGCGTGGTGACCGTGCAGAGCGCCCAGAGCGTGATGGACGGCGCGGTCCGCCGCGTGGACGTGAGCGCGATGACAAGCGGCCGCCGCGCGGTCCCCGTGAGGACAAGCCCGAACGTGTGAACTACTCATCGGTGGCTCCGCCCTCGCCGCCACCCGTCCCTGAAGGACCCTTTCCTGAAGCCTTTGAAGTGCTGGGTCTCTCGCCAGCCGTGCTGGCAGCCATTCGTGAATCCGGCTACGAAAAGCCCACAACTATTCAGGAAAAGTCGATCCCCATCATCCTCACTGGCCGGGATGTGATCGGTGCTTCGCAGACCGGCACTGGTAAGACTGCCGCTTTCGCGTTGCCTACACTCACTCGCATGGGGGCTCCTGGGAAATTCCGTGTGCTCGTCCTCGAACCCGTCCGTGAGCTGGCCGCGCAGGTGGTCGAACAGTTTGAAAAATATGGCAAACATACCGGCCTGCGAGTTCTTCTTGTTCATGGTGGCGTTGGCTACGACAAGCAGCGCAAAGGCCTGCAGGAGGGCGTGGATATCGTCGTCGCCACTCCCGGACGTCTGCTTGATTTCATGCAGGAAGGCATCGCTGACCTTCGCGGCATTGAAGTGCTGATACTCGATGAAGTCGATCGCATGCTCGACATGGGATTCCTTCCCGACGTGCGCCGCATTATTGAAAAAACGCCGCCTGTGCGCCAGACGCTGTTTTTCTCCGCCACCATGCCGCCGCAGATCAAGAGCCTCGCGGATTTCGCGCTCAAAGATCCCGAAAGCGTTGAAGTGGGCATCCGCTTCTCGGCTGCAGAGACTGTCAGCCATTACATGTATCCGATCGCCAGCGACCAGCGCATGGAGCTCCTGCTCGCGATCCTGAAGCAGACCCACTTCGAGAGCGTCATGATTTTCACCCGCACGAAGGTTCAGGCCGATCAGATCTACTCCGCCCTCAACCAGCTCAACGAATACAAAGTTGCGGTCATGCACTCCGACATTGGCCAGCGTGATCGCGAACGCGCCCTGCAGGGCTTCCGTAACGGTGAATTTGAAATCATCGTCGCCACCGATCTCGCCGCGCGTGGTCTGGATGTCAGCGGCGTGACGCACGTCATCAACTACATGGTCCCCGAGCATTCGGAAGACTACGTTCACCGTATTGGCCGCACCGGTCGTGCGCAGAAGGAAGGGGATGCCTTCACCCTCTTTGCTGCCGACGAACTCATGAACGTGGCCTCCATCGAGCGCCTCATCAGCCAGAAGATTGAGCGCCGGAAGCTCGAAGGCTTCAGCTACAAATACACCACCGCTCTGGACGACGAAGATCGTGCACGCGCGATCCTCACCGGCCGCAAAAAGAAGAAGCGGCGGTAAAGCGCATGGCTGCCCAGGCTTTGAGCCGCCCGTAATCTAACGCAGGCGGTGGCATGTCTGGCCGGCGCATGAAGAGCGCTGTGAGCATCTGCTGCAGGCTCGGCAACACGCCGAGCCAGGCGTTTGCAACTGTGGCCGCGCTGCAAATGCTCAATGGCCCAGGCGTAGTCTTGGAGAGCAAAGAAAAGATTCTGAGGATCAGCGTCCCGTGCTCAACCGCCAGTGTATGGCCATACTGCACGACTACCATCTGCTACCTGCATGGAACGGTGGAGCGCATTCTCATGCAGACGAAGAATCTGTCTCACTGGCGCATGCTGGCCGGGATGGTTTGCGAAATGGATATGGACCGAAGGGCAGCTGCACGCAGCAAGAAGAAGCTGCGTGGACGCTGATCAGAACGCGAGTGCAGGACCTTGCTGATTGCGGACGTATTTCAGCACGGCCTCAGTGCGTGATCTGACTTTGAGCTTGTGATAGATGGTCTTCAAATAATCCCGCACAGTTTCATAGCTGATGCCCATCTCGTAGGCGGCTTCTTTGGCGCTCATGCCTTTCACAAAAAGAGCCAGCAATTCATTTTCACGGTGCGTGATGCCGGGCATGAGTGGCGGGACTTTGACCGCCTTGGTTTGAAAGGCTGAGATCACTAGGCGTGAAATCGCAGGACTGAGAGGGCATCCGCCAATCGCGGCAGCGCGCACGGCTTCGAGCAGATCTTCGGTCGATGCGGTTTTCAGTACGTAGCCACAGGCACCGGCCTTGAGTGCGGCGAAGACCTGCTGCGGAGTGTCATCACCTGTCAGCATGACAAATGCTGTGGCAGGCATGCGGGATTCGAGCATGCCAAGGCATTCGATGCCGGTTTTTCCTGGTAGCTTCATGTCGAGCAGCACGACATCTGGACGAGAGTGCAATATGGATGCCACGGCCTGTTCGGCGTTTTCGAAAACTCCTAGAAGATCAAAACCACGTTCGGGTGTCAGAATTTTGCGCAGGAGTGCCTGAAAATGCGGATCATCCTCGACACAGGCGACACGAATGGAGGGTGGGGTGTTCATGATAGTGTAAGCTCAAAAAGGGAACACAGAAAGCGTGCTACCATGGTACGCTCCGAACGAAACACGCAGACCGCAAGCGGGGGCGCTTCAAATCAGACTTTGGAAGCAAGAATGAATCGAGTTTTAGGCTCCTCTAAACATGATTCAGCACTCATGGGGCCGATTGCTTACGCTGTGGTGATTGCGTGCTGCTGCCGAGAAGGCGTCTCAGGCGCAAAAAAGGGTTTTTCGACCCACTGGTGAATCATCCAAGAGGCCGCCATTGCTCCACCAGTGAGAGCAGCAGGGCATGCGTGAGATAAGCTGGTTGCTGATGCAGGCGAATGCTTCCAGCAGAGATTCCTCCGGGGCTTGTGCATCACTGTTGAATCGAAGTGCAAAAGTGTATCTCAAACATCGCCTTTCACCCCGGGCAGTCATTTCCCGCAGATGAGGGGAATCGTCCTATGCCATCAGCTCTTATGGTCTCTTACTTCTGAAACGAAGGGGAAGAACTATCTTCGCGCCGAACCAGACGAAGCTGGTGGATATGCAGGCTGGCAGCAGGTTCTCCTGCTGCCAGAAAGACAACCATTTGGTGGACATGATGGGGTTGATCAGAAACCGGCCATTGAATTTGAATTCGGTGGTGGCCTGGAAGCATCCACGCTCCAGCCCGAAGTCGTGGACCCACTTTGTTGTTCAAGTCGAGCCGCAGGCCTACTTCGACTGCCTCCGAAGCCTCCAAGGTTCCATCAATTTCTAGACGATCAAAGGGCGTCCAGTCGCGACCACGGGCGTCCAGATGCGCGCTGGCCGCTTTTTCGCCGGTGCGCACCAAGATCATGCTGCCATGCCGACCGATTTTCTCATTGGAGGAGTCCGCGTATGGCTCCATGGACCAAAAAAAGCCCCCTAGTTCTCCTTTGAAATCAGTCAACACGGGAAACTGTCTGTCTGCAGCCTGCTTTGCCAATAGCACCTGGCCTGCCAATAACAGAGGCGGTGATAGAAGGATGAGCATGGCCAGAATGCGTGAGATCAATCGCAACCATGTCGATTGGATCATGTCTGCCAAAATCCAGGGAGTGCCTGCGACAATCCCTGCCAGTCCCCACATGAAGTCGCCCATGTCTGCGGTGCGGTGAAACCAAGGCTGGACAATTTCGATCAAGGCGGTCAATAGGATCGCTGACCTAACAGCCGAGAATACGCTACGCTTATTCCGCTTGGCCGTCGTGCGGAACGAGCCCTCCAATACCACGAAGCAAATACCCATCATGGGGACATGCATGCGGTTGATCAACTCTCCACGCCAGCCTGCGGACCAACCCTCTGGCAGCGGCAGCAGCACGGCGACACCAATCCCAACAAGCAGGCAAGACAAAATCAAGGAATGCAGGGATAGACGCTTCAAGCTGGGTGATATAATAAAGGGGAGCGTTTTGGAGATTACCTCGAAGTGAATGCCTTGCAATTGCCATGGTGCCGAGGTGCTGAACGGGCCTTGGACAATTGCATCAGAGGCGACGCGCAGCATGAACATTTTTTGCCTGAGCGGTTGCAGAATAACCTACTGCTACCCTACTCTTTTTGGTGAACACGCTTTTAAAAACCGCCCTGCAATTCACTCAGCCGTTGTTTTTGAGCTGGCTCATTCTGGGAATCTGGCTGCTGAGGATGATTTGGATTCGCCGAAGTCGCAGCTTGTGGATGCCTGCCATCTCCTGGGTGCTGCTTACCGTTATCTCATGCACGCCCATAGCTTCCATTCTTCTGGCAGGCCTTGAGAACCAGAATCCAAAGGTCCAACTTAACCAACTCCCTGCCGCAGATGCAATTCTATGTCTCGGTGGCGGCGTTGAGCCCTCCTTGTCAGAGCCCACGGGATTTCATCTGAAATCTGGAGCGGACCGACTGAGTACAGCTCTCACGCTTGCGACGATGGGGAGGGCTCCGCTGCTGATCTTGGGTGGCGGTGGATATCCCCATGAGGGCCGGATGTTTTCCGAGGCGGATGCGGTTCGTGACTACCTCGCAAATCATGTTTCTCTCAAGATCCAATGGCACAGCATTGGGGTTTGCAGTGACACGCATGATGAGGCTCTCAAGGTCGCGGCACTGATGAAGCAGCGCGGCTTGAAACGACTTCTGCTCGTTACCAGCGCGAGCCACATGCCACGCACATTGGCCGTTTTCCGCAAGACGGACGTTCAGGTGATTCCCGTTCCTTGCAACTACCACAGCAGTCTCAATCACCTGGGTGATCTTTACTGGTTTCATTGGCCTGATTATCACGGGTTTGAAAAATTCGCCTGCTGGACGCACGAAATCATCGGCCATTATGTGTATCTCTGGCGTGGATGGATTTGAGCGGCGATTGTCAGAAGTCGCACCCTTCGCCATTTCTCTCAGAAAATTTATAAAGATGATCTCACCTGGGCTGCTGCGTGGGATGATTACCTTGTGGATCTGCTGAAGTGTCTGATCTTATCAGAGTTTGCATCACTCTCATCGCTTTACCTGCTCGGGGGAATAAACAATGAATCTCACGTTCGAAAAATGTCATGAGCGGTCGGTTAATCCTAGCTTGCGGGTTGAGTTGCAAGCTCGTAATTGGGCCGTATGTCGGCTCCATCCCCAATCGCAGATGGGCAGCAATTGGTGTGGCTCCTTGTGCCCGTCCACAATCGTCGGACCATTACTAAGCGTTGCTTGACCCATCTTGATGGGCTTGGCATCCGTGCCTGGGCCGAGGTGCTGGTCATCGATGATGGGAGCATCGATGGGACTCTGGAAATGCTCAGAGAAGACTTTCCATGGGTGCGCACCGTGAGCGGTGACGGCAGCTTATGGTGGGCGGGAGCCATGCGGCTTGGAATGGAAACGGCACTTGCTGCTGGTGCCGAGTGTGTTTGTTGGTTGAATGATGACAGCCTGCCGGAGCAAGGCAGCTTGGAACATCTGGTTCGACTGGCCGTGGAAAACAAGGCTGTTTGTGGAGGCGTCTGCAGGACTCCAGATGGAGCCTTTGTGTATTCAGGGGGAATCATGAAGCATCGCTGGCCAAGATGCGCGGCGACCTCTCCAAAACCGACGGAACCTCCGCTGCCAGTGGAATGGCTGCATGGCAATATGGTGGCCATTCCTGCATCGGTCTGCGGTCGAATCGGAATCCCAGATGGCAGCTGGATCAAACATAACTTTGCGGATGTCGATTTCACGCTTCGTGCTCATCGGGCTGGCATCCCTGTTCTTCTGGTCCCGGCGGCTGTGGGAGTGGCAGACCGCAACGATACTGCGAGCTATTGGTCTTGGGCGGACGCTCGTCTTTCGTGGCTGGCCATCATGCAGGGGTTTGGAAACCCGAAAGTTTGGTGGTATGCGCCAGGCCTTATCCGCTTCAAAATTTTTCACTACGGTTTGCTGGGGGCTGCGGATTGCGGTTGGCTTATCTGCAAGGCTGTAGGGATCGGCATATTCAAGTGTCTGCCCAACCAGTGGTTGACACTCTTTAGCCGAAAGTTCATAAATTAGATTCCCCAGATGTCAGACGAATCCAAAACCAGTCATCATCCCTTCTCGGATTTCCAATGGGTGGTTTTTGGGCCTGACTGGGGTAGGCATCCTTCATCCAGTCAGCACCTCTTCAGTGAGTTTTTGGGGTTCAGTCCGGTGCTTTGGGTGGAAACTGTGGGGTTGCGTATGCCGCAATTTACCATGCGTGATTTAAAGCGATCGGTTCAAAAAATTGTCGATTTTGTTTCTGGCAGGCGGCGTTGTTTTGCTAAAGTTCGAAATGGCTTGACTGTCATCTGCCCACCAACACTGCCCTTCACGAGGATTAAGCTCGTCAGACTCCTCAATATCTGGTTGGTGCGCCGAAGTGTTGCAAAAGCCACTCGCAGTCTTGATTTTAATAAACACACGCTTGTGGTCACCACTCCGGCTCAGGGAGATTTTGTGGGCAAACTGGGTGAAGAAAGGAGCATATACTACTGCGCAGACCAGTATGCCCTTTGGCCTGGTATGAATCAGCAACACATTTCGCAGATGGAGCGTTTGTTGACGAACCGTGTGGATGCCATCGTGGCCGTGTCAGATCTCCTGGCTGCTCAATTTCAACAGTCAGGCAAACCTGTGTACACTTTGAACCAAGGGGTGAATACGGTTCATTTTTCCCGTTCTCAACCGCAACAACTCACAGAGCATTTTGAGATTGTTTATTTTGGAATGATTGATGAGCGGCTTGATCTTGACCTCATCTTAGAGGTCGCCAGCCGACTGCCCAAGACGGTCATACGACTCATCGGTCCAGCCACAGTCTCTGTCCACATGTTCGAAGGTGTGGCTAACATTCACGTTGAGCCCGCCATACCCTATGAGCATCTGCCGGGGAGCTTGAACACTGCAAACCTCTTCATTATACCTTTTGTGCTGTCTGAACTCGCGTGCAGTTGTAGCCCGCTCAAGATTAAAGAATATCTGGCATGTGCGCGGCCCGTTATCTCCACAGCGCTCCCAGAGGCTGAGAGGCTGTCTCAATTTGTCCATGTCGCCAAGGACCGAAGCGCATTCGTGGAAGCTGTGGTCGCAGCCACTGAAGGGAAGCTCTCATTCGACATGCAAGGAACGCAGCGCTTTATCGAGTCTGAAACCTGGCGGGCCAAGGCTATGGAGTTTGGTCAGTTCGTTAACGGGCTTCACGCATAAAAGATCACCAGCAAATCCCCTCATACTGCCAGGAAAGGGTCGATAATTCCCGCCAGCCTTGAACATCGATCACGACCTGATCAGGGCGCGCGAACTCCTTGAGTGTTTCGAACGGTACACATTTTTGGGAAACCACGATGACATCACTCAATTGGAGAACTTCCTTGGCGTCCTGCTTTAAAAGCTGCGCGAGATGCGGCATGCGTGCTTGAATCTGTTGCTCGTTGGCGCCGATGAGGCGGGAAAGATTGATGTGCGGATCGTAGATGCTGAGTTCGTGTCCGCGTCCGAGCAGTGTCTCCGCCGCTGCCACCAAGGGGCTGCCACGCAGGTCGTCCGTATTTGCTTTGAAGGCGAGGCCGAGGAAGCCGATGCGGCGCTTCGCCTTGCCTTCAATCAGGCTTACGAAGAGATCCTGATGAGCGGCATTGGTGGCTGCGGTATTTTCAAGAAGGGGCAGGCTGAGGTTTTCCTGACGAGCGAAAGATTTCAGCGCGGAGACGTCTTTGGGCAGGCAGGAGCCGCCGAAGGGGTTGCCGGGCTTCATGTAATAGCTGGAAATATTCAGCCGCGTGTCGGCGCACAGCACGTCCATGACTCGTGTGCCGTCCTCTCCCAGGTGCTTGCAGAGGCGGCCGATCTCGTTGGCAAAGCCCACCTTCAGAGCATGGAAGTAGTTGCAGGAGTACTTGATCATTTCCGCCCCTTCCCACGCCAATATGGAAGGCTGCCCCCCCATAATTTCGCACACCGCAGCATCCACGGGTGCGGTTCCATCATGAGTACCGATGACCACCAGGGAGGGCTCGCGAAAATCTCGGACGGCGGTGCCTTCCCGTAGAAATTCGGGGCAGTAGTAAACGCGCACCATGCCGGACGCCAGCAAGTCTGGCAGCATGTCTGTCACTAGAGCGCGGGTGCTGCCGGGCAGCATCGTGCTGCGATAGAGCAGAATGTGTGTTTTCTTCGACTCCTTGATGGCCTCAACGATTTGAGCGGTGACCTTGTGGACGTAGTCTAAATTAAGCTTGCCTGAGGGAAGGGAAGGGGTGCCAACACAGATGATGCTAACATCTGTCGCTGCTACGGCCTGACGGACATCTAGCGTGGCTCCAAGCCGGTTTCCAACAGTCGCCTGCTTGAGGAGATCGTCGATCTCCGGCTCGACGATGGGCGACTGCCCACGGCCGAAGGCCTCCACCTTGGAGGCATGCAGGTCCACACCGATGACGCGGTGTCCTTGCTCTGCCAGGCATGCCGAGGTGACTGCGCCGACGTAGCCGAGTCCGAAAACTGAAACATTCATGTGGGGAGAGTGATCGGGAAAAAGTGATTTTAATCTTCCGTGCGGGATTAGCCACAGTCAAACAAGGCCATAGGAATGAAGCGATTAATTCTGTGCATTTGCAGTGGCCGGGGGATTTCGCTGAAACACATAAAGCACCCCCGTTTCCCATGGCCGGCGGAAGACAGATTGCTCAAAGGCGAGGTGCCAGCGGTCGGCGGCCGATTTCATGGTTGTGAACAATAAGCGTTCATGTGGCTGCTGCAGTCCTTGGGGTACGGAGAGATCTACGAATACCCGGGTAATGTGCAATTTGTCGAGATGTTCAAGCAGCTGGCCATTGTTCACAAAAGCAGGTTTGTAGCCCCGTCCCATCCAGTCGCTGGAAGACAACTCTTTGCTGCCGCGATAGATTCGTAGCAGGGAAGGCGAGCGTTGAGGGCAGGCAAAAGCTGCTGCTGCAATGACCGCGCCTTCGCCGTTTGGGTCGGAGGCCACCAGCCAGTTTTGCTTTGCATCGCCTTGCTTGGGCAAGCCGGAGCGTGACACAGCAGCATTAAAACCATTCACGTACTTTGTCGGCCAGACGTCAGCATTGAGAAGCGGCAGCAGTGCAGAGCCAAGCAGGAGCACCGGTGGGCACCAGCGCACCAGTCTCACCGACCAAGGAATTAGGGCCAGACCATATGCTGCAGCCAGCATGACCGGTGGTGCCAGCGTGAGCATGTAGCGGGTGCTGAGGCCCACGGGAACGAGCAACAGCACCAGTGTCATACCCACCGACATCGCGAAGAGTGAGGCCTGGACGGGATCGAGCCCCCGCTGTCGCCTGCCGGTCACGAGAATGTGACTCACTCCCGCCACTGTCAGCAGGGGCAGTGGCCAGCCAAAAACCGCAGGCATTCCTTTGAGGTAAAACGGCACCGATTGCACGAAATACTGCGCCGGGGTGAAAAGGGTCATGCCTTCCTTGGAAATGCCGGTGGAGTAGATCATCCAAGGGCCGGCGAGGATCGCCACGGGCAGAGCTGCACACCACCATGACCAGGTGAAGATCAACCGCCAGCGCCCGGCCAGAAGCGTGCCCAGCGGTGGGAGCAGACAAAGGCCCATGCCGGAGCCTTTGGTGAGAATGGCTGCTGCGGCCACGCAGCCCCAGAAGAGCGCTCTCCGCACTGTGGGGGCTTGCAGATACCAGGCCCAGAGCATCACCGCCCATAGGCACAGCATCGCCAGCAGAATGTCTGACATGACATGCAGGTTTAGCTTTAGTGCCAGCGGAAGCAGGAGTATGCCTAGGCTGGAAGCGGCAGCAGATGTGGGCTTTAAAAAACGACAACCCATGAGGTACGTCACGGTGGCCAGCAGGGCGAGCGTCAGCGCCTGAAAAATCAAAAGAGTGTCCACGCTGTTGTAAACCAGCAGCAACGGTGCAGTCAGCACATAATACAGCGGCGGATAATGTCCCAATGCCACACGGGGAAAGTCGGCATAGTAGGCTTTGGCGAAGGCCATTGGGTGATGCCCCAAGTGGCTACCCAGATAGTCCCGCAGCATCAGGGCAGTCACGGCATGGGCCGCCTCATCGGGGTCGCCTCCCAAGTCAGATGAGAACCCACCGGCACCGGCCGCAAATGCCAGGTTAAAGAGGATAGAAAGTACCAGTACCAGTGTCAGAAGCTTGGTGGCATCGACAGTGTCCGGCTTGAAGTGATTGTGGCGGTTGGACATCGGCAGTGATTTCAAAGACATGTGTCATCGCGGCGTGTAAAGCAAAGATTCGGCCACGGTTCATGAATATGCAGAAGAGATCATTTTTGTGCATTGCATAAAGCCTTCTGCATGACTATTCGCAGGGATGCCGATAGATCAGCCTGACATCTCCGCCACTGCTGCGCGCCGACCTGCCTTCTATGGACTCATTGGCAGCGGGTTGGTTGGCCGCGATCCTTTTGACCGTCGCAGTTTCTCGGGGATCAGCTATTATTTTTTTAAAGAGTGCGAGCGCCAAGGGCTGCTACTCGGTGCCGCAGGGTGCGAATTGGAAGGCTGGCGTAAGTGGCTGCTGCTGTCGCTCAGTTTTCATCGGCAGAAGGCGCTATGGCGAATGCGCTACTATCTCAACTCGCGCTACCGTGACCAGCTAACGCGCATTCTTGCTGGTAAAATTCCTCGGGACCAGTCCATCGGTACGCTGCTGCAGATAGGGGCTATGTTTGACGGTGGGCAGTTGCTTCAAAAGAATGCCTACTGCACCTCCTACCATGATGGCAACATTGCAATGCGCCTGCGGAGTCCGTATGGGGCGCGTGGATTTGACGAACGTCGTGCGGCGCAGGCTCTAGAATATGAGCGCAAAGTGGCGCAAAAAATGGATCGGGTTTTTGTCATGGGAGACTACTTAGCCCAGTCCTTCGAAGAGGATCTGGGGGTCTCACCAAAGCGGATTATCAACATCAGTCATGGGGCTAATCTGGATGAAATACCCAATCCGGATCCGCAGAAAAACTATGCTTCGTTAGAAGTGCTTTTTGTTGCGGTTGAGTTTGAGCGCAAAGGGGGGCGTGTGCTATTGCCTGCTTTTCAACGTGTGCGTCAGCAGATACCTGGGGCAGTGCTGCACGTCATTGGCACGCGTGGTGAGCCGCCTGATGATCTGCCGCTTGAAAACGTGCGCTGGCATGGATTCAAGCGCAAGGAAGTGCCTGATGAGGCGGCTGTCATATTGGACCTGTACCGCCGCTGCTCGGTCTTTGTGCTGCCTTCTTTTTATGAGCCGTTTGGTATCTCTGTATCAGAGGCCATGCTGTATGGCATCGCGCCCATTATTACGGGAGACTGGGGCGTGGCCGAGAAGGTGGTGCCCGGCGTCTCCGGTCTGCATGTGAAAGCGGGCGATGAGGTGGGGTTGGCGGCGGCCTTACTGGAATTGCTCAGTGATCCGGAAAAAGCTGCCAGCTTTGGTCGGGCGGCACGCCAGCGCGGACTCGACTTTTTCACTTGGCCAGCAGTGGTTAAAAATCTCGGCAAAGCATTGGCGGAAATGCATGAAGAGCCGCCGCTGAGCAGTTTGCGCTCATAACTCAACCGTTGAGCATTTTCAGCAATGGCTAAAAGTCTTGCGGTGCGCTAAGCAGGAATTGTCATTTTTGTTTCAAAGCGGGCACAATCAATGCTTTACAGGCCCAAAGACGCAAGCTAACAGCGTTTAGCCTTTTCTAAACAATGCCTTCGGTTTCCGCCATGCCAAACTCCAGAGCCGCACAGGGGGCATGGAGTCGCGAGATCGCCCGTTTCATCAAGGCCAGCGGGGATACCACGCATTCATTTGGGTTGGGCAAACTGATTGGACGGCTCTTCGCCCTTCTGTATTTGACCCCTGAGCCGTTGTGCTTGGATCAGATCGCCAAAAAGCTCAATATCAGCAAGGCCAGTGCCAGCATTACAGTGCGCCAATTGGCCGCCTGGAATGCGGTACATAAAGTGATCCCTGCTGGTGGCTCGTTGCGACGTGACTATTATCAGGCCGAACTTCGTTTCGGTGTTATCCTCCGCAACGGACTCCTGCCTGGTGTGCAGAAAAAACTGCACTCTGCTGGTGCGCAGATTGATCGTACGCTCGATGTGGCACCCGGACAGAATGAGTTGCTGGAAGTCTCAGCGGCAACCAGTGATGAGCAGAAGGAGGTATGTCGCAGGCTGCGCCTCGCGCGTGGCTTGTACCAAAAGGTCCATGCGCTATTTTCCAATCCCTTGTTGGAGCATTTGCTTTAACTTCTCAGCACCGCTGCAGAGCGGCAACGTTGCACACTTCGTGGGCAGCTCCTTTATCTCCAATTCACAGCCGCCGGTTTTCGCAACCGAGGGCGGCAGCGTGCTGCAATTGGAGACGACGCATTGCGTGGCTCCAGAATGACGATCTCAGTGTCTTGAGGTTCCTGGATTGAAGAACATGATCGAATGTGACTCAACCAACCCCGACCAGCCAGATGCCGGTGGGGAGAACGCAGAGCGAAAACTTGGGCGTTTGCCATCATTGGACGGGTGGCGTGCTGTCAGTATTTCCATGGTTTTGCTAGCGCACTCACCATGGATGCCCGGTTTTCCACAGGAATGGGAAAAACCGTTTGAGCGGATTTTCGATGGCAACCTTGGAGTGCGGTTTTTCTTTTTGATCAGCGGTTTTTTAATAACATGGCTGATGTTCAAAGAGCAGCGGGAGTGTGGTGCGGTGAACTTGAGACTGTTCTACGTTCGGAGGGCGCTCAGGATAGTGCCTGTGTGTTTTGTGTACCTGCTGGTCATTTTTCTTCTTTCATTCGTAACGCCATTCAAGCAAGATGGTGGTATCTGGTTGGCCAACATTTCTTTTACTACCAACTTTCTGCTGGATAGAAATTGGCATGGGGTTCCAACGCCGAGCATCCACCTTTGGTCGCTGGCTATTGAGGAGCAGTTCTACCTGATCTGGCCACCAATTTTTTGCGCGATTGGGGTTCTTCAAAAGTGGCGATTTTGGATTCAACTAGTGTTTGTCTCGCTTTTGATAGCCCCAATGGCGCGCGTTGTCAGTGTCTACGAACTCTATAGTCGGGATTGGGGGTGGTTGTTCTCACCGGCATCATTTTTGAACTACTTTGACAGCATTGCCTATGGTTGTGTTTGCGCATTTCTCATGGCGACTCAGCAGCAAAATGTACGTAAATTATTGCTTGATTACCGAGGTGCCGTTTTTCTACTGTGCTTGGCTGCGGTTTTAACACCGCATGTATTGAGGCACTATAAATCATTCAAAATGTTCGTCATCGCATTTGGACCCACTGTGCAGGCAATTGGGTTTGCTGGTTTGCTCATTCAAAGTGTGATCATTCCTGAATGGGGGCTGTATAGAGCTTTAAACTGGCCATTAGTATGCTTCACTGGCACCCTTTCGTTTTCGATTTACATCTGGCAGCAGCTCTTTTGCTCCCGTCCTGAAACTTTTGGGCTTTCAAATAATTCAATATGGATGTCTTTTCCTTTTGGGTGGCTGTTTGCTGGAGTTGTAGCATTGCTCTCCTACTATTGGGTCGAACGACCATTCATGAGTCTTAGGGCGAAAGTGCGCCCGCTGGATTGAACGTGTTATTTTAGTGGTCGGTTGAGTTCCTGGTAAAATGACTTCGCCAATTGAGTTTCAATTATTTTTTACGAATATTTAATAGCATGACGCAAACAGTGCCGATCACGGCGGGAAAAAGTGAGGACTGGGATCTGGAGATCAATTCGCGTTCAGGCTGGCTGGATCTTCACCTCAAGGACATCTGGCGGTACCGCGATCTGCTGCGTATGTTTGTGTGGCGAGATTTTGTGGCGGTTTACAAGCAGACTATCCTTGGTCCCATCTGGTTCTTCATTCAGCCACTGCTGACGACAGCCACCTTTACGATCATTTTCAGTGGTGTTGCCAAGCTTTCTACTGACGGCTTGCCGCCACTATTGTTTTACCTCGCTGGTACAGCACCGTGGAATTATTTTGCTACGTGCCTGACCAAGACTTCCACCACTTTTAAGGACAATGCGAGCTTGTTTGGAAAAGTATATTTTCCTCGCCTTATTACGCCACTGTCAGTAGTCCTCTCCACCCTGATGCAGTTCCTGATTCAGTTTCTCACGCTGGGAATTGCATTGATTTGGTTCGTTTGGTGCGGGTATGATATTCACCCGAATTGGACAGGTATTATCTTGGGTACGCCGGCACTGATCGTGCTGCTGGGTGGTCTTGGTCTCGGCTTTGGCATCATTATTTCTTCCCTAACCACTAAGTATAGAGACCTTGCCTTTCTTATCACCTTCGGAGTGCAGTTGGCCATGTATGCCACACCTGTGGTTTATCCGCTCTCAACCGTTCCGGAAAAATATCGTCCTTGGCTGGAATTGAATCCAATGACGGGTATTATCGAGGCCTTTCGAGCCATCTTCCTTGGCGCAGGCTGTTTTTCCTGGTCATTGCTAAGCTACTCATTTGGGGTCACTCTTGTTGTGCTTTTACTTGGTGTTCTCGTTTTCAACAGAGTGGAGAAGACCTTCATGGATACGGTTTAAGTCGCATGCAGAGGTTGATTTTGGTATGATTTTAAAAAGCGACACTAATTGCTCGAACCTTAGTTTATCATGAGTTCTGTCATTGAAGTTGAAGATCTCTCCAAACTTTATCGCTTGGGGGAGGTTGGAACGGGCACTCTACAGCATGACATTAATCGTTGGTGGCATCGTGTCCGCGGCAAGGAGGATCCGTACGCCAAAGTGGGGCGTGTGAATGACCGCGCCCTAAAGAGAGGGGGGGAGGCTAAGGCTTTGCCAGACTATGTATGGGCGCTCAAAGATGTTAATTTCAAGGTCAATCAGGGCGAAGTGCTTGGCATCATCGGGCGCAATGGTGCCGGGAAAAGCACACTATTGAAACTGCTATCGAGAGTAACTTCACCCACTACGGGCAGCATCAAGGTCAAAGGGCGTATCGCTTCTTTGCTGGAGGTCGGTACAGGCTTTCATCCAGAGCTATCAGGGCGTGAGAACATCTATCTCAATGGAGCCATTCTTGGCATGCAAAGGCGTGAGATCACCTCAAAGTTGGACGAGATCGTTGATTTCTCGGGTTGTGCAGCCTATTTGGATACTCCGGTGAAACGCTATTCCAGCGGTATGTACGTGAGACTCGCGTTTGGAGTTGCGGCACATCTGGATCCTGAGATTCTTATTGTGGATGAGGTGCTTGCTGTGGGTGATGCAGAGTTTCAAAAACGATGTCTCTCCCGGATGGACAAGGTTTCGAAGCAGGGCAAAACCGTTATTTTCGTCAGTCATAACATGGGTTCCGTGCAGTCGCTTTGCACATCCATCCTCAGGATGTCATCTGGCCACGTGAGTGTGAAGAGTCAGAACGTAGAGAAGGAGATCAGTGCCTATCTGAATGACTGCAAGGTGAAAAATCTGGTGCTTCCGATCAGTCTTGATCACACATCTCAGATTAATGAGATCGAGATTAATCCAATGACCGTCAATGAAAACCAGCCTGTGTCGATCGTCTTTGAGATTGAGTTTTTAGAGCCGACTGTGGTGACGGATTTTGCTCCGATTCTTTACAATCAGACCGGGGTGCGCGTTTGCAAACTGGACGGGCGCCCCCAGTTGGGTCTGCCACGAGAGTTTTCTCCTGGTGTGCAGCGTTTCAAGTTTACCTTGCCAGCCTTGTCATTGATTCCCGGCAACTACATGTTTGGTTTTTACTACAGAACACACGCTACGTGGGTCAGTCACGATTATCTGGGTGATTTCCAACTTGTCAGCGAGCATGGCATCTCAGCCACACCTTACCCTGTGGAATTCATGGGTGTGGTACAGATGAATTTCAATGCGCAGCAGTTATAACTCACGTCTTTGACTTTTTAGCTTGGGAAAATTTTTTCCCCACACATCGGAGTAAAGAAAATTGGCTGCACCCAACAAATTACATGGTCATATGAAGCTCATCAGTGTGGTGGTGCCTTCCTACAATCGTGCTGGACTCATTCGCCGTTGCTATAATTCTGTTGTGGCACAGCAGCATCGTCCACTTGAATTTCTACTTGCAGATGATGCTTCCACCGATGACACCGCAACTGCCATGGCTGCACTTCCGCCAGCCCCCGGCGTCACGGTGCGTTACCTTCGCCAGCCCCACAACCAAGGTGTCTCAGCAGCGCGTAACTTGGCCGTGCGTGCTGCGCAGGGGGAATTGATCGCTTTTCTGGATTCGGATGATGTCTGGTTTCCCGTGCATTTAGAAAAGCTCCTCAGTGCTATGGAGCGGTCCGGCGCCGACGTGGTCTTTGCCAAAGGGGAGATTCGGGAGAGTCCTGAAGCCCCGCCTTCCGGGCGCTCTGACTATGGCCCGCAGCCGAGTGAATTTTCCCGAATGGCCGAGTGCCTCTACTATTTTAACTTCGTGCTGCCGTCCGTGACCCTAGTGCGCAGAGATTTCTTTGAGAAAGTTGGTTTCTTTGATGAGGATCCAAAAATTCAGCATGCGGAGGATTGGGACATCTATTTGCGGACGGCTCAAGCCGGACTTACCTTTGCCCATGTGCCGGAAGCCACTGCCTATTACACCGTGCCGGCGATCCTCCCCGAGCAGAAGCGGTTGATGATGCTGCGACGCTTGATTTACTGCCTCGAAAAGCATCGCGATTATCCGCTTGCGCCAACTTTTGGCCGACGACTTACGCTCGGCCACTATCGGATCTGGCTCGGCAAGCTACTTGGCGCGGAAAATGCGGAGGCACAGGATTTATTTCAGCGTGTCTGGTCAGACTCCTGGTGGCATCCGCTAATGGGGCCGTCGAGTCTGTTTGGTCTTCTGATCCCACGTTTTCCCTCTTTCCTGCGTCCTCTGGGGTGCCGGATTTTAGATCGCTTATTTGCACGTCTGCGTGCCGATCACCGCAAGCTAAGAGGCTTGGCGGGTGCCTGAGGGAAAGCCCAGTTTCAAATTTCACCGACTTAATTTTTCATGGCATCGAATTCTCAGCCCGCATCTTCTCCAACTGCCCGGCGGACAACATCTGTCCCAAGGCCCATGGGCGTTTTTCCATACAGTCTCGAAGAAGCTGCGAAGGCCGGCTGGGTGAAACGTTTTCTGCTGCGATTTTTCCCATGGCGGTTCCTGGGCACGGTGGAGTTCGAATGCAGAAACGCCTGGCTGCGACTGCTGGCGCCACTTCGTGCCCGCCGGTTTCGTGGCAAGACGGGACTTTTGGTGCAGGTCGGCTGCGGACCCCATGGTCGTGAGGGCTGGGTTAACATGGACTGCTTTCCGGGCAAAAAAGTGAATTGCCTGTACGACATCCGCAAAAGTCTGCCCTTCGATGATGGCTCCGTGCGTGGCATCTACAGCGAGCATGTGGTTGAGCATCTCGATTACACGGAAGAGATTCCTGTATTCCTAGCCGAATGCTACCGCTGTCTGGCACCCGGTGGTATTTTGCGCATCATTGTTCCGGACGCAGGGAGGTACCTCAAGGCCTATGCCGCCGGTGGTTGGGATGATTTTGTGCCGCTGCGTCCCTTGGTGGACGGTGCAGACCGCTGGTTCAAACACAAGTACCACACGCCCATGGAATTGGTGAATGCAGTTTTCCGCCAGGGACCTGAGCATCACTTTGCCTATGATGCGGAGACGCTGGAATTTGTGCTGCGACATGCGGGTTTTGAAAACGTCAAACAGCAGGCATTTGGCTCTTCTGCCGATTCGGTCATGTGTCTCGACCTTGCCGACCGTGCCACTGAAAGTCTTTACATGGAGGCCATCAGGTAAGACGGCTTTCGCGATCACTTTCCCCAACCATCGAATCAAGCATGAAAAGTCTCCTAGTCACAGGATCCTCCGGCCTCATCGGCTCTGAAGTCGTCACTCATTTCTCACAGGCCGGATGGACCGTCCATGGGGTGGATAACAACATGCGGGCTGACTTTTTCGGTCCTGGTGGTGACACCCGCTGGAACACCCAGCGACTGAAAACACAGTTTCCGAGCTTCCACCACCATGAGTTGGACATTCGTGACCGCGTCGGGGTCCAGGCGCTGCTGAAGGAATTGCGCCCCTCGGCTATTGTTCACACCGCTGCGCAGCCTAGTCATGATCTCGCTGCTAGCAGGCCCTTTGATGACTTCGATGTCAATGCTGTGGGAACCTTGAATTTTCTGGAAGCTGCGCGTCTGGCATGCCCAGAATCTCCCTTTGTGCATATGAGCACCAACAAGGTGTATGGCGACGCGCCCAACGAGATCGCTCTGCAGGAGCTTGAAAAACGCTGGGACTACGCCGATAGTACTTATCAGGACGGCATTCGCGAGACCTTCCGTATCGATCAGAGCAAGCACTCGCTCTTCGGCGCGTCAAAAGTGGCCGCCGATGTCATGGTCCAGGAATACGGACGCTACTTTGGCATGCCCACATGTGCGCTACGCGGCGGCTGCCTCACTGGCCCGAATCACAGCGGGGTGGAACTGCACGGCTTCCTCAGCTACCTTATCCGCTGCAATCTCGAAGGCCGCACCTACCGCGTGTTTGGCTACAAAGGCAAGCAAGTGCGGGACAACATCCATAGCCACGATGTGGTGGCTTTCATGGAGCACTTCATCTCCGCACCACGGCAGGGCGAGGTGTACAACATCGGCGGCGGTCGTGACAACTCCATTTCCATTCTGGAAGCCTTCGATCTCATCGCTTCCATTTCCGGAAAGCCCATGCAGCATGAGTATGTGGAGCAAAACCGGCAGGGAGACCACATCTGCTACATCTCGAATCTCGACAAGATGAAGGCCCACTATCCGGGGTGGGGAATCACCAAAGACCTCAAGACCACGTTTGAAGAAATTCATCAGTCCTGGCTGGCGCGCACGCAAGCCGCGTAAAATTTACTGCCTAATCTCGTGAAACCGTCCATGTCTGCCGCAAACCCTACAAATCCGCCCGAAACTCCCATTCCCTGGGGCATGGCCGCAATCGAAGCCAAGCGGCGGAGCATTCTGGAAAACGCTGAGGCCAACGCAAGCCAGCGGGACTACCACATTAGCCGCAACGCGCATTTCTACGGCCTCCTCGGGCGGGAACTGAGCACGCTGGTCGGGGATGCGGGCCGCCTTCTTTTTATCCGCTGCCAGACCGGCAAGCTGTTGGACTATGTCAAGGCATCCTCGGTAACTGCCATCGACGTGAGTGCGAAGATGATCGACTTGGCGCGTCAAAAGCATCCACAGGCCGTCTTTCATGTCATGGACCCTGAAAAGGAACTGCCAGAAGGCCCCTTCGACACCGTGCTCATCCAAGACACGACTGACATGGTGGACATTCAAGCGCTGTTCGACCGTCTGAAGCATGTTTGCCAGCCGCATACGCGCGTCATCATTTACACCTACAACCACTTTTGGGAGCCGCTGGTATCCATAGCAGAGAAGTCTAACCTCAAGACTCCGAAGGTGGAGCCGAACTGGCTTTCGGTTTCGGATTATGAAGGACTGCTGAAGCTATCAGATTTCGAATTGCTGCGGGTTTCTCGCCGAATCATCATGCCGTTCGGCATCCCGCTACTCAGTCGCCTGCTCAACAAGTTCATCGCCTGGATGCCTGGCATTGATCGATTGAACCTCTGCCATTTTATTGTCGCTCGACCCATTGCGCAGCCGCGCCTCGCTTCGGACTACAAGGTTTCTGTCATTATTCCCTGCAAAGATGAGAAGGGCAATGTGCGTAGCGCCGTCGAACGCATTCCTGAACTCGGCAAGGAGACTGAGATCATCTTTTGCGATGACAAGTCCACGGACGGCACGGCGGATGAGGTGCGGCTCATGCAGGCTGAGTTCCCGAACAAAAATATTCGTCTGGTAGATGGGCCAGCTATCTCCAAGTCGCGCAACGTTTGGACTGGATTCCGTGCCGCCACGGGGGACATCCTCATGATCCTTGATGCGGATCTCACGGTCATGCCGGAGGAACTGCCACGGTTTGTAGAAGCTATCGTTTCTGGCAAGGGGGAGTTTATTAACGGCTCCCGCATGGTGTATCCGATGCAGGGTCAAGCCATGAAGTTCGCGAATATGCTTGGCAACAAGGGGTTTGCGACATTGTTCTCGTATCTGCTTGGGTCCACGGTGCGCGACACCTTGTGTGGCACCAAAGTGCTCTGGCGAAAAGATTGGGAGAAAATCAGCTTTATGATCGACACTTGGGGAGCTGAAGATCGCTGGGGCGACTACGAGCTGCTCTTTGGTGCGGCGAAGCTTAACCTGCGCATCGTTGACCTGCCCGTTCATTATCAGGAACGCACCTATGGAGACACGAAGATGAATCGCCGGTTCAAAAACGGTCTCGTCATGCTGCGCTTCTGCTGGGCGGCATTTTTGAAACTCAAGCTGCCGCAGATGTGAACTGCGGTAAACGGATATGGTAGAGATCGCCCAGCACGACATCGAAATTCAGGAGAACCGCGCACACTGGGAGCGCAAGCCGGTGCTGCGTCGCGTTTATCAGGCATTCTACCAAGCCATCGCCCGCTGGACTCTTGCAGGTGGGAAGGGCGTCACCCTGGAGCTTGGCTCGGGCATGGGTAATATCAAAGAAACGCTGCCCAATTGCCTGACTTCGGATCTCTTTCCAAACCCGTGGCTAGACCGTGTGGAGAACGCCTACGCGCTGAACTGGCCGGACAAAGCGGTGGCAAATTTGATCCTGTTTGATGTCTTCCATCACCTCCAGTATCCGGGCACTGCGCTCAAGGAGATGGCGCGTGTCGTTCGCCCCGGTGGTAGACTTATCCTTTTCGAGCCCGGCATGGGGTGGCTGCCCCGGCTCATCATGTATTTCTTCCATCATGAGCCACTTGGCTTTGGCCAGCCTATCGAATGGGCAGCGCCGCAGGGCTTTGATCCTGAGAAGCACTCATACTACGCTGCGCAAGGAAACAGTTGGCGTGTTTTCGTGGAGAATGAAGGAATTTCCCAGCATGTGTTGCAGGACTGGAAGTTGCTTCATGTAGGGCGTCAACCCGGCTGGGCCTGGTTATTGTGCGGAGGATTACGTGGCCCCCAGTTGTATCCGGATTCATTGCTTCCAGCCGTGCAGTGGCTGGAAAAAGTCCTCTGCTTGCTGCCTTCGCTCTTTGCAGGGCGGCTGCTGGTGGTGGTCGAGAGGAAACCTGCTGCATTATGACCACGAAGAAACCGATCGCGATATCAGGTGGGCGTCAAGAGCATCTCGATGGGCTGCGCGGGCTGGCCGCATCTGTGGTGGTTCTTTGCCATTTCACTTGGGCGCTGTTTCCATTTGGCACTATGGGAGGCGCAGCGCCTTTGCACGGCGGATGGGAGCGTTTGCTGCTCTACCCACCGATGGGGTTGCTTGTCGCGGGCCATTTTGCGGTTTGTTTGTTCTTTCTACTCAGCGGTTACGTACTCTCGCTGCCGTTTATGATGAATGGGGCGGGCTGGAAAGAACTGGTGGTTGCCACGGTGAAACGTCCCTTTCGTCTCATGGGAATAGTGTTCGTAACCAGTTTGCTCTCATTGCTGCTATGGAGGATGGGACTCTACCATAATCATGAAGTGGCGAAGATCAGCGGCTCCTCGTGGTTTGACTTTTACTGGAGCTCGTCTCCTCCAGGGGGCAGTGACTTTGTCGCGCGGTTTATTTCTTCTACGTTTGATCTGGCCACGGCCTGCAACCCGCCTTTGTGGACCATCAAGCGCGAGCTGCTCGGTTCCTTCATTGTTTACGGCATTCTTCTGACTGGGCGGGCGCGGCTGGTGCGCTGGGGCATTTTGCTTGGCATGACATGGTGGTTCGCTGGGAATTTTTTTCAGTGCTTCGTCATCGGAGTCATGATTTCAGAGCTGCATGGCTGGTGGGGGAGCATGCGGCCCCTGGCACGGCTTCCGCTATGGCTTTCGGCCGCTTTGATCGTCGTCGCGGTCATCTGCGGTTCTTATCCCAAATATGCCATGACCTACAGTGCTGATTATGCATCTTCCTACTGGTTCCTTAGCCCACGCCTGCCATGGCTTGGCGGTGGTTGGTCGATGGTGGGGGCAATCGCTTTGTTTATCCTCGTTTTGCATTCGCCCATAGCGCAGCGGCTACTCACCCGGCGTCCGGTGTTGTTTTTGGGGAAAGTCTCGTACTCTCTGTATGGCGTTCACTTTCTCATACTCGGTTCGCTGAGTTCCTGGGTGTTTTTGGCGGCGCTGCCTCTTGTGGGGTATTTGGGGGCTGCTTTTCTAGCTCTTGTGTCTCTCTTACTATGCACTCTTGTATGTGCCAAGGTGCTGCACGAGACTGTGGATACTTTCTCCATCTGGGGTGCTCGCGTGATAGGCACACAAGTGCGCAGACTTCTCAATTGGCGAGCAGTTCCGGCCGTTGAAGCTGGTCCGGTAGTGGAACGCCCATTCTAGCCCAATGATCTCTAATATGCGGCATTTGTCCTTCAACTCCATCATCGTCTGGCTGGTCGCTCTGCTTGGCATCACGCCTTTTGTGCTTATGACCTATTTTGCCCAGCCTTCTGCGGATGACTGGTACATGGCCGCGGATACTCTGGAAAATGGTTATCTGCAGGCCAACATTGGTTTCTACAAGACCGTCACCGGTCGCTTTTTTTCCTCGGCCATGCTGTTTGTTCACCCCATGCTGCTGTCCTTTGGCGCTTTCAAATGTTACAGTTTCGCGCTGGTGGTGGGGCTGATGGCCAGCATTCGATGGGCTATTGAGGGCTGGATTCCTGAAGCCTCGCGCGGCTGGAAATGGATGATGGCGACGCTGGCATCTGTCATGTTTGTCTGGGGCATGGCCAGTCCGGCAGAAGGTTTTTACTGGGGCACGGGATCTGCATGCTACACCGTGCCTGGCATAATGACTTGCTGTCTGGCCGGCATGTTTGGCAGGCACTGTATGGAGCTGGATTGGCGGCCCGGGCCGGGCCTGATGGCTGTGGCATCGGTGCTGACTCTGGCCATCACGGGCTGCTCGGAGGTGGCCATGGCGCTTTTCTTTGCTCACATCACCATTCTCAATGCACTCTTTTACTGGCAGCACCGCAAAGTCAGCCAGCCACTTCTACTGGTGCTGGTAGTGACTTTGATTGGCATTGCGATCGTTGCTATGGCTCCAGGCAATGCCGTGCGCAGGACTTGGTATAATAACAATGTGAATCACATGATTGTTCCTGCAACTCTCATGGCTCTGAAACTAGGATTCCGGCAGATGGCCGTCTGGATGGCTTTCGTGCCCTTTTTTCTCTTCTCACTGGTCACGCTGAGCGCCTGGCCCGAACAGTTAAAACTGTCAACCAAACGAGCCTGGGAGTTGATCGTTGTTTCTCTTGTGCTCATGATGGGCACCGTGTTTGGCGGATTCTTTCTGGGCACCTGGAGCATGGGAGGGATCATTCCATTACGTGCAGTCAATGTGATGCTGTTGTTCTTTATCATAGATTGGGTGGTTCTCCTGGCCGGGAGTGTTGTATTGCTCCGTTCGTTCAGCCTGGAGATTCAGCGTCCTGGAGTGGTTCTTTCGATATTGGCCTTCATGATCTTTTGTTCCAATGTGCTTATGTCGAACAACAATGTTAAAATCGCCTGGCGTGATCTCCTCAGTGGGGATGCTGCCCGCTACGACCGCGAAAGCGCTCAGCGTCACGCCATGATCCGCGCCTCGGATCAGGCGGATGTAACCGTGCCGCTGCTGAAGGCCCGTCCCAAGACGCTTTTCTTCAACGACTTTAAACCCGATTCGACCAACTGGCGCAACACGGGTGGCGCACGCTTTTTCCGCAAGCACAGCCTTTCTGTACAGCCTTGAATGAAACCCTTGTTAACATCCGCAACCCAGGTCGTTTCGCCATGAAATATGAGCGCTGAACAAAAAGTGACAGCCAAAGAAGCGCTTGCCATGGCTGACGCAGCCGAGTTGAAAAGCCGCTTGCAGCCCAGCCCAGGTGAGCGCTTCTATCTCCATCTCTCCGATTTGCGAAAGATGATGGTAGACTTGACCACTTATGTCTCGGGCCGGGTTTTGGACTACGGCTGCGGTGGCAGCCCTTACCGCTCACTCTTCAAGTATGATGCCTATGTGCGTGCCGACGTAGGCGGTATGACTGATCTGGATCATATCATTGTTCCTGGACTGCCGTTAGGCGCACCTGATGCCAGCTTTGACGGTATTCTTTCCACCCAAGTGCTTGAGCACGTAGCCGATCCGCAGCAGTACCTGGCTGACTGTTACCGCATGCTCCAGAGTAACGGAACATTGCTGCTTTCTACGCATGGCACCTTTCCGGACCATAGTGTGCCTTGGGACTTCCAGAGGTGGACCACCAACGGTCTTCGACGGGACATTGAGGCAGCCGGATTCAAGGTAGAGAAAATCTGGAAACTCACCACAGGACCCAGGGCAGTTTTGCAACTGCTGGAACTCAACATCGACCGTATTCCAGGTGGCGGATTGCCCTTTGGTCTAGTCTTTCGCGTTCTGCGCGGACTGTGGCGGAAGATGACTCCGGCCTTCCATCGTTGGGCAGATCTGCGCACCGGCAGCTTCCGCTTGGTGGAAGACAGCGACCATCAGCACCATCGTTTGTATCTCGGTATCATGGTGCATGCCCGGAAAGTGGACGGATGACTCTCCGCGCGTCTTTGACTCATAAAAGTAACGAACCTCGATCATGAACGCATTGAAGAAATTGTTTCCACGACGTCTGCTGGAGGGACTCCGCTACATCCGTCACGGCAGGTTGACGTGGGATCGTACGCTGCCGTCTTCGGTCGTTTCCGCCGCGATGACAACCAAGGAGGAACAGGCGCTGTTCACCAAGTCCGTCAAAGATGTGGCGGGGTTGAAAGGTGAGATCATTGATCTGGGTTGTTGGCTGGGTTCCACGACGATTTCCCTGGCTTCGGGGCTGCGTGAGTTGAACGATCCCGGCAAGGTCTATGCCTTTGATCGGTTCATCTGGGAACCTTGGATGGATCTATACTCCAGCGAGCACTGGTGCGAGTACCTGCCAGGTGAGTTATTTCTGCCTGAGACACGCCGCCGCATGGGAGATTTGAAGCCTTGGGTGGTGCTGGTCACCGCTGATCTTACCACTTACCATTGGGAAGGGGGCGCGGTGCGTCTCGTGTTGGTTGATGCCATGAAGAGCTGGCGACTGACGACTGCGATCGGAAGGGAATTTTACGGCGCTTTGGTCAAGGATGCCCTGGTACTGCATCAGGACTACCTATCCTACAATCATCCTTGGCTTTCAGTGCTGCAATACCGGTTGCGTGATTACATGCGTTACGAGACTTGCGTCTCGCATGGCGCTACGGCAAGTTTCAGGCTCAGCAAGGAAATCCCATCTGATGTGCTTCTCAAAGCCATCGACTTTTCCCAGCTTACGGACGATGAAGCAGAGCGTTCCTGGCTGTGGTCTCTGGAGGTGATCGGTGAGCGTGCGCGTGGCACCATGGCTTGTTCGAAAATCATGTACTATCTCGGCAAGGGGGAAATCGAGCGCAGTAAAGTGCTTTTGCGCGAAAGTGAGAAATTGCAGCAAATAGAGCCGCATAATCTGACCACGGTCAGACAAGACATTGCCAAAGCGGAAGCCGGAGATCATTCGTGGGCTGAAATGAATGCGGATCGGATGTTCTCTCATGGCACCGATGCAGTTGGCCGCAATGCGGCTTGATGGGATGCCATCTTGAGTGGTGGCAAATATTTCCTAGATTGTTCTCAGGCGGATCAATTCATGGACCTCTGATCCGGTCTATGTTGACCATCTGGCTGGCTTTTTGGCCAATCATCACCGCTGGCATGAGTCAATTCAGGATTAATTCGAACGAATCTTGGCAGACACCGACATTGGTAGCATTCCTGCATTTTGGGTAGCTGAACCTATTTGGAAGTATAAAAATTAATGGCCTATCCTGAAATCACCGCGCGACCTTTCCTTCATGGCATTCAGACGATGCGTGGAATTTTTGCGGTGCTGGTGGTGTGCCATCATGTGGGTGTGCATTCCACGCGTTACTGGAGTCAAGAGTGGCTGGGCAGCATGTTCAACCACAGCACCTTCAGGGTTGATTTTTTCTTTGTGCTCAGCGGGTTTGTCCTTTGGGCGGCACACCGAGAGGATGCTGGCAAGCCCGATGCCATGCGCAATTTTTTCCTGCGGCGCTTTTGGCGGCTGTATCCGCTGCTGATAACGTTAAGCTTGTTTAAAGTTCTGGTGCTTTATTTTATCCCTGGCAGAAGCGCATCTTGCTACCAGATCATACCTTCATTTCTTGCGCTGCCACAGACTTCATTTCCTCTCATTGTGTCGGCTTGGACTCTGTCCTTTGAGATGTTCTTCATGACGATTCTTGCGGTATGCTTGGTTTTGCCAAAAAAGTGGGTTCTTCCCACTTTGCTTACGCTGTCTGTTCTGCTGGGAGTGAGTGGTATGCTGCTGGGTATTCGCCCGGCCATCTCCGGGCTTGGGTTTCTTACGCATCCATTCATTTTGGAGTTTGCTGCCGGAGTGGCGGCGGCTGAATGTGTCAAGCAGAGCAGCAGCAGATCCATAGGTATCTTTTTATGCAGCCTCGCCGCAACCGGCCTGCTTATCGGCTCCTGTCAGTACTTCTGGCTCGCCTCAAAGCCGGTTATGTGGCAGAAATGTTTCTGGGCCGTGGTATTTGCCTCGGGCATTAGTGGCTTGGCTTTGTGGGAGCGCTCATGCTTGGTAGATCGCTGGAGATTGAAGGATCATTGGAACCTGGGCCGCGCCAGCTACTCCATCTTCCTGTCTCATGGTTTTGTTTTGATGGCGGTCTTTGCCGTGGTGAAGCCCCAGATGCTGGGCAACGATCCTTTGTGGATCAATCTCTTTTTGCTTCTGGTAGTGGCGGTGTCCGTGTTGTTTGGTCAGGCTGTTTTTAAATGGTTGGAGCGTCCGCTAAACCGTTGGTGTAAGTCTCTGAAATGGCCCGCTTCGGACGTTCATGGCGCAACAACGCAAAGGGCTCCTTGAACCTGATTTCATGACAAAAATTTCTTCATCGGCCATGGCATGGTTTGCTTTGGCGGCGGCGTGCCTTTTGACCTTGCTCCTGCAAGGGCAAACTTTGCTAAAGCCCTTGCTGATCACGGATGATATTGCGCAGCATTATGTATGGCTGGACGCAGTGCCTGGCAGCGGCTTTCAGCCTGATGATCCATGGATTGATTGCTCCAAGGTTTACCAGCCTTATTTAGCGGCGGCGGTGTATGACGCCGTGCATCTGATGCTCCCCACGCTATTGGTGGGAAAGGCCATTGCTCTGGTTTTACTGGCGTTGACGGCTTTTCTGATTTTTCATATCGGCCTTCGTTTGGGCGGTGCTCGACTTGGCTGGATTGCCATGGGTTTGCTCTTTCTTTCCGATGCGTGGATTGGCATTAGCGGGGGCTTTGCGCGTAGTTTTGCCTGGCCTGTGGTCTGCGGGTTCCTTCTGGCACTGCTTAGTGGCCGGGCTGGTTTGGCTGCGCTGTGTTTGTTCCTTGCTGCGCCGCTGTACCCCATGCTCTTTGTGTTGCTTGCGCCTGTATATGCCTTTGTTTGGCTGCATGGAGAGGCGCTAAGTGGCTGGCGGCAAACCTTCAATGTTCGTGCTCAGTTGCGGGCGCAGTGGCCTTTGCTCCTGGCGGTTGCTGTTGGCAGCACGCTGGTGCTGCTGAAAAGCCGTGAAATGGCCATGCATCCCTTCATGGGGCCTCAGGTGACTCTGGCGCAGATACAGACTGACCCACTCTATGGTGTAGGAGGCCGTGTCCCGCTGTGGCCGCAGTTGCCGCTGTATCAATTGCTTCCTGGGCCTCTCCTTCCATGGGATAAGGTGCTGATGGAGCCAGTGATTCGGCATCTGGCAACCCTGTCGTCCGGGCTGGCCACTGCGGGTGTCCTGCTACTGCACGTCTCCGCTGTTCTCGCGTTTTTGCTAGCCATGTTCATCCTCTGGCACCGAAGCAGGGAAAAAGCCGTTGTGCTGCTCACGCTCGCCGTGGTCTCAATGGTGACTTTCCAGGTGGCGGAGTTGCTGCTGCCCAAGTTGTTCGAATCGTCGCGCTATCTCATTTGGACCATCCCGGTGCTGGGCCTCATTGCTTGGTCCATGCTGCTGGATGCCGCTGTGGGGCTGATATCGTCAAAGCGTGCACGTCAGGGGATGCTGGTGCTGCTTGCGGCCATGTTCGTGGTCAGAGCCCCCGTCATCAGTGGCAAAGGTGCTGAGGATAGCTCCGAGTATGCCCCCTTGTACACCGCACTCGCGCGCACAGGTGGGGAGGAGATGATCGCCTGCTTTCCCCGCACTGCAGATCTCGTTCCAGTGCTGTGCCACCGCAGTGTCTTCGTTAGCCATGAATCTTCTCATGCGGTTATCTTTACCCGCTACCGGAAGCTTGTGATGGAGCGCCATACTGCCTTGCTCAAGGCTTTCTATTCTCCTATGCAGGCGGATGTGCGAGCCTTCTGCAAGGACAATAAAATTTCGTGGCTGGTCGTGGAGGACAAATTTTATCGGCCAGACATTCAGCCAGGCGTCCACTTTGCTCCTTTCGAGCAGCAGATACGGGACATGCTCAAAAAAACTCCGCAGCCATGGCTGCTAACTTACGCCAGAAAGGCCGGCAAGCAGGTGCAGCCCGGAGTTTACTTGCTCAATACCGGACCAATCATAGACTCAATCGATCAGCCATGACCATGCACTTCTGGCTTTGCTCATGCGTTGGGCAAGCTTCAGGGAAAGACCAGCCAAACTTCTCGTTGTGAAATCATTGAACGCAGTCAAATCCGCTTTGATCGGCCACACTGGCCTAGTCGGTGGGAATCTGGCCCGCCAGCACCCTTTTGACGATTTTTTCAACTCCCGTAACATTCAGGAAATTGTGGGCAATCACTATGACCTGCTGGTTTGCAGCGGGGTGTCTGGAACCAAATGGATGGCGAATCTTCGTCCCGAGCAGGATAAAGAAAACATCGATCAATTGATGGAAAACCTCAGGAGCGTCACTGCCGAGCAGCTCATTCTGATTTCGACTGTCGATGTGTATGGAAATCCCAGTCAAGTGAATGAAGATTCAAGGATCGACGGCGAATACCAGACGTCTTACGGCAGGCACCGGCACCAATTTGAAATGACGATTTGCGAGCATTTTCCGAAGGTGACGATCATTCGTCTGCCGGCCATCTATGGCTTGGGATTGAAAAAGAATGCACTGTACGACCTCATGCATGACCACGAGGTCGAAAAGATCAATGCCCATTCGGTTTACCAGTTTTATAGCCTCGACCGGCTATGGCAGGACATCGAAATCTGCCTAGCTCATGAATTGCCTTTGGTCAATGTTGCGACTGAACCGCTAGGCATCAGCGTGGTGGCGCGAGAGGTGTTCCATGTTGAATTGACGAATGGGGCCTCGGAGAACGCAGCCAGATATGATTTCCGGACGAAGTATGACACTTTTTTTGGTGGCGCAAACGGCTACTTTCACGATAAGGCGACAGCGATGAGCGACATTGCTTCTTTTGTGGAACAGCAGCGCCTCTCGCGGGCTTCCTGAGTCCTCTCAATTTTATCCCAATTACATACTGATGAACGAAGATTCCCAAACAAAAGCGAAAAGCCGACCTCGTGTAGCCGTAGTAATGCCATCCTACAATGTGGCAGGTGTCGTGGCACAGGCCATTTCCGCGCTACCTGCTAACTGTGTTGATGAGATTTTTGCAGTGGATGACGGCAGTCGCGATGACACCAGCAAGATTGCCGCAGATGCAGGAGCCACCGTGATCACTCACACCACCAACAAAGGGTACGGCGGTGCCCAAAAATCGGGTTACAAGGCAGCGATTGCAAGCAATGCCGACATTGTGGTGCTGGTTCATGGGGATAATCAATACGACCCATCCTACGCAGAGCAATTCATTGCCAAAATCCGTGATGAGGGTTTTGATGTCGTCACGGGGACACGAATGGTCCTGGGCGATGCACTTAAAAACAACATGCCAATATGGAAGTATATTCCCATTCGGGCGACGACATGGCTGCAAAACCGCATGCTCGGCACCAGCATCAGTGACTATCACGACGGCTACCGTGCCTACAGCGGTTCTTTTTTGCGTTCGGTTCCGCTGGATCAATTGAGCAATCGCTTTGATTTTGATCTGGATATGATGATTCAAGCCGTGGTTTACAAGGCTCGCATCGGTGAAATTCCTCATCCGACGCGCTATGGTAAAGAGCATTCCCAGCTTCCATTCGGCAAGGCAGTGGCCTGCCAGCTTACCATCTTCAAATCCGCGCTAAAATTCCTTTGTCATCGTCTGGGGCTTTGGCGCCAGGATATCTACGAGCGCAGAGCGTAACACGCCGGATTACCGGCACCTCGAGTGTGGGCTAGCATCTTGGTAATTTTCTGAATTCCAGGATCTCAGTTTCTTTGCTCCCTAGCCCATATTGCTTCGTTAGCATGCGCTCAATCATCATCACAGGAGGCGGCTACTTTGGCTGCTCCATCGCGATGATGCTTCATGAACGGGGCTGGCATCCCATCGTGATTGAGGAGGCCGACGATCTGTTCACGCAGGCTTCGCGGATAAACCAGGCGCGGGTTCATGGCGGTTATCATTACCCTCGCAGCCTGATGACCGCCTATCGGGCACGCCAAAACTACGAGCGGTTTCGCCAATCGAATCAATCGGCGATCGTGGATGACTTCACGAAAGTTTATGCCGTTGCCCGGCACTTTTCAAAAGTCACCGCAAATCAGTTTGAAACCTTCATGAAGCGTGTGGGCGCGCCATTGAAAGAGCCGCCAGTTGCAATCCAACGCTTGTTTGATCCTGCGCTTACGGAACGAACATGGATCGCTCAGGAGTGCGCATTCGACTTCTCGGTACTCAGGGACACCCTGCGCAAAAAAATGGAGGCTGCGGGAATTGAAGTGCGCTTGCGCACCACGGTCAAAACAGCTTCTCCCCACACTTCCGGGGCCGTTGCCGGTCTCTCTGATGGCTCTGAAATCGAATGTCGGTTCATATTCAATGCCACCTACGCTGGCCTGAACCGTATTACCGCCGCCTCTGGGCTGCCTCCCGTACCGCTGAAATACGAACTCGCTGAATTGGCTCTTGTGAAACTGCCGACAGAACTGGATGGAATTTCGGTTACGATGATGTGCGGCCCCTTTTTTTCATTCCTGCCGTTTCCATCGCTGGGGCTGACCACCCTCAGCCATGTGCGTTACACACCGCATGCTGCTTGGACGGAAAAGGACTTCACACGGGCCGAGAATCCCTATGAGACGTTCAATGCGATGGAGAAACAAAGTCATTTCGAATTGATGTTGGCAGATGCTTCCCGCTATTTGCCCGCGCTGAGAGGAACCAAGTACCAGGATTCGTTATGGACGATCAAGACCATTCTGCCGTTGAGCGAGATCGACGATGGTCGCCCCATTCTTTTTCATCGCGATCCCGTTTTGCCCTCCGTTATTCATGTGATGGGAGGCAAGATTGACAACATCTTCGATGTGGAAGATGAAATCAATGAACTGCTGAAAAATGCTGTAGCATAAGCGGGTATGTGCTGGAATCCGGATGAGCGCGTGCATTTCGTCCTCCCCTGACCATCGTTTCACTTCATGGATACAAACACAGTCATCAGCATTGTCGTTCCGTTGCAGCAGGATGCTGGCCTCATTGAGGAAGTCGTCACGGGTATCGACTCTGTCCTGAAAGAGCGATACCGCTTTTTTGAGATCGTCCTGGTGGATGATGGGTCCACCGACGGCACCGCCGATGCAATACGTCCACTTTTGAAGACAATTCAGCGCATTCGGTACATGCTGCTTTCAAAACCCTTCGGCAGGGAAGTGGCTCTGACGGCCGGTATTGAATCCGCCATTGGCGATTTTGTTGTAACGCTCGATCCTAGGTCCGACCCCTTTGATCTCATTCCTTCGATGATTGACTGCTGCCGTAAGAGTGGCGGCATTGTTCATGGAATGGCGGAGAACCAGCTCAGGCGTCGATTTTTTCGGGAATGGTGCGGAGGTTTGTTCCGCAACTACTGCCGCAAACACCTTGGGGTTGACCTCAAACGCGGCGTGTCTGATTTTCGCGTTATGAGCCGTCAGGCAGTGAATGCCTTGCTGCAAGTGCGTGAGCAGAGCCGGTATCTGCGGGTGATGACCTTATCGCTCGGCTACCAGCATGAGTTTTTTCCATATCAGCTTAAGAATCGCAAGGGCTACCGCCCCCCTCCGTGGCATAGCGAAGTGGTCACTGCCGTCAATTTACTGGTGGCCAATACGCGGCATCCGCTGCGAATCGTGACCGCAATGGGAGTGCTTGGGGCTATGTTGAATCTGTCTTACGCATGCTACGTCATGGTAGTTTATCTGCTGAGACCAACGGTCGCAGAAGGGTGGACGACACTCTCGCTCCAATCCAGCGGCATGTTCTTTTTGATCTGCCTCATCCTTGCCGTGCTTAGCGAGTATGTTGGAGCCATCCTTGGCGAAGTGAGAACGCGTCCGTTGTATTTCATCGCACAAGAACTCAACAGTTCGGTTCTTTTGGAGGACACGATCCGGTCTAGCATCGTAAAAGAGTCAGTGGCCGGTGAAATAAATTGAAGGCTTCGTTCTCAGATAATCGTTCCATATTCGCGCAGCAGGCCTTCAGTTCAGTCGTTTTAAAGCAAGTGGTAAAAACAATCATCGAAGTCTCCGGCCCCATGGCCCCGCATGAGCGCATCATCGCTTTGGACGCGTTGCGAGTCATCGCCGCGTTTATTGTTTTGGCGCAGCACTTTCGCCTAGTCTTCGAACTTCACTGGCCAGAATGGCTGCGGAAAGGAGTTTTCGATTCCAAGGCGGCCGTGATGTTGTTTTTTGTTCTCAGCGGCTACGTGCTGGCCTTGTCCCTCCGCAGCAAAGTGCCTTCCTTCACGGCCTATGTGAAATTTGGCATTCGGCGCATCATGCGGTTGTATCCCGTCTATTGGGCGGCGCTCCTGCTGGCTCTGATCGTACTGTGGAGTGTGCAGCAGCGTGGATCAGGGCAGGTGACGGGCTTGCCCGCCTGGTTTTTGGACGGCAGCGGTTTGCAGTGGAAGCAGTGGTTTCTGCAGAGCACGCTGGTAGCACCCGGCATGAAATCCGACTTTGCTTTGCCCACGGTGTGGACGTTGATGACCGAAGCCAAGATTTCCATGGTTTTTCCTCTACTGGCGTGGGTGATCCTGCGCAGCCCTAGCTGGATTGCTGGCACGGTCGTTGCAGCCTTGGTGCTTGGGAGTGCATGGTTGGACCGCCATGTCGTCGGCACTGCGGCTTTCCTCGGCATGTTTGGGCTTGGCACTTTTTTGTGCCGAGTGCCGTCCACTTTTTGGAGCAAATTGAATCATGCAATCTGGGGATGCCTGCTGCTCCTCGGCCTCGTGCTCTATGCCTCCATCTCCTGGCGTTATGTCATGCCAAGTATCTGGCTTGGCTACTATCTCTGCGGTTTTGGCTCGCTGATCATCATTGCCGGGACCATCCACTGGCCACCCATGCGCTTCGTCCTGACACGGCTACAGGATTACCTGAAAGTGGACCTCTCCTACAGCATCTACATTCTGCATTATCCCATCCTCGTCGCCTTGAAGAAACTTGTGGGGCCGGCTGTTTCAGGCTCTCCAGTTCTCGCCTTCATCATTGCGACTTTGACGACGCTTGGACTTGCCTTGTTTGTGCATTTTGTGCTTGAAAAGCCGGCCATCAAGCTGGGGCAGTGGATCACTCGCCCCCGGCCATCCTAACCCGCCTGTTTTTAGTCTTTGGGCGTGCATTCGCACAATCTATGAATTCTTCAGACAGCGCTGTTCCAAGACTCAAATCTTTGGATCTGTTGCGCTTGTTGCTCTGCCTGCTGGTCCTGTTGACGCATGGCAGGAGAATCTTCGATGTGAGTCTTCCTGTTTGGCTCACCAAGGGACTTTTTGATGCCAAGGGTGGTGTGGTGCTGTTTTTCGTGCTCAGTGGCTATGCACTGACAAAGTCACTGGCCCGCAGTCCGATCTCCCTAGCAAGCTACAAGGGCTACATCATCAAGAGAGTGTTCCGTCTCTTCCCCATGTACTGGGCCAGCCTGTTGTTGACCTTTGTGGTCTTGTCACGGATCAAAATGGAAGATCTTGGCTGGTGGGGGCAAGATCCGGTCGCGTTCCTGACAGGACAAGGTTTTGGCCTTAACCAGTGGCTGCTGCACGTGGTGCTACTAATTCCGGGCATGAATTCTGAATTTGCCTTGCCCACCGTGTGGTCCTTGATGGCTGAATCCAAGATCTCTCTGATCGCATTCCCAATTTTTGGGTGGGCGATGCTGAGATTTCCGTTCTGGGCCACCATCGGAACAACGGTTCTGTTCGCTTTTGGCAGCCATTTTCTTTATGACATCCTCCACACGGCGGCCTACCTGGGCATGTTCGGCATCGGTGCAGTTCTGGCACGAATAACTGAAAAATCCTGGAGCCGCATCCCAACTGCAGGCTGGGTAATCATGCTGTTGGTCGGCTGCGGAATGTATTCCTGCATGTCTGTGCGATTTTCCCTGCCCAGCGCCTGGATTGGCTATTACCTCTGTGCCGCTGGTTCAGGCCTTATCATTGCCTGTGTGGCTCACTGGCCGACTTTAAGCGGACCAATGCACAGACTTTATTCCAGTATCGGCGTGGATCTTTCATACGGAATCTATATCTTGCATTATCCAGTGCTCGTTGCCTTCCGCAAATTAGGGGGGGGCGTTGTCTTTCAGCACCCAGTTGAGAGTGGCTTGCTTGCGATGGGGACCTCAGTTGCGCTCGCTTGGATTCTTGCCCACGCTTTGGAGATTCCGATGATGAATCTCGGGCGGCGTCTTGCTCAATAGGAGGTGTATAGACAGGGTATAACATGACAGTTTGCCAGATTTTCCCTCACTACGCGCCCGTGCTTGCTGGTGCCGCAGAGCGTTTCCGCCGCTACGCGCCTGGGCTGCATACGCGGGGTGTGGAAACCTCGGTGATCACCTCCCGCAGTGATCCCTCGCTGTCTGCGGAAGAAAACGTGGACGGTCTCGTTCGCGTATCTCGCATGGAAGTTGGGGGTGTGGCGGGGGAGCGTGATCAACGACTGTTTCAAGCCGCCGCCGCACAGCTTCAAAGCCAGAGCAGGGCCGGCGCACAGGTGGTGCAGTCGATCAAAATGGACCGTCGTATCTATCGCAGTTTGCGCACGATCAAGCGCCAGGGGCGGGCGCTCATGTTTGTCTCCACCATGGTGGAACCGGAAACTTGGGGCCGCACGGCATTTCATCGGTGGGCCAATCTGCAATTACAAATTCTCGCTCAGCGCTTGTTTGATGCAGTGGTCGTTGGCTCGCCCGTGATGGCAGCGGCGCAGCGGCGCATGGGGGTGAGTGAGCGCCGCCTGCATGTCATCTCCCATGGGGTGGACACGCAGCGCTTCCAGCCTGCGGTTCCTGACCAGCCGCTGCCTGTCTTGGTGGAAAAAGTGCTTCCAGCGAATGCCAAAATCTGCCTCTACGTGGGTCATTTGATTCCGCGCAAAGGCGTATCAACTTTACTGAAAGCCTGGTCTGAGGTGGCCGCACGCCATCCTGACGCATGGCTGGTCCTCGTTGGTGCGGTGCAGCGTCCAACGATCTCCTCGGAACAGGAGCGCCAAGAAATTGAAAGTTATCAAAGTGCCCTGTTCAAGGAACTGAATTCTCTGCCTCGTGTCCTGCACATACCCGAGCAAAAAGACATCCAGCGCTGGTACCAGATGGCTGACGTGTTTGTCTTTCCCTCCACCCAGGAAGGTTTTCCCAATGCGCTGTTGGAAGCCATGAGCACCGGACTGCCCTGCCTCACCCGCCGCTTCATGGGTTTTCCTGACGGCCAGCTTGGCGAGCATGAGGGAGTGATTCAAGTCCTGGACGAAGAACCGTCCGCTTGGTCGCAAGCCATGGACGCTCTCCTGACTGACGAACCTGCTAGACAGCGTATGGGGGCCGCCGCCCGGGAGATCATTGTGCGGGATCATGCTTTGGAAAAAACGCTGGATGACTATGCTGGGCTCTATCACGCCCTTGCTCGCACAGTTGCTGCTCTATGAGCCACGAACGACTCAGCATACTGATCCCGGTGCTCAATGGAGCACAGTTTATCGAGGAAGCTCTGGCCTCACTGGAACAGCAGACGCAGCGTGATTTTGAGGTGCTCGTGTGGGACAACGGTTCCACCGACGGCACCTTGGAAATACTTGAGCGCTGGATACCGGTCCGCCTGCCTGGGCGCGTTTACCGCAATGAACCGCTGTCTTTGGGACTCTCTCTGGCACGCCTGGTGGAGGTGGCATCCACAGAATTGTGCGCTCGTATGGATGCGGACGACATTTGCCATCCAGACCGGTTCCGGCAGCAACTGGACTACCTGCGTGTGCATTCAAATCTGGCCTTGGTCGGTACGGATCGTGTCTGCATCGACATGGCCGGCAATGTCGTGGAGGGGGCTTCTACGCTGCCCTTCGCCCCCACCGACGTGCTGCATGCCACGCTTATAGGGCCGCGAATCTGGCATCCCACCGTGATCTTCAAACGCAGCGCTGTTTTGCAGGTCGGTAATTTTCAGGATCACAGCACGCCTGACGAGCCTTACTGGTCTGAGGACTACGACTTGTGGATGCGCCTCCTGACCCAGCATTTGGCAGCTACCATGCAAGAGCGCTTGTTGCGTTACCGCATCAATCCCGAAGGCGTAACGCAAAAAGCGATGAAGGAAAAGCGCGCCGCTTTGGCACGCCGCCGTGTCTGGGAGAGCCACGGTGCCTCTTTCACTGGCCTGCCATCTCAGGTGGCCATGCAGTTGCATGACCGCGCCCTCAGTTTTGCGCTGCCTGCGTTCTGGCGCATGGCCAGCCACTTTCAGCGTCTGGATGGCATGCCTTCCTTCACCCGCTTGCGCTATCCATCGTTCGTGGCCGCTATGGAAAAGCTGGTTTGCCGCAAAGACCTAGCAACTCGGGTCTGGCTCAAGGCTTGCCGTGCGCTCCAGCCAATTTCAGCAAATGCTCCGCCCACACTTTAACCGGGTCTGCGGGGATGCGTTCCTGCACCAACTTACGGCCTGCTGTCCCCATCGCCTCCCATTGATCACGCTGATTCCAGGCCTGGTCCATGACCTCATGCAAGGCATGGGTGTCACACCCGCTGGCCAGAAACCCAGTGCGTCCTGGATCCATCATTTCCGGAATGCCGCCTGCAGGCGTGGCAATGACTGCGCGTCCTGCCCACATGGCCTCGATCATCGCAATGGGCAATCCCTCGTGACGCGAAGGAAGCAGCAGAGCATGATGCTCACGCCACACCGCGTTCATATCATCGACGTGACCGGCAAAGATCACTTTATCCGTGATCTGCAGTTCCTGACAAAGGGAGCGCAGCGTGCGTTCACAAGCGCCGCTGCCAAAGAGCGAGACCTGAATGTTGCGTTCCCGCCATTCTGGACGGGCCAGCACCTCGAACAGCATGTCATGCCCCTTGGTCTTGGGGTGCAGCCGAGCTGGCAGCGCCAGCCTGACCGGCGTGGTGGTGCTCATCGGTGGCATCGGGATGGCAGCGACGCTTACCAGAAAGGGGTTCCGCACAATACGAGCATTCGGCAATCTGCGCCCCGTTTGCCGCACGCACAACTCGCGGTTATGCTCCGAAACAAAGCAGGCTTCCTGAGCGCTGCTGAAGGCGCGGTGAAGTCTCTCCGCCAATTCGTCATTCGGCCAGTTGTCCGTGGAGACCAGGTGCGTCACCGCCACGCAAGGATGGCGCGATTCATGGATGACCTCCAGCAAAGGAATGCCGTCCACGAGTGTGCCAGAGTTAAAGACGATCAGGTCTGGCTGCAGCAGTTTCAGCCTAGCTTTCAGACGGCGGAGGCGGCTGGGGGTGCCACCCGTGAGGCGTTCCAAAATCTTACTGGCTACGGCCAGTCTGCCGGAGAGGTCCACCGAGTGATGGACCACACCAAAATCTGCGAGCTGCCGCAGGCGCCTCTGGGCACTGGCCTTCCACTCCGTGAAAGCATGCACCGCATGGCCTTGTCTTTGCAACCGGCCCGCCGTTTGCACCCAAAGTTCCTCACTGCCGCCTCCGCCCTGATTGGCGCTGACAAAGATAAATTTCATGAGTCGTGTGGGGGAGTCTGGTGCAGAGATGGATATAAGAGTATCGACCGACTGCATTCAGTGCCAGATGCAATGGGAACTGTCAAAAAGTGCCGTCCAAAACCGTTGTTCCTTGCTCACGCAACCTGACGGGACTATCAGACCGACTCTGACTGGGCGTTAGCGCGTCCATCATTGAACACTCGCTGGTGCCCATCGTCTCAACAATTTCCTATGATCAAAAATCGCAGTGGTCTGACAATTTTAGAATCGCTCGCCGTAATGGCGGTTTGCGTTGTACTGCTGTGGATCGTGATTCCAGTGGGCATGATTCGGTTAGGCTGGAAAGAGGCGGGGGTCATGGTGGTCACCGAGGGGGATAAAGCGCCGGAGTATAAAGGTGCGCCGATCGACCCCAAACTGCTGAAACCGCGTGTGGACGAAATTCAGAAGCCCCGAGTGCTTCGTGATAGTCAATTTTTGCCAAAAGCGCCCACTACGCCGCCGAAGAAAAGCCCCTTCGAATAAGCTGCAGTGGGGCGGCGTGTTTCATAGCTGCTATGGATTCACCCCATTCAAAGGCTGTAACAACTGATGACATTTCGCTGCGGCGGTTGATTTTCGCCCGCTTTGTAGCCCTGTGGAAGAAGCTGCGCGCCTGGACTTTTCCGATCACCCTGATCACCGTTTGCGGCGTAGCGGCTCTGGCCCTTTTCACCCACTCAAAGGCGGAAGGCAATCTGTTGACCATTTTTCTGGCTTATCTGCCGGCTTGGATGATGGTTTTACCCTTGCTGGCGACGCTGGTGTTTGCTTGCTTTTTTGCCTGCTGGCGCTCCGTCGTCGTCTCCGCTGCTGGCGCCTTGATGATTGTGCTGTGGATGGGGGGATACAGCTTTGCAGGCGGGGCTCGTCCGCAGAGCGCTGGCCAAGTGCTCAAAGTGATGACCTATAACCGTGGTCAGGGCTCGGAAAAAGTTTTGACTGCCTGTGCTAGTGAAAACCAGCCAGACATTGCCGTGTTTCAGGATGCTGGTCGCCGCCTAGCTCGTCTCGCGGCGTTGCCCGTTTTTGCTCAAAATCAGCACACTTTCCAAGTTGGAGAGTTTGTGATATTGAGTCGTTGGCCTTTGCTGGAGAATGAAGCGTTGCAGTTGCACTGGCCGGAGGTGGAAACCAAGTTATGGCGTGCTGGCACTCGATCGGTCATCGACTGGAATGGTCGGCGGGTCGTCGTTTATAACATTCACTTTCCGACGCCGCGTGACTTGCTTTACTGGTACGCAAAACGCGGCACCTTCCTATACGGTGTGCTTGGACTCGTGCCTAACACGACCTTGCACGCGCGCCACCAGCAATATTTGGCGTATTGGGCGGCGCGAGTGGAGCTGGCCGCGCAAATCGCGCAGCGAGCACGGAGGGAAGTGGATCCGGTTATTTTATTAGGGGATCTGAACTTTCCACCCCTCGGGAAGGGATACGCACAGATCCGCGGTGTCCTTCAAGACGCTCATCAGGCAGCCGGAAATGGCTTTGGCTTCACCTTTCCCAGCAATTTCAAATCAGTCGGCAGGCTTTTTGCGCCGTGGATTCGTATTGATCACGTTTTTGCGTCCGCCCAATGGGAGGTTTTATCCTGTGGCAGCCCATCAGGCGCAGTTTCGCAGCATCTTCCAGTGGTCGCTAAACTGAAATTCAACTCGACGGATAAAAACTGATCACCCTTGACGTATGGGGCGTGCGGTGGCATGCAATCTGCTAAATTGGAACAAGAAATCTCAAAAAATACGCAAAATAGCAACAGAATTGTGAGTTGATAACTCAAGCTAATGGGTTAACCAATGTTATAGCTAGATTAAAGTTAGTGTTAATAATTAAAAATTGGTCCTATGATAAATTTTAAACTGAATAAAATCTCACTGACTGCCTACGCAGTTGCTTGTGTCTTGTTGGCTGGAGTGGCCAATGTGAATGCTCAGTATGGTGGCTTTGGTTTTGGTTTGGGCTATTTTCCAAGCCAGGACCGTTCACTGGGAACGGTGAAAATTTCCGGAGACACAAACTACGACGGATTCTTGGGTTATGGAGAAGCTGATGCAAGTATAAACCTCAAGAGGAATCCACCTGGATTGGTCGTTGGCACTCGTGAGCTTGCCCGTGTCGATCTTGACGTGATCCATAACGCAAGCCTTCAATCTTCAAATTTTCCAGGTTCCCCCGGTTCGCCGAAACTAAAATTCCTTTATTACAAGACCTCCGTGACTCTCGACCTCAGACCCATAAACCTGGGGCATCGCCGAGGAAACTTCAAATCTTTCGAGGAGGAACAGGCGAGAAGTGGTCGTATGCGTGTTTGGCTGGACCCAACCCGCACAACCTTGCTGCTTGATTCAGCCGATCCAGGGAAGCGCCGGGTGGAATGGCCTGCGTCCTCGTCATTGCCGCCAAAACACGTTTATGTCGAAGGTGTGTCGGTGGGGGATTCGGGAACCGTGATGATGCTGACCCTTTTGCTAGATAACAACAATCTCAGCCCGACTGCGGACAAGTTGTTCGGAGACAAGGCCTGCTGGGATGCCATGATGCTTTCGGTTTGGCCATCTCCCAAACCAAAACCCTTCATAGACAAATCACCGGTCTGGAAGCGCTTTTAACGATTTCAATTCAGATCTTTTTACTTAGTAATAAAGATTAAAAATTTAATTGAATGTATCTTTTTCAAAATGCCCTGACGATGGATCCGCAAAACGTATCCACCTTGGTCTTGATTATGGCTGCGGCGGTTTGGGTGGTGACGTTGATTGTCTTACTTGTGGATCTTTTTGCTGACGAGCATCTGGCAATTGTATGGAAAATCCTCTGGTTCCCTGTGCTTGTCTGCATTCCTGGTGCGGGTGGGTTTCTATACGGTTCCGTTTGCCTCATTCGAACTTTACTTCGTTCAAGCCAAAAAAGTTAAATTCTAAGGGTTGGCAAGGGCTGACAAATTAGGTGCTAGACTTGACTATTCCATAAAACACGTGACTTCCAATAAACAGGCACCAATCAGAACAAAGTTTGCAATCCACCTGATTGCTTTGCTGGCTTTTTCTGCGGTTGTGGAAAGAGATGTGTCGGCCCAGACTGCGCAGCGGAATTCAGGGGCTGCCAATTTAGGAAACCAGGCTCTTGCGCAGGATGTTACTCGTCCATTTGGTGAGTATAAATATGTGCCGCAGACTGGTCTTTATAAAGATGTTACATTGGGTGATATTGCTGATGACTTAAGGGATGGGGTTGGTAGTGTCGGTCAGTTTCTTAATAAGATCAACCTAGCTGCGGGTTGGTCTCAAGTGAATCCTGACGGCTTTTCCACCGCTGCAATGGCTGGAGTAGGCCCCTTCAGGCTGCCCTCAGCAGGGATATTTTATGGGAGTCCATATTATGGTTCTAGCGCCAATGGTCTTCGTTTCATGGCGGGGCCGCTGATGATTGACGATATTTATCTCGGTTATGGACTCCTCTACTCTGATATTCAAGGCCAGTTCCCTGGACGGGAGGGGCTCGCACCTGATGACCGTTGGGGGCAGATGGTTACGCTTAATTTCCGCGCATCCCTTGCGATTGGAAATTCAATTGGTGTTAGTATACAGCCATATCTTTACTATCTGCCAGAGTACGGGAAAATTGGTTGGGGGGTGCCAGGCCCGATTGGAACCTTTTTGGGGTATCAGCCTAATGCGATAGCTCTTTTTCAGATCGCATGGCGCAAACAGGTAGGTAATTGGGATTTCACTATTTATGATGCTTTTGATCCCAGAATTTACCAATACAACGTATGGGATGTGCTGTTAAGTTCACAGGCTCAATTCGGGAACCTTACGCCCATTGAACGGGTTGGGCGCTATTCTCTAGGATATGGCGGCGGCGGTGATCTCAACAACTACAACCCACAGGCACGCGCAGGTGTCCACCCATCGAATTGGAATGGAGTGGCTGGCTACTACAACATTTTTGGGGTTCGTGCTCAAAACATTATTTCTCCAACGGTTAAATCTCTCTATTACTTATTTCGAAATACCTACTGGGATTCTAGATTTCGAAATGTTTCAAATTCAGATATTATTGTGGGTGGCGCTTACATTCAGGCGGGAGATCCTTATTTCACCACGTATGCTGGGTACAATTTCGCTAGTTTCCAGCCATTCAATTCCTTTATGCACTGGGCTGTTGTGGGAGCCAAAAAGCAGTTGGGACCGGCATTTACCCTCTATGGTCAGGGAGGTTACGCGTGGTGGACGGGTGACCTAGATGGTCCCTCGGGTTCGCTTTACACCGTGGGACTTCAACAGCAGCTGGGTCAGCGCACTGCCCAATATTTTGAGGTTGGACGGCGTGTATTCACGCCAGTTACGGGCCCCTACGGCATCGAAAACTACGTGGATTATCGTATCAATCACATGCTTGGAGTCAGAAATAACATCACTGGATTCATCGGCATGTCTGATAGGAAAACAGTCCCAGGAGGCAATAATCAAGTTTTCAAATACACTGGATTGATGCTGAATTCTATGGTCAGCATGCGTCTCACTGCTTTTGCTTCCTCAGGTTGGTCAAACACTGAAAGCGGTATAGATCCTTTCATTTATGATGATTGGACACACCGTTTTGGCTTGCGTTACAACGCCACACAAAATATACAAACGCAGGCCTTTTATCAATATCAAGAAGTGAGTACCAATAGCGCTGCTATCAACTACAGTGAACATTATATATACCTTGGTGTTACCAAACGTTTCTAATAAAATTATTTCCTTGTCGCAAAATTTCGCCAAAATATTGTTGTTATTTGCGGCTGCGAGTTCTGTTTCGTGTGAAAGCACTAATGTGACTGGGCAAGACGGGCCGCCAATGCCCCTTCCTCCCAGCCAACTGCCTTCATCCGCGAATTACCGGATGCAAGTTGGGGACATGATCGATGTATTTGTGCTGGAGGATAACAATTTCAATGGCACTTTTGCGATTCGCCCTAGTGGCGACATTATCATGCCCAAAGTGGGACGCGTCGGCGTCCAAGGACTCAGCCTCACAGAGGCAGAAACTCGTATCAAGCAGACCTTGCAGGCCAATCAGCTCAAGCAGGCTACGGTCATTGTGGACCCAGGAACGCGCGGAGAGACTGTTGGCGGTGGCGGCCTGACTGTCCGCATGAGCGGTGAAATTAACCAGTCTGGGCGTGTGACCATTCGCCCTTTGGGAGATGCGCCAGTTTCTGCCTATCAAGCGGTGGTGGATGCTGGAGGCTTCAAACCTTTCGCTAACAAGCGCAAGTCCTACATCCTCAGAAACAGCGGTGGCGGTGTGACCCGTATTGATGTCAACTTTGATGCTGTAGAGTTGGGCAAGGCACAAGACCCGACTGTTCTCGAAGGCGATTGCATCGTCGTCCCAAGGAAAACGTTCGGATTGTAAATCACGCTTCAACATCATGGCAAATCAGGGATTCAAGCGCTTTCTAACTTTTCAGGACGTTCTGCAGTTCCTTTCAAGGTATGTTAAATACTGGCGTCTTTCCGTGTTTTGTGCGGTTCTTGGCTCAGTGCTGGCGCTGGCTTATTTTGTCTACGGTAAACCTTCGTACTATTCTAAAAGTTTGGTGGAGTGGACGTACGTTGACCTGCCAATCAAGTCGGAGATCTCAGATTCCAGAGGAACAAGTCGCTGGGATAATATACACCTCCAAATCATCAATGGTTTGCAGTCCAAATGGCTTGCTGAGCGGACTGCAATACGGCTCGGGCTGATCACTGATGTGTCCCAGTTTAGCACTATTTGGACACGCTATTTGTCTAAGCTCCGGGTTACGAGTACAGTTGCCTCACATCTCGAAATTGAGGTTTATGTTTATGAACCGAGGCTCGCCAAGCTTTGGCCGGAGGCCATGCTGCTTGAGTACCATGATTACCTGACGGAGTCACGCATCAAGCACCGTGATCAATTGATCCAAGGATTTTCCAAAGAAATGGAACGTATCCGCGAGAATTTGAAGGCGGAGACGGAGCGTGACCGGCGGTTCGAGTCTGAGAACCAGATTCTGGAAAACTACGTTACCAATAACAAGCTTGAGCAACTCCCTTCTCAGATGTTGACCTTTCGCTCCCAGTTGGATGCGATGGATGAAATGGAAAAGTTCATCGAAGCGACTGCTCCCAGTAGCGGGGAAAAATTGGCGCTGTTGCAAAAATATCGTGCATCTCCGCTGCCTGTCGGAACCATCGTTCGTCGCGATAAGGAGACTGACCCTTTCCTCATCAAGAACGGGGCGGACACTATTGTGGGGGGGGCCACAGGAAATGCCAATAACCAAGCCCCGCAGGCGCAAACCGCAACAGGTAAGCCAAGTTCTGGCAACAATACCACGATCGTGATGCCGGAGAACTCTGAAAGAACCGAGGAGTGGGAGAAGATTGATCACGAACTGCGGGAGGCGCAGAGCGAGTATCAGCGGCTTGGGGCCACCTTATTACCTGGCCACGAAAAAATGAGGGAGATCAAAAAGCAGATCGAAAGTCTGACCTTCTCCCTCGATGGTGAGTGGACTAAGGAGCTCGCCGCATTTAGACTTGAGCGTGGACACATCAGCCAGCGTCTGAAGGAACTTCAAGAACAGCTGCCGGAATATCGACAACTCATTGCTGGCTATGACGATTATCGCCGTGACTTTCGCCTGCAGTCAAGCGGCAGGCTGGCATGGGAACAGGCGTATGTGACCATGAAAACACGATTGGCGGCCATGGATTATACCGGACCCGAAGTGCAGGTGGAATTTGAGTTCAAAGGCTTCTCGGATATTCGGGATGAAATCCCAGTGTCTCCCAACAAGCAAAAGCTGCTGACCTATGCGCTGGCTCTTTCTCTGGGCCTTGGCCTTGGTGCACCCGTGCTGACGGAACGCCTGCGCTTCACCTCCTCCTTTGTGGGTGAAGCTGAGAAATACTGCCAGTATCCCGCCTGTGGAATTGTGCCATTGATGGAGGGGGATAATCAGAACTTGTTAGCCCTCAACAAGAAAGGCGAACCAGATACCTCCCTTACCAGCACTCACGTTCACGAATCCTTCCGTATCATTCGCACCTCTTTGCCTTTCTATGCGCCGAAGGACAATAAGAGACAGGTGATCATGGTGACCAGTGCACGCCCCAACGATGGTAAAAGCACGGTCGCACTGCATCTGGCCAAATCTTTCGCTGAAGGTGGGGAGAAAGTCCTGCTAATTGATTGTGACCTGCGTCGTGGCACACTGCATCGACTGTTTCAACTTGTCAGCAGTCATAATGGAATGGCCGAAGTGCTGGGGGAAAATGTCAAATGGGACGAAGCTATTCAGCCCACTCTGATGAACAATCTACAGTTCATGTCACGCGGGAAAAAATCGAACGTCAGTCCTGATTTGCTTTCCCGGAACCAGCTCCCAGAGTTGATCGAGCTGCTACGGACTCAATTTGACCGTATCATTGTGGACACGCCGCCGCTACTTGGTCTTGCTGACTCCTTGCTCATCAGCAAGGCGGTTGATGGGATCATTTTTGTGATTCGTTCAGACCAGACCACCCAGCGAGATGTAGCTACTGCTTCTGAAATTCTGCATCAATCTGGTGCCCAGGTGTATGGCTTTGTTCTCAATTGTGTGAACTTGAAACGCCTGGAAAACTACTACTATTACGGTTCTTATTATTCCAGGTACTACGAACCCACGTATTACAGCAGCAATAATCCAAAGCGTCGGGAAACTGGCAATTCCAAGCGCCGCAGCAAGGTGTGACTTGGGCTTTTTGACCCCGGGTCGTTTTTCTCATGGGAATCAGCGTGCTTCACGTTCTCCACTCCTATCGTCCAGGCGGTATGGAGAACATGATTGGCCAGATGGCATGGGAGATGTCCCGGTCAGGAATAGCAGTGGACGTTTGCGCTCTTGCGGGAACGGATGATTTTAAATCTCGATTGCCTCCCGACACACGAGTGTGGGATCTGCAAAAGCGGCGTGGCCTTGACTTGCGCTGTGCCATGCGTCTCCGCTCACTCATCCATGAACTGAAGCCTGATGTCGTGCATTCCCACAATTGGAATGCGCTGGTTTATTCTCTGCTGGCACTCGGCATGAACCGCATGCCACTCCTTCATGGGGAACACGCTTTGTTCTATGGTTGGGAGCGTTCGCCCTGGCGGCTCTGGTTGCGCAGCTTGTTCTATGCGCGTTGTGATGTCATCCACACCGTCTCCCAGGGGCAGGTGCAAGACATGGCCCGGCTAGGGCTGACGAAACATTTGGATGTCCAAGTTATTCGCAACGGCGTGGACACCCAGAAATTCAGCCCTCAAGACAAGATTTCCTGCCGCCAGCGTCTTGGTATTCCGACTGAGGGTCTCTGCATCGGCATGGCAGCTCGCTTTGTCCCGGAGAAACGCCACGCCCTGCTGTTGCAGTCGTTTGAGCAGATTGGTGCTGCGTTTCCACATGTCCGCTTGGTGCTGGCAGGGGCGGGTGGCAACTGTCAGACCGAAACGCAGGCGCTGGTGGCAAGGCATCCCTATGCCGACCGCATCGTGCAACTTGGACATCGTGATGACATGGCCAATGTTTACAATGCACTTGATTTGCTGGTGCTGACTTCAACTTCCGAGGGTATGTCCAATGTGACGCTGGAAGCCATGAGCTGTGGTGTACCTGTCCTGATGAATGCCAGTTGCGGCTCAGAAGAGTTGATAAGCCAAGGTCACAATGGCAAAACTGCGGCAATGACGAACGCTGAGGAGGTGGCTGCTGCAATCGGAGATTTGGTGGCGCAACCAGAGCTGCTGAAGGTCATGGGGCGGCAGGCTCGGGCCGGTATCGAGCTTGAGTATCCCCTGGCCAAGACGGCTGCGCGCTATGCGTCCGTCTATTCTGCGCTGGCCGGCAGGCAGCGCACCATGATGGAGGTTTCTTGAGTGGACTTTATCTGCGCCTGCCTTCTGCTTTTCATGTGGTATGTAAGACCACAGGACATCTTTGCTGTGATCAGCGGTGTCAGCGTGGTGAAGTATCTGATGTATGCAGGCATCGTCGCGACATTGCGGCGCGCTGGTGGGTTCAGCCGGGAGGTGCTCTGGGCGGTCCCGATTGACTGGCTGATTACCGCCTATTGCGTGTGGGCCATTTATGTGACTCCTGAGCACACGGCCACAGCCAAGGAAGTATTCACTTACTTCAGCTTTCACACGGTCGTAGCCTTAGCCCTCACAAACTGGCGGAGGATTGAAATTTTCATCAATTGCTGGCTTGGCTGCCTAGGAATCTTGGCACTGCTTGCTGTCTCCACCCATTGGGGCTTTGAGCTTGTGCAAGGGTCCGCACAGCTCACCATTCTATTTCATGACCGACTCACTCTGAACACATGGATCTATCGCAACCCCAATGCGTTGGCGCATGGGGTCATGGCACTGATTCCGGGTTGTCTTGCATGGTTTCTGATGGCGGGCTCTAAGCATCGCGTGTACGGGATCATTTTGGGGGCGCTTGCCATTAACTGTGTGCTGCTCACTCAGTCAAAGGGGGCTTTCCTCGCGGGCGCGGGCGGGCTGATGTTGTTGTATCTTTTCAAGCGTCCCATTTGGTTTCAGATCGTAGTCTTACTGGTGGGATATGGCGTTGGTCTGGCTGCCTTAAAGAGCCTGCCGAGAATGGACACGCTTTCCAAAAATGACGAAGGCATCCAAGGTCGCATGATCGTTTGGCAGCAGGCGAAGGCAAGCATGGAGGGCACCACTTATGGTGTGGGGCTGAAGTTGTTCCAAGGATACGTGCCTATTCGAGTGCCCATGCTGCACCGAACTTGGTACATGCCTATTGCCACTCACGGCAGCTATGTTCGCCATGGTGCGGATCTCGGTTACGTGGGGCTGATGCTTTTTGCCGGCGTCTTTTACGGAGGTGCACGCATCTTGATTACGGCCCAGACAGAGCCTCAGAGCGAGGCGCGCCGTGCGCAGCGGGCCATTTACGCTCTGCTCGTTACTATGGCGATTTCCTGCTGGGTGGTGGATCGCGCCTATCATATGGATTATTTTTTGCTGTCAGGCCTTCTTTCAGCCTTTCACCGCAGATTCCTACAGCCGTCCGCAAGCGGGGAGAATGCAGAGAATGAAACAGGCGATACGCAGACTGACGATGCCACTTTGCTCCTGCCGACACCAGCCTCAGTTGCAAGCAGTGAGAAAGAGGTGGGGGGGGAGATTAAAACTGGCAACTCATCTTTTGGTGGCAGACACGACGAGAAAGATGCTGAGGCAATGGATGCCGATTCCGAGAACGGGAATCACGGCGCCATCAGTCTCAAATGGAACCGCATCGGTGTCGTGGACTTGTTGATCATGTACGGGATTATGGAAACGTTGATCTACTACTGGGAGCTGTTCTCCACCGACTTTGTGGTGTTCTGATGATGCGCATTCTTTGGATCAAAACCAGCCCGCTGCATCCTCTCACGCGAGGTGGGGACTTGCGGACGTTTCATTTGCTGCGCCATCTCCATTCGCGGCATGAGGTTACTTTTGTGGGTATCACGGCAGACGCTGGCCAGGTGGCAGGTGCCAAGAAGGCTGGCGAGTACTCCAGAGATGCTGTGTGGGTGCATGAGCCACAGGCCTCGCTTCAGCTTGCCAAGTGGAAATTTCTGGCTGGTGCGCTGGTCAATTTGGCTTCGTCGCTGCCCTATGCCGTCGCTCGTTTCAGATCTACCCGATTGCGACAACTGTTGGCCGCCAAGCTCAAGGAGCAGTGTTATGATCTGGTGGTGGCGGATTTTCTCTTTCCTTCGGCCAGCTTGCCTTGGGAGATCAAAGCTGAAAGCCAATGTCCATGGGTGCTCTTCCAGCATAATGTGGAGTCAATGATCTGGCGGCGCAGGGCGGAAGGAAAGCGGGGAGTGCAAGCCCTCTATTATAAGACTCAGCGTGATCGCATGTTGCGTTTTGAAAACGGCGCCAGCCGTCGCTTCGATGGCGTGCTCGCCGTGTCTGAGGAAGATGCGCGAATCTTTCAGACGGAGATGAATCTTGACAATGTGCTTGGCGTCGTGCCCACGGGCGTGGATCTGGACTACTTCCAGTCAGTGCCTAAAACCGCGTCAGCCGTGCCCACGGTGGTGTTCATGGGGTCGATGGACTGGTATGCGAATGTGGACGGGGTAACGTGGTTTGTGGAAGTGGTGTGGCCGCTGGTGCAGCGGCAGATGCCGCAGGCCAAGTTTGTGGTGGTGGGGCGCAAGCCGCCCCCTGAGATCCTAGCCATGGCGACGAGCGGCAGAAACATCGAGGTCACCGGCACTGTGCCGGATGTGCGGCCCTTTCTGCGTGGTGCGGACGTTATCGTGGTGCCGCTGCGCGTCGGGGGCGGGACGCGGCTGAAAATTTATGAGGCGATGGCGGCCGAGGTGCCCGTGGTGTCCACGCGTATCGGCGCGGAAGGCCTGAACGTGCTGGATGGCCGGCATGTGCTGCTGGCGGACAGTGCGGAGGACACGGCTTCGCAGGTGCTAAAGGTGCTGCGTTCACCCGTACTTGCGGCGGAACTGGCGCGGAACGCGCTGGAGGAGGTGGCGAGGCCCTGCTCCTGGGCGGCGGCGGCGGAGATCTTTGAAACAGCCTGCCTGGGACTCAGGCAAAAATGCAGCGAGACATGATTTTTTCCGCATGGTTTATTTTGATTCTGAGCATGGCGGCGGTGCTGCACTGCTACGTGTTTTATCCGTTGTGGTGGCGCTGCATCGGTGCACGGCGACCTTTGCTGCCGGTGCCGCCGATGCAGGAGGAAGCGGTGCTGCCCCTGATCTCGGTGATCGTGGTGGGTTACAATGAAGCGGCCTGCATTGTGCGTCGCATTGTGAACTTGCAGGAGTGTGACTATCCGGCAGACCGGTTGGAGATCATCATCGCTTCAGACGGGTCTGACGATGGTAGCGAGCGACTGGCGGCGGAGGTGGCAGCCGGGGATACTCGAATACAGGTGCGGCATTTTGCGGAACGACGGGGGAAGGTGCGGGTGCTCAATGAGGTGTGCCCGCAGGCGAAAGGAAGCATTCTTGTGCTGAGTGATGCGAACGTGGATTTTGCGCCGGACACGCTTCGCTGTCTGGTGGCACGGTTTCAGGATACGAAGGTGGCCTGTGTGTGTGGAAAGCTGTGTTTCCGCACGCGGGAAGGGGAGGCGCATACTCAATCCGAGGGCATCTACTGGAAACTGGAGACGTGGTTGAAACAACACGAGGGTGGGCGCGGGGTGTTGCTGGGGGCGAACGGCGCGAACTACGCGCTACGGCGTGAGCTGTGGACGGGCTGCCCGCCTGAGATCGTGGTGGAGGATTTGTTCGTTCCGCTGCAACTGCTCATGCAGGGCTGGTCGGTGGTGTTTGAGCCGCGTGCACTGGCCTATGAGGATCTGCCGCCAGCGCTGGCGGATGAGTTTGGAAGGCGGGCACGCATCGGGGCGGGGGATTATCAAATTCTGGCACGCTGCATGGCACTTCTGCACCCCGCACGCGGGCTTGCGGCTTGGGTGTTTTTCTCGCACAAGGTCCTGCGCTGGGTGGCACCGTTTTTCATGCTCAGCGCCATGGCTGCGGGGCTGGCGCTGCTGGTGCTGGGTGCGCCTGGTGCGCTGGTGGTGGCTGCAGCGGGGCTGGGCGTGCTGCTGCTGACTGGGGTGGGTTTTTCTTCGCTGAGACTGCCGGGTGCGCTAGGGCGACTGGCGGCTGTGAGCGCCTATTTTATGACGATGAACGCTGCCCTGCTGCTGGGCTGCCTGCGCTGGCTGCGGGGTGGACAGCAGACGACCTGGAAGCGAACCCGTAGAGCCTAAACGTATGATCAAAGCAATGGACCGCTGGCTGCTGCCCTGGCTGAAGGATTCACTCCGGCGGCCAAAGGAGCCGATCACCGATGTGATGCTCGCGGTGTGCGATCACTTTGAACCGTTTCACCATACGGATCAAACTGGGGCGTTGCGGCGGATGGAGAAGTGGCAGTCGAGCTTTCCAAAGATCATGACGACGGGCGTGGACCACGACGGGCAGACGCCACGGCACACGTTTTTTTATCCGGTGGAGCAGTACGACCGGGAGGTCATTCAAGCACTGACGGAATTGTGTGTGAGCACCCGGAATGAGGCTGAGATCCACCTTCACCACGACAAGGACACGGCGGAAAGTTTCTGCGCAGCGCTTGAGCGTGGCAAGACCGAGCTGCGCAGTCACGGGCTGCTGGGCAGCAATGCCGCTGGCGCGCCAGTGTTTGGTTTTATCCATGGCAACTGGGCGCTGGACGACTCCGACCCCGACGGGCATGGCTGCGGGGTACGTGGCGAGTTGGCGATGCTGAAGCAGGCGGGGTGCTACGCGGATCTGACCATGCCTTCTGCGCCGCATCGGACGCAGGCCCCGATCGTGAACCGGCTTTATTACTCCCGCAGCACACTGGATGGCTGCTCGCATCACCATGGCACACGGGTGACGGCGCTGGATGGCAGCACGCGGGCGTTGCGTGAGAAGCCGGATCATCTGCTGCTGGTGCAGGGGCCGCTGATGCTGGACTGGGAGCGGCGCAAGTGGGGTGTACTGCCGCGTGTGGAAAATTCCGATCTCGGCCCGGCCAATCCGCCAACGGTGCGCCGCTTGAAGCACTGGCGCAATGCACGTATTTCGGTGCAGGGTGCGGAAGGGTGGTGCTTCATCAAACTGCACACGCACGGCGCGCCGGAAAAAAATCATCCATCCGTGATTGGTGATGCGCGCCGGCAGTTTCACGAAGAACTGCTGCAACTAGCCGCGCGTGAAGGCTTTCGCCTGCACTACGTGAGCGCACGAGAGATGGTGAACATTTTGCATGCAGCGGAAGATGGGCATGGCGGTGGCGATGCCGGCGCATGGCGTGACCACCTGTATGCACCGCCACCCTGCCTGACCCAAATCTGAGCGATGAACCTGCTGGTAGTCACCAATCTGTTTCCTGATCAGAACGAGCCTTGGCGCGGACTGGACAATGCGACGTTGCTGCATGCGCTGCAACGGCTGGAGCCAGGGCTCAACATCCGGGTCCAAGCCTTTCGCCCGACACTACGGCATCTGGGCGGCGCAGCGCGGCAGCTACGGACGCGGCCTGAGGATGTCGGCTTGCCGGTTGATTACTTTTGGACGCCCTATATACCGCGCCTTGGGGGCATGAACCACCTGCTGTTTGCGCAGGCGTTTGCAAGAGCGCGCCAAACGTTGCCCGAGGGTTACCGGCCACAGGCGATTTTGGTGCCGTGGCTGTTTCCAGATGCCTGCGGGGTGTCGTTGCAGGCGGAGCAGTGGGGGGTGCCATTGGTGGCAGTGGCGCAGGGCTCGGACGTGCACCGGTATCTGGACATGCCGTGGCGTCGCCGGGCGATCCTTTCCATGGTCCAGCGTGCGAAAGCGGTGGTGACGCGCAGCCAGGATCTAGCGAAGCGACTGGCCGCGCATGGGGCTGATGCCGGTAAGGTGCATGCGATATACAACGGGGTGGACATTCACACCTTCAAGCCCGCTTCAAGAAGTGCGGCGCGTAGTGAGCTCAATCTGCCGCAAGACGAGCGTGTGCTGCTCTTTGTTGGCAATTTCCTACCGGTCAAAGGGCTGGATCTGCTTCTGGCGGCGTTTGCAAGGGTGGTGGTGGCTTCGGTTCAACCGATTCAACTCGCTATGATAGGCGGCGGGCCGCTGGAAGCGGCGCTGCGCGCGCAGGCAGCGGAGCTTGGCATCGCGGACAAAGTGTCCTTTCTGGGCCGCCATGGCGCGCCGCAGGTTGCACGCTGGATGCAGGCGGCGGATGCCTTGTGCCTGACGAGTCTCAATGAAGGTGTACCGAATGTGGTACTAGAGTCGATGGCCAGCGGGCGTGCACCAGTGTGCATGGATGTGGGGGGGATCGCCGAAGTGGTGGAGCCGCTGCTGGGGAGGCGCTTTCTGGTGAGGCAGCGAGATCCAGGGGCCTATGCTTCAGCGCTGCTGGATGCTCTGGAAATTCCTCCGGATGCAACGGAGCTGAATCAGGGTGCAGCGGCTTTCTCCTGGGAGAACTGCGCGCAGAAATACATGTCCTTGCTGCGAGGGGCGTGATTCGAATGCCTGTCAGAGCCATGGTAAGCTCAGGCGAAGAAATTGACGCGATTCACCGAGTGAATTCCGCACTCCGAAACAAGATGCTCTTCGCCTTGCCAAAGCTGTGCAGAGGCGTTTGACTACGCTACCTCTGCCAGTCCGCTCACTGAAGTGGAGAGCTCCTGTATGGAATTGTTGCCGCCTTCCATCAGCGGAGCATCTCCGTGCTGAAGGTCGAAATCAATGTCCTTAGAGTACCGCTGCCGGGTGTTGGATTTCAAGCCGCCGCCGAGTACCACGCGCACGGTGTCCAGCAAGATGAGGCTGTCGAATAGGACACTGGCGTACTTGAGGTAGTAGAGGTCGTACTCGAGCTTGCACTTCGCGTCGTCGATGGAGGCCCCATAGGGGTAGCACACCTGCGCCCAGCCGGTGAGGCCCGGCTGCAGCATGTGGCGCTCCTGATAGTAGGGTAGAGCCGAAGCGAGCTTGGTGACAAATTCAGGACGTTCGGGACGTGGTCCCACAAAAGACATTTCGCCACGCAGCACATTGAGGAGCTGTGGGATTTCATCGATGCGGTATTTGCGCAGGAAGGCACCACCGGGGAAGACGCGCGGGTCTTTGGAGATGGATGACCAGACGGCACCGGATTTTTCGGCATCGGTGCGCATGCTGCGCAGCTTGTAGATCTGGAAGCGTTTGCCAAAGCGGCCCACTCGCTCCTGACGGAAGAAGACCGAGCCTTCCGGTGAGAAGAAGCGCACGATGAGCATGCCCATGATCAGGAAGGGAGCGAGCGCGACGAGCAGAACCAGAGAGGTGGTGATGTCGAAGAAGCGCTTGAGCTTGCTGAAGTAAAAAGTGCGCGAGCTGGATTCCGATTGAAGCAGCCAGCCCATGGTCACGAGGTGCAGCGGCACGTAGTGCAGATGACTCTCACAAATCGAGATCAAGCTGCTGCATGAAAAACCGAGATAGCGCAGTCGCCGGAACTCATGCCGTGCCTTCTCGTCTTCGATCCGGTCCTCCATGAAGATGATGCGGTCCAGGCGATGCTGGCGGATGAGCTTGCGTACATTGCGCAGCCGTCCCAGAAAATCTTCCGGGGCCTCATTTTCAAGATCAAGACCGATGCGACCGACCAGTTGCACGCCTGATGGGCACAAGGCCTTCATGCGTGAATATTCTTCCAGTTCTTCGGGCGTTTCTGCGACGAAAGCTACGCGCTCCGGGGCGATGCGGTGCTTGTGATACATCAGCCAGTGAGTGGTCAGGAGCAGCGGGTAGGAAAACAGGCAGCCCAGGGCCATGAAGCCGCGTCCAATGCGGAGGTCAAAACTCAGGTAGCCAACCAAGGTGATGATGATCAACGCGATGAGGACGGCAAAGGTGAGCAGGATGCTATGGATGAGGAAGGAGGAGCGCCGCTGCGATTCGATGGAATAGAGACCCAGGATGTACATGGACGAAGCCAGAGCCAGCGCACCCGCCAGAATTGGGGAAACGTAGTCCTCAATGCGCCAGAGCTCGGTGAAACGTACGTAGTTTGCGAGCAAATAGGCACCGATAAACATAGTCACATCGCGCAGTGCGCGAATGCCTATGTTGGACCAGTGACCTCTATTTGAACTGTGCATTTGAGACGAACGTTAAGTGAACGAGAAAAAATTAATGATCGGTCGACAACTTGGACAGTAACGGCGGGAATGAGCCATACGAGACGGTCATTGCAAGCATTGTTCAGTGAGCATTATGTATGATTCCTCCTGAGGGTCATTTCAGGCTTTGAATGGAATTTTATTTTTGAGCTTTCTTGAGAATGTGAAGTCCTAGCAGGCCAACACAGAATGAAATGGAGATTGCAAGAGGATGAGACCAGAAGAGCAGATCACGGGCCAAGTGAAGGTTCTCAAAGCCGGAAAGTGACCATCTGACAGCAATGTACCCTGTCAGAAGCGCACAGGCGCACAATGTTGCGAGCAGGGTGAAAAACAGCACGCCTTCTTCCAGGTGGATCAATCGCCGGGTGATGCTGAGCGGGCGATCGCTGCTCTGCAAATAGAGCATGCAACTGAAGAGATAGAATTGCGCTCCGATGATTCCGGCGAGCAGCAGCAAAGCCTCGCTGTGAAGATCAAATATGTGAAATACGCCGCCGATACTCACAGGTCCCGTGAAGAAAGCGGTTACCTGCAGAAGGGTGGTTAGCAGCACGGTGAGAAAGCCGATGAACTCGAACAGCCGCGGCTTCTCGGAGAAAATGAATAGCAGGTGGCGCATGCCGTCGCGCCAGGTCCTCAAGTGCGCGACGCGCCCCTCGGGTCCTTTGCGCAGGCCGGAAGAAATCTCCACGGTGCGTGCGCTTGCTTTGAGTGCTTTGATCAGCAGTTCGGATGCAAACTCCATCCCATTGGAGCGGATCTGCCAGAGCGAAAAAGCCGATTTTCTGATGCAGCGGAAGCCGGAATTGCAATCGGACAATTTGCCATGAAAGAGCCAGTTGATCAGCGTGGTCAGCACCGGAGTGCCAAGCCATCGGTGAAGGGGGGGCATGGCTCCTGGCTCGATGCGGCCGATCATTCGGGAGGCAATCGCCATGTCGGCGTTCCCGTCCTTGGCCGCTCGGTAAAGAGGTGCGGCGTCCGCGTAGAGATAGGTGCTGTCTGAGTCTGCAAACATCACGTACTCGGCTTGGCTCGCCTCGATTCCTCCCCGCAATGCAGCTCCATAGCCACGTGCTGCCACGGGTACCACACGGCATCCCATGGCGAGTGCAATCTCACGGGAACGGTCGGTGCTACCGTTGTCAGCCACAATGATTTCATAATTGACCCCGCTTGGGGCAAGGCTCTCATTCACCTGCTGAATACATGCTCCCAAAGTTGCCTCCTCGTTGAGGCATGGGAAAACGAAACTCAAGTCAACAGCGGGTGCTTCTGCTGGAATGCTTGTGTGAAGCTGGAGAGTACTACTCATGGGGCATCCTTTGCTGCACCTGAATCGATCGAATGGCAAGCTCCCACTTCTACGTTTCTTTAATCTCAACAGCTTATAAAGCGAGAAATAGCCGATCTCGCATGAGGCAAAGCGCTGCATCTCAGAAATAAATCGCAGAAAGGCGATAGTCTAACTTTGCCTGCGATGCCTAATCTTACACGATAGCAGTCTTCGGAATTGCGCTGCTTTGATGCTCAACTGAAATCATCCGAGTCATAGATTCGGCACAAAAGTGGATAATTGAGGGGGGCAATGTGTCTATAACGTGGCAGGAGATGGTGAAACTCATTTGCAGGTAAGAAGATCCTTAAGATGCGGACTGCATGACTAGCCTCTTGTCCAAGAGGCAAAACCAATCGGGTATTGCTGAAATTAAAAGGCAATGCTTAAAAAATGTAATTAGTTATTAGGGTTTTGAGAATCCATGGTGTATCAGAACTGTGAGGAAATGTGGGATAACACTTCTGGGGCGATGCCTGTCGCACACTTGCTCTCATCTTGCTCCCGTCAATAGTTGCACCGAATGATCGCCAGAACCTACTCAGCCACACTTGTCGGCGTTGATGCCATGGAAGTAGAGATTGAATCGCATGATGGCGGTGGAACGCCCAAAATGTTTATCGTTGGCCTGCCCGATGCATCGGTGAAGGAAAGCCGTGAACGCGTCACAGCGGCGATCTCCTCGTCTGGCTTCATCATGAACGACGGAGTGACCACCGTGAACCTTGCCCCGGCTGATTTGAAAAAAGAGGGCCCCGGCTTTGACCTGCCTATCGCCATTTCGCTGATTGCACACCGCGCCCGCATCCCCATGGGGATGCTCGCAGAAACAGCCATGATCGGGGAATTGGCGTTGAACGGCGAACTTCGGCCTGTGCGAGGCCTTCTCGCGGTGGCTCTCGAAGCCAGGCGTAAAGGCAGAAAACGTCTGTTGGTGCCAAAACGCGCGGCTCTCGAAGCCAGCGTCGTGGCCGGAATCGACATCGTGGGCGTACAAAATCTCCGTGAGGTCGTTGACTACCTCAAAAGTGACCTGGAAATTGCGCCCGAGCCCTGTCGTGCGACTGAGCTCTTCGCCGCAGTCTCCCACTACGACATTGATTTCAATGATGTCAAAGGGCAGGCCGATGCGATCCGGGCCATCGAAATTGCCGTCAGTGGCGCCCATGGGCTGCTCATGATAGGCCCCCCAGGCACCGGTAAATCGATGATCGCCAAACGCATCCCTACCATCATGCCCGGCATGAGCGAGGAAGAGGCCATCGAAACCACCAAAATTCACAGCGCAGCAGGATTGCTCGGAGAAACCAGCGCCTTCGTTGCCACCCGCCCCTTTCGTTCCCCACATCACACGATCAGTGATGCCGGCCTGCTCGGTGGCGGCAGCAATCCCGGTCCAGGTGAAGTTTCCCTCGCCCACAACGGCGTGCTCTTCCTCGATGAACTGCCCGAATTTCGCCGTAGCACGCTGGAAGTCCTGCGTCAGCCACTCGAAGACGGCAAGGTTACTATCTCCCGTGCCGCTGGCACCGTTACCTTTCCGGCCAAGTTCATGCTCGTGGCGGCAATGAATCCCTGCCCATGTGGATACTACGGCGACCTCAAGCGCGAGTGCCGTTGCGGGTCGGCGGTCATTCAGCGTTATCGTCAACGCATCAGCGGGCCCTTGCTTGATCGTATCGACCTTCACGTGGATGTGCCACTCGTAGATTACAAGGCGCTGGCTTCGAGTGAGGGCGGTGAAGCCTCCGAGCCCATCCGCAAGCGTGTCGTGACTGCACGCGGCATGCAGCAGGAGCGCTTCGCCAAACATGCGGGCGTTCACAACAACAGCAGCATGACGCCGCGACTCATCAAAAAGCACTGCGAACTCGATGCCGAGTCCGCTGGCTGCCTCGAACACGCCATGAGCGAGATGAATTTCAGCGCTCGAGCCCACGACCGCATTCTCAAAGTGGCGCGTACTCTGGCCGATCTCGGCGGGCACGACAAAATCAGCGCCGACAACGTGCTGGAAGCCATCGGTTACCGCACGCTGGACCGGAAGATGTGGGCGTGATCGCCCCGTGGGTGCCACCTCAAGACAAAGACAGATCCTGAAAAATGGTCGCAAGAACCTGACGTTCATCGCATGTACTTGATCACCGAACATCCCCCAACCTTGTCGTGATACGCTCACTCATTGTCCTCGCAGTTTACAGCCTACTGCCGCTGGCAGCCTCAGCACACTCACTCTGGATCGAAGAGCTCCCGGACCATGCCGGCCTAGGTGTGCGGTTTGCCCAGTGGGGAGATGAATGCGAAGTCTCGCCCGGCAACCTCGATTGCTTCGCGCAGGTCTCCGACTGAACGCTCCACGACATAGGGCAGCCGCTGGACCTGGACGTGGTCAAAATGAAAGATCACTTTTTTCTCGGCAAGTTCGAAGCCGGTCGGCCTGCCTTTGCCCAGGAACAGTTAACGGTGCACCAGCTCCATGAGGACAAGCCCGCGCGTGCGCCCATCTTCTACTGCCGCTGGCAGCCGGAAGACGCGGGTGCTGGTACGACTGAATGAAGATGGCCGTCGTTCTCACCGGCAGGCCTGGTGATGCGCGGGTTTACTTTCGTGGCAAACCCCTCGGCGGTGTCGAGTTGCTGTATTTCTCCCCCAAGGTAAGCGATCAGAAACTTCAGGCTGATGCTGAGGGTTACGTGCGTGCTCCAGACATCTCCAAGCCCGGCCAGTATATGCTTGCCGTCGCCCGTTATTCTGAGCAACTGCCTGGCTTCTTCAATGGTGTCCCTTTCGGCATCTCCAGCCACAGCGCCTCGCTGTATTGGACGGTCAAAGAAGCAAAGAAGTAAGGCCGATTATTTGCCGCTGCTCAAACGGCGCACCCACTGCGAAGGCGGCACACCTTTCTCCTCCGCAAAAGCCCGGCTGAAGTGCGAGAAGCTTTGGTAGCCCACTTCGAGTGCCGCTTCGGAGACATTGCACTTCCCGGCCGCAATGAGGGATGCCGCGTGTTCAATGCGCACGCGGCGCAGCCATTGGGAGAGCGTGGTGCCTTCGATCTGCGTGAAGGTGCGGCTGAGGTAGCTCGGATTGCAGCCGACCGTGGCTGCCAGGTCATCCAGAGAAGGCGGCGCATCAATTTGCGCAAGCATCAGGTCCTTGACGCGCTGTACGCGCTCCTGGGCGACTCGCAGGGTTCGGCTGATGGCGGGCCCTGCTGGGTGTCCTGTGTCGCTGCGGAAGATGGAATGGATGAAAAATTCGGTCAAACGCGCCGAGTCCAGCAACTGTCTGGCTTGTGAGCACAAATGTGGCGGCATGGCTCCACGTGCCCAGCCTTCATCCTCCTCAGTCAGCGGTTGTCGCAGCACGCAGCGTGAGGTGCCGCTGATCAGAGGTTCAAATGCATCGCCCACCTGAGAGGTCACGCCTTTCAAGGTCAAACGCAGCCAGGCATCCGGAAACACCAGCGTGAGGCACTCATGACGGTCACGACAGGCGAGCCGACGGGCCATCAGCATCTCCGCCGGACTGGCGCGCAGCCAGCAAGTCGTTCGCGCCGAAATCGTGGTGCTGCTGCCATCCCTCCAACACATCTCTGCATCACCCCGAAAATTGAGATGAGCCACGAGGGCATTTGCAGCCGTGGCATCTGCCCAGTCTGCCTCAATTCGCTCAGGCACGGTGGTCCATGAGCGAAAGGGAGGTTCTGGGAAAGCTGTTGGCATTGCTAATTGGTATTGAAACTCAGTCTCAATTACACATCACATCACGTCACATCTTTGCTAGGCTTGATTCCAGTTATTTTGACTGTTTAAGCTCAGGAATGCTTTCCTGGGGGCCTTAAGGGGCAGGGGAGACCTGCAATGGTGCTGAATCCGCAGCGGGCAGGGCGATGACTTCCGGCGGTGCTTTGACACCTTCGCGGCTCTCTCCACCGATGGCGATAAGCTTTCCAGTTCCTCCGCCCAACAACCGGTGGAAATACCGTGGATGAGCGAGCTTCGCGACTGCCACCCAGGTCTTGCCGCGCAGTTCAAGCAACTGGCCGGTCGCACCGCTGGAAAACAGCCGTCCTTCGTGTGCTACAGCGGCAAAACCAAACCCGCCGATCTTCTCTGCAGGCAGCGCCGGCCCGTCACTCCATTGGCCAGTCGTCGTATCAAGCACCGAGACAGCACTCGTCGTCTTGTCCTCATCGGTCATACCGCCGATGGCATACACCTTTTTGCCAATGGTTTGCACCGCGATGGCGCGGCGTTTGAACGGCTGCGGATGGCTCTTCCAAGTCACATCAGCTTTGGCCAAATCGAGCGTGAGATAGGTGTCATGCCACACGGAGTCCGCGTCGCCCTCCATCCTCCAACCACCGATGACGTAGACGGTGTCGCCGCAGACGATGCTGTCATGGCTGGAACGGCGCTGGGGCAGCTTCGGCAGGGGAATCCATTTGCCGCTCGTGATGTCATAACGCGCCGCTGTCTCGCTCGACCACAGGTCTTGTTTCTCGCCCTTTGCGTTGCGAGCGGCCATGCCGCCGATGCGGATCACGCCGTCTTTTGAGGCGACGAGGGATGCACCCTGCGCTGGTTCATCCTTCGCCAGTGCCTCCCATTTGTCTGCACCCTGCTTCCAACGAAACAAATCACCATGCACTTCATCACGATTGTATTTGTGACGTTTGCCACTATGACCGCCATAGAAATACAAGGAGCCATCCGGCATGCCTGCGGCACCAAAGCTCGCAACAGACAAAGGCATCTCTGGCGGAGTGTCATTCGCCCTCAGGGCAGAAGTGAAGGCGACTAGAAATAGGAAAATCAGTGGAAGAGCTTTCATGCGGACACCTGCGATACAGCAGCTACGCGCTGCTGCTTGCGTCGGGTTGTGAAAAACTGGCGGAGAAATGACATGGCTGCCGAATGATCGGGAGTACGGGCCAGGCAGCCTGATGTCACAGGGTTGCGCTCATTTGCGAAATAGTGACGATCAAATGATCCGGGAAGCTGGTCGCCGCAAATGAGCACCATTCTTGGTCATTCCAACGAAAGCGTCACATGCCTCCGCTGAGCTAGAGCGGCGCTCCATGAAACCACCTCCCGCGCTATTACACAAACTCTCGTTGCTCATGCTCGCCTGCTGCCTTCCGCTTGCTGCTCAGGAACAATCGCAGACCGAACAAGCCATCAAAGCATTGGCGAAAAAGGAAACCGAAACGCAGAACTCAGCCGGTGGCGCGGTGCTTCCAGAAATCGTCATCGTTGCTTCCCGTCATGCACAGTCAGCCGCAGACGTTCCTGCATCTGTCACGGTGCTGGGCAAGGATGCCAACGTGTTCACTCTGGCCACCAGCATGCGCGATTATGCGCGTTACGAACCCGGCGTCAGCGTTCCATTTGGCGTGGGTGGTACGGGCCCGGCTGCAAACTCTCGGGCCGGAAACTCCAGCATCAACATTCGTGGTCTGGATGGCAACCGTGTCCTCATGACAATGGACGGCATCCGTCAGGCGGATCAGTTCACCTTTGGAGGTGCCTACAACATCGGTCGTGACTTCGTTGACGTGGATGCTCTCAAGCAGGTCGAAATTCTCAAAAACGCCGCATCTTCCCTCTATGGCAGTGACGCTCTCGCGGGGGTGGTTTCCTTCACCACCATCGATCCCGAAGACCTGCTGGCGATGTCGCCGGGCGGTAGAAACTCCGTGGCGCGTCTGACCACTCGCTATGACAGCACGGATGATAGCTGGGGTCACACGATCAGCATGGCACAGCGCGCGGGCAATGTGGAGTTCCTGCTCCATTACACCCGGCGAGATGGCCATGAGGTCGACAACCGCGGCGCCATCCATCCAGACACCAGCACCTACAACGTCAACAACTGGCTTGGCAAAATGGTCTGGCGTCCCTCGAACCGTCATCGCTTCGAGCTCACGGGTGAGTGCCTCGAACGCTCCAGCGACAATGATCTCCTCAGCGCACGTCGTGTGGTGGTGGCTGCTCCCGGGATTAATTACAACGTGAACTCCCTGCTGCTGAACGACGACCTGCGCCGCATGCGCTTCAGTTTGGAGCACAAGTATGACGCCGCTGGCCTTGGCCTGATCTTCGACAAGCTGACCTGGAACATGTTCTATCAGGTTTCCGAAACGCCGGAGCACCAGGTAGAGGACCGTGACCGCATCACCCCAACACCGCAGGATCGTCTGCGCATTCGTGATTACATCTACCGTCAGGATCACATCGGGGCAAACTTCAACTTCAGCAAAGACTTCACGACGGGCGCTTTGAACCACACGCTGGCCTACGGCACTGAAATGGTCACTTCCTTTTCCCGCCGCGTGCGTGATGCCACGGAGTACAACTTCACCACGAATACGGTCACCAAGGTCATCTCGCCAGACACGTACCCGCTGAAGGACATGCCTGATACGCGCACTTCGCGTGTGGGTGTTTACATCCAGGATGAGATTGCCTGGGGCAGGGATCTGCGTCACCGTCTCACACCCGGTGTGCGCGCCGAGTACTACAACGTCGCCACGCATTCAGATCCGCTCTATCTGAGCGCCAGCGCAGGTCGAGCACCCCAGGATTTCAACCAGTTCGCCATCGCGCCAAAGCTCGCCTACCTCTTCAGGATCGACGAAGAGCACAGTGCCTACTTCCAGTATTCGAACGGCTTCCGCAACCCGAGCAGCGAAGAACTGAACGCCACCATCACGAACACAGCATTCGGTTATCAGACCATTCCGAATCCGGACCTGAAAAAGGAAACCAGCAACAGCTTCGAAATCGGTGTGCGCCGTAAAGGAAAAGAGTCCTCATGGAACCTCGCAGGTTATTACAATCACTACGAAAACTTCATCAACACTTTCATGCAGGTCGGCGGCACTGGCGCTCCGGGCAATCCGATCATCTATCAGAGCAGCAATCTCACTTCAGCAGAGATTTACGGTCTCGAATTCAAAGGAGATACGACGCTTGGGTTCATTCATGAGTCTCTCGGCAACTTCGGTATTTTCACCAATGCTGCTTACAGCCAGGGCTGGGATGGCCAGAACAAGCAGCCTCTTGCCAGCGTGGATCCCTTCAAGCTCGTCACCGGTCTGCGCTATCGTCGTGAGACATGGCAGGTGGAGTTGGTCTCGACTTACTATGCGCACAAGGGTTCCACCAACTCCACCCCCGGCGGGATCAATCAATTCAAAACTCCAAGCGCCCTCACCCTCGACCTCGTGGCCCGCTGGCAGCTCTCCAAAAACGTCACCCTTACCGCCGGCCTCTACAACCTGACCAACCAGAAGTACTGGCTGTATCAGAACGTGCGCGGTGTCGACTCCTCGAATCCAGGTCTCGACCGTTACACCCAGCCGGGCATCAATGGTCGCGTGGCTTTGTCAGTGATCTTCTAGGACATTTTGAGTCAGCACAAAAGTGGGTGCTGAGTCATTCAAGCGGGCGTGGCGAGTGGTGTCGCCGCGCCCGTTATTATTTCCGGTCCGGGTGCCAGAAGATCAGGTTTGCACTTCCGTATTTCACATCCATGATCCTTATGTCTGATGAGCCTCAAACCTGCCAGCCGAATTGCGATTCGTGCCGTTGTAAAAACGGTGCGCGCCATTTGGCATGCCTGAAACCACGGTTTGGGGACCCTGCGCGAAATGCGCTCATCATCACGAGACAAAACAATCAGATATGATGCCAGAAGGTAGCCCTCAGACCGGCACCTCCATGAGCACCCCTGATACACAACTCCAACATCATCCCCGGCGTGGCGCGCAGGCGATGCTGCTTTCGCTCGCTTGTTTTTCCGGCAATGCCCTGCTGCTGAAAGACCTTGCCTCGCATCGCAACATAGATCCGTGGATGTCGTTGACGTTCCGTGCGTTTGTCGGTCTGGCTTTGACGGTCGTTCTCTTTGCTCCTGCCGGGACTCTGAAACTGCGCCGCTCGTTTCAGAGCTGGCTGCTGGCTTCACGTGGCGTGCTCGGCGCGCTGGGTACGGCGGCCTACTACACCACCATAGGCCCGCTGGGTGCCGGCAAGGCCACGCTCATCGGCAATACCTGGACAATCTTTGCGGCCATCATGGCAGCCTTTGTTCTGCATGAGCGGCTCGGGCTGGTGAAGCTCTGTGGTATTCTGCTGGCGCTGACCGGTCTTAGCCTGCTCACGGGGCTGGCACCAGGGACGATGGCCCAGTTTGGACACCACGAAATGATAGCGCTCATTGGTGCGGTGCTGGCGGCAGCAGTCGTCGTCGTGATCCGTCAGCTCACGCGCACGGAGACTAGCGCTACCATCTTTTCATCGCAGTGCATTTATGCACTGCTGCTTTCTTTGCCGCTGGCTGCTGCCAATTTCACATCACTCAACACGATGGATGTGCTGCTGCTCACGGCGGCGGCCTTGTGTGCCAGTGTCGGTCAGTTGGCGATGACGGAGGGCTTTCGTTACCTCTCTGTCGCGGCTGGCGGAGCTTTCCAGATGACGGTTCCCGTAGTTATCTCACTCTCCAGCATCACCCTCTTTGCCGAGCCCTTCACAGTTGCGCAGGCTGTGGGTGGTTTCCTCGTACTCTGGGGCAGCTATCACACGGTCGTGGGTGGCTTCAGCAGGAAAAATGCAAAGACCTGACTTAGAACGCAAACCCCACCGTCACATGCAGGAATCCGCTCTGCTCGCCAGTGCGGCGGCTGGGATTGTGGCCGTAGTCGATGCGTATGGGGCCAAAAGGCAGATGGTAGCGCAATCCCGCGCCGATGGCCTGGCGGAAGTCCGAGGAATAGGACAGCGGCGTGGAGTTGTTTCCCTGCGCCAGACTGCCAATGTCACCAAAGACGGCAAACTCAAAATTGGCCATGATCTCATAGGAAAATTCGGCGCTGGCAAACAGCGCTGACGTTCCGCCCAGCGGCGTTCCGCCCGGTGTCACGGGGCCGAGCTCACGCTGTCCGAAGGAGCGCACGCTGTACGGGCCGCCGTTGAACACACGGCTGTCGATGGGGATTTTTTCTGCTGCGGCTCCTTGAATCGTCGCCAGTTCCGCGCCCGTGGCGAAGCGGAACTTTTTCGTGATCGGGATATACCACGCACCTCGCAGATCTGAACGCAGAAAGCTTACGCCGGAACCCAGTGCGTCGGTGGAGCTTTCAACACGTCCAGAAACATACCAGCCCTTCTTCGGCAGCACTTGGCTGTCCCGGCGGTCGTACATCACGTTCGCACCCAGATTCACCAGTGAGTAATTCGTGGGGCCGGTTTGCTTCAGCGTCAGCACCTTGGAGTTGACCGTATTGGCCGTGGTGCCGATGAACACTGAATAGCTCAGTGCATGGTCCAAACGTCGTGACACATCGAAATTCAGAGCCGTGCCGATTCGGTCATATTCAAAGCGGTTGAACTGCTCCAGTGCGAACCGTGTCGTCGCTGAATGCTGCGAGTTCAAGACGGCAGGGTTGGTCAGGCTCACAAAGCCCACTGGCCCCGCCATGCTGTAGCTCAGTTCCGCCGCCAGGGTGTTGCCCGTATCACGCCAGTTCGTGTTTTTGTAGGTCACGCCGAACTGCGGACCAAGGAAGGTGTCAAAACCTGGCTCAAAACCCACGGTGACAGGCTTTGTCTCCTCGCCCGTGATGCGCAGGTCGCCTGCCGCCATCTTGCCGTTGTCTGGCAGCACTTGGGTGTCGAGCAGAGAAAACATCCCGGTATCCAAGGCTTGCTTGAAGAAAAAGTCCGCCTCCGCAGCTTCGTAAATCTGACCCCTGAGTGGTTTGAACTTCGCCAGCAGTACGCGTTTGGCACCACGGCTGAAAGATTCATGCGTCGTGACGCAGGAGATCCGCACCCGCTCGCCGGCTTGCATGCGAAACACCACATCCACCGTGCCACCGGATTTCCCCAGCGTGTAGTCCGCAGTCGTCGCCGCATGCAGCCAGCCTCGTTCAGCGCAGATCGAATCCAGCCGCTGCTGGATCTGCTGCACTCGTGCTTCATTGAAGGGGGTCCCACCCGCTTCCGTCATCTCCGCCTGCGTCAGTTTCTCCAGCTCCGTTGGAGCTCCGATGATGGATGCCTGGCCAAAGACAAACTTGGGTCCCGGCTTGATCTCCAGCGTTAGGTCGCGCCGCATGTCCACGCCCGCGGTCGGCGCGGGCAGCAGCAGCGTTTCCGCATTCAGATAGCCTTCGGCGCGCAGACGCCGCTGCACCAGTCCCGCACCCTGCTGCATGTCCGCCTCCACCCATTGCGGCAGTTTTTTGTCCACGCCCTCACGCTCCAGCGCTGGCTTCATCAGGTACATCTTCAGTTCCTCCTCTGGTAGCGGCATTTCGCCTTTCAGTGTCACTGTTCCTACGCGCACAGCGTTGCCCGGAGTCACGGTCAGATGAATCCCGCCCTTCTCCATTTTCCAAGCCGTTTCCGCATCCGGCCATCCCTCACGGATGAAATGCTGACGCACAAAAAACGCTAGATCATCCGCCAGCGGTTCAGCTGCCGGACCGCTCCCGTTCAGCGTGAGCTGATCCATCAGCATGCTGCGGAGGTCCTCCCACTGCGCCTCCTCAACGCCATCCACCTGCACCCTCGTCTGGCCAAAATGCACTTCATACCCCCAGGCTGTTCCCAACAGGCAAAACATCGCCAGCAAAACCAGCCCGCTGCATCGCAGCCGGCCGTCATTCGTCATTCTGTTTTCGTCACTCGTCATTTTACTGCGGGTCTTCATCCATGGCTCTAGCGGACTTGCCAAATTTCAGCACATAGCCCAGCAGCGCCTTCATGCGTCCCGTCTGCGAGAAGCGGCCGATGAACCTGAATTTGGGGGTGATCTCATACATCGCCTGCATACTGTCACTCGAACGGTCGGCACCTGAGGGATTGAATGTCGTGTGCAGCCGTGGCGGCTCGGCGCTCACCGTCTTTTTCTTGTGGAAGATTTTACGGTAGGTTTCGGAGATCACGAGAAAGGCGGCACGCGTCATCGCCTCGCTCGCCATTTGCGCATTGTCGCCTCCCAGCGTCATGCCTGTGCCCAGTAGCGTCACAATGTCCGCCTCGGACAGCGGCGGTGTACTGGTAAATCGTGTCTTCGGATTCGATGCGTCGCCATAAACATACAGCGTGATGTCATTGCTCCCCACGCGCGATTCACCACGCACATCGAGCTTGGGCGTGAATGGATTGTCAGGATTCATCGTCACGACACCTTTGGTGATCTTCAACAGGCTGAATGGCAGCTTCAGCACCATTCGGTCCACATTCGCGAAGCCCGTCACTCGTGGTGTCGCACCTGTGCCGCCGACTGCGATGTCTGCCGATATCGCCCCGTTCATCAGATTGCCCGCGATCACCACCGGATCACGCGTCTTCACCTTCAGATCAAAGTTCCAATCCTTCAGCATGGGAGGCAGTTCCAGTTTTTGATCGACCCTCGATGTCGAAGGCGGAGGCGGCGGCAGTTTTTCGCCCTGCTGAATCATGCCCATGACATTCGGCAGCAGGTTCACCTCTTGAAAAATGCGGCCACGCACAGCCTCCACCGTGCCGCTTACACGTGCCGCCTTCAAGCTGCCCACGCACTCGATGTCGGCGTTCGCACGCACGCTTGAAGTCGGATTCCTCATCACCAGCGCCTCACGCGCCTCCACCTTCAGGTCAAACTTCGGATCCTCCGTGTTAGCGGCATCCAGCGTCCCTCCGAGCCGCACCTTGCCGCCTGCGAGCATCATCGAGATGTCCTCCAGCTTCACCTCGCGATCATGGCTGCGCACCTTCACACGCAGATCACGCACGCTCGGCATGTCCGCGCTCACGAAGTCGATCTCCGGCGAGTTCAGGTCGAGCGCCGAATCGATCAGCGGCACTTTTACCGTGCCACCTACACTCGCATGCAGTTTCAATTTCGCCGGAATTGATCTCACCACATCAGGAGCAAACTCGCGCGCAAAGCTCAGATCACTCTCTGGCAGATCCAGCGTGGCCTTTAATGGGAGATCCATCGCGAGTGCAGGCTCCTTGATCAGTTTCGTCAGCACCGCTGACACCTCTGCTTTAAAAGTCAAAGGCTGCAGTGGTGCCTGCACCACCTTCAAATCGAGTCCCAGTTGATCCGCCTTCAGTTTCATCAACACATCGACGGTGGCCGGTTGAAATGATTTCGTCAGCCCTGGCGCTTTCAGGTCTTTCAGTCCCACTTTCACAGATGCATCCATCGTGTCCAGCCTGCCTCCGATCTTAACATCCACACTCAGCAATCCCGGTGGCACACTCTTCACACCGGCTGCTGCCGCGATGTCATGAATCGGTAGTTCATGCGCATTCAGCACCACATCAAGCGGCACTCCCTTCACCACGTCGGTTTGCATCACATCAAACGGCGCATGGGCATGCCCGCTCATCAGTTGCCGGTCCTTCTGCCAGAAACTCAGTTCGCTCAAATGGGCTTCCTTGTCCGTCACAGTGCCCTTGGTGAGCAGCTTCCATGGTCCCAGCACCGCCTGCATCGTTTCGATTTGAGCCGTGGTGCCGGCAAACGTCGTCTTCAAATCCACATCGGCCGCCTCCGGCATGCCCGCTACCTTCACCTTCGCCGCCTGCATTTCGACGCTGCCTTCACCTCGCCACGGGCTGGCGTCTCCGCTGACATTCAGCTTCACCGCAAGGCTGCCCGATTCGATCCCGGGCGCTTTCACGGCTGCCAGTAGCGGGTTCAAACTCATGAGTACTGGCAGCGCGATGTCTCCATTCAGATCAAACCCCCACGGTGCCTGCAGCTTCGCCTTGCCCTTCAGTTCAATGCGGTTTTTCTCGTCCACCACGATGCGACACGGCTGCAGCTTGGCCTCTCCCTTGGCCACATTCACCTTCATCTCGATCAGCGGCAGCGGGGCATCGCCAATGCGTCCTTCCTTCACGCTTAAATCGACACCGGCATCCAGATTCATCACGTCGTTTACTTTGAAGGCAGCTTTGCCCGATGTAGCGATCTTCGCTTTTACCGGTTTTTCCAGCGGCGGCAGTCCCACCGTTTGCATCAAAGCCATCGGATCATCGATCTGGATCTGCCACTGCGCTGTCACGGGCATCGAATCGTCCATCGTCATCGCCGCATTCACATCCACGCGATTTCCAGCGCCTAGCATTAGCGCGGGCACGCTCACTTTGGCTTCCTTGCCATCCAGGCTCACCGCCACTGAAAGCTTGGGCAGCTTGTAGCTTTGAAAGCCCATGTCGGTGCCGTTCATTTGCGCTGCGAGCGTTGTCGGCGTGGGCCCGATCCCCGTGGCATCAGCCTTCAGTTCGATCAAGCCGCGCGCCGCTGGCGGCTTCGCCAGCAGTTGATTCACATCAGCGATTTTCGCCTTCACTTTGGCCGTCCACGGAGACTTCATCACATCTTCTGCCAGCTTCGCCTCCATCTCCGCCACCACCTCATTCACACCGCGCAGCACCTTCAATTCCTTCACACGCGCCACGCCATCTTTAACTTCCAGCGTGGTCGTGATCGAGTCCAGCATGGTACCTCCAGCCCGCACATCATGAATGTTGATCTTGCCAGTTGCCGCCAGCGTCCTCGGTTTCAGCGGATCGCCTTCCGCGTGCAAATCCACACTCACCGGCCCGAACTTGACGCCCTCCGGCAGCTTCAAGGCTTGCAGTTCGGCCGATGCCAGATCACGCACACGCACATCGGCCTTCATCTGCATCGCGCCACCAAAAATGCCGCGCGCCAGTGCTTCGACGACCACGGCAGCTTTGCCCATTCCCACATCGAGCTTCACGCTCGCCGCATCCTTCTCCCATTCGCTCAAATCCACCGCGAGTGATTTCAGCTTCGCTCCATAGGGCAGATCCAGTCCTGCGATGCTCAGCGTGCGCTCGCCCCAGTGCACCTGCGCCTTCACATTTGCGACACGCAGATCACCAGGCTCCATCTTGAATTCGGCGAGTTCAAAAATCCCCGGCATGCCTTCGCCAACCCGCAGGCTCAGACCGCGCACCGTGATCTTGCTACCATCCGCCAGCGTCACATCGGCATTGATGCTCTCAATGTCGATCATCTTCGGCCAAACCAGCGGCGGTGGTTTGCTAGATGGCGGCGGCTTCACCTTCGCCACCACTTTTTCCTCCTTAGCCAGCTTGCGCAGATCCAGCGCCACGTCCGCGTCCTTCACCACCACACTCTTGACGATGTCGAAATTGCGCGTCTTGATGAAACTCCAGGCATCGTAGTTCACTTCGATTTTAGCAACCGTCGCATGCTCCACCAGTGATCCGCTGGCTTCGATGTCGCTGATCTTCAAATCGCGCAGCACGGAGCCTTCCACCTGCCACTTGAGCTTGATCCCTGCCATCTCAGCTCCCTTGGGGCCGCCGTAGCCGACCGCCCAGCGCAGCAATGGCTCATGGAAGACGACAGCCAGCACTAGCAGCGCAATGCCAGCCAGGACTAGTCGTTTGATCCATCTCCACCAGCGGCGGCTGGTCTTTTTGGTGACGTCAGAAGGCACGCTCATTCGATGCCTTAATCCTCAGCAAGTTCAATGCTAGCTGTGATCTTTTATCCTGATTTATTTCGCCAAATCTTCAGCCGTCCACAAAGTTGTGCGGTTCTTTGTGGCCTCGCGCACGGTTTTCACCTGCACAGGCGTCACGGCAGGTGCCTTGTTGCTGAAATTGGCCCGCACGTAGGTCAGCACATCGGCCACTTGCTCGTCATTCAGGCCCATGGGGGGCATTGGCAGGGGGGCGAGTTGCTTGAATTCCACTCCATTCACAAGAATCGGGCCGCTAAGACCGTGGGTCAGCATTTTGATCAGGCGCTCCGGATCTCCCGCCGCCCAGTCGCTGGCTGCGATGGAAGGATAGATGCCAGGCAGGCCCTTGCCCTCGGGTTGGTGGCAGTTCAGGCACAGCGCGTCGTACACCACCTTGCCCGGATGATCGACGACAGCTGCCGCGCTCGCGATCTTCTTCACATACTCGGCCTGCTTGGCATTGCCGCCAAAGCTGAGCTTCGCCATCACCGGCACGTACTGCGGCTTGAGGCTCTTCACCACCTGCTTGAGTGCGTAGTCGATGAATCTGTCCGTTGGCTTTTCCAGCGCCTGCACCGCCACTTCCACTGCTTCAGGCTTGGCCACATGCGCGCAGGCCACCACCGCCTCTAGCCGCACGCGCGGATTTTCGTCACGCACGGCCTGGGTCAAAAGCTCCAGCGACTCCGTAGCTCTCGCTCCATAGGCACGCACACGAGCATCCTTCGCCTTGAGCAGGCGCTTCACCAACTCCTCACGCGGCGATTCATGCGATTCAAACACGCCGCAGACCTCCATCAGCACATGCTCGTCATCATTCTTTGCGATGAAATCATCCGCCGCTTTCAGGACTTCCGCCGTCGGTGCATCAAACAGCATTCGCTTCGCCTGATACCGCGTCCAGCGCTCCGGTGACTTCAGTTGTTCGAGCAGTTCCGCCGGTTTCATCTCCGCCAGCTTCGGCTGTTTGACGGGTGCGCGGCCCTTGGCGGTGATGCGCCAGATGCGGCCATGCGAGCGGTCGCGGCGTGGGTCAGCATAGCTGGCTTGGTAGTGGCCGATCACCGGATTGAACCAGTCGCAAAGATACATCGCGCCATCTGGCCCGATGCTCACATCCACCGGACGAAACGAAGTGTCGCTCGATTTCACCAGCTTCGGCAGCTGTGTGCTCTTGAAGCCAGAGCCATCATCCTCGAGGCGGTGAAGCTCCACCACATTGCCAAAATAACCGCCGATCAGCGCGCAGCCCTGAATGTCATCTGGCAGCGCCTTCGTGCCGATGAACTCCAGGCTGTTCGTCTTGGGATTCGAGTCAAACAAGGCCCCGGTCGGGTGGTATTCATCAGGGTCGGCCAGCGCCACGAGCCCAGGCACGCTGTAGTAGCCTGCCGGACGGTCGCCGCTCTTGTGGAAGACTTGGTTGTAGTCATCAAACGCCACGCCCCAGCAGTTGTGCCCCGCTTTTCCGCCGTTGAAGTAGCCAGCCATTTGCTGAGTGCGCGCGTTCAACTTCCACACACCCGCTTTGTCCAGCCGCGCCAGTCCCCACGCCGTTTCCACGCGAGAAAATGCATGCAGCCCCTGAGTGAACCATAGCGCGCCATCAGGACCGTGGCAGATCGAGTTCGCCAGTTGATGCGTGTCGCCGATGCCGAACCCCGAGAACAGCACCGTCTTCTCATCCGCCTTGCCGTCACCGTTCGTGTCCTTGAGATGCACGATCTGATCAAAGTCGCAGACATACACACCACCCGCGCCCACCTCCACGCCCTGCACCATGGTCAATCCTTCCGCAAAGCGCGTGGATTTGTCCGCCTTGCCATCCCCATCCGTGTCTTCCAGCACGAGGATGAAATCCGAAGGCTTGATGCCCGGCCGTGTCTGCGGGTACGTCGGTGAGCACGCCACATAAAGGCGGCCGCGTTCATCCCAGGAGAACTGCGTCGGCTTCGCCACGCCTTCCGCCTCGGAGGCAAAAAGGTTCATCTCATACCCCTCCGCCACCGTGAAGGCCGCCATCTGCTGCTCCGGCGTGAGCACCGTCTCCGTGACCACGGGTGATTCCGGCTTCGGCTCGTCCGGCACCTTCTCGCCCTTAGCCAGCGCATGAATGCGGGCGTCCAGCTTTGCGACGAGCGGCTTCCGTTCTTCAAAGCTCTCCCGCAGTGACGGCGCATCCTTGGCGGGCTTGCCAAACATCTGCGTCACACGGTCACCATAAACAAACGACCAGTTCGCCGGACGCCAGCAGTCGAACCACAGACGGTTCTTCTCCACAATCGCCGCCTTCACCGCGCTGAGATCATCCGCATCGCTCGACGAGGCTCCAAGTTGCTGTGCGATCTCCCGCGCCGCCACGCGCAATCCCAGCGCGTTCAGATGCAGGCCATCATCGGTGAGTCGCTCCCCTGCTCGGGCCGAAAAAGGCGTGAACAGATCAACGAAGACCGCACCACGCTGCTTCGCCACCTCGCGCACCGCATCCGCATAAGCTTTCACATCCGCATTCCGCTGCGTCAGGTCCGGCGCATGCGATGCCGTAGGCTTTTCAAACGGCATCGGCGACACCAGCACCAGACGCGGTGTTTGCCCGGTAAACTGATCCAGCAGCCGATGATAGGCCGACTTGAACTCCGCCAGTCGCTTCACGCCATCAAACGATTCCGTCTGGCCAAAATGCGCGATCACAATGCTCGCACCCGCTGCGTCGAGCTGCGCCTTCCAGTCGCCGAAATTCAAATCCCGCCACTGCTCATACACCGTGTCACCTTCCCAGGCCATCGAGCGAAAACGCGGCTGCTTGGCCGCATACGCAGTGCCGAACACCGCTTCAAATTCTCCCACCTTCTGCTCGCGCACCAGATTCTCCTGGCCCGCCATCACAATCACTTCGTCCTGCTCCAGCACAAATTTGCCATCCTTGAATGCCTCATGTTTCGCCACCGCAGCGCCAGGATTGCCAAAGCGATTCAGCACATCCTTCTCTTCAGGAACCATCGCGTCCGGTAAAGCCTCGATGGTGATGTTGCGGAAAGAGATCTGCGCCTTGCACTTGCCGTGGATCTGCAGCGCGATGAGTCCCTTCAGGTCGATGCCCGGCTCACGTTCGGTGTAGTCCACCGTGCGCACCTTGTTAACAAACAACTGAATGCGCTGCTCCTCGGCCCGAATCTCGTACGTGTTCCACTCGCCCGGCTTCTCGGCTTTCTCGATCAGTTCCTTCGCCGGCTGCAGCAGCATCTTCTTCCGCCGCGATTCATCATACAAGCAGCCCGAGTAACCCGCGCCGATGTCCGCCTGATAGCCGCTCATCTCATTTGGCGGCTGCGGGATGCGCACGCTGCGGAACTGCACCCCACCGTTCACAAAGCCCTCCGTGCCTTCCAGTTTGTATTCCAGCCGCAGGATGAAATTCCGATACACTTTCTTTGCCGTCAGGAATTCATTCTGCGGATTCCCCTCCAGCGACCCGCCCACGATTACTCCGTCCTCCACCCGCCAGACTTTCGTCGTTTCGCCGTCCCAGCCTTTTAGCGTCTTGCCATCGAACAAAGATACCGGTTCGGCGGCGGAAACCAGCATGGGAAATAGAGCGAGCAGGGGGAGTAAGCGCATGGTCGGAAAAAAGGGTCGAGGCGGATCAAACACGGCTGGACGCCGGATGCATGCGCAAAGTTTAAAACCCGCTGTTCACTTTTTAAGCAGCACCTCTTCGCTGTCCACCCAGCAGGCAAGATAGGGCCACTCGGCTCCCTTCATCCATAAGGCGGCAAGAAAGGGCCCGTCGAACGCAAACACTCTGGGCAGGAATGGCAGGCTTTCGATCTTTGGCGTATCCGACGGCTTTTCCGCGCCACCCCCTGATGAAAGAAAATCCGGCACAATTTTAAAAACGGCCTGCGTCATGGAGCCTTGTTCATCCAGCCGGAAACTCAGCAATTGCTGGGCCTCACGAATTTTCCAGTAGGTAATGCCAAGCCCGCCAGGCTGGCGCAGATAGGTTTTGCCAATCAGTTCGCCATAGTCACACGAGAGAGTGGTTTTGAGTTTGGGCATCCAAAATCGGTCCACCGCACTGAGCTGATTGTGGTATCTCCACCATTTGTCATTTTGCTTGATGGCTTGGTCGGCTGGGAGGGGTGATTTGAGGGCCTGACGTACGCGTTGAATGCCATCTTCAAGACACGTCATATGGGGAATTTTGGCCAGCGTAAGAAAGCTAGATTTGGATTTTGCTTCTTCGAAAAATGGAAGCTTGAGAATGACGGCTCCTTTAAAATCGTCGGCAATGATATTGAGTGCATCGCCCAAGTTTGCGGCGTACGGTCCTTCACTGCCGAATCCCTGCACAGGTACTCCTTGGCCATTGGAATAGGAAAAGACACTCTTTTTCAGTGCAAAGCCAACGGGAAAACGCGGCGAATGAGAGATGCAGCTCACAAAAATGGCTGAACCCAGGCGAAGTGTGTTTGCATCCACTCTTCCAGGCGGCAGATAGGGGCCGATCATCGCCGCCGCATTGGCACCTACTCGTTTCCTGAGCATCTCGCGAATTTCTACGCGTCGAGCTTCGGAGTCCTCACCTCCATAGACGACGGTTCCATCAGGCAGCGTCTTTGCTGCATCCCATTTGAACTGGTTGAGCACGTCTGCGATGTGAGTCGGCGGCTCAAGCTCTATGGTTTTAACCCCATGGAACTCTCTCATTTTATCCCACGCGGCCTGTCCTGAAGGACTCCACAACAGGCTTAACCCGCTCTGAAATTTCTCGCCCACATCCAAGGTTGCAGTGACTTTAGTTTGCAGAAAGGCTTCGGGCGACTGTGCGGAGGCATGCACCTGAAAGCAGATCTGTGAAAACGTTAAGAGTAATAATACCTTTGTTGTGGAAGCGCTTGTTCGCGTCGTCATCTTTGCAGCATGGCCTGAAAGAAGCTTTTTTTTCAAGCTTGAATCTCGTGACTGTTGTTCAGATGTCTAGATTCACCAGTTGCCGCCGTATTCACTTCATCATGCGCCCCCTTTTCTTTCTAGCCCTGGCTACCACCACCGTCTTCGCCCAGACCGAGGCGGATTTCATCACGGCTCCCCGCCAGCTCACCTTCGAGGGCAAACGCTCGGGGGAGGGCTACTTCTCTGCCTATGGCAAGAAGATGATCTTCCAGTCCGAGCGCGAAGAGGGAAACCCATTTTACCAAATCTACCTGATGGACCTGGAAACGGGCGATCAGGAGCGCATCTCCCCCGGCATGGGCAAGACGACCTGCGCTTGGATCCATCCCGACGGAAAACGCGTTCTCTTTGCCTCCACCCACACCGACCCCGACTCGAAAAAGCTGCAGGCCGCTGAGTACGAGGAGCGAAAAAATGCCAAGGTGCGCCGCTACTCCTGGGACTACGATGAACACTACGACATCTGGGAATACTCCCTCGTGGACAAGTCGCTCAAAAACCTCACCCAAACCCGCGGTTACGATGCCGAGGGTGGCTATTCGCCCGATGGTAAAAAGATGGTCTTCGCCAGCAATCGTCAGGCCTACGAAACGAAGCTCAGCGAGGAGGATGAGGAGCGTCTCAAGATCGACAAGCAGTACTTCATGGAGATCTACACCGCCGATGCCGACGGCTCAAACGTGAAGCGCCTCACCGAAGCCCCCGGCTACGATGGCGGCCCCTTCTTCAGTGCTGATGGCAAACGCATCTGCTGGCGCCGCTTCACGCCTAAGGGCGATGTGGCCGAAGTCTGGACCATGAACGCCGACGGCAGTGACCAAAAGCCCGTCACCAAGCTCAGCGCGATGAGTTGGGCGCCCTATTTCCATCCCAGCGGCGAGTACCTCATCTTCACCACCAATATCAACGGCTTCGCCAATTTCGAACTCTACATCGTCGATGCCGCAGGCAAACACGACCCGGTACGCGTGACCACCACGGACGGTTTCGATGGCCTGCCGGTCTTCTCGCCGGATGGCAAAAAACTCTCCTGGACCAGCGGCCGCGGGGCAGGGGGAGCTTCGCAGATTTACCTCGCAGACTGGAATCACGATCACGCGCTCACGGCACTCGGCCTCAAGACCGATCCGAATGTGGCTGTGTCGAAGACTCCAGAGCCCGACTTCTCCGCCACCGCCGCAGAGATCCGCCCGGAAGACATGCAGCAGCAGGTCACCTACCTCGCCAGCGATGCCCTCGGCGGTCGCCTCACCGGCACCGAAGGTGAAAAGCTCGCTACCCAATATGTTGCGGACGTCTTCCAAAAAATCGGCCTCTCACCCTTCGGCGATGAGGACACCTACTTCGACAACTTCGACTTTACCGCCGGTGTCGCTCTCGGTGAAGGGAACGAACTGAAGCTCAAGGGCAGCGAATGGAAGGTCGATGTGGACTGGAAACCTCTGTCCTTCTCTCAAAACGGCGAAGTCAAAGCCGCCGGCATCGTCTTCGCAGGTTACGGTATCGAAACACCCGACGAAGCCACCGGCACTGACGGCAAGAAGATCGAAACCTACAGCAGCTACGCTCACCTCGATGTGAAGGACAAATGGGTGCTCGTCTTCCGCTACCTTCCCGAAGGCATCACGCAGGACCGCCGCAACGATCTCAGCCGTTACGCCAGCCTGCGCTACAAAGCGCTCACCGCACGCCAGAAAGGCGCGCGTGGTTTGATCGTTGTCAGCGGTCCGAACAGCAAAGTCGTGCAGCAACTTGCCCCGCTTTCATTTGATGCCTCCCTCGCCACCAGCGGCATCGCCGCCATCAGCATCACCGATGCCGTGGGCGACAAGTTGCTCGCCAGCGCCGGCAAGAACCTCAAGGAACTTCAGGACAAGCTCGACAACGGTGACCTCATGGGCGGCATCGACTGCAAAGGACTCACCCTCGCCGCAAACATCGTCATCCAGCAGGAGAAGAAAAAAGGCCGCAACGTCCTCGGCGTGCTGCCTTACAGCGACAAGCCCGATCCCCATGTCGCCCCGCTCATCGTCTGCGCACATGTGGATCACCTCGGCAGCAGCGGTGGCTCAAACTCACGTGCCAAAGGCGATGAAGTGAACAAGATCCATCACGGCGCCGATGACAACGCCTCTGGCACTTCCGGTGTGCTCGAAATCGCCCAGTGGCTGGCCGACTTGAAAAAGCAGGGCAAGCTCACCCTCAAGCGCGACATCATCTTCGCCGCCTGGAGCGGTGAAGAACTCGGCCTGCTTGGCAGCAATCACTTCGTCGAAGCCTACGCTAAAATGATCAAGGGCGACACCAACGCAAAACTCACCGGCATGTTCGCCGCCTGCCTGAACATGGACATGATCGGCCGCTTTCAGAAGACGCTCGTGCTGCAGGGCCTCGGCAGCAGCTCGCTGTGGGCGAAGGAAATCGAAAAGCGCAACGCCCCCATCGGTCTGCCCATCACCACGCAAAATGACGCCCACCTGCCCACCGACAGCACCGCGTTTTATTTGAAGGGCATCCCCACCCTGAACGCCTTCACCGGCTCCCACGCCGACTACCACATGCCCAGCGATACCGCAGACAAGATCGACTACGTCAATGCCGCCAAGACCGCCAAGCTCATGGGCCTCATCGCCCGCGGCATCGCCACCACCGATCCCGCCCCCGAGTACATCGCCATGGAGGCTCCGAAAAACCAGGGCGTACGCACCGGCCTCCGCGCCTACCTCGGCACCATCCCCGACTACGCCCAGGGCGACATCAAAGGCGTCAAACTCAGCGGCGTCTCCCCCATCGGCCCAGCCGCAAAAGCAGGCGTCAAAGCCGGCGACATCATCATCAAACTCGGCGGCAAGGACATCACCAACATCTACGACTACACCTACGTCATGGGCGATCTCAAGATCGGCAAGGAAACCACCATCACCGTCCAGCGCGAAGGCAAAGCTGTTGAGATGAAGATCATGCCCGGCTCGCGCGATTGATCACGGCCTGAACATGAATTCCTTCGTGTTCAGCAGCGCCCACGCCACATCTCCGTCCGTCGCTGCTGTGCGCAGGATCGCTGCCCGTTCGTTTTCGGTGGGCTCACGCCCCAGCAGTGCCAGAAACATCCCCTCGGCATCTCCCGCCTTCGCAGTTGCTTGATCAATGAGCTTGTCATTCATCATGAAGCGCACCAGTTCATGCGAGAGCGGTGTCCGACTTTCATCCGTCCACTCTCGCGTGCCACGGCCCAGCATGCGCAGCGGGTGCCCGGGTTGCGGGATCTGCGGCAGTTGGATATCAGTTTCATCAGTCAATGCTTTCCAGATGACCTCAGTGGGAAGTCTGCGAATGTGCGGTGCAGGCGCGAGTTGGCAGTCCTGCCAATCCGTATTGTAATTGATGCCTGAGCGCTGGTAGGCATTCGTACGTGCTAGAAGGCGCTGAAATTCGCCAATGCGACAGCCGCAGCGCAGGAACTCCTCGATGAGCACCTTGGGAGCCTGCGAAAAATCTCCCGGCCTGTTGATGTTCATGTCGATCCAAGTGGCGGCTCGTCGTTGAGACCTGGTGAAACAGTTCCCATGAGTTTCGTTCCAGCTTGGTTCGTCATCCACTCCACCTACGGTGTTGTTGATGATCTGCTCCGGCATGCCGAACAGCCCGCTCCACACCCGCATCACTGCGACCAGCGCGAAGCGTTTGGTGGGCTCCTCGTTCGTGAGCCATTTGGCCACCTGCGTGAGTTTGTCTTCATTATCCTGAATGAACGGCCTCCAGGCTCTGTCGATGCGGAGCAGGGCGGGCTGCACCACGTCGCCGGGTTTCCCATTCGGGTATTTGTAGTCATGAGGCAATCGCACCTCACCTTTTCCCGCAAAGCAGGCGGCGAATGCATAGCACTCCATTTCTGTACGTTCACTGAATGGGTGGTCGTGGCACATGGCGCAGCGGGTGTCTAGTCCCAGCACGCTGTAAGCCGTCTCTACACCTGTGCGCATGGCATCGCCACCATCGCGGCGGCTCACCCTGCCTGTACCGATCATGCCCGAGATGATTTCGGCATACGGCCGGTCATCGGCAGCGGCCTGCCGAAGCCACGATATCGTTTCCGGATCCTCGTCAGTGACGCGAAAAGCTTCAGCCAGCATGCGGAAGCGCACCTCAGCTCCTCCCGGCTCGCGGGTGAGGGAATCGGTGAGTTTGGCGCGTTTCTCGGGTGTTGGGTCCGAAACGAAAGCGCGCACCTCATCCGGTCGTGGCAGCCTTCCAGCAAGGTCAATGCACGCACGCCGCAGGAAGGTCGTGTCGTCAGCCATGAGCAGGAGAGGTGCAAAATTCGCCTTCCTCATGTTGGTGAGCGCCAGTTCGTAGTCATGCATCAGTGCCGTATCCACGCGTGCTGTGGCTTGCTGGACCGGATCGATGGCTGCTGGCTGGGAAGCAGTCTGTCTGGCTTCATTCTCAGGTGTGCAGGACAGCAGGAGGACGCAGGGCAGCAGGCAGCATTTCATACTGCCTGCAACGGTTGGACACGCGAGTTCTTAGAACCTGCCTTTCGTGCAGGCTTGCGCGGACCACAGGCCGCGCTAAGAAACACCCCCCATGAAAATCCTCGTTACTGGCAAAGGCGGTCGTGAACACGCGCTCATCACCGCACTCAGCGAATCCCCGCAAAAGCACGAACTCTTTGCCTATCCAGGCAGCGATGCCATCGCCACCCTCGCCACTCGCGTGGATGTTTCCGGTCTTCCAGAACTGATCACATGGATGCAGCAGAACAGCATCGATCTCTGCATGGCCGGTGAAGAAGCCCTCCTCGTCAAAGACAGCGGCCTGTCCAATCTATGTGCCGAAGCTGGCATCCCGTGCTGGGGCCCCCGGAAAGAGATCGCACAGCTTGAGGCCTCCAAGACCTTCGCCAAAAAATTCCTCAAACGCCACGGCATCCCCACCGCAGATTTCACCATCTGCACCACCGCAGCCGAAGCCAAGGCTGCCCTCACAGAGCTCCCCATCGTGCTGAAATTCGATGGCCTCGCTGCCGGCAAAGGTGTCGCCGTTTGCACCGCGCAAGATGAAGCCGAAGCCTTCGTCGATGACGTCATGGAAAAGCGCTGCTTCGGCACCGGCGATCTCCTCGTGGAAAAATGCCTCACCGGCCCCGAAATCTCCATCTTTGCCTCCGTGTGCGATGACAAATACCAGATCCTCATGCCCGCGCGTGATTACAAGCGCATCCGCGACAATGACCAAGGGCCGAACACCGGTGGCATGGGTGCAGTCGCCTCTCTTGAGCTCGCAGACCCTGCACTCATGCAGCGCATCGAGCGCGAGATCGTACAGCCCACCGTGCAGGGCATCTTGAAAGACGGCCTCAAATACCGCGGCTTCCTCTATTTCGGTCTCATGCTTACCCCCAATGGCCCGAAGGTGATCGAGTACAACTGCCGTTTCGGCGACCCTGAAGCCGAAGCCGTGCTCCCCATGCTGCGCGGTGATTTTGCCACCTATGCGTTCGAGGCCGCCAAAGGAAACCTCAAGCCCGAACTCATCCGCTTCGAGCCCGGTTGGAGCATCTGCCTCATCAGCGCCAGCGCCGGTTATCCCGCCTCATCGCGCAATGGGGATGTCATCTCCGGTCTGGAATCTGTTAGTGGCGCTCGCGTTTATCACTGTGGCACGAAAAGGAACACCGCTGGCCAGTTTGAAACCAACGGCGGACGTGTGCTCGCCGTCGTGGCGCAGGGGGGCACACGTGTCGAAGCCCGGGAGAAAGCCTACGCCGAGAGCACCAAGATCACCTTTGACGGCCTGCAGCGCCGTTCGGACATCGGGAAGATGCACTTTGAATGAGGCATTTGAATTCGACAAAACGGACCGTTTTGATTAACATTCAGCTATGCCTGCCAAACTTGATGCTGTTGCCAAAGATGCGCTGGTGCTCAGTCGTGATGAGCGTCTGATACTTGCGCGGCAGTTGCTTGTCAGTGTGGAGCCAAACGGTGAAGAAGAATCGGAGGCGGCATGGGAGGAGGAAATCGGACAGCGCATTCATCGCTTTGATGCTGGGTTTTCCCAGACGGTTCCTGCTTCGGAGGTTTTTGCCCGCCTTGCCGTTATAGCTCCTGGCCGATGAATGGCGACTTCGAGTTTCTCCCCGAAGCGTTTCGCGAGGTGGAAGAGGCCACTTTCTACTACCAATCCTGCGATTCCGATCTTGGCTTTCGCTTCCGCCAACTGGTGGAAAACGCCTGTGCGGCGATTGCCCGCTCACCGCTGCATTGGAATGAGCGGAAAGGAGGCTTCAGGCGGGTGAACTTGAAAGGCTTCCCTTATGACGTCGCCTATTTTATTCGAGGTCATCGAATCATCATCGCAGCAGTAGCACATGCCAGCCAGCATCCCGATTTCTGGAAGCAACGTTCGGGATCAGACCGCTGACTTCCCCATCTTCGCCAGTCGCTCATCACTCTCCAGATGCCCGGCCCAGCCAAAGTGGCATTGAAACTCGAAACACTCCTTCATCTGCTCAAACGGCCCAGTCCATTCCGATTTGTTGGATGCGACGGTGATATCCGCAGGCCCAAAGCCCGTGATGGGCAGTCGCTCAATGGCGAATGCGTCATTAAGCAGCCGAGTCTTTTTCCAATTAAGCCCCATGAGCTGCGCGCTGACACAATCCACTGCCACGGGATGTGTTCCCGCGAGGATGACTCCACTGGCCACAGGATCGCATGACATCGGGCCGTCACCATCGCCACCAATGATGCCATCGACAATCGTCAGGTAGCGCAGCGGTTTGTCGCGTCGCACCCCGCGTCCGTCAAAATAGAAGAAGCACTTGTGCAGATCCAGGATCATGCGCCACGCGGTGTTATTGCCGTGCCAGTTGCCAGAGCGCACGACTTCCTTGGTGTCTCCGAAGATGACACGCCCCAGCTTCTTCAGTGGCACGAAAAGCTTGGAGAGGAAAAACCGCCCGAAGAGGATCTTTTTGGCGGTGCGCATCAGCGTGCCTTCGAGCGCGCGCTTGGCGGTGGATTCAGCAAACTGGTCGCCACCCTCCGCAGGCGTGCCCTCCGTATGGCGCGGCAGCCAGTTGGTGCGCGGCGTGGTGCCTACCAGATTTTTCAGCGCCACGGTGAGCCCCACTTTCTTGTGCGTCTTGAGCTTTGGCACATTGATCAGCACATCCGCATTCATCGGCGTGCGGCAGATTCGGTACTCATGATGAGGGTCCGTGTGCTGCCTGTTCGTTGTGGCGAAATCAAACGACGCTCCATACAGCTTGCCTAGGCCGGGATGCCCAAGGAATTCGCTGTCCGCATCCAGATGAATGTCCACAGACCCAGACGGATCACTCGGCAGTTCGCGTTTGGCGATGGTGACCCCGTCATCAATGGTCCACTCTTCACACCGCATGTCGAACAGCAGAAACGCGACCCCCGGAAACTCCTTCGTGAGATCAGTGATGAGATCATCCAGCCGGTGCAGTCGGCGGATCGTGGCAAAGGACGAATCACTCTGCGGCGCATCACAAAGCGTCACCGAACCATGGCCTTGAAGCTTTTTCGCGGCCCAGCGGGCGACTTCGCGCACGACTGCGGGATGAGTGATGATGGTGAGCCAGCCACCTTCATCCTCCGGCTTGCTGGCATTGTGCTCCTTGACCCAGTTCGGCTTGATGACGACGCGGTCGCCAGGAGTGATGAAGTCTGCCGCAAGTTCCAATGCATTGATCGCATCCTCAATCTGCTGCCGCAGCGCATCGGCATCGTCATAGCTGGCTTTGCCGCTGAAGACAGAGACTTTGGGGGCGCCGAACGAGGAAGGGGAGAGCGTGTTCACAGGAATGCGGCTATTTAAGGGCGGCACGTTCCCTTTGCAACGCTCCCGCAACCATCGAATCTCCCTCATGCAGACACTGGTGCGGATCATGCGCGTGCTTTTGACCCTCGCCCTCACGGCGGTGGTCATCCGCATGATCTGGCTGCGGTTTGGGACCTCGCCCTCCCTCGGATTCCCGCCGCTCGATCCGGCTTTCGTGCGGCTGACTCCTCTTGAAGTTGCGACCCTGCCTCTCGCTACCCGGTTTGACATGCCTATGGGGTCTGAGCACGGCGCATTCACCTACAATGCGCGGCCTTTTCGCATCTCGCGGCACCTCGGCGACGATTTGAACGGCATCGGCGGCGGAAACTCCGATCTCGGCGATGCAGTTTACGCGGCAGGAGCCGGGCGCGTGGTGTATGCCGGTAGCCCTGGGCCAGGATGGGGCAAAATGATCCTGATCGCCCATCGCCTGCCGGAAGGAGACGAACTCGGTCCTGTTGTCCAGACCATGTATGCGCATCTGGAGTCGATCCGGGTGCAAGCCGGGCAGAATGTACAGCGCGGCCACCAAATCGGCATGGTGGGAACGGCCGAAGGTGCCTATTTGGCACATTTGCATTTCGAAGTTCGGCTCGGTCCTTATGTGAATCCTGGCCAGGGATATGCTGATACCCCCTTGAACCGCGTCGCACCCGAACAGTTCATTCGAGCAAATCGAGGTGCTGGAGCAGATATTCTGAACCCACCGCCAGAAAAAGACTAAAAACCACAAAAGATGATTTGAAGGAAGCCCATTTGAATCCGTCATTCATACTGCTCCTTCAATCCATGCGTTTGACCTCTGTATTTTGCTCTCTGCTTGCTCTGGTGACTTCACCAGGGCTTTCTCAGCCAGTGAAATCAACTCCCGCCCAGATCACCTGCGAGACGCTTTGCGGGGAGTTGTTTAATTCGATCCGCACGGAGCCAGGCAAGATGGTGATGCGCCTGGAAGAAGCGCTGATCATCCACGAAGCCTGCGCCGGTGAGATCGTGACAGCAGCGATTGATGCCGTGAATGCAGAGCCAGGACAGGTGCGTAAAATTGTAGAGACGGCGATGGATCTAGCTCCAGCTCGTGCAGCCCTGATCACCGCAGCGGTGAAAAATTACACAGTACCGATAGTCGTGGCAGCCGCCGAAGAGCAATTGGAGGTGCGTCGCGCAGTCCTGCCGACTGCCGCCGCCCCACAGCCAATGGCTGGAGAACAGGTGATGCGTGCAGAACTGCCCCTGCAAACCCGCAGCATTCCAATCGTCGAAGTGCGGCGTGCTGAACCAGCGGCGGCCATGGAGATGCAGGTGCAAGAGCCCGAGCCATCCCTGAAACTGATGGATGTGCCCAAGGCAAAACCGATGAAATGAAAAAGGGGAATCAATCCCTCTCTACTTCGAGGGAATCTCATTCAGCGTGTAATAGCCCACCTTGTGCAGCAGCGGAAGCTTCTCAGCGCTCTTCACCCCATCCAGATGCAGCTCATGGATGTGGCCTTTGGTGAGGGGTGAGATCGTCAGGCGCACGGATTTGCCATCTGCGGCGACACTTGCGGCGGTGATCTTGGGCAGGATCTCTGAGACCTCATCGCCGCCGTACTGCTCGCGATACGCATAGGTGAACTCACGCATGCTGTAACTCTTCAAATCACCTGCGGAAGCGGGATCTACAGGCTGCGTGAAGGTGATCTCAAAGCCGTCCGGCTTCGCATGCATTTCATGCACCTCAAAAGGCGTCTTGCCGGTCCATTCGCATTTCTCAAAACAGAAGGGTTTTCCGCCTCTTGCGCCCCAGCCACGGTCACTGCCACCGACAAAGACTCGGCCCTCTTGATCCATGCGTCCGCCTATGATGCCGCTGGCGAAGCCGCTGCGGAAGGGAATGACCACCCCCTGCCTGATGCCGTTCACCGTCTCCAGATAGACGCGGCTCAGATTGCTGTGGCTTTGATCCGCCACAAAGAGCTGCTTGCTGAAGGGGCCAAACTTGCCCGCGCTGAGATCACAGATGATGGCGCTGGCAGAGTTGCCGATCTTGCCGTGCACCAGATAAACCGCCGGCGGCAGGAGTTGTTTGATGCGCTCGCGTTCCATCACCATGCGGTCAGGATCGCCATCGGGGCGGTTTTCCTTGCGGCTGCGCTCGCCTTGAAAGGCCTCTGGGATGGGGTCGGTCGGACGCGGTCCCATGTTCGGAGCGAGATCATACCAGATGTTGCCGCCGGGATGTCCTTGAAAGCTGCCAGGAACTAGATGCTGGAGCGTGCATGAGCCATGCCACGGGCCTTGGTTGTCACAGTAATAAACTTCGCCATCCGCATCGAAACCAATGCCGCCAGGGCTGCGGATGCCGGAGCAGGTGGGCACCATGGTGCCGTCAGGTTTGATGCGGAGTGCCCAGCCGCGAAACGGCACCGCACTGCCGAAGGAACCAGTCAGGCACAGCGTCACCCAAAGGTCCCCCGCTTTGTCAAAACGGCTGCCGATGGCGTACTCGTGGTAATCACCGGAGACGCCCCAGCTGTCGTTCACATTTTCAAAGACATCGGCACGGCCATCATGATCCGTGTCTATGAGGCGGGTGATCTCGTAGCGCGTAGTCGCGTAGAGGTTCTTGTCCTTCGGATTGTAGGCAATTCCGAGCACCTCATGCAGGCCGGAGGCAAAGAGCTTGTAGCTGACGTTTGAGGCATCGCTGCTGCCAGCGCCACTGACGACCCATATCTCCCCACGGCGGGTGCCGAGGGCGAGCTTGCCGTCAGGCATCAAGTCGATGGAGCCAACCTCCAACGCGGTTTCCTTCGGTGTTTCAAAGGTGGTGATCTTGTAGAAATCAGCTTCGACCGGATCAGCGGCGAACAGTGGTGAGCAGAGAAGGGAGAAAATGAAAAAGCGTTTCATGACAATGCTTGGCGAAAAATTACTGAGCCCACTGGTAAGTGACGGTCATCGTGCCCCGCTTCACAGGAACAACGAGATTCTGGCCGGCGAGTTGGGCTTCGCTGATGGAGATGCGGTAGGGGACCGGCCCTTGGCTGAAAAAGCTGCCGTCTTTGCTCACAAATGCACCGCTGCCGATTCGATACCAAGCGTTGGCTGGCACTTTGCCGGCTACCTTGACTGTGCGGATCAGCTTCGCGTTTCCATCAGGCTTGTTGCCGTTGCCTTCGATGGCGAAAGACTCTTCAATCTCGGCTCCCTGCCATGTGTAGCGGAAGGTGGGATGGCGCTTGGCGTCCAGCGAATAGCCCAGCCAGTGATAGCCTTCGTAGCGTTTGGCCTTGTCCCACTTTGGCCATTGCGCATCGGGTTTTTCCGTCACAAAGAATGCCGGTGTGACCTCTCCAGTGGGCATCAGCATATCATACCCCAGCGGCTTTTCGTGGCCGCCGCCGCGAGAGTTCCAATGCCTGGAGGCATCCATGAAGGCACCGCGCCAGATCAGCGCCAGATTCATGCTCTCGGCGCTCCACGCGATGTTCACGCCTCCGGGATAACCGACACCAATGCCGCGATTGCCCGCGCCTTGAATGAAATTGCGATAGATCACCGCCTCGTCCTTCACCACCAGCGGGATGGGATCGAACTCCTTCTGCTTCTTAGTGCCGCCCTGCCATTTCGGGTGCAGCCATTTGGACAACGGCGTGATCTGAGTGTCCGCACCTTTCCATGCCGCATAGAGTTCGATTTGCCCACCGCCTTGGAAATATTCGAGACGAAACACATGGTCGCCCTTTTCGAGCGTGATGCCTGCCTCCTTGATGTCGCCCGAAGGATGGATGCCGTCGTAAGCAAGGACTTCCTTCCCGTCGATCAGGATTCGCGAGCCATCATCACTGGAGAGATAAAAGCGATACGAGCCTTTCTTGGGGGCGATGAGCTTGCCAGTAAAGACCACGCCGAACTCATTCTTGTAGTCGTCCAGTTTCACCTGAAGCAGATTGTCCTCGATTTTACCTTCACGGTGGGGCTTCAGCTTGGAGAAATCCGGAAGCAGCTTCCAGTTGCCAAGGTAGAGCGCGAACTGCAGGTCATGCAGCGTGTCTCCCACCGGCGCCACTTTCAGCACACCCCGCATGGTGAGCGCATGGCCAGGGAAGGTGCAGACATACGGGTAGCTGCCTGCCTTCTCGGGCGCAGAGAAACTGAGCACTTCCTTTTCATGCGGATTGAGCATCTTGGAATGCGCCCAGATGCGCTTGTCGTAGGGCAGCCAGTTGCGTTTCAGGGCATCCTCAGGCTTTTCCATCTGCTTCATCGCCATGGCGGCGGTGTCCGTGCCCGGCTGGCAGAAGACCAGGTTGTGCGGCAGATCATCCCCATTTTCAAAGGTGATCTTCACCGCCTGCCCCGGCTGCACCAGCAGTTCGGCAGTGTCATATTTCATCTGCGCAGTCATCGTCTTGATCGAAAAGACGGCGGGCTCGACGGCCCGGACAGTGGCGGCGGCGAAAAGAATGGCGAAAAGCAGGCGGGTCATAGGGAGCGCGTTTAAACGAAGGCGTTGGAGGTTGCCTTGCGAAAAGGTAGCGTCAATGCCCTGAGTTTTATTTCCTCCGCACTTTGGGCTTGGCGCAGGCCTCGGAATTTGGTTATCTCTCCCCATGCACACTTGGTATCTGCTCAAAGCCTCGGACAAGGAAGTTTATGAAGCCAAAGATCTCGAAACTCTGCGTGGATGGGCGGCTGACGCCAAGATATCCCCGCTCGACAAGATCTCCAACGACAACCGTATGAGCTGGCAGCGTGCGCCCATGATCGAGGAACTGCAGATGGACCTGCTCGTGCAGATGCCGGACAATTATCTCTACGGCCCGACGAACGTGGCGACCATCCAGGAGTTCATGGCCACCGGCGAGATCGATGAGAATGTGACCATCATCAACTGCCTCGACAACACGGAGTCGCGTCTGGCGGATCTGTCGTGGTTTCAGGCAAGCCCGCAACATATTCGAAGCGCCGCCACTACCTTGATCGGCACCGGGCGCCCTGATGAAAAGAGCGGCATGGGAGATGTCATGCAGCAGTCGCGCATCGCCACGCTTGAAAAGCAGGTAATGGAGCTGCAGCGCGTCGTGGATGAATGGCAGCAGGCTTACAATGGACTGCGCCAGCAGTTTATCGAATCAACCGGCCGCGAGCCAATGTAAACACAGTCAGACTTCGTCAGTTGTTTCGCCACTGTTCAAGCCGGGGAGGTCCTTGGCTTTGTCCGCATAGCGGTCGAAACGATTGGAGAGGATCAGCAGCGTGGGAGCCCACAGTCCGATGAAAATGCCCAGGCGCTCGGCATGTGCCGCCTGCTCGGGGGTGTTACCATTAAAAAACCACCAGCTCCAGATGGAGAGAACGACAGAGAGCATGCCCGCCTGGAAGCAGATCGTGCTGAGGGTGCGGCAGATGGAAGGATTCATGGTTCAAACTCTGCCACGCCCTCGTGCCCTCCCGCAAGCAATCACCGCCTCAAGCGCAAATCCGGCGGACTAAATCGCAGCCGCAGGCGCGTCGTGTTGCGGGAGCTTGAGAGAAGGCTGGGCTATGGCATAGTTTGTACCATGATTCCTCCTGCTGACATCCGCTGCGCCACCGCTCCGGTGAGACCTCGCCAGCCCCGCGTAGCTCCTCACCAGCCGCGTGTGCAACCGCTCACAGCTCCGCCCGCGCTGGAGCCCCCTTGGCATGTCATCCTGCTGGATGATGATTTCCACACGTTTGAATACGTGATTGAAATGCTGCACGCCATCTTGGGGCATTCGCGCGAGCTCGCCAAACGCATGGCAGATGAAGTGAACGAAAAGGGGCGCGTGATCGTGGCGACAGTTCACAAGGAGCTCGCGGAACTGCGGCAGCAGCAGATTGAAGAATTCGGGCCTGACCCGCAAGAGAACACTCCCCAAGGACAAGTCTCCATGAAAGCTTTGATCGAGTGCTCGGAGTAGCTGCTGTATTCAGCGCTGTCCACGCGGCTCGGGAATGCCACACAGTATCAAGATGGAAAGGACCGACATCACCGCCGCGAGGCAGGCGACGAGGTAAAACGAACCACTGAGCGAGTAAATCACTCCGCCCAGGCTCGTGGCGAGCATCAGCGACCACACATTGCAGAAGCCAAGAATGGCCTGAAGCGTGGAACGGCGCTCCGGCGGGCAGAGTTCTGCTGTGAGAGTCAGATCTCCTACTCGATCAAGGAACAGTCCGAATCCCAGGATGAAGTAAGCGGCGGTGAAGCCGCCAAATGAATGCGTCAAGCTGGCCCAGATGCACATGACAATACAGATGAGGCGCGAGAGAATCAGCAGTACCCTGCCTCCTTTGTGATAGCCCAACCAGCCCGCGAGCAGGCTACCAAGAATGGTGCCGATGTTCTGGAACGACACGAAACTGCCCTCATCCGCCTCCGGTCTGCCCGTGGTGTGCAGCGCATGCAGAGTGAGAAATGAAACCACCATCAAATAACCCATACCGGTGAAACGTGCAGCGATCATCTTGAGTAGCTGTGGATGTTTGCCCAGCAGTCTCGGCAGACTGCGCAGGTAGGTCCAGTAGTTGCCGGATTGCGGATGGTAATGATGTGCCGCTGGTAGTTCGCGCATGAACGACTGCGAAACCCAGGACAAAAACAAAAAGCCAAACGTGATCAGGTGCAGCACCGCGTAGCCACGCTGCCCTGGAGAATGAGTCAGCACCTGATGGATTACCGCACCAGCCACCATGCCAATACACGCCTGCGTGATGTAGCGCGCCGCCCAGCCTGCGGCGCGGACACGCTCCGGCACCATGCGCGTCACCATTTCCATCCAGGCCACCACCCCCACGCCGCCAATGAGACCGGAGACCACCGGCGTCAGCACCACCACGGGCAGCAGCCACGGTCCGGCATCCTGCCAGAACCATAGCACCAGTCCCGTGATGAGGTAGGGCAGGCGTTGCAGCAGCCCAAAGCTCATCACCCACAGCTTGAACTTCGTGAGCCGTTCCACCAGCGGTGACACAAACAGCCCCGCCATCGCAAACGCCGCCGGCAAGATCGCTGGCATGATCGCGATAATCGCGGAGCGTCCGCCCAGTTGCTCCACCATTTTGGGCATCACAGTCTCCGGCTGGAGAAACGCCACTCCGCCCATGTACAACCCGCCCTCCAGGCAGTGGCAGATGAAATTCCGCCGCACGACCTGCGGGTGATGCTGTTGAGGTGAGACTGCGGTGTCGGGTGGCATCGCTGGGGAGACTGCATCGTGGCGTGTACTGGCCTAAAGGAAAGCGAATCGTCCGTTACCTTTTAGCGCTGCTTTTCCAGCCTAAAAAAAGCATTGAGCAGTCTTGCACTGCGTTTGCTCTGCTGGTTCAATCTCCGCAAATTCAAACTCTGCCGGCACTATGACTCTCAATCCCAAGCTTACCAAGCTGCTCAATGAGCAGATCAACAATGAAATGTCCTCCAGCTATGTCTATCTCGCCATGGCGGCGTGGTTTGAGCGGACTCCCTATGCCGGCTTTGCTCAGTGGATGTTCGCCCAGAGCGGTGAGGAGACCATGCATGCTCTGAAATTCTACCAGTACCTCGTGGACCGTGATGCCAAAGTGGAGCTGCAGCCGATCGAGAAGCCGAAGATGGACTACAAATCGGTGATGGACGCCTTTCAATACAGCCTGAAACAGGAAGAAAAGGTCACCCAGCAGATCAATGACTTGTACGAAGTGGCGGAGCAGGTCAAAGATCACGCTTCGAAAAACCTCCTGCTCTGGTTCCTCAATGAGCAGATGGAGGAAGAGAAGACCGTGCGCGACATGCTCGACCGGCTCAAGCTTGCGGGCGATGATGTTGCCAGTCTCCTAGTTCTCGACCGCGAAGCAGGCAGTCGAAAGTCCGCAGTCGGTGGTTCCCGCCCCAGCGCGGTTAGCGGCGGTGCATAAACTGACGCTTTTTACGGCAGCAACTGCATATCCCACGGCCACAGCGGTGTGTACGTGGCAGATTCAACCCATCCGCGCACGTGTTCGTCGCCGCTGGGGACTTCGACATAGCTCCAAGCTCCGCGTTTTTCGAGCAAACGCACTTGGCTACCGGGGGGAAGGGCGATGACATTGCCTGAAGTCATCGTGGCGGCGCTGTAGGCGCTGACTTCGCGCACAGTCACCACCATCACATCCTTCACTCGGTCGCCTTGTGTGGGCCGGATGGAGGCGAAAGTGGCTGAAGGAATGAAAATCAGCAGGCCAACGATGCCGAAAAAAAGTGCAAATGCGCCACTGCTGCCTTGCAGTGAGGAGCCAAGAATCCAGCGCATGAGGGCCAGTAAAATGAGCCACACGCCTGCGGATGCGGCGATGACCCAGGTGTTTTTGTTCAGCAGCAGGCTCCACTCAGCCAGCGGAGAGCCCTCTCCAAAGCGGAAGAATCGCAGCTTTTCATCCAGGTGCCGCATATTCTGCCGCACCTCAGGATTCAGGGGATCCAGCAACTGCGCACGCTGGTACCAAAGGGCTGCACGTCCCATGTCCTCCTGCCGGTAGCGGGCGTTGGCGATGAGGGCGAAGAGCGCAGAACTCAAGGCGGGCGGTTGCTGCTTGGTGAGTGATTCGCCGAGGTATTGCGCCTGGGTAAACTTGCCTTTTTCCAGAGCCTCGCGTGCCTGCTGATAAAGTTCGTCAGGCGAAGTCTCTGCGGCCCCGGCATTGAGTGAGAACGTGGCCAGCGCAGCGATGACAATGGCTGTGCGTTTCAGCAGCGGCGAGAGTGTGGAGAGGATGCGGCTGCGCTCCTCCGTGCCGAGTTCTTTTCCCGAGGCTGGAGCTGCGGTGAAACTTTGAGTTTCGTAGCGGTGGATGATCTGCCTCAGCTCCTCGTCCTTCACTTCTCCCGGCTGGCTGCGGTGGATGAAATGCGCGGCGCGCTGGAGGAAATCACGATCCGCAAGATTGCTCTCTTCCAGCCCATGCCACAACCGCTGCAGTTCGCCTCGCAGTCCATTCGTTTTTTCTGCTCGATAGCGGCGAAGCCACGTGAACAGTGCTGCCAGAATTACGAGTGCGGCCGGAATCGATTGGATGGCCCAAAAGCGTGCACTGCTGGTGAGTGGGGCGCTGACGGCAGTGGTGCTCAGCCAAGTGGCTCGGGTCGGGACATTCATGAGGATGTCACTGATCTGCGGCTTGGGCTGCTGAACGGGAGGCGGTTTGGGGGCCTCCACACCGCCACTGCCTTCCACTCCCGCAGCAGCGGCCACCACGGCACCGGGTTTGATTTTCATCGCGATCGCCGGGGTACGTGCGGAGACGTATTTTTTCTGCGAAGGGCTGAAGTAACTAAGCTCAAACGGTGGCAACTCGGCGTGCACTTTTTCCGGCACGAAGACCATCGAATAGCCGATGCGGCGCTGCAGGGTGGGCGTAAGGTTGGGATCGATCGGGCCATCTACATTGTAGCGCCTAGGGGGGTATGCCTTCCAGCCCTCGGGTGGCATGAGGCTAGGTGGGTTGAGCGCGTCGAAATTGCCCGAACCATCGATGGTGATGTCCACGGCTATCGGATCACCGACACTGAGCTCATTGGGAGTGGCTGTGGCGCTGATGCTGAAATCGCCGACGGCACCGCTGAAATTGGCGGGTTTGCCCTCGGCGGGAAGCGGCAGCACCTTGATCTTAACCTCCTGGCTTTTGACCACCTGCTTGCGTGGCTCCGTGCTGCCCATGATCATGCCAAAAGGCAGTCCTCGGCTCATTTGTCTCTGGGAATTTTCGTCATAAACCTCGTACAACAGCTCACAAGTCGCGGGCCCCACTTTCAGATCGCCTGCGTGCAGTGCGGAAAGTGTGCTGCGATAGGTGATGACCACGTAGTCGATGTCATTAATGCGTTGCGCATTCTGGTCGGCCTGCTGCGGAAAGCGGGCGATGGCAAAATCACTCTTGTTTATATCGATCAGGCCGACTCGGCGCAGCATCACACTGCCGCGCGGTACAAACAGGCTGGCGCTGATGGGAACCACCTCGCCCTGATAAATCTCCGTCTTGCCGACTTCGATCTGAAACAGCGGTATGCTGGCATCTTCGGCCGCAGTAGGAGCGGTGGTCGAAGACTCACTCACGATGAGACGAACCTCGTTGGTTTTGACAATCGCTCCGTCCACCAGCACCTCCTGCGGTGGAATGACAAACTCTCCGGGTTCAGTAGCAGCAACACCCCAGGAGAACTGCGTGGAAAAGACCCGCTGGGAGCCGCGGATTTCGATGTTCTGTGCGGTGGAGGGGCCGGCACTCATTCCGACCTGCACCGGCAGCCGTAACTGCGGCACGCTTTGCACAGTGCCGTTTTGGATGGTGATGACATAGTTGACCACTTGGCCGGTGTGCGCCTGATCAGGCTGCATGTAGGCGCGCACCGTGGCTGCGGTGGCACTCGTGATAAAAAATGTAAGAAACAGCAGCGCCTGCAGCAGGATGGATTGAGGACTGCACTTCCAGGGGCCGGCCATGAGTGCGGACCGTGCCTGGCTTGAGGTGTGTTGGAGGCTTTGAATCATTCGAGCTTGGGATTTCGTTCGTCATTGCCGTTGGCGGCGGCTCACCAGTCTTTTTTGTTCGGCGGCGGGGTGTGGTGGCGGTGGCTTAGAGGTCCGGTGATCTCGTCCCTATACTGGCGGATGAAGCTTGCTGCCTCGGCAGGGGTGTAACCAGTGCGCGGGTTGCGCTGGTCGGAGGGGCGGGTTTTGGCCGTTTTGTTCTTTTCATCATCACCTTCGCCGACAGGTTTTGGGCCTTCTTTTTCGCTGGTCTCGCCACCAGCGGCCTGGAGCCGTCCCTCGGGCAGTTCTTTGGCATCCTTGCCGCCAATGCCATCATCCGTTCCCTTCTTTTCGCCTTTGAATTCCTTTTGTTCCTTGAGTTTGTCCTGACCGTTAGGGTCGCTGCCTTCCTCTCCAGCGTCGCCTTCTTCACCTTCCTGGCCTTCGCCCTTGTCACCTTTCTGCCCCTTCTGGCCTTTGTCTCCTTTTTTGCCCTGTTTTTCCTCCATCTGCTTGATCATCTCGCGCAGTTGGACGAGCATTTTGTCCACGTGACTGCGGTTATCGCGCAGATCCTTGTTCTCGGGGTCGAGTTCCAGCGCTGCATCCAGATGACGCAGCGCGTCGATCCAGCGTTGGAGGGTAATCTTCGGTTGCTGCTGCAGGCCGCGCACGCCTTGATCATAAAGCGTCTGGCCGAGGCCGCGATGGGCGCGTGCACGCAGCGATTTGTCCTGCGTGTGCAGCACTTCGCTGAAGTTCTTGACGCTGCCGTCATAGTTGGTGAGGTCATGCTCCGTAGTGGCCAGGCCGTAGAGGAGTTCCTCGCGGGAATGCACGTCGAAGTCCTCGCGTTTCAGCAGCGCTTCGTAAAGTTCGCGGGCTTTTCTGAAATCATGAGTCTGTAGCGCTTTGAGCGCATCCTCAGGCGTCGGGCCGCTGGATTGAAACATAAAGGCCAGCAGGTCTGGCTGACCTGCGGCCTGCGCCGAAGGTGCTGACGCAAAGGTGGCCACAGCAAGTGCCAGCACGAACGGGCGTGCGGCGGGGCGGGGAAGGGCGCTGATGATCCAGGCAAGCATAAGCAAGAATATACCCAGACCCAAGGGCCAGGCAAAGCGCTCAATCGGCCGCGAAGTTTGCCGGTTGGCGGACTGCTGCTCGGTCAGGCGGTCGAGCACGGGCTGAATAGACTGGCGGCTGAGCGGCTGGGCATCAAGTTTGAGGAAGCGTCCGCCGGTGGCGGAGGCCAGTTGCTGTAGCACGCCGCTTTGCAGTTGTGACCGCACCACATTGCCGGCCTCGTCTCGGATGTAATCACCTTCCACCTCAGGATTGGGAATGAGCGTGCCAGTATCTGTGCCGACCCCCACCGTAACGACAACGACACCTGCCGCAGTAAGACGCTGGATGTTGGCGACGAGGCTGGCGTCGGCATCCCCGCCGTCACTGAAAACAACCAGTGCGTAGTTGCTCTTTGGCAGATTTTTGATGGCACGCAGGGTCAAATCCAGCAGATCGTTCAGATTACTGCCACCCCATTCGATGATCGTGTGGTCAAACGACTGCAACGACTCGATGATGGCGTCATGGTCGGTCGTCAGCGGTGCCTGGAGGTAGGCGAGGCCTGCAAAGGCCAGCAGGCCGATCCGCTCGCCGCCGAGTTCCATGACGAGGTCATGCGCAGCCAGCCTTGCCCGCGTGAGGCGGTCGGGGGGCACGTCGCGCGCGAGCATGGAACGCGAGGTGTCGATGGCGATGAAAATGTTGCGCCCCTTGTCGGGAATCTCGAGTTTGTCTTCTCCCCATCGCGGTTGCGCCACGGCAACGACGAGGCACGCCATGGCCATGATGTACAAAACATACACGAACCAGGAACGCCACAGGGAACGCCCTATGACGAGCGCTGTCCGCAGACGCACGGCTGTGAACAGACGTTCTGCCTTCGAACCATGTGCATCCACCAGCAGCTTCAGTCCCACCAGTGCGGGAATGATCAGCAGGAACCAGAGCAGGTGTGGGTGGGCAAAGCTCATGACAATCAGGTGGCGACTGGCTCAGGGGCGGAGTGCAGAACGGTCAACGATAGCAGCAACGCGAGAAACAACGCGATGGCGGAAACGGCAAGCGGCCATGGAAACAGCTCTTCGGTTTCGATGATCTTGTGATGTTCGATCTTGGCTTTTTCGAGCTTGTCGATGGTGGCAAACACATCGCTGAGCGAATTGAGGTTTTGCGCCATGTAGAACTGGCCGCTGCCGATGGCCGCTACTTCTTTGAGCGTGTCTTCATCAAATAACTGCTGTCCCACCGGCGTGAATGTGCCGCGTCTGGGATCGGGGATGCTGTGCATGCCCGGCGTGCCGATCGCGATCGTATAGATCTTGATGCCGAGCGTGGCGGCCAGCTTTGCCGCATCCTGCGGGTTTAAGCGGCCGGAATTGTTCGCTCCATCCGTTAGCAGCACGATGACTTTGCTCGGTGATTTTTCACGGCTCATGCGGTTGGCGGCGGAGACAATACCGGACCCGATGGCCGTACCGTCACCCACACGTTGGGTTTCCACTCGGTCAAGATTGTTGATCAGCCAGTCGCGGTCAAGCGTGAGCGGGCAGGGCAGGTAGGTTTCACCGGCAAAGGCCACGATGCCGATTTTGTCGCTGCGGCGGCCTTTGATGAAGTCTGCCATCACCCTTTTGGCCGCTGTGAGGCGGTTCACGGGCTGACCACCGATGTAGAAGTCTTCAATCAGCATCGACAGCGAGACGTCCACCGTCAGCATAATGGCGATACCCTCCGATTTTTCCTCTTCGTAGGATAGGATTTTCTGCGGTCGTGACAGCGCCAGGATGCCGAAGGTTAGGCTTGTCAAAATGAGTCCAAAGACGAAGCCCCCGGGGCTGCTGCGCGCCGGTCTTCCGAGATCACGCAGCAAGGAAGCGGTGGGAAATTTGATGGCCGCCCGTTTGCCACGTGCACCCCGCAGCAGGCCCATCAGCGGCACCAGAGGCAGCACCAGTAGCCACAGCGGGTGCAAAATCTGAACACTAGGAAGGCCCGGAATCGTCATGGTTTCTCCTCCTGCATGCGTGCGAGCGCCTGATCGATGAGCATGGTCGATTCCTCCTCCGTGCGCGGAGCTGGCATGAACGAAATGTCGTCACATAGAAGAGCCACAGGTTCAAAACGCTCGCGCCACATTCCCTGGGATCGCGGCACCGGCATTCCGGGTTTCCGTTCCAATGGACCGTCGAACAATTCGCGTGTCGTGCGGGCTGGCGCGGGCACCGCGTAGCGCTCCTGCAGGTAGCGTCGCAAAATCTGTGAGATCCTATGGCTCATGTCCTGTGGCGGGATGGTTTGAATGCGCGCGCGCAGATCACTCAAGGCACGAAAGGCCGAACTCCATGGCTGCCGCAGCGGCGCTGATGGCGTCTCTTTGGGACGGACCAGCAGCCAGACGATGAGCGCGATCAGGAGACAAAGCAGCAGCAGGGTTACCCAGGGAATCCACCATGCGGGCGGCAGCTCCACGCTGTCTGGCGGTGGCAGTTCTGGGTGCGGCAGCGGGCCCGGTCCTTGAAACTGCGCCAGCAGGATATGCATGTCGAGCAGCGTGGCCTTCATCCGCGTTTCCTCCTTTTGCGCGAACGGAAATAGGCTTTCAAGGCGGGTGCGTAGTCTTCGTCAGTGCGCACGGTGATGCGTTCCACACCGCAGCGCCGCAGCAGGTGCTCCAGCGCATCCTGTCGTTCCGCTAGGCGTTGTTCATACTGCTCGCGCACAGCCGGATGGGAGGTGTTGATGAGAAATTGCTCCCCGGTCTCCGGGTCTTCAAGGCAGACTCGGCCAGCATCTGGCAGAGTGATTTCACGCGGGTCCAGGATTTGCGCTGCAATCACATCATGTTTGGCCGCCACTGCCCTCATGCTTTTCTCCCAGCTTTGATCAGGCGTGATAAAATCCGAAACCACGATCACCAGCGCGTGATGGGCGATGCGTTCGAGTGATAGGTCGAGCGCCGGCTTGAGGTCCGTGCCGTGCCGCTTCGGCTCGTTGTTTAAAATATCGCGCAGGATGCGCAGGGCGTGCGCTGCCCCCTTGCGTGCAGGCAGGTAGTGCTCGATCCCGTCGGAAAAGAGCGTGAGCCCCACCTTGTCCTGATTCTGCACGGCGCTGAAGGCGAACACCGCCGCAATCTCTGCCGCACGTTCGCGCTTCGAGTCTTCCTGGCTGCCATAGTCACCGGAGCCGCTGACATCGACGCAGATCATCACCGTCAGTTCGCGCTCCTCGACATACTTACGCACAAACGGATCGTTCATGCGCGCAGTGACGTTCCAGTCGATGAAACGCACGTCGTCCCCCGGCTGGTACTCGCGAAAATCATCAAACTCGATTCCCTGGCCCTTGAAGCGGGAGTGGTACTGGCCGCCTAGGATCTCCTTCACCATGCCGCGCGTGAGCAGTTCGATGCGCCGCACGCGCTTCAAAATGCGCGTGAGTCTGGCGTCGTTGTCGTTCTGCACAGTTTCCCCGTTCACGGTTTGGGCAGTGTTAAGGAACAGGCAGCTTGTCCAGGAGTGTCTTGACCACATCATCCGTGGTCACTCCTTCCGCCTCGGCTTCATAAGAAAGCAGAATGCGGTGGCGCAAGATGTCTGGGGCGAGGTCTTTGATATCCTGCGGAATGACGTAGTTCCGGCCGTTGAGGAAGGCCAGCGCCTTGGCGGCCAGCGCCAGATTGATCGTGCCACGTGGCGAGGCACCACAGCGGATCAGCAGCTTGAGGTGCGGGGCCAGCGCATCAGGGTGACGCGTCGCATGAATCAAGGAGACGATGTAATCGCGGATCTTTTCATCCATGAACAAGTCATTCACCACCACGCGGCTGGCGCTGATGGCCGTGACGTCGGTGATCTGGTTCACATCGAGTTTCGGCGCCGAAGTGGCCATCGCATCCAGCACCATGCGTTCCTCGACCGGTGTCGGGTAGGTGACGCGGACTTTGAGCAGGAAACGGTCAAGCTGCGCTTCGGGCAGGGTGTACGTGCCCTCCTGGTCGATCGGGTTCTGCGTGGCCAGCACCATGAAGGGATCCGGCAGTTTGTGCGTGTTTTCACCGATGGTGACCTGCCGCTCCTGCATGGCTTCGAGCAGGGCGCTCTGGACCTTGGCCGGAGCGCGGTTGATTTCATCCGCCAGCACCAAATTGGCAAAGATGGGCCCCAGCCGCGGAGTGAACGTGCCGTCTTTCGGGTGGTACACCATGGTGCCGATCACATCCGCAGGCAGCAGGTCGGGGGTGAACTGAATGCGCTGAAACTTGGCCTTCAATGTTCCCGATAGCGTGCGCACCGCCAGTGTCTTCGCGATCCCTGGCACACCTTCCAGCAGCACGTGACCGTTGGTCAGCAGAGCCACCAGCAGGCGGTCCACAAGGGCGGTTTGTCCGATCAGCACGCGGGCGATTTCGGTTCGGAGCGGAGCCACCCAAAGGGAGGCTTTGGCGATGGCTTCCTGATCAGGAACGGCAGGGGGGGCGGCGGAGGCTGGCATGTGTGTGTGCGGTACAGGTCAACGGGGGCGTTCCCCACGTCAACTCTCAAGGATCAGTGTATTAACGCCCCGAGGGACGGTTTATGTTGCTGGAATTGTAAGACGTTTGGGCTTTCATGCCGTCAATGACCCTCCAAGACCTCCGCGAACAAGTCTGTGAAGCCAACCGTGCCCTAGAACCCAGCGGCCTCGTACGCCTGACCTGGGGCAATGTCAGCGGCATCGACCGTGCCTCTGGCCTCTGGGCCATCAAACCCAGCGGGGTGGATTATTCGGCGCTCAGGCCCGCCGACATCGTCGTTCTCGACCTGGATGGCCGTGTGGTGGAAGGCAGTCTGCGGCCCTCCTCCGACACCAAGACGCATCTCGTGCTCTACCGTGAATTTCCCGAGATCGGCGGCATCACGCACACCCACAGCCTGCATGCCACCATGTTTGCGCAGGCTGGACGCGAAATCCCCTGCTTTGGCACCACTCACGCGGACCACTTTCATGGCACCGTTCCTCTTGTACGTGCGCTCACACCTGAAGAAGTGAACCAGGATTATGAACACTTCACCGGGGTCGCCATTGTCGAGCGCCTGCGCGAGCTAAAACTCAGCCCTCTCGAAATGCCCGCTGTGCTGCAGATCCATCACGCCCCATTCACCTTCGGTAAAAACGCCATGGATTCGCTGAAGAACAGCATCGCCCTTGAAATGTGCGCTCACATGGCCCTCGGTTCTGCCACTCTGAATCCCGCCATCGGCTCCATCCCCGGGCACATCCTGGAAAAGCATCATTTGCGCAAGCACGGACCGGACGCGTATTACGGACAAAAGTAACTCCCTACCCCCTCTCCAACGATGAAAACCCTCAATCCACTCTCGCCCCTTTGTTCCCAACGACTGCTTCTGCTCTCTGGGGGGCTGGTCGCAGTCCTTCTGGCGGGGTGTTCCAGTGAAAAAAGGGACCGGCTCTGGCAGACGATCGATCCAGCTGGTTACAAGCATGCACACAGTGAAAGCTTCAACGGTGCAAGAGCTCTGCGCAGTCCAGAGTCCAGCAGTCCCTCGAAAAGCGATGGCATGGCGTTGGAGCTCAATTAATAAAAACAAGGCTCAGAATGACTGCGGCACTAAGCGGTTCATTCGAATTAAATAAAGCTTGGTTTAGTTGGGTGGCTTTGACGCTGGCCCTTATGTTTAGGGGTGATCAACACCGGTTTGCCAAATCCGACACAACCGACGCCCTCACCTGACACGGTGACAGGGCTAACGCGCTTTGGCTCTACCGCATTGAAAATCAGCACCATGGCCATGATCTGGCTAGGGATGGTTCTCACGGTAAGCTTGTTGATGGCCCAGTATTCTCAAGCCGCCGATGCCACAGCCCGCTCGCCAGCGCATCCGGCGGAGCCGCAGGTGGCCATTCCGCAGGGAATGGAAATGCTGCAAAAAAACATGGATCACATCAAGGGGATCGTGGCAATGCAGCAGCGCAACGCACGTGTCACCGGGGGCGTCGAAGTGCTCTCAGTGGCAAATTTGATTGAGGACATCATCCGTATCCATGCCGCCTGTGAAATTGCTCCGTTGCCACCGCTGAAAACGGACAGGCATAAGGTGATGCAGATTCTAATGAACCTTCTGATCAATGCCAAGCATGCGCGGGATCACAGCGAGGGAGGCAGGCGCATGGCGGTGCGCGCAACACGAAACCAGGAGGGGTGGCTTGAAATTGCTCTGATGGACAATGGCGCCGGCATCCCCCCGGAAAACAGCGATCGCATTTTTTCCATGTCTTCACCAACAAAAAGCTGGGGCACGGTTTTGGCCTGCATAGCGGCGCGCTGGCAGCCAAGGAGTTGGGCGGAACATTAAAGGCGCACAGCGATGGTCCCTGACTGGGCACCATCTTCACACTGACACTGCCATTGGAGAATTAATCTGACCATGATACGTAGAACCACGACAGCAGCCCATCGGCGCATTTTAGTCATCGATGACAACCGCTCCATTCATGATGTCTTCCGTAAAATCTTGGCACATGTTGGTAATGTAGAAGAGTCGGTGGTGGCCGCTGAAGCCGCGCGACCGCATGCTCATTTTGAAGAAGCCGTTCGACATCATCGAAGTGCTGCAGGTGGCCATTTCACTCACGGAAAAATCGCGGTTGCTGCTGGAGCATGGCCTGGAGACGATCCAGCTGCTCATGCGCATAAATCCAAAGATGCGCATCACCGCCGCCAGCGGCCTGAGCGTGAAAGACATGGTGGCCAAGGCCACGAGTACTGGCGTCACAGACTTCATTCCCATGCCTTATACGGCGGAAACTTTGCTGAGATGGCTTCATGCCGTAGTGAACATGCAGCGAACTTCCTCCCGTTAAGCAGATGAAACGAAATTCAATCCATACCCAGCATGACTGAATATTCAGTCAGCCCTCCCTCTTGCGCTACGGTTCCGGGCAGGTTGCTGGCATCATTGCTTCGACGATTTATTTCTTCACTCTCATCAGGGCAGGCTGAGGCAAAAAGCCGCCGCCGCAGGAGATTCATTCTCCTGCTTTTGTCTTTCCTCCCCGTCTCCCTGGAGGTTTCGGGGCAGGAAACAGCACCTCTTCATACCATTACCGTGGTGATGGATGACAATTTTCCTCCTTATGTTTTCAGGGACAATGAGGGGAGGCTGCAGGGAATCATCATCGATCAATGGCGTGTTTGGGAAAGGCGCACTGGAGTCACTGCTGAGATTCATGGCATGGACTTGAACGATGCCGTACGCCGAATGAAGGACGGTGAGTTTGATGTCATCGACGCGATGTTTAAAACACCGGAGCGCAATGCATACCTGGATTTCGGAAAGCAGTACACCACCATCGAAGTCTCCATCTTTTTTCGTTCCTCCATCGCTGGCATAAACAACCTTTCTTCCCTGCGGGGATTTCCAGTCGCGGCCAAGCTGGGAGACACCGTGGTCAAGCTGCTGCAGGAAAATGACATCACCCCCATGTTGTTGTACAACAACTACGAGTCCATCATCACGGCGGCCAATGAGCGCAAGGTGAACGTCTTCGTGATGGACAAGCCTCCGGCTCAATACTTTCTCCAGAAGCTTGGCATGGGGGCTGAGTTCAGGATGTCTGAACCCGTCAGCATCGGGGAGTTCCATCGCGCGGTTCGCAAAGGCAACACCAAGCTCCTGCAACTGGTCGAAAAAGGATTCGAAGATGTGGGGCCAAAGGAACTCGCCTGGATCGAGAAAAAATGGTTCGGGCAGACCTTGGACGGCCATCCCTATTTGCGCAGCCTGGGTTACGCCGCATTGGCCGCAGTCTCACTGGTGACACTGCTGCTTGGATTGAACTGGATGCTGGCGGGCCAGGTCAGGATTCGCACGCGTGCTCTGCAGGAGAAGGAAGAGCAGCTGCGCCTCTGCGTTAAACACAGTCCGGCAGCCATCGCCATGCTGGATCGTGACATGAAATATCTAGTGGTCAGTCTGCGCTGGATGGATGACTACCGCCTGGGTGCAGAGTCAGTCACTGGACGCAGCCATTATGACGTTTTTCCAGAAGTGCCGGCTCACTGGTTGGAGATCCACCGTCGTTGCTTGGCAGGGGCTGTCGAAAAAAATGAAGATGAAAAGTTCGTTCGTGCGGATGGTTCCATTGACTGGATACGCTGGGAGATCCGGCCATGGCATCAGGCCGACGGCACAATCGGTGGCATCATCATCTTTTCTGAGGATATCACCACTCGGAAGCAGGCTGAACTGGCCCTGCTAGCGAGTGAGGCCGAGTTCCGAACGCTCATTGAATCAGCCTCGGACGGCATCCTGGTTTCGAATACCGCCGGACATCTTCTCGAAGCCAATGCTGCAGCCTGCCAGATGCTGGGCTACAACCGTGAGGAACTCAGGCAGATGGGTTTTGTGAATATCGTCGCTTCCGGTGAAATGGTCAAGATTCTGCCCGAAGTTGCGCAGTTGAGTGAAGGTGAAGTGGTGCGGAGTGAATGGCTGTGCCGCCGTAAAGACGGAACCCAGTTTCCCGCCGAAGTCGGCTCAACCATTCTTCCTGACGGTCGCCTGCAATGCATCATGCGCGACATCACCCAGCGCAAGATGGCTGAAGACAAAATCCGCGAACAGGCCTCCCTCTTAGACAAGGCGCGTGACGCCATCATCGTGTGCGGCCCGGATGAGCATCGCATCATTTACTGGAACCGCAGTGCGGAACGACTCTATGGCTGGCAGGCTGCCGAAGTTCTGGATCATTCGCAAAAGGAGCTGCTCAATCGCGATCCAGTGCAGTTTCTTGGCGTGATGAAAGCCGTCATGGCACAGGGGGAGTGGGCCGGTGAAATGCAGCAGTATGACAAGGAAGGGCGGTTGGTGATTGTGGAATCGCGGTGGACCTTGATCAAGGATGCTCAGGGCCGCCCCCAATCCATCCTCTCCATCAACACCGACATCACCGAGCGCAAAAAACTGGAGCAGCAGTTTTTACGTTCGCAGCGCATGGAGAGCATCGGCACACTGGCTGGCGGAATAGCGCACGATCTCAACAACGTGCTGGCCCCCATCATGATGTCCATCGAGCTGTTAAAGCTGCAGGAGCGGAGTGCGCAAAAGCATGAAATTCTCACCACCATCGAATGCAGCGCCAAGCGCGGGGCGGATCTGGTGAAGCAAGTCCTCTCGTTTGCCAGAGGCGTGGAAGGGAAGCAGCTCGCGGTGCAGGTCGGGCACCTACTCAAAGAAGTCGAAAAGATCACCAATGAGACCTTTTTGAAAACCATCCAGGTTCGCTGTAGAATTCCCGCACCCTTGTGGGTCGTGCAGGGGGATCCCACGCAGATTCATCAGGTGCTGCTCAATCTGTGTGTGAATGCGCGTGATGCCATGCCCAACGGTGGTCAGTTGAATCTGTCCGCCGTTAATCTGGTGATGGATGGACAATGCGCATCAATGATAGCGGGTGCGAAACCAGGGCAGTACCTCCACATTCAGGTGGAGGACAATGGCACAGGCATGCCGCCTGAGGTGACAGACCGCATTTTTGAGCCTTTTTTCACCACGAAAGAACTGGGGAAAGGCACCGGTCTTGGCCTGTCTTCGGTCATGGCCATCGTCAAAAGTCATCATGGCTTCCTGCGCGTGGAAAGTGAAATGGGCAAAGGCACCACGTTTCACGTCTATCTGCCGGCGCATACGCCCGAGCATGTGGAAATTAAAGCGGCTGTGCCGGGAGAACTGCCACGTGGCAACGGTGAACTGCTCCTCGTGGTCGATGATGAAGCCGCCGTGCAGCAGATCACCAAGCAGACCTTGGAAACCTTTGGCTACCGTGTTTTGCTTGCTGCAGATGGCGCTGAGGCAGTCTCCCTCTATTCCAAGCATCGCTCTGAAGTCGCCTTAGTTCTCACTGACATGATGATGCCGGTCATGGACGGGCCGGCAACGATTCAGGTGCTGATGCGGTTGAATCCAGAGATCTGCATTGTTGCCGCCAGTGGAATGAATGCCGCCGGCATGGAGGAAAAAGCCGCCAATGCAGGCGTCAAAAATTTCATCCCCAAGCCCTACACAGCGGAAACCTTGCTCAAGACGCTGGATGCGGTGCTGCACCTGCATGAAATTTGACACGCCTAGACATAGGTTCAGCATGATCTCTCCAAGCCCAGTGATCTCTCCGACCGCCTACGAAGGCATCAAGATTACTCAACGGCCTTGGGGCTGTCTGAACTACTTTTGCTTCGCCTCGTAGCCAGGCAGTGGCTTGCCATCCTCGCCAAGCTTGCCACAGGTCCAGAGGAGGCCGCGCGCGACGAGGTCGAGGTAAACAGGGGACTGCATCGTTTCATTCCCATGGCCAAGCGTGGTGCCGAAGACCTTGGCTTTGCCGTATTCGTTCACCCAGATGACGTTGTGATCCATCTTCGTGTCTTCGCCATAGGCTTTGGCCAGTGGGACGAAGTGCTCCCAGAGTTTTTCGTTTTTGTAGAGTTCATCTTTGGCGTCCAGCCATTCTGCGGGGAAACCTTTCATGACCGGGTGACCCTCGGCGATGTTCTTCACGTTCAAATCGCGGTTCTTTTCGTGGCTCATCGATGTCTGTCCCACGCACTTGCGCCATTCGTCCGTCTTGGCCGCACGGTAGCTGTGGGTGGAGCAGTGCAGCATCACCGCCGGAACACCATCGTGGTGAGCCTTGGCGATGCGTTCGACAAAAGCCACGTCCGTGACCGCGCCGAAGCATTCGTTGTGCAGGATCACGTCATAGCCCTCGGCCCAGTTGTCCTTTTCATAGACTGAGATCTTGTGGCTTTTGTCCTTTTTACCTTCAGGCCCTTCTTCATGCACGATGGTGAACTCCACATTCGCCCGGGCGCTGAGTCCCTCGCTAAGGATGAGCTTCTGGTTTTCATAGTCGTGGCAGCAGCCTCCGGTGATCATGAGAACCTTGAGAGGTTTCACCTCTTCTTTCGGGGCGGCGACGGCAAACAGGCAGGCGATGGACAGCAGGGAGATGAGAAGGGGACGCATGACGGCGGATGAGGTTGGGTGGTCGAGTATGCGCGGAATGAATGCCTTGTCTTGCATGAATCTCGAATGGCTGCGGTTCTGTCTTGTTGTTGGCATAAGGGATTTGGTAAAAGGAGCAGTAAATTTCTTTTATGAAAATACGGTTTATTTTTCTCGTCTCGGCCATGGCATGTTTCGGACAGAACGTGCCGCCGGGTGCCGAGGCGGAAAAATATCATCAGATGCTGCTCAAGCGTCCTCAGGCCGGTCTGGTCTATGACAGGTTCTACTCGGCGTGGATGGAAACTGGCACGGCGGACTCGCTCTCGGACTTTTTGAACCAGCGCACCAGCACCACGGCTGATCTGCTTGTGCTGGCGATCTTTCACGATCAGCGTGGCAACGAGACCGAAGCTTTGAAAGCCTACACTGCCGCCCTTACGCGCGATGGGACGAACGCACAGGCTTGGCTGCAACGCGCCAAGCTGGAAGCGCGCATGATGAATTTCGAGTCAGCCTTGAAATCGCTCATCGAAGCAGAAAAAGGTGGTGCGAATGCAGAGCTGGGCCGCGAGATCGGCCAGATGCGCGGGCGCTGGCTGCTGCGCACCGGCAAGCCGGAAGCGGCCTTGCAGGCATGGCGGGATCTGGTGAAAGCGAACGCGGATGATGAAGATCTGGTGGAGGAGGTGGTCGAACTCCAGCTCGACGAAGGACTTTTTGCCGAGGCGGAGACCCAGATGCTGGCGTTGATCGCCAGAACCAAGGACGCCTATGCCAAAGCACTGCGCCAGTTACGTTTGGCGGAGATCCAACTCCGTGCCACCAAGAGGGAATCTGCGCTGGCCCTGCTGACCCAAACACTCGCGGACACCGGCCAGAGCACCTGGATCGAGGGCGAGGTGCTGGCGCAAATCGAAGCATTGTTTCGTCGCGACGAAAACCTGAGCGGGCTGATGAAAGAGCTGGAAAAGCTCCAGGCCGCCCATCCGCAGCGTACAGCGCTGGAGCAGCAGCGCGCACGCGTCCTGGCGGAGCTGGGTGAAAAAGACAAGGCGCTCGCCATTTACGCGACGCTGCTGCAAAAAACACCGGGCCAGCGGGAGCTGCGTGAGAGTTACCTCGATCTGCTGGCCCGCTTTGAGCAGTTCAAGGAGGCCATCGCGCAAACCAACGTCCTGCTCCAGCAGGTGCCCGATGATCGCGAACTCCTCATCCGCCTGGCAACACTGCAAGAACGGGCAAAGGAGAAAGCGGCTGCCAAGGCGACGCTGGAAAAATATCTAGCCGCAAAAGACACCGCAGAGTTTGATCACCTTCGTGTGGCGCGGCTCTACGAAAGCTGGGAGCGTGGTGAAGATGCCACTCTGGCCTACGAACGCATGGTCGCGTCTTTTCCTGAAAGCAGTGCGGCCAAGGAAGCGCAGGCCCATTACCTCCACCGCAGCGGCAAACGTGACGCAGCACTGGCGATCTGGCGTGATCTGGCAAAAAACGGCGATCTTCCCCAGGTCATGGCGGTGGGCCAGGCGCTGATGACGCGCCTTGAGTCACAGGCAGCTTTGGAGATTTTACAAACACGCCGGACGGAGTTTGCAAAGGATGAGCGCTTTCTTGATCTGCTGATCAATTCAGCGCTCAGCGCCAAGAAACCGGTGGAAGCCATTCCGTGGGCGCTGGCTCGGGTGCGTGCCACATCAGACGTCAGTTTTCTGGATGATGCTCTGCGGCAGGCCGTGGCCTGTCTGAAGGCCGATGAGCCAAAATTTGCCGAAACCCTGGCCGCTCTGCAAAAGGGCACCCCAACGGTGCAGGAACGCATCCTGCTGGCCACCCTGCTCGAAGAAAAACAGGACCATCTTGGCGCAGAAAAAACCCTGCGTGAGATTCCGGCGGAACATGCGTTGGCGGCGCAGACGCGGCTGCTCAAGCTGATGGAATCCCGCCAGGACTGGCTCCGCGCGGCAGAGGAGGCGGAAAAGCTCATGGCCATGCCCCAGGGAAGAAATTCCACCAACATGCAGCGACTGATAGACCTGACGGAACGCTCTGGGAAACCTGATCAGGCGCTGAAGTGGGTGGCGGAATGGAAGACCCTTTCTCCCGGCTCACCTTCTCCCTGGCTGCGCGAGGCCAAGCTTATGCAGCTCAATGGCAAAGGCCGCGAGGCATTGAAAGTGCTTCAGGCAGCCACACGGAAATTCGAAGATGATGAGGCGGTGGCAGATTCACTGGCCTCCGCCTACATCGAACAGGGCCAGATGAGTGACGCGGAACGAGTTTACCTGGCTCTGTTTGAGAAAGAGGACAAGCCGGACGCTAAGATGCGCTGGGTCGGCACCCTTGCGCGCATCGCCAGTGATCGCGGCCAGTTGAAAGTGCTCACAGAAAAATTCCTCGAACGTCAGCGCACCAATCGCGCAGATGCGGCACCATGGCTGGCACTGGCGGAAATCTATCGGGTGGCAGGCAGCACCACCGAGCAGGAGCGTGCGCTGCGTGAGGCCTTGCGTCTGCGTCCTGATGATGCCAATCTGGCCATGCAGATCGCTCGCATGGACCTGGACATGGGCCAGTCGAAGCGTGCCATTGAGGAACTGCAGCGTGTAGCAGGCCGCTCCAAAGGCGGGCGCGTGCAGCAGATGATCGCATCGATCGAAATTGAATACGGCGATGCAAACACCGGCTACCGCATGCTCTACGAACTGGCAGGTGGCGCACAAATGGATGCCGATGACGCGCTCACCATGGCAAAAAGCATGACAGCGCTGCAGGACTGGAAACGCGTCATCAGTTTTCTGGAACCGCTCCTGCTTCGCTTTCCAGACGACTACAGGCTGGCGTATCTGCAGGCGGTCGCATTGGAGGAGGATGGCAAGGAGGATGCAGCCATGGCCCTGTTCATCCGACTTATGGGGCAATCCCAGGAACTGCCTGCCGTCACCGCTGCGGCAAAGACCGCCGTCAGCAGGGCGGAGTATCAGGAAGAGATGATAAAGCAGTTCCCAAAGGGCAGTGCGGAATTGCTTCCCTTTGGTGGCTCCAGCTACGAGGCCTACAAGTATCGTTCTACTTCGATCCGCTTTACACCCCGGAGCGCCAGCAGAGCAGTGATTGTCCCCACAGGTCTGAGCAGTCTGCACTCAATGTCTGTGGCGCATCTCGTGACTCTGCTAAAGGCGGAGAGTCTGGAGAAAAAAACCGCATGGATTGCAGAGGCCGTAAGCGCTGCAGTTCCAGGGGCGCGTTACCTCGATGCATTCGACCTTGACCAATACTTTCAGCTTAACATCAGCCCGGATGCGTTGGAAAAGCATCCTTATGATGACGCGTTGCTGGCTTATTTCATCGGCAGGGGAGACCATATCTCTTTCAATGTCGCATCACGAGCCTTCGATCGCTTTAAAATAAAATATCCTCAGCTGATGGTCTTGGCTGTCAGGCACGCAGTGATGGCTGACAGCGGGCGCGGTGCAACCATGCTCGAAGAGACCTTGGATTTACTTGAAAAAATGTCTCCAGAAAACCTGCTGAAAAATGGCGTTCAAATCTCTTATCTCGGCGCCATGATCGGCGGTAGCCAGCGCATGAGGGATGGCTCATTCCCCAATGTGGTGCCAGAACCGCTCTGCCGCCGCATCTTGGCTTTGATGCTGCGGCAGATGGACGTAATCGCGCCTGACGCCTCAGTTAAAGTGTACGCTTCAGGTCTGCCCAGTGCAGCCAACGCCTGCCGCAGCATAAAAGCCTGGAAGGAATTTGTTGCCCTTCTTGAGCGCGAGGTTCGGATATGGACGGAGCATGCGCCCACACGCCAGTCATGGGCAAAATTAAGCACGCACTTTAACCGCCACAGCCAAACCTCAGCCGGGGAGATGATCACCCGCCTGCCGTTTCCCGGGGGCACCATGCTTCCTAACTCTATGGTACTCTACTTCGGGCGCAAGGACATCTACAATCCACGTGACACCGACAAGCTGGAGCCGGAACCAGAGGAGTATGCAGACTTAAAACCCCTGATTGAGAGCATCAAGTCTCCTGCCTTGCGTGGCCTGCTTTTTTACAAGGTCGGTTACCGCGAGGGAGTGACGCGCGAAGTCAGCCTGCTTATCTCTGCACCGAACCCTTCCGTGGATGATCTGCTGCTCGCCGCCTCATGGTTCAGCATTGAGGACGATTACGTCCGCGTGGCCGACTTGCTCATACGCGCCTCAAGCATGAACATTCCTGCCAGTGTCCGCCCTGCTTTTGACGCCGCCTTGGCGCATGCGGTGATGAAGCTGAAACCACAGGCGGGTAGTCCGCTGTTGGAGCCCGCACAGATGGCCCTGCGCCGTCTGCGCAGCGCACGCGTGACTTCGGAGCAGAAGGATGAGCTGGTCGCCGCCATGAAGACGCTGCACCTGAGCGACGAGGCGGAACAGTGGTCGCATATCGCCCTGATGGCACCATCAGTGAGTCAGCGCACCTCCAGCTACGTCAGCAATTCCAACGTTGATACGAAAAAGCTGAAGACGTTGGTCGCAGGCAAAGATGAAGATGCCATCGTTAAGGAGGCCGTCGCCCAGTTGCGTCGTGTTCTAACGATGGCCGGCAGCGGCAATCAAAGTTACGCAACCAGCCGTGCCAAGGAGATTATGCGCCTCGCGGGCAGGTCGGGCCTGCCTGAAAAAATCCAGGCGGTCTTTGACCCTGGAGAGAATGCCTCGGTAACGAAATTGTACGAGCAGGCGAAGTTCTTGATGCTCATTGACCAAAGAACCAAAGCCATCAAGACGCTGGAAAAAGTGTTGGAAATGAACCCGAAGCAATTTGAGGCGCGTCTGCATTTATGTGCGCTGACTGCCTCGGCTGACCCGGCGCGGGCGGTGAAGATGTTGGCGGATGTGCCGCTCTCTGCTTACCAGCAGAGCAACGTGGGAAGCCAGATCGCCGAACTGCTGCGCGAGGATGATGCAATGCCATTTGAGGCCCGAATGAGCATTTTCACCGCGCTGGCAGTGATGCTGGATTCCGCACCTTCGGCATCAGGCGTGAAAGGCCTGGAATGGATGATCGACCTGCCCACCACCATCGCGAAACAAACGTACCGGTCTCAACCCCGGCTGGAATATTTGTACCTGCGACCTGAATCATCGCAGGGGAATGGTGAGGGGCTCTACCTGCCTGCGACTGCTCCCGAGGCAAAAAAGCGCCGTGCAGTGCATGACCAAATGTGCCAGGCCCTGATGAAGCATCCCGTTCTAGCAGAGGAAGGCTTCCGCAGGTTTGCGTCTTTGGTGATCCAGGACGGGCAAAAAACCGACGAACTCGCCACCACCGCCCGTCAGGTGCTGGAGGCGGCCAAAGCTGCCTCAGGCTCGCAGCGCGGGGCCCCAGCGAGGCGCCGGTTTCACTCCTCTCTGGAAGTGACCAGCCTGTGGTCGCCTACACCGGCGGAGTTTCTCATCTGGAAGGCTTGGAAAGAAAATCATGGGGAGCAAATCGAGCGGGAAATCATGCCTCTAGCCGCTGCAGCTTTGGACAGCACGCAGCAAAGCATTTTGCGCGCGCAGTTGAACGTCTGGTCCTGCAATCCCGAAGCTTTTGCTAACAATGCAAAAACCTTTCTCACCACGATCAGTGGACGCAGCAGTTCGAGCTTTGCAGAGGATCAAAATCTGGTGTGGCTCATCGACCGCTGGGGCGAGCGCGGGATCGAAGGACTCCCTCTCGATGAAATTCTCGCCACCAGCATGAAGCAAAGCGGTGGTTATAGCGAAGGGTACGCCGTTTCCCACTATCTCGCCCTGCGCCAGCAGATGCATCCAAAGTCTGGAATGCTGCCGTTCCTGACCCGTCTTATTTCCGGGGCACTCGGCGCTGACCAGAGCACTTGGGGCAAGGCCATGCAGAGCACGATCAATGCATACTACGGCGGCGGCGGTTCCATGGGCAATGCCTCCGCATACACTTTGATTGAGATCATTAACAATCTGATACGCAAGCCAGTGACTTTTGGCGCAGGTCTGCAGATGGCCTCACTCGTGGGGGCCACGGACCATCCCAGTTGGTCGCGCAGCAACTCCTCCAGCATGGCCGCAGTCATGAAGTCATCCGATCATGCCTTTGCCGCACTTGGGGCACTTGGCTGGATGGAGACGGCGGAGAAAATGATCCTGCCGGAGGATCCCAACTGCCTGCAGGTGGAGTTTATCAAAAAGGTGCGTGAAAATCGCGAAACCATGCAGGAACTTCGCTCCAGACTGGCGGCGCTGAAGGAGCGCACCTTCGGTACGGAGCTGTGTGAGACACTTCTGCAGGATGTCCCCGGTGGCCCGCTATCTGCACTGCTGAAACGGCGTGCGGCTGATGTGGCGAAGCTTCCGGAAAAAAGCGGCACTGCCATCATGGCGCTCATCAAATTGCAGATCCCCGCGCTCAACCAGCCCGCCGGTGCTGATCCTGCCTTGGTGAAGGTGCTCGATCCGCTGCTCGGCGTCGAACGCAAGAAGGCGATGGATGAGGTTGACCGCTGGATCGCCGCCACGCGGGCCGAAGACGTTTCATCGAATAACACTGCCTACGATCAGAAGCTCATTGAGGCGCTGCGCATGTTGATCCCCACGGATCGTGCAAAAGCGGAGCAGCTCTTTCTCGCCGCTGCAATCCTCTTGGAAACCAAGGAGCGCTCCGGTGGCTGGAATGGAAGTAACAGCGGCAACGGCTGGACCACGCGGTCAGAAATTTTTGATGATCTGCTGGCCAAAATGCCAAAGGTCGAAGCCATCGGTTTTGTGATGCACATGTATCACACGGACACCACCGGAAACCTGGCGATGAATGGCTGGTCGCAGAGTTCAAAATACGGCCAGGTGCTGATCGAACTCTGGCGCAACAACGCAGGCGGGGCCGCCATGGGGCGCGGCATTGACGCTATGCTCAAAGCTCTGGCCGCGCAGATGGGCGACACACCACACACGCTGCTCGGCATCGCCTTTTACGATTTCTTCACCAAACTGCCGGCAGCCCAGCGTGTTGCAGCCTTGAACTGGGCGGCCAAAGCTCCGAAAGATCACCCGCATGCCGACCTCTTGAAGGAGCTCGATTATGCCGGTCGCGTCTTCTTAACGTTCGATCCCCAGTCCTCGCAAAATGCAGGCGCGCAGAAGGCCGTGGAGGCTGCGGGTGGTCTGCAGCCAGCCTGGGAGCACTACCGCGCCTGCCTTGGCAACACTTCCATCAATCCGCGTGCGCGTCAGTCTCTGGCACATCACCTAGCGTACAAAGCCCTCGATGGCATGGATGCCGGTTGCGCGAAGCTGGGCGCAGCCATTGCGCTGGAATCCATGAAGCAGAAACACTGCATCCACGGTTTTCAGTACGGATGGATCATGCGCTCCTTCAACCGCCTGCCTGTCGATGCCTCGTGGAAGGCCTCCGCACAGGAGCACTGGGACGCATGGCTGGCTCGTCTCGCCAATGGCGGATTGAATAAATACGAGCCCTGTGGATGGGTCATCAACAGCATGCTGTGCATGACTGCCCGTGCAGGCAACGAAGACTGGATGCGCACAATGCTCCGCCAGCATCATGCAACATTGAACGACGAGCAGTCCGGCATGGTCAGTCTCATGCTCGGCGCTCAGCCACAGCTCGCCGCAGAGCATTTCAAAGCCGAGTGGCGCGGCTTTTTATACGATCCTCTAGCAGAATTGCGATGGAGTAGGGAAATCATCGAAAACCTGCCTGCTTTCAAAGCCGCCTGCGGCGACCCCGGTCTGGCCTTGCTGGGGGAGATTTATCTCTCCTACATCAAAGATCCCGCCAAGACCGAACAGGCCTCCATTCCGGGCTTTAAGACCCGCGAAGATCGCTTCAAAGACATCGCGAAACGATTCAAGGAAACCAAGTTCACCGATGAGGAAGTGCGTAAAGACTGCGTCGAGATCATCTGCAACTTCTACGATGCCGCAGACCTGATCCACGACGCGGTCGATGAAGTCGCCGCCAAGACCAACATTGAGGCGATTGCTGCCATCGATGAAACTTGGGAACACTGGCGTCAGCTCAAGCCCCTGCAATTTTCCCTCGGCTTCAAGGCTGCACAGGGAGACGTGCAGCCAAACATCGCCGCCTATGACCGCGCACTCGCCGCTCACTACAGCCAGATCCACTACCAGCGCTCCGCCGTGAAAGAAACAGGCTGGGGGCCAACTTGGGTCGCCAACTGGCTCTGGGCCCGTGAATACGAGGCTGGTCATGAGCCCAATGTTCGCGTTGTGTTGCCTTTCCTTGATTATGTCCTTTCTAAAACTCCCGCCGATCTGCGGGAGATGCATGTCGCAGACTGTGCGACTCAGAAATGGCTGATCCACCTTATCCTAAATGAGCCCGCTGTCTTTGCATCGTGGCGCAATGGCTTGGCGGAAGCGGACCGGCGCGATATCAAAAAACGTGTTCATGAACGCTGGGAAATTTGGGACTACATTTACCAGTTCGCGGGCACTCAGAAAAAGATGCGCCTCACGCCGGAGCAGCGCGGCCAGCTTGTCGTCGCCATTGCCAGAGATGAATGGTGTTCCTCGAAGTATCCCGCCGCCGGTCAGGGCATTCCCAATCTCATCAACGACATCGTGCAAAAAAGCACCGTCTTCAAACCTGATGAGTTTGCCCCCGTGGCCGCCCAAATCGCCAATGCTCTGCCCCGCATGGGGCGCACCGCCAGCGAGGCCGCAGACCTGCTGGCCGCGAACGGGAAAAATGACGCCGCCGCTCCGCTGTTTGCGCTCGCCTTTGAGCAGGCCCGCAAAGAAAACGAGAAGGACTACGGTCTCGCCGCTGGCTACGCCGTAAAGCAGGCCGAGATTCTCGAGCGCACCGGCAAAAAGCCGGAAGCGCTGCAAGTGCTTAAATCCCTCGACGAGAAACGCTTGGGCGGTGGTGTTAAAAAATCCGTCGAAGCCGCTATCGCACGCCTTTCGAAATAGTCCCAAGCAAAGTCTTGTTCCGCACGTCCCTCTCTGGTAAAACCCTCAGCAATTCCGCATACCATGCCTGCTCACGATCGAATCCTCGCGTTTCTGTCAGCTGTGAAAGCACGTCTAGATCTTGCTTGGCTCGTCCGGGCTTTCTGCGGCTCTCTCCTCTTCATCGGCTCCGCTCTTTGCCTGTGGTGTTTGGTTTGGGTGCTGCGCGGTTACGCCGTGCCCGCCAGCGGTTACATCGCTTCAGCGGTCGCCTTGCCCGTCATGGCTCTTGCAGCCTGGTTGCTCGGCCGGACCTCCCAGCGCAAAGCCGCACGCATCGCCGATGATCACTTCGATTTGAAAGACGCCATCAGCTCGCACCTGGGTTTCAGTGACGAGCATCGTGAAGGCGAATTCATCGCGCTTCAGGCGGAGGCCACCGCCGTGCGCGTTCAGGCGCTCTCACCGCGCAGCATTCCAGTTCAGTGGCCGCGGCGCGTGCTCACCATCGCCGGCGTGCTGTTGTTGGCTTGCTTCGTCATGGGTTTCAAAAAGGATTCGCCCATCGTGCTCGAACGCCTCGCACTGGAAACCGAGACCCTGAGCAAAAGTGACGAAATCAACAAGGAACTCGAAAAGGAAGTCGAGGAACTTCTCAAAACTGCCAGCGATGAGGAAAAGGAACTCCTGCATCCCGACGAATGGCGCCAGTGGGTGAATGAACTGCGCGAGACCAAAGACCGCAATGCAGCGATGCGTCAGTACGCCGAACTTGAGCGCAAGCTCACCGAGGCCGCCCAAAAGCTCAGCCAGCGCGACACCGAGCAGCTTCTCGCCAAAGCCGCGCAGGAAATGAAACAGACCGCCGAGCTCAAGCCCATTTCCAAATCACTCGAAGAACAAAACTATCGTCACGCCGCCGAGCAGCTTCGCCAGATGAAGCTCCAGGCCGACGTCCGTAAACCCGACGAAGCCCAGAAGGAACTCGCCCGGCTCAAGTCCGCCTCCCAGCGCATGGCCTCCGCCGCACGCAACTTTCAGCAGCGTAGCGGACAGCAGGGCAATCAAGGCAAAGGCAATCAGTCCCAGTCCAGCCAGAACCAGAACGCCCAGCAGAGCGGTCAAAATCAGCAGCAGTCCCAAGGCCAGCAGGGACAACAAGGGCAACAGAGCATGGACCAGCAGATGACCGCTCTGGAGCAGTCCGTCCAAAATTTGGAACAGCAGCTCCAGCAACAGCAGCAGAATCCAAATCAAAACCCCAGCCAGTGTCAGGCCTGCCAAAACCAAGCCAATCAAGCGCTGCAGAACCTTTCTCAGAGTATGTGCCAGTCATCCGCTAAGCGCGATATGATGAAGAAGCTGCAATCGCTTAGCCAGTGCGCGGGCAAATGCCAGGGCTTCATGTGCGACAAGCAAGGTCAAAGCCTCAGTCAATGCCTGACTGCCAAACCCGGCGGCAAAAAAGCTGGCTCAGGCAGCGTCGAAAGTCGACGCGCTGAAAGCGACGCCACTCAGGACAATGGCAACCGCGACCAGCTCACCGGCCAGAAAGGCAGCGGCCCCAGCAACACCAGCATCGAATCTGCCGACAGCGGCAGCGGTCGCGCCACCCGCACCGCTACCGTGCAGGAAAAAGCCTTTCAGCGTCAGGTCGAAAGTTTCATCCAGCGCGAAGACGTGCCCGCCGAAGTCAAAGAAGGCGTCAAAGAATACTTCAAAGGCATCCAGCAGGTCGGCAACGAAACAACCGCACCCGGCGCAAAATAAGCCAGGCTCAGCGACCCCGCCTCTTCAGGCATTCATTCGTCATTCCTCATTCTGGTTTCCTCATTCAAGCACCTCTAGATTCACACCTATCCCATCACCTGCAAATGCCTGATACTCCCTCCGCTGTTGTTCACTTCAAGGAAACGTTTGAGAAACTCAGAGCCGAAGTCTCCAAATTCATCGTCGGGCAGCAGGACATTATCGAACAGGTACTGAGCGCCGTCATTTGCGGCGGTCACGTCCTCCTCGAAGGCGTCCCCGGCCTCGGCAAAACCGCTTTGGTGAACACGCTCGCCAAAGCCCTCCATCTCAAATTCCAGCGCATCCAGTTCACACCCGATCTGCTTCCCGCAGACATCGTGGGCACGCAGATCCTCGTCGAGCGCGGCGGACAGAAGGTCTTCGAATTCCAGCAAGGCCCCGTCTTCTGCAACGTCCTGCTCGCAGACGAAATCAACCGCGCCACGCCCAAGACCCAGTCCGCCCTCCTCGAAACCATGCAGGAAAAACGCGTCACCGTCGCCGGCACATCGCACAATCTAGGCTCTCCCTTCTTCGTGCTCGCCACACAAAATCCCATCGAGCAGGACGGCACCTATCCGCTGCCAGAAGCCCAGCTCGACCGCTTCTTCTTCAAGCTCTGCGTGCCCGTGCCTAGCCACAACGACTTCATCGAAATTCTCAACCGCACCGGCGGCAAGTCCTCTCCGGAAATCAACGCCGTCGCCACCGGCGATGACATCCTGCAAATGGGCCAGGTCGTGCGCGAAGTGCCGGTCGAGGCCAGCGTGCAGGACTACCTCGTCAAAATCGTGCGCGCCACTCATCCCACCGATGTGAACGCAACGGACCGCGTGAAAAAGTATGTGCGCCACGGCTCCTCTCCTCGCGGTGCGCAGACCATTCTCGCCGCCGCCCGCGTGCGTGCTCTCCTCGATGGCCGCTATCACGTCGCCCGTGAAGATATCGCCAAAGCCGCCACCCCAGCTCTCCGTCATCGCATTCTCCTCTCCTTCGAAGGTGAGGCGGAAGGTGTGAAGACCGACGAAGTCATCGCCGATGTGATCGAAAAGGTGAAGGCATGACCCTGACCGATCCAGCCTTCATCCGCCGCCTCGAATCCCTCTACTTGCTCGCACGCAAGATCTTGGGCGGTTCGTTGCAGTCGGATCGTCGCAGCACAAAAAAAGGCGCGGGCATCACCTTCGCCGACTACGCGCAGTATTCCCTCGGCGATGATTACCGCAGCATTGACTGGCGCGTTTACGCCAAGTTCGAATCCCTGCTCATCAAGCTCTTCGAACTGGAGGAAGACGCCACCATCTACCTCCTCGTCGATTGCAGCCCCTCCATGGCCTCCAAGCACGCCTACGCCAAACAGCTCGCGGCAGCTCTCGGATATATCGCGCTTAACACCCTGGACCGTCTCGCCATATACGGTCTCGCAGACCGCCTGCAACCCTTGTTCGAACCCTCACGCGGCCGCAATCAAGTCATCCCGCTTTTGCGCTCCCTGGAGGCCGCGACAACCTTTGGCGGCAACACCGATCTCAACGCCTGCGCCCGCGAATTCGAAGCACGCCACCGCCGTAAAGGCCTCGTCTGCGTCATCTCAGATTTCTTGCTCTCAGGCGGCTACGAGGAAGGACTCAGCCGTCTGCAATGGCACAAGCACGAAGTCTTCTGCCTTCAGACACTCGACGACAACGACCTGCGCTGTGAATGGAAAGGAGACGTCACTCTCGAATGCGTCGAAACAGGAAAAAGCGAGCGTGTCACCATCTCGCCCCGTGAAGCAAAACTATACGAGGACGCTATGGCCGAATGGAACCTCGGCCTGAAACAGACCTGCGCCAAACGCGGCCTCGGCTTTCTCGCCACCAACACCGACGTGTCGTTTGAGTCCGTCATCACAGACCTGCTGCGTCGCGGAGGTCTCGTCACATGACCTTCCTCGCCCCGGCATTTCTCTGGTCCCTGGCGGCCCTCGTCCCGCTGGCGGCCATCTATTTTCTCAAGGTGCGCCCGCGCAAAAAGCCGGTCACCGCCTTCTTCCTGTGGCAGAAGATTTTCACCGAGAAAAAAGCCTCCGCTCTCTTCAAACGCCTGCGCGACGTCTTCTCCCTCCTTCTCATGGTGCTCGCCTTTGCCGCCATCGCTTTCGCCTTGGCAGAGCCCGACCTCGCCGGAGATGAGCGCAAAGACCTCCTCATCGTCGTCGATCATTCCGCCTCAATGTCCGCCAAAGACGGCACCACCACGCGACTCGAAAAAGCAAAGCAGCGCGCGCGCGATCTCATCACCGGAATGAACGGCACCCAGCGCGCCGCAGTCGCCTCCTTTGCCGAAGTGACGCGCATGCTCGAGCACCCCACCCGCCATCGCAAAGCCCTGTTGGAAGCCGTGAACTCCATCCAGCCTACGGAACTCCCATCCCGCGTCGAAGCCCTGCGCGCTCTCCAACCCGGTGACGAATGGATGAAGGACACTCGCGTTCTTCTCATCACCGACGGCTGCCTCGATGCCCCCGAACGTCTTCCCAACGTCGAAGTTCTCCGCATCACCGATGCCGCTAAAAACGTCGGCATCGCCCGCGCCGATCTCCGCAGCGTTCCCGGCGGCCCCGCCCGTCTCGGCCTCTTCATTCTGCCCGTCTCATCCTTCACCGAGCTGGTGAAAACCGACATCACCCTCATGCATGTCGATTCCAACAAGCTGGTCAAAATCATCCCCGTGACTTTGCAGCCCAGCGAAAATTCCGCCGTCACCCTCACGCTGGATGACGCGCCCTCCGGCCGCTGGAAAGCCATGCTCGGTCTGGAGGACGCCCTGGAAAGCGACAACACCGCCTTCCTCTACGTCCCGCCGCGCCAGCCCGTTCCCGTCGGTGTCATGGCCGATGATCCCTTCTTCTTCCAAAATGCCGTCAGCGCCTTCGAGCGCAGCGATCAACTTCTCTCCCTCGCGGAAGACACCAAGACCGCCCAGTTCATGCTCAGTAAAGGCAAGGTGCCTGCCGAGATCAGCACCGTCGTCTTCCAACCATCCGGTGATTCTTCCGTCTGGTCCAAAGTCGGCGCCGAAATCGCCGCGCCCGTCCCCAAGGTCCTCGCAAAAGATCATCCCCTCCTGCGCTACCTTGATGCCGAAGCGATGACCTTCGCCGGTGCACGCCAAATCACCGCCCCCACCGGTGCCGTTGTACTCGTCGCCGACGAATCCGGCCCCCCATTGATCTATCTCATGCGTCAGGGCGCACAAACCGTCTGCGTCGTGAATCTCGATCCACTCGCCGCTCAGTTCTATCTCAGCGCCTGGTTCCCCGTCCTCATCCACAACGCCGCCGCGCATCTCACCCATCGTGAGGACATGCCCCCCGCCACGCTGCCCACCGGCTCCAGCGCACGCGTTCCCGGCCGCGCCGATCCCACTCCCTACGGCCCCATGCTGACCTCCGGTTTCCACGAAACCGGCTCATGGACCTTCGCCACCTCACTCGTCTCACCCGAAGAAAGCCTGCTGAAAAACGATACCCTCAAAGAAAGCGTCAAACCCATCGCCAGTGGTGAAGCACCCAGCTACTGGCTCCTCGTCCTCGCCCTCGGCGTCCTCGTCGGCGAGTCCATCCTTTACGACCGGAGGAAGGTCGGATGAGCGGCGAGTTTGACATTCACCCAGGAGAAGAGCACAATCTGCCTCATGGTCACAGGTCCGGACGCTCTCCGCAAAGTGCGCTTGAATCAGCGCAAGCTTACCTATCTGGAGTTTCTCTCCCAGATGGAGCGGAACCATCCGGAGAACGCGAAACTCTACGCCGAGTTCAGAAGCAGGCACTCATTGAATCCTCACGACAAGCCGGGCACCATTTCGCTTTCGGCATGCCTTGTGAGTGGCGTGACCGGCTAAACTCGACGCAGGTGGCGTTTGGCCGTGAACACCGGACTTGGAAGCACGCTGACTTCAGCCGGATCTACAAATACACCTACCCAAACCAATTTGGACGCACGGCCTTCTACGGCAGCGGAGGGCTCGGCAATACGGACGCTCTGCCATTTGAATATCTGACTCGCATGGCCTTGCATAACAAGGTCTTCGGTGACGATGTGCTGATTGAGGCCACCTTCGAAGACGAGCAGGGCCGTGTGACTCTTGTAATCTCCCAGACATTCATAGAGGGCGATCATCCGAAACATGAGCACATTGATGCCTACATGACGGCTGAAGGGTTTGTGAAGACGAGGTCGAACGATTGGTATCGTGCCAGCGATGACCTTGCTGCCTTCGATGCACACCCGGGAAATTTCATCAGTATGCCAGACGGCCAGGTGGTGCCGATTGATCTGGTCCCAATCCATCATCCTGACGCGGATCATCTTTTCATGATGGGGGTGCGCAAGTCATGAGCTTCACCACCTTCACCCCGCTCCTCTGGCTCCTCCTGCTCCTCATCGCAGGCTATGGCTACTGGCGCTCCCTCGTTGACCGCCCCTCTGGCCTCAAGATCACCTCATTCGCCTTCCGCGTTCTCGGCGTCATCCTCCTCGCGCTTGCTTTGTGCCAGCCCTACGCAGGCGAGGAGACGGACGAAGCGCACGTCGTCTTCTTGGTCGACGTCTCGCAATCTATCGATCTCGAATCCGCCAAAGATGCCCTCAAACAAATCGAAGCAGGCGTAAAAGCCCTGCGTCCTCAAGACACCCATTCCCTCTTCGCCATGGCCAACGGCCTGCGCGACAAGAAGCTCCCGGACTTCACCAAGATGCTCGACGACTGGACCAAAGGCGTCGCAGACGATGCCTTCCGCTCCCACACCCGCCTAGGCGATTCATTGCTCGCCGCCCGCCTCGCATTTCCAGCAGGCAAAGCCAAGCGCCTCATCATCTTCAGCGACGGCATCGACACCGAGAACGGCGTCGATGCAGCGCTAGAACAACTGCGACGCGAAGGCGTGGACGTGAAGTTCGCTTCCCTCAAAACCTTGAGCGAACCCGAGGTCGCTCTCGTCAGCCTGGAAAGCACCTCACCCTTCGCCTTCCATGGCGAAGTCCTGCGCCTCACCGCACGCGTCATGGCCAATCAACCCATGAACTCCCGCGTTCGCCTCCTTAACAAAGGCGTCGCCGTGCAGGAAAAAACCGTCGCGCTCAAACCCGGCGAAGACGCCAAGGTCTGGTTCGACACCGAAATGAACACCCCAGGCCCCAGCGTCTGGAGCGCAGAAATCATCCCCGAGCGCGATCACTTCCCTATCAACAATCAGGCCACCACCACCATCACCGTCCGTGGCAAGCCGCGCATTCTCGTCATCCATCAGGACGAGAAAAAAATGCGCCCCTTCATCCGCGCCCTGAAGGAGCAGGACTTCGATGTCGACCTTCGCGGCAAACGCGGTCTCCCAGAAGGCATGGAAGACATGCTGTCCTTCGATGCCATCTTGCTCGCCAACATGTCCGCCACCGACATGACCCCGCGTCAGATGAGTCTCCTGCGCAGCTACGTCTCCGACTTTGGTGGCGGTCTGGTCATGACCGGCAGCGAAAACAGCTTCGGCCTCGGCGGCTATTACAAATCCCCCGTCGAGGAGGTGCTGCCCCTCGTCTCACGTTTCGAAAAAGAAAAAGAAAAGCCTTCGCTCGCCATGGCCTTGGTCATCGACAAAAGCGGCTCCATGTCCGGTCTCCCGCTGCAAATGGCACGACAGGCCGCCAAGAGCGCCGCCGAACTCCTCGGCCCCCAGGATCAAATCGCAGTCGTGGCCTTCGATGGCGATGCCCAAATCGTCTGCGAAATGACACCCGCCTCACAGCAGGGCACCATCCAGGCCGCCATCGACTCCATCGCCGAAGGCGGCGGCACCTACATGTACACCGGCATGGTCGCAGCCAAGGACATGCTGGAGCGCACCACCGCTAAAGTGAAGCACATGATCTGCCTCACCGACGGTCAGACCCAGGAAGCAGATCACATGGGCCTTGTTCAGCAGATGGTGGACAGCGGCATGACCGTTTCCACCGTGGGCCTTGGTGATGGCGCTGCGCGTGAGCTCCTCCAACAAATCGCCGAAGCCGGCAAAGGCCGCTATTACGAAAGCAACGATCCCGCCACACTCCCGCAGATCTTCACCAAAGAGACCACGCAGGCTTCCAAGAGCGCCGTGCAGGAAGGCGTCTTCACCCACATTGGCATCACCGAGCACCCCATGCTCGCTGGCTACGAAGCCGAAGGACTCCCCGTTGTGCTCGGCTACGTCATGACAGAAGCCAAACCCGCTGCTCAAGTTCTCCTCGGCGCTGAAAATGGCGATCCCCTCCTTGCCGTCGGCCGCTTCGGTCTCGGCATCGGCCTCGCCTACACCGGCGACCTCACCGAAATCTGGGGCGGTGAATGGCTCGCCTGGGACGGCTGCGGTCGCTTCTGGGCCCAGGTTCTTCGCGGAGCTCTTCGCAAGGCAGATGTCGAAGGCATGGAGTCACGCGGCGAAATCCGCGATGGCGTATGGATCATGAAAATTGACCGCCGTGGCGACGATGGCGCTCCCGTTTCCGGCATTCATTGGAACGCCCAATCCCTCGATGAAAATGGCAACACCCAGGACGTCACCATTCGCGAGACCGGCCTCGGCCGCTATGAGGCCCGCATCCCCATCGGCACCCGCAAGCACCTCAGCCTCCGCATGCATGATCGCGATCACGACAAGCTCGAAGTAAAACACCACCACTCACCCTATCCCGCCGAATACCGCCTCAATGGCAAGACACCGGATAGCCTGACCGCTCTGCCCAAATACGACACCGCCGCCATCACTGCCGGACTCGCGCCCGCCAAACAGCTGCAACCCATCGGCCACTGGTTCGCCTGGAGCGCTCTGGGCATGCTCCTCGGCGGAGTGCTCCTGCGACGAATTTGAGTGGAGCGCCGCCAAATCGTCGGCATAGGATTACTCACCCATGAAAATCGTTCTTCTCGACGCCCACACCGCAAATCCTGGCGACCTCTCCTGGCAGCCTCTCGAAGCCATCGCCGCCTGTGAAGTGCATCCACGTACGCCGCTGGATCAAACCGTCGCGCGCTGTGCCGGCGCAGAGATCGTCATCACCAACAAAGCGCCGCTCACACGTGAAATCATCGCCGCGCTGCCAGATTTGAAATACATCGGCGTCACCGCCACCGGCTTCAATGTGGTCGATGTCGTCGCCGCCAAAGAACGCGGCATCGTCGTTACGAATGTCCCCGGCTACAGCACCCCCGCCGTCGCCCAGCATGTCATCGCCCTCATGCTCGAAATGACCAACCACGTCGGCCACGCATCAAAGAGCGTGGAAGCCGGCGGCTGGGTCAAGTGCCCCGATTTCGCCTACTGGGATCACCCCATCATCGAGCTCTCCGGCCGCACCCTTGGCATCATCGGTTACGGCGAAATCGGCAGCGCCGTCGCGCGCATCGCCGTCGCCTTCGGCATGAAGGTCCTCGCCTCCAAGCGCACCTGGAAAGAGCCCCCACCCGCCGGTGTCACCGCCGCCGAAATCGACGACATCTTCCGCCAGTCCGACGTCATCAGCCTTCACTGCCCGCTCACCGACGCCACCAAGCACCTCGTCGGCGAGCGCACGCTCAATCTCATGAAACGCGAGGCCATGATCATCAACACCGGCCGCGGCCCTCTCGTCGATGAACCCGCCCTCGCCAAAGCCCTCAACGAAGGCCTCATCGCCGGTGCAGGACTCGACGTCCTCTCCGTCGAACCCGCCAAAGCCGACAACCCTCTACTCTCCGCCAAGAACGCCGTCATCACCCCCCACGTCGCCTGGGCCAGCCGCGAATCCCGCGCCCGACTCATCGACATCACCGCTGCTAACCTCCAAGCCTTCCTCGCAGGCAAACCGGTCAATGTGGTGAACGGGTGAGTTAGACCGTGTCTTGATGCCAGAAGAAAGAACTAGTTGTACAAAGTGTGGTTCCAGCATTCTGCGAACAACAGCGGATGCAAATGGGGGATTGTGCATGCCTTGCAGTCAGGCACGAAAATCCACTGCTGGATCAGGCTTCCATGAAGTAATGCCTGGCAGGCACGTCGATTGGATGTTGATCGATATCACCAAGGATAGCGAGACTCCGGAGCACGCCGATTATTTCTTCAGTTCGTCTGTCACTGACAAAGATCCGCGCTTCAAAAGCCGATCAATGATAGTAGGCGTGAATATTGGTCTTTTGCGAATCGCCAAGGCTTCAGGAAAAATTGAGATGCTCCAAGCAATGCCTGAGGACGAAGGAAACAAAAGATTTGATCGAGCTGCCTCGGTGCTCCGGAGGCACTGGCAGAAAGCAGAGTTTCCCGAACGAACCATGTTTGCTTGCGGTTAATCCGCTTGAAAAATCACGGGGCCGCAATAATCGCCTTTGCTCGCTCCGGTTTTCAGAGGAACCAGGAAAAGTGATCAGCATGACATTTGCATCACGTGCAAGACCAAGCTCGCTTAGGTTGACGAGAGAGGTGCCTCAGTCACGGATACTGCCGCAGCAGCGTCTGCCCAAACATCAATCGAAACCGGTTCCCGGGATGCAACTGATCAAGCCTCTTCCTGTCCGCCTTCCGCTCCTCAAAGCTCATTGGCAGCTCAAGCTCCTCATTCTCCATCCTCGAACGCCGCACCGACAAAAGCGGTTCCTCTGTTGCCACGGCATTCGAGTTTGGAATCATAATCAAATCACAGCGCCGCAATAATTGCCTCGCCAATCTCTTTCGTGTTCACCTTCTTCGTGCCAGGAGCACCACTGAAGATGTCACCCGTGCGAAGGCCGCTATCGATGACCTTCTTCACCGCCGACTCAATGTTCGTCGCCTCAGCTTCGAGACCGAGGGAGAAACGCAGCAGCAGCGCCACCGAAAGAATCTGCGCGATCGGATTCGCAATGCCCATGCCCGCGATATCCGGAGCCGTGCCACCGGAAGGCTCAAACAGACCAAAGTAAAGTCCATCGCCCTTCGGCTTGCCAAGGCTCGCGCTCGCCAGCATGCCCAGCGAGCCAGCGATCATCGCCATCTCATCGCTGAGGATGTCACCAAACAGGTTTTCCGTCACCAGCACGTCAAAGCTCCGCGGAGCCTTGATCAGCTGCATCGCCGCATTGTCCACATACAGATGCGCCAGCGTCACATCAGGGTATTCTTTCGCCACTTCCACCATCGTCTCGCGCCACAGCACACCATTGGTCAACACATTGGCCTTGTCCACGCTCGTCACGTGCTTGCGGCGCAACTGCGCAGCCTTGAAGGCCACATGCGCGATGCGCACGATCTCGCTCTTCTTATAAACCATCGTGTCAATCACCTCGATGTCGCCATCAGGCAGCGTCGTGCGGCTCTTCGGCTGGCCAAAATACATGCCGCCGGTCAGTTCGCGGACGCAAAGCACATCAAACCCACCTTCCACCAAATCCGCACGGATCGGCGAAGAAGAAGTCAGGGCAGGGTAGCAAATCCCCGGGCGCAGATTCGCAAACAGGCCAAAGTGCTTGCGCAGCGGCAGCAGCGCACCGCGCTCAGGCTGTTCATTCGGCGGCAGCTTCTCCCATTTCGGGCCACCAACGGAGCCAAACAAGATGGCATCGCTCGCCTCACAGGCCGCGATGGTTTCCGCAGGCAGCGCCTTGCCCACTGCATCAATGGCAGCTCCACCGACAAGCTGGTGGTTATATTCAAAAGTGAGGCTGGAACGGCTGGCGACGACATCAAGGACTTTGAGCGCCTCGACCATGACTTCAGGGCCGATACCATCTCCGGGGAGGACTGCGAGGTTGTACGTGCGTGACATAAAAGGGCTGGGTCTATGGATGAGAAAGGGGGGAGTGGCAAGGAGCGGGCTGGGGGAATGAAGCCGTTCCTTGAAAATCAGTGGATTGGATGCGTGTATATCAAAATTATAGAAAGTGGTAAATAATACTTTAAAAAGCTACTTCTTCGATAAATATTCCAAAATACGCGACTCGTTATTATGAATATTCCAGATAAAGTAAAAAATCAGGCGGTGCGACCATCACTTTTTCGTTCCCTGGCTCGCTCTGCCCTTTTCCTGCTTATCTCGAGTTCGAGCCTCAGCTCTCTTCGCGCGGGTGAAGATGATCACGGTCTGAGTGACCAGCTTTTTGCCGAAGCCCAAGCGCTGGCTCCTGCCTTTACCCTTCTGGCACCCGCTGCCACGGTGCTGACGAATCGCATTTCACAGGGAGAATGGGGCAGCGTCATTTCCTGGACGCCTCACATTCCCGTGACGGCCGCCACCCTGCCGGACGGGCGCTTGCTGACCTTTGCCTCAAATCAGCGCACCACCTTCCCGGTAGGCGCAGAGTTCACTTACGCCGCTGTGTGGAATCCCGCCACCGGTGTCTTCACCGAAATCAACAACACGCGTCACGACATGTTCTGCGGTGGCACCACGATGCTTCCAGACGGCCGGGTCGTCATCAACGGCGGCCGCAACACCACCAGGCTGAGCAGCGCGTTCGACTGGCGCACTAATCAGTGGACCGCTCTGCCCAACATGAACGACGGCCGCTGGTACAATACGAGCGTGGCTTTGACGGATGGCAGTGTCTTCACCGTAACAGGAGACGGCGGTACCAATACCGCAGAACGCTGGTCCGCAGCCGGCGGATGGGCGCGACTGAGCGGCATCAACTGGGCCCCGCAGGTCGCCCTGCCAGGATATGTCACGCGCTGGCATCCACTCATCGTTGTCGCACCTGATGGCCGTCTGTTTCACGGTGGCCCCACAGACCAGATGAACTGGCTCACTGCCACAGGCACCGGCAGCTTGACCTATTCCGGTGTCAATGTGCCCGGAGCGCACTACCCCAAGGAAGGCAGCTTTGCCATGTATGATGAAGGACGCATCTTGGTGGCTGGCGGATCAGCTAGCACCACACCCAACGCAAGCGACAGTTCCACAGGTACGAGCACCAACCTTGCCTTCACCATCGACATCCGCACCGGCACTCCCGTGGTGGCCAGCGTGCCCTCCATGACCTACACCCGTCAGTTTGCCAATTCAGTCATCCTTCCCACTGGCGAGGTGCTCGTCATCGGCGGCAACACCTCCGGCTTGAAGTTTAATGACACAGGCTCCGTGCTGATTCCCGAACTGTGGAATCCCACCACGCGCCAGTGGCGCCAGCTCGCACCGATGAGTGTTCCACGCAATTACCATTCCCTCGCACTGCTGCTGCCAGATGGTCGCGTGTGGTCCGGCGGTGGCGGCCTTGCGGGCAACAGCGCTGACCACCGTGATGGCCAGCTCTTCACTCCGCCGATGCTGTACAATGCAGATGGCAGTCTGGCCACGCGCCCGGTTATTACCCAGGCACCCTCCTACATCGGCGTTGGCACCACCTTTGCCGTGCAGGCCACGCCCGGCATCACCAAGTTCAGCTTCATCAAGATGTCATCGCAGACCCACTCGGTGAATACCGATCTGCGCTACCTCAGTCTGCCATCCACCGAGACTTCTCCCGGCGTTTACGTCGTGCAGGGCCACGCCAATCTCAGCGTGATGACGCCGGGCTATTGGATGCTCTTTGGCGTCACGGCCAGTGGAGCCTATTCCGTCGCAAAAGTCATTCAGGTCGATCCGGCTCAAAGCGTTACCGTGGCCAATCCCGGCAGCCAGTTCAGCGCGGTGAATGCACCCGCAACATTAGCGGTGTACGGCGTGGCTCCTGGCAATGGCGCTGTGACCTACACCGCCACAGGTTTGCCCACCGGTCTTGCTATCAATGCCAGCACCGGCGTCATCAGCGGCACTCCCACCGTCACCGGCACCTTCAGCAGCGCGCGCGTCAATCTGACTGACGGCATCACCACCGCCAGCGCCACCTTCGCCTGGACCATCACACCGCCTAACCTGAGCCAAAACTTCACCACCTTCACCTCTGCCGCCGGCCTGCAGCTCAACGGCAGCACCAGAGTGAGCAATGGCGTGCTCGTGCTCACACCAAACGCCGGCAATCAAGCAGGCTCCGCCTTCCTCACCGCACCCGTTCCAGTCTCCGAAGGCACCTCCTTCTCCAGCCGCTTCGTCTTCCGCATGAATGGCACCGGCGATGGCGCGGACGGTATGACCTTCGTGCTGCAAGGAAGCGCCGCCACGGCACTCGGCGCAGCGGGTGGCGGGGAAGGGTATGAAGGCATCCTGAAGAGCCTCGCCATCGAGCTCGACACCTACACCGGCGGCACCGATCCCAATGCCAATCACATCGGCATCCTCACCAACGGCGTCGTCTCGCCACACTTGAATACTGCGACACCCTCCTTCGATATGGAGAACGGCGCCAGCCACACGCTCTGGGTGGACTACGATGGCCCCTCCGACACGCTGCGCGTTTACATCGTCCAAGGCGTCAGCTCCACCAAGCCCGCCTCGCCTATTCTTACCCAGACAGCGCTGAAGCTCGCCAGCATCGTCGGCCCCAGCGCATGGATGGGTTTCACCGGCGCGACAGGCGGCTCCATCAACACGCATGAAGTGCTGTCCTGGGAGATAAACCTCAATGCCTTTGCATCCCCGACACCGCCCGTAGTGACCAATCCTGGCCCGCGCAGCAGCATCATCAATGCAGCAACCTCCTTGAGCATCCAGGCCACGGATCTCAATCAGGACACGCTGGCTTTCAGCGCTACCGGTCTTCCCACCGGCCTTTCCATCAATGCCGCATCCGGCATCATCAGCGGCACGCCGACCGCCGCTGGCAGCTTTCCCGTGACCGTTAGCGTGACCGATGGCAACACAACTCCTGCGACGGCATCCTTCACTTGGGTGATCAGCAATGCCCTGTCCGTGCAGCAGTCGCAGTCCGCCCCGGCGGGCTCAGGGGCTGCTGTGACCCTGACCGCCGCCAGCACGGGCGGTGCGAACCCACGCTTCCGCTGGAACTTCGGGGATGGCACGCCTCAGACCGCCTACAGCAGCAGCGCCAGTATCAGCCACACCTTCGCCAATCCGGGACGCTACACCGTGGTCGTGACAGCTACGGATGATACCGGCGCAGTCGTCACCAGAACCTTCTTCCAGGCCGTTTATGCGCCGCTTACCGCCAGGAAGCCTGCCGTTTCCTCCAGCCTCATCTTCGAAGACCGCGCCACTGGCAATGACCGCGTCTGGCTCGTCAATCCGGACACCGATAGTGTGACCATCTTGGATGCGGTGACTCGCGGCAAGCTCGCCGAGACCAGCGTGGGCACCGCACCGCGCTGCCTGGCGCTGGCTCCAGATGGCCGCGTTTGGGTAACCAATGCCGAGAGCTCCACCATCTCGATTTTAAACGGCACCACCTATGCCGTGGTCGGCACGCTAACTCTGCCACGCGGCTCGCGCCCCTTTGGCATCGCCTTTGATCCGAATGGCACCGCCGCCTACGTGGCCCTCGAAGGCAGCGGGCGTCTGCTGAAGCTGAATCCCAGTACGGGCGCTCAGATCGCCACGCTCAATGCAGGCCAGCATGCGCGTCATGTCTCCGTCAGTGCGGATGGCGCGCGTGTGTATGTCAGCCGCTTCATCACGCCTCCGCTTCCCGGAGAAAACACCGCTGCGCCAAACACCAACGGGCGCGGCGGCGAAGTGCTCGTGGTCACCGCCTCCACACTCGCGCTGGAGCGCACCATTCTCCTGCAGCACAGCGAGCAAGCAGACACACCTACCTCCGCTCACGGCCTACCAAACTACCTCGGCGCAACGGCCATCTCTCCCGACGGCCTTTCCGCCTGGGTGCCCTCCAAGCAGGACAACATCAAGCGCGGTGCCTTGCGCAATGGCGAGGGCCTCAATCATGATCAGTCACTGCGTGCCATCGCCAGTCGCATCAATCTCACCACGCAATCCGAAGACTACGCGGGCCGTGTTGACTTCGACAACGCCGGCATGCCCAGCGCAGCAGCGTTTGACCCTTGGGGTATCTACATCTTCGTCGCCTTGGAAAGCAGCCGCGCCATCGCCGTGGTGGACGCATGGAACAAGACTGTCATCACCCGCTTCGATGCCGGCCTCGCTCCTCAAGGTCTCGCGCTGTCACCTGATGGCCGCACTCTCTTCGTGCACAATTTCATGAGCCGCACCGTCAGCGTGCATGACGTCAGCAGCCTCATCCAGGGTGGCAGCAGCACACCTGCCACACTGGGCGTTGTGAACACCGTCACCACTGAAAAACTCAGCGCCACAGTGCTGAAGGGCAAGCAGCTCTTCTATGACGCGGCGGATGTGCGCCTGGCCTTGCAGGAATACATTTCCTGCGCCTCCTGTCATAACGACGGCGGTCATGACGGCCGCACCTGGGACTTCACCGGCACCGGCGAAGGCCTGCGCAACACCATCACGCTTCGCGGTCATGGCGCGCATGGTGCCCTGCACTGGACGGGCAACTTCGACGAAGTGCATGATTTTGAAGGACAGATCCGCGTCTTTTCCGGCGGCACCGGACTCATGACAGATGCGCAGTTCAACACAGGTACACGCAACCAGCCGCTGGGTGATTCCAAAGCCGGCGTCAGCTCTGACCTCGATGCACTCTCTGCCTACGTCACCTCCCTCACCACGGAATCCGTCAGTCCAAATCGCAACACCGACGGCACCATGACCACCACTGCACTGGCAGGCGAGCGCATCTTCCGCCAGCAAAACTGCGCCTCATGCCACAGCGGTTCAGCCTTCACCAACAGCGCGCTGAATGCCTTCCGTGATGTGGGCACCATCAGGCAGCCCACCAGCGGCAAGCGTCTCAACGGCGCGCTCACCGGCTTCGATGTTCCCACCATGCGCGGTCTCTGGGCCACGGCCCCCTATCTGCATGATGGTTCTGCTGCCACCCTGGCAGATGCCGTCACCGCGCATCAAGGCGTGACGTTGAATGCGGCGGATCTCGCCAGCCTCGTCGCCTATCTCCAGCAGATCGACAACGCACCCGCCTCCGCGCCGCTGCCAGTTACGGTGGAACTCGCCACCACAGCCCCTGCTTCCTTGAGCGCTCCCTTTGGCGTCACTGCCACTTTCAGTCATCCCGTGACAGGCTTCACTCAGTCAGACATCAGCGTGACCGGCGGCACCGCCAGTGCTCTCACCGGCTCGGGTACGAGTTACAGCTTCACCATCACGCCCACGGCCAATGTCACTATCAGCATCGCCGCAGCTCAGGCGCAGGATGCAGACATGGTGACAAACCTTGCCTCCAACGTCCTCACACGCACCTACACACCGGCAGCCAGCGGCCCCGCCTTTGTGAGCCAGGACATCGGCAGTGGTTTCCTTGCGGGCTCCACCAGCATCAACATTAGCACTGGCGTTCATACGCTGGTCGCCTCAGGCCAGGACATCTACTCCACCGAAGACGGCTTCCGCTTTGAGCAGGTCGTGCTCACTGGCGATGGCGAAGTGCGCGCCCGCGTGCGCAGCTTTGGCAACACCAACCCTTGGGCCAAGGCTGGCGTCATGGTGCGCGAGACGCTGGCCGCCGGCTCACGCCATGCCATGATGTTCATCACACCACCGGACGCAGGCAATGGCTTTGGCATGGTGTCACGTCTGATCGCCAATGGCACCACGGGCTATGCAGGTGGCCCGGCTCTGAGCACGGCTCCGGACAACTGGGTGCGTCTCGTGCGCGAAGGCAATGTGCTCACCGGCTATGCCTCCGCCAATGGAACCACCTGGACGCTCGTGAGCACCACCACTCTGACCAATCTCTCTGCGCAGGTGTATGTCGGACTGGCTGCGACCGCTGCCGACAGCGGTTTGACGACCACGGCTGAATTTGACAACGTGCAGGTCATTGGCGCGCAGACAGCAGTGGCACCCTCCGTCACCCTCAGCACAGCCTCCGGCATCGAGACTGGCCCCTTCACGGCGCAGGTACAGTTCAGCCAATCCGTCACGGGACTGACGCTGTCTGACTTTACCGTGAGCAATGCCACGGCGTCCAACCTCAGCGGCAGCGGCGTAGCCTACAGCATCACTTTGACTCCCGTGGCTTCGGGTATCGTGACAGTGAGTCTGCCAGCAGGAGCAGCACAAAATTCAGCAGCCACCGGCAGCACCGCTTCCAATGTGGTCTCTGTGACTTACACAGTGCCTGCCACCGTGGCGTTCGTAGGCCAGGACGTGGGCGGACCCTTGGTCGCTGGCAGCACCACCTTCAGCAGCGGCGTTTATACCGTCAAAGGATCGGGCAGCGATATCTACGGCACTGCCGACGGCTTCCACTTCGCGCTGACTCAGCTCACGGGCGATGGCGAAATCCGCGCGCGTGTCACCAGCCAGAGCAACACCAATCCCTGGTCCAAAACCGGAGTCATGATGCGTGAGGCACTTACCGCCGGCGCACGGCATGTCATGGCCTTCACCACGCCTGCCGGAGAGAACAACGGCTTTGGCATGGTCTGGCGTCCCATCGCCAATGCAGCCACCAATTACGCGGGCGGTCCTGCCTTGAATGCAGCTCCGAACAACTGGGTACGCCTGGTCCGCAGCGGCACCACCATCAGCGCCTACGCTTCCTCCAATGGCAATGCCTGGACGCTCATGGGCACGGCCACGCTGGCTGGTCTCTCAAACACCGTCTATGTGGGTCTCGCCGTCACATCCTCTTCTCCCTCCATACTCGCCACGTCCACCTTTGACAACGTGCAGGTCGCCGGTGCTCAGGCAGTAGTAGCTCCGGCGGTGACCCTGGGCGCAGCATCTTCGACCGAAGCTGGACCGTTCACCATTCAGGCGCAGTTCAGCCAGGCGGTCACCGGACTTGCCCTCAATGATTTCGTGGTGACGAATGCCACAGCGTCCAATCTCACCGGCTCTGGCACCAGCTACAGCGTGACGCTGACTCCCACAGCCACCGGTGTGGTCACGGTGACGCTGCCTGCCAATGCGGCCCAGAATGCGGCTGCGGTAGGCAGCACTGCTTCGAATACCGTCAGCGTTACCTATATACCACCAGTGGCAATCGCCTTGCAGGGACAAGATGTCGGCACCGTTCAGCTAGCGGGCGGCACTACCTACAACAGCACCACGGACACCTACACGCTGAGCGGGGCAGGGGAGGACATCTTCTTCGCCGCAGACGGCTTCCACTTCGCCAGCACCCAGCTCACCGGCAATGGCGAGATCCGCGCACGCATCACCAGCCAAAGCAACACGCACCCTTGGTGCAAAACGGGCGTCATGATCCGTGAGGCCCTCACCGCCGGCGCACGCCACGCCATCGCCTTCACCACGCCTGCCGCAGAAAACAACGGCTTCGGCATGGTCTGGCGCTCCACCGTCAATGCCGCCGCCGAATACGCAGGGGGCCCCGCAGTAAACGCCGCGCCCAACAACTGGGTCCGCCTCGTGCGCACCGGCGACACACTGACCTCCTATGCTTCGTCCAATGGCAATGCCTGGACGCTGATCAGCAGCACGACATTGACCGGACTCGCAAACGTCGTTCACATTGGGCTGGCGGTCACGTCTTCTTCCCCTTACGACCTCGGCGTTTCCACCTTCGACAAGGTGCAGATCATCCAGGCAGTCCCCACGCCGCCAGCGGCCACCGTCGTCAAAAATGCTCTGGGCTCTTCCCCAGTCTCCATTCAGACCGCCTCCGTTCAATCGACTTCAATTCAGCCCGTTACGAATGCAGATCTTGATGGTGATGGCGTCAGTGACCTCATCGAATACGCTCTCGGCAGTGACGGCAGCTTCGACGGTGGCTGGTGGTTGACCACCACGAGCGATGGACGCGTGGATGCGCATCTCCACCATCCTCGCAGCATCACCGGAGTTTCGTTCCTCCTGGAAAGTTCGACCGATCTCCTTACCTGGACATCAGTGATGCTGGCACCCACGCCTTCACCCCTGAGCGGAGATAGGGAACAGCTCAGCTGGCGCGGCATCAGCAGTCTGAGTGGTCAGGACAAGCAGCGCGGCATCCTGCGCCTGCGCGTGACCAATCGTGACGGCACCAGCGCCGTCACCACACCCCAGGCCTGGCAGCGCTTCACTTTCACGGCTGGTTCGCAGACATCTGGCATCTCCCTTGTGAATGCCCCGTTGTATGCCGGTTGCATCGAGCAGTTCTCCGGTTCGTCCGCGCTCATACTCGCCAATGCTCAGTCAGTCCGCATCGATGCCGCCACTTCCTGCTATCTTGAAGTGCTGGACGGCACGCAGGCCGGTCATCGTTTTGAAATCGCCAGTCTCACAGCGGGCGTCGCCACGCTGGTTTCCGCTTCACCGCTCAGCACGCTCCAAACGCTGCCGGAAGACTTGATAGGTGCTCGCGTTGTGCTGCGTCCGCATGTGACGCTGGCGCAGGCTTTCCCGGTGGACGTCTTTCAGGCCGCCGCAGTGGCGGAAGCCGCCGATCAGGTGCTCTTTTATGAGAACGGAGCATGGCATGCCCATTGGCTCTCAGCACGTTCAGGCGTCCGCCAGTGGGTCTCCGCCGATGATGCCGCGCACCTTTCCCAGAACGCGAAGATCATCCCTCCCGGCACAGGTCTCATGGTCAAAGCCGCCTCCCAGCCCAAGTCGGTCACGCTTGCAGGCCATGTGCGTGTGAGCCCTTGGCGCAAATCATTGAATGAAGGTCAAAACCTTCTGGCCTTGCCCTGGCCGGTGGACGCCACCCCGCTGCGCCTGGGCCTGACCGCTGATCAGGGCTTCACCGCCTCCACCACCATGACCAGCGCCGACCAGCTCCAGCTCTGGAAAGGCGACACCGTCCCCGGAGCCACCAGCTACGACGCCTACTGGCTCCTCAAGCGCTCCCCCACCTCTTACTGGGCCGCCAAAGGCAGCGCCTCCCTCCTGAACGTCAGTGCCACCCTCCCTCTGCCTGCTCACCGTGCGTTTTTCTTGAAAGTGCAGCCTGCCACAGCAGCCCATGGCTGGGTTTTCCCATAAAAACACCACTTTCCCGCCTCCCACAAACCTCTGCCAGCAACCGCAAACTCCTCAAACTTCCTCTTGCCAAAAAGAGCGTTTATGGTTCCTTCGCAGCCCCACATCCCAGAATACACACCGCCTGACAAGTTGTCCGGCCATTCAAACGAACCATGAGCGAAGCAACCACCATCGATTCCACCTCCTTCAAGATCCACGAAAAAGACACCGGCAGCTCCGATGTTCAGGTGGCCCTCTTGACGAAGCGAATCAACGACCTGACGCAGCACCTTGCCGCGCATCAGAAAGATCATTCCACACGTCGTGGCCTGCTTCAGATGGTCGCACGCCGTCGCAAGCTGCTTGACTACCTTAAGCTGACCGCCAACGAGCGCTACCAGAAGCTCCTCAAGAGCCTCAGTCTCCGCCGCTAACAGAATTTCATGAGGGGGTGATGCCACGTGCATCGCCCCCTTTTTCTGTAGCAGGATTTTACACGCATGTCGGCAAAGCCGATGTTCATGCTGCTTGGTGCGCATTGACGCACCGCCGCCGGGCCGAAGCCTGGTATCTAATTTCACCCAAACCAAACAAACAACACAAGCCAACCTATGGCCATTCATACACAAAAAATCCAGCTCGGTGCTGGTACCCTCGAAATCGAAACCGGCAAGTTTGCCAAGCTCGCTGACGGCGCCGTTACCGTGCGTCTCGGCGACACCATCGTCCTCGTCACTGCTGTTTCCGCCACGAAAGTCAAAGACGGCCAGGACTTCTTCCCCCTCTCCGTTGAGTACAAGGAAAAAGCCTCCGCAGCAGGTCGCTTCCCTGGTGGCTACTTCAAGCGCGAAGGCCGCCCCACGGAAAAGGAAATCCTTACCTGCCGCATGACGGACCGCCCATTGCGTCCGCTCTTCCCGAAAGGCTACTACTACGACACCCAGGTCGTCGCCATCCTCCTCAGCGCTGACGGCGAAAACGATCCGGACATCTGCGCCATGAACGGCGCCTCCGCCGCTCTTTGCGTCTCGGACATCCCGTTCGCAGGCCCAGTCGGTGCCGTCCGTATCGGCCGCATCAATGGTGAGTTCATTGTGAACCCCACCCAGAGCCAGCGCCTCGACAGCGACCTCGACCTCGTTTACGTCGGCAACAAGACCGAAGTCGTCATGATCGAAGGCGCCGCCAACGAAATCCCAGAAGCGGAATTCGTCAAAGCCCTCCACTTCGCTCAAGCCGAAGTCGCCAAGCTCGTCGTCGCCCAGGAAGAACTCACCAAGCTCGCCGGTAAGGCCAAGCGCGAAGTTCCTCTCATGCTCGTGAAAGACGAACTCCTCGAAATCGCCTACGCCGTCGCTGGCGATCGCATCGAAGGCGCTCTCTACACCCCTTCCAAGGTTGCTCGCGGCAAAGCCGTCGGCGCCCTCAAGGACGAAGTCGCTGAAGCCATCAAGGCCAAGTTCCCAGAAGCCACCGGCTTCGAAGTCAGCCAGGCCTTCGATTACCTCCAGAAGAAAGCCTTCCGCATCTCCATCCTCGACAAGAAGAACCGTTGCGACGGCCGCGGCATCGACCAGCTCCGCCAGCTTTCCGGCGAAGCCTCCGTGCTTCCCCGCACCCACGGCTCTGCCAGCTTCACCCGTGGCGAAACGATGGCTCTCTCCATCGCCACCCTCGCTCCAGCAGACGAAGCTCAGGAAATGGACACCTACGCAGGTGGTCCAGACTCCAAGCGCTTCATCCTTCATTACAACTTCCCTCCGTTCTCCGTCGGTGAAACCGGCCGCTTCGGTGGTCAGAATCGTCGTGAAATCGGCCACGGTGCCCTCGCAGAGCGCTCCATCGAGCCAGTGATCCCAGCCAAGGAAGTCTTCCCTTACGCCATCCGCGTGAGCAGCGAAGTCATGGAGTCCAACGGCTCCACCTCCATGGCCTCCGTTTGCTCCGGCGTCATGGCCCTCCTCGATGCAGGCGTGCCTCTCAAGCGCCCAGTCGGCGGAATCAGCGTCGGTCTCGTCACTGAGTTCGAAGGCGACAACATGAAGCGCTACCTCACGATGCTCGACATCATCGGCAGCGAAGACCACTTCGGCGACATGGACTTCAAGCTTTGCGGTACCTCCGAAGGCGTCACCGGCTACCAGCTTGACCTCAAGCTTCCCGGCCTGCCCCTGAGCATTCTCGAAGAAGCCATCGTCAAGGCCAAGGACGGCCGCACCCAGGTTCTCTCCGCCATGGCTCAGGCCATCGCTGAAGTGAAGCCTCTCAGTCCGTATGCTCCTCGCATCGAGATCGTGAAGATCAACCCAGACAAGATCGGTGAGCTCATCGGTCCTGGCGGCAAGAACATCAAGGCCATCCAGGCCGAGTCCGGCGCTGAAATCAGCATCGAAGACGACGGCACCGTTTACATCTACGCTTCCCGCAAGGAAAGCCTCGAGCGCGCAGTCGAAATGATCAGCGGCACCTCCCAGGAAATCGAAGTCGGCAAGATCTACACAGGCAAAGTCGTCAGCACCACAAACTTCGGTGCCTTCATGAACCTCGGTGGCAAGAAAGACGGCCTCATCCACATCAGCGAACTCGCCGACTTCCGTGTCAACCGCACTGAAGACGTCGTCAAGACCGGCGACATCGTCTCCGCCAAGTGCATTGGCATCGACGACAAGGGCCGCATCAAGATGAGCCGCAAGGCCGCCATGAAAGACAAGGACGCAGCTGCAGCCGCCGCCGCCGCTGGCGACGCCGCTCCTGCTGAAGACGCAGGCTAAGCCTCATCCGCTCAACACTCAAAACCACGAAGAGGCCGCAGCAATGCGGCCTCTTTTTTTGTCGGCGCTGACTTCTGGAAATAGGATCAGCGAGATGCCGAGGCCGCCCAGGCGGAGTCAATCACCGCTTGCGCCGCACGGAAGTTGGTCTCGGTTTTTAGTCGCTCAATTATCGAGTAATAGTCGAGCCAATCACGCCGTCCGGCCTGGGCGAGAATGTTCAGCGTTCCAGCCGTAACAAAACCGCGCGCAAGAGCGCAGCGGCGTCCTTCCTTCTCGTCGATCAGAATCACCTCGGCTTGCAATTGCTGCGCTAGGGTGATGGCCGCAGCTTCGCCCTCATCCAAGACATCGCGAAGATCTGCCGCCACTTCAGGCACCTCAATGACACTGAGCCATTCAGACGGCTGTTCCGCCCATGTTCGTAAAGCTGACGGAGCACGTGGATGACAGCACTCCTGAAGCACGGCGGAAGGACAATGAACACGGCCAAACAAGCGTGGCAGAAGGTCTATCAGTCCTAGCACGGCGAGGTAACGCAGCGGCGTGGTATCGCTTACGACAATCATCGACTAAGAAGGGCCTGCAACCTGCTGCCATCAGCCGCGACTTCTTCAGCGGTGCTGCCTGGCCATGCCTCATGTGCAGCAAGAAAATCCTCGGTTTCCCAGCGCGATTCATGCCCTAGCAACACTCGTACCTCTGCAGCCGAGAGTATTCCTTCACGGTAGGCTTCGACCGCAAAGCCGTCGAGGAGCACCTGCGGCAAAGCAGGCTGCACTCGCTGGAGTGCCGCAGCAAGCACATCAGGAATAGTGACAGTTACCGTCATGCCATATGTCGTAGCTCATCATTTTCAATTTGTCCACTCCTCTGCTCCCGCTTGCGAAAACCGGCCAAACTTGGAATCGCACAATGCCCAAAACTCCTCATGATTAGAACCGCTATGAACAACACTCCGCTTCCTTCCACCCACAACAAGCTGGTCGGCTACATACTCTGGATCTTCGGCTTCACTGGGGCTCATCGTTTTTACTTCGGCAAACCCAAGACTGGCATTCTGTGGTTCCTCACTGGCGGCCTGTTCCTGGTCGGCTGGTTCGTGGATTTGTTTCTCATTCCAAGCATGGACCGGGAGGCGGATCGCAGGTTTGTCCCCGGCCATCTCGAATACTCGCTCGCATGGGTGTTCCTCACCTTTTTGGGCGTCTTTGGCGTCCATCGTTTCTACATGGGTAAATGGGTGACCGGTCTGCTCTACCTATTGACAGGCGGTGGTCTCCTGATCGGCATCGTTTACGACTTTTGCACGCTCAACACGCAGATCAGCAACATCAATGCGGCTGGCCGCAACGGCACCAACGCCTGAACGTCTTAAGCGCGTAGCGCTGACACATTCGTAGCCGTGGGTGCCAACCCACGGTATGCAGTCATCCAGCGTTTAAATCCCGTGGAACCGCGTAGCGGTGACACAAAGCTTAGTTCCAGTCTATCACGCACATCATCCTCAGGGCCTGCGATAAGACATAAAAGCAGGATTTAGCGAAGGAGTTGCATCTAGGGCTTCGTTCTGGCAAAACTCCAGCCTACAACCAGCCCCAGCCATGACCTCACGTCGCTCCTTCATCACCCAGTCCGCCCTCGCCTTCACCGCCCTCTCAGCCAGTCGCGTACTCGGGGCCAATGAAACCATTCGCATCGCCTCCATCGGCCTCGGCGGCCAGGGTATGGGCAATGCCAGCCGCATGGCCAAAGTCCCGGGAGTGGAGATCGCCTATCTCTGTGATCCCGACACAGCAGCGTTGGACCGTGCCAAAAAAGTTTTCCCCACTGCCAAGACCACCCAGGACCTCCGCAAGGTCATGGAAGACAAAAGCATCGACGCCGTCGTCGTCTCCACCGGCAACCACTGGCATGTCCTCGCCTCCATTTGGGCCATGCAGTCCGGCAAGGATGTCTATGTGGAAAAGCCCGTCTCACACAACATCTGGGAAGGCCGCAAACTCGTCGAAGCAGCACGGAAGTACAACCGCATCGTCCAGGGCGGCACCCAGCAGCGCAGCGATCCACTGCAGGAAGAAATCAAAGGCTTCCTCGATGCTGGCACCATGGGCAAGATCAAATACGTGCGCTGCAATCACTACAGCATGCGCAAATCCATCGGCAAACTCGACCAGCCACTCACGCCACCTGCCACCGTGGACTACAATCTCTGGCTTGGCCCTGCCAAAGACGAACCCATCTACCGCGAAAAATTCCACTACGATTGGCATTGGAACTGGAACACCGGCAATGGCGAAATGGGCAACTGGGGTCCTCACATCCTCGATGACCTCCGCAACGTCGTCTTCCGCGACAAAGTCACGCTGCCCAAGCGCGTCATCGCCGGTGGCGGGCGCTTTGGCTGGGATGACGCCGGCGAGTCACCCAACACCCATTTCGCCTACATGGACACTGGCGATATTCCGGTGATCGTGGACTTCCACAACCTCCCACGCCAGAAGGGCATCAAGGCCCCGGATGTTTATCTGCGCCGCCGCACTGGTGCCTTCCTCATCATTGAATGCGAAGGCGGCTACTACACTGGCAGTCGTGGCGGTGGTACCGCCTATGACGCAGCAGGCCAGAAACTCCACATCTTCAAAGGCGACGGCGGCAAAAGCCACGCCGCGAATTTCATCGACGCCATTCGCAGCCGCAAATCTGCGGACCTGAAAGGCGAAGTGGAAAAAATCCACTTCTCCAGCGCTTGGTGTCATCTCGCCAACAACTCCTATCGCCTCGGCCAGAAGTACAGCCGTGAACAAGCCGAAGCTGCGGTCAAAGACTTCCAGCCTTGGAACGACGTCATCGCCGATTTCCACGGGCACCTCATCAAAAACGAACTCGACGCCTCCAAGCTCGATATCAAAATGGGCCCCATGCTGGAAATCGATTCCGCCAAGGAAACCTTCATCGGTGACACCGCCACCCCAGAAGCCCTCGCCCTTCTCACCCGTGAGTATCGCCCAGGCTTTGAAGTTCCGAAGGCAGTGTGATCTCGGGCTGTTTTTTGCATAAATAGACATTCTGAAAAGCGCGCCAATACATTGGCCGCTCCGCGTCACATCAGCACCAAAGGTGCTGCGGATCATAGCCTGGGTCAGCCGAGCCTCAGCGAGGAGACCCTGGGTCATTCTGCATGACAGCCGCGGCCCCAAGATCCAGCCTCACATAAAAAAGCGTCAGGAGTCACTCCTGACGCTTTCGCGTGATTCATGCTGAAGTGACGATCATTTCGGCACTGCAGGTGCTGTCGGCGGTGTGGCCGGTGCGGCAGGAGGCGCTGGCTCAGCCGGATCTGCGGGAGCCGCAGGTGCCGGCGTCAGTGCTGCCTTGGCTTTCGCAGCGGCTTCTTCGATGGCCTTGGCCGCTTCAGCAGCTTTCTTTTCTGCTGCTGCCTTGAGGGCTACGGCTTCCTTTTCTGCCGCAACTTTCAATTCATTGGCCTTATTTTCGGCAGCAAGCTTCATTTCAGTCGCCTTCTTTTCAGCTGCAATCTTGGCTTCTTCCAGTTCCTTCGCCGCAACGTCAGAGTTGGATTTGACAGCCTCCTTGACGGCCTCAGTCGCCTTCTTGGTGTCTTCAACTGCTTTGGCACCCTCGGGTGATTTTCTGTCGCATGATGTGATGCCGCCCGCGAGCAGCCCAATGAGAATAAACGGTGTGAGTTTCATAACATTCACAGGGTTTGCGCGAATGCTCAACATAACAAGCCTCAATGATGACAATCATTAGCCACGGAATGCGCTCGGCACCTCACCGTTTGACCTGCAGCTCATGCAACGCAGCTGCGCTGGCCGCAAAAACCCCATGTTCAGTCACCAACGCCGTGACGAGAGACGCAGGTGTCACATCAAAGCCGTCATTGCGTGCCTGGGTGCCTTCGGGGGTGATCAGCACTTCATCACGCACTCCTGCCGCACTCAAACCGGGCATGTGCGTCACCTCACGCGCACTGCGCTGCTCGATGGGAATCTCACGAATGCCATCCGTTATCGTCCAATCAATGGTGCTCACAGGTGTGGCCACATAGAACGGTACGTCATGCGCCTTGGCCGCCAGCGCCTTGAGATAGGTGCCTATTTTGTTCGCCACATCGCCATGCGCCGTGACGCGATCCGTGCCGACGATGACCACGTCCACCAGCCCGCGCTGCAATAGATGCCCCGCATTGTTATCGACGATCAAAGTATACGGCACTCCATGCTCCTTCAGTTCAAAAGCAGTGAGCGATGCTCCCTGGCCGCGTGGGCGCGTCTCACTCACCCAGACATGAATGTTCATTCCCGCATCATGCGCCTGATAAATGGGTGAAATCGCCGTGCCCCAGTCCACCGTCGCAAGCCAGCCCGCATTGCAATGCGTCATCACATTCAGCGGGGCTGAAGCATCGGCCTTCCTCGCTTGAATGGCGCGAAACAATTCCAGCCCATGCTGGCCGATGGCATGATTCGTCAGCACATCATCCTCGCAAATGGCCAATGCCTCGTCCCAGGCAGTTGCAGCACGTTCTTCAACACCTAGTGGCATCACCACGCGCTTCACCCGGTCCAGCGCCCACCGCAGATTGATCGCCGTAGGCCGCGTGGCATGCAGCAGGTCATAGGCCCGTAGCAGCGCAGCATCGGAGGCATCTTCCCTCAGCGCAAAGAACAAGCCAAACGCTGCCGTCGCACCAATCAACGGCGCACCTCTCACTCTCATGACCTGAATGGCCTCAGCAGCCTCTTCCATCGTCCGCAGTTCACGCCACTCCACCTGGTGCGGCAGAAAGGTTTGATCAATGATGCGCGCACTCCGCGTGGCGTGATCGGCTTCAATGGAGCGGTGCGGCTGGCCGTGAATGTTCATGCGTGGAAAATGTCTGAAAAGGAATGGAGGGCCGGGTGGTCGTTTGGCTGCGCTGGTTTGTTGCCTGGACGGACCGCCAGCGCGGTGAACATGCCTGCATTTCGCGCGGCGTTCAATTCCTCCACGAGATCACTCACAAAGAGAATTTGATCCGCCGGCAGACCGCAATCCGCCGCGATGGCCGCATAGCTGGCGCTTTCGCGTTTGGAGCCGGTCGTGGTGTCATAGTAGCCGGAGAAGTGCGGTGTAAGATCGCCGCGCTTCGTGTGCTCAAAGAAAAGCTTCTGAGCATGAACACTGCCAGAGGAATAGATGCGGATTTCGAGCCCCTGGCGACTCCAGCCAGCCAACGCTGGCGGCACATCATCAAAGATGAGGCTGCGCAGCTCGCCATTGCGAAAGCCTTCTTGCCAGATCATGCCCTGAAGCTGCTTCAAACCAGTCACCTTGGCGTCCGCGTCCATCAGTCGATGCACCGCAGCCTCGGCCTCGGCAGGAGAAGCAAACGCAGGCACACCTGCATCACGTGCGAGCTGCTCGATCACCGCCGTTCCCCAATTCGTGGCCAGATAAACTCCCGCATGCTGCCGCGCATAGGGAAACATCACGTCATGCACAAACGCCAGGGGCGATACCGTGCCTTCAATGTCCAGCAGGATCAGTTTGCCTCCAAACGTGATCATGCCGCGATGGAGACTGCCTGCTCGATCTTGATGCCTTTGGCCGCCATCGGGTTCGGCCCAAAGCACAGCGGCTGATACCCACTCGCAATCGCATCTCCAGTGTAAAGCGGAGTCCAGCCCGCTTTTTCGCGGAAAAGACGGATAGCGCGGATGGTGCGGTCGGCGCACAGATCAAACCAGTGCTTCGTGCCTGCGGGCACGTTGATCAGATCGCCTTCTTCAATCTCAATGGAAAACACCGGTTCCCCATTTTCAGGATTAATGTAGAAGATGCCGCTGCCTTTGACGATGAAGCGCACCTCATCTTCCGCGTGGCGGTGCTCCTGATTAAACTTGTTAAGCATCTCCTGCAAATTGGGCACTTCGGGTGTCACATTCACCACATCCGCCGTGACGTAGCCGCCGCTCTCCTTCAGCGCTTCCACTTCAGGCGCGTACGCCTCCAAGATTTCCTCCTGCGTGGCATCACGGTCAATACGCCCCGCTACCGGCCAGCGGTCATAATGGATGCCATGCGGCAGAAGAAAACTGCGGATGCTGTCCGCATCTTCGATGACGCGGTCTGCTGACGGAATGCGTAGGTAGGCCATTCGTGGAGTGCTCCTCAAAACGAGCCGAAGAGCAAACGTTTCTGCGTGACGACTTCGAAAAGAAACTCCAGCACCTCAATCTGCCGCCGCGCAGCAGCAATGTTCTCACCCCAGGTGTAAAGCCCATGGCCCGCCATCAGGAAACCATGCCGCAGCGGGCGCGCAGGATCTCGCAGTCGCGCATCAATCACCGTCGCCAGCGCAGCAATGTCCTGCGTGTTGGGATAAATTTCGATCCATGCTTCGCTCTCATGCGTGGTGATACCGGAGAGTCCCTTCAGCATTTCATACCCGGCTATCCGCAGCCCTCCGTCCTTCAGGAAGTGCTCGCTCAAGACAGTGGCGGCCACCGAATGAGTGTGCAGCACAGCCCCCGCCCCGTGTTTCGCCAGCACCGTATGCAGCAGCGCTTCCGCAGAAGGCTTGGGAAAGGCTTCGTCCAGCGCCCGGGCGTTTTCATCCGCGATGACAAACTGGTCAGGTTGCAGGCGCCCTTTGTCAAAACCACTGCCGGTCATCAGCAGCGCCAGCGGCTCGCGTTCTACCACCGCACTGTAATTGCTGCTCGTTCCCAGCGACCACCCCCGATGGTGGAAATCCCTCCCGCACTCGATGAGTTCACGGATCAAAAAGTCAATGTGGCCGGTGGCAGGCGGTGGGGCTTCTTCTGGAGGCATTGCTCGGCATGATTCGGCCCATGGCGGGGAAGTCAATCGTGCTCATGTGGCAGAATCTCCACATCACGCCCTTTTGACTGCCCACTGGACTTCACGGAATCCTTTGGTTATTTTTTCAGAATGAGCACTTCCCCCAATGGCGACCACGATCTGGACATAGCCAAGGTCAACCAGCGCGCGCAGGAGATCGAGAGCAAGCTGCCCAAGCTCAAGAAGGTGTTTGAGCAAACCAAGATCATGCTCAGCATGGTCAAGGACTACTGGTCAGGAACCTACCGCGAGATTCCTTACTGGGCCATCAGCGCCGTCTCGCTGGCATTGCTCTACGTGCTCAACCCCGCCGATGTCATCCCTGACGTCATCGTCGGCGTCGGCTACCTCGATGACGCCACTGTAGTCGCCTTCTGTTTGAAACTCGTCCAGCGCGAACTGGAGCGCTACCAAGAGTGGCAGGCCGCACAAGCCAAAGTCGGCAAAGTCGTGGACGTCTAAAACCCGCCTCACGTAGTGTAGTCCCGGCTTCACAGGCTGTGTGAAAACTCCTCCGGAAGCGCTCGCCCGCACCTCGGGTAAAAAAAACTCGCCTTGGCGAGCCAGATTTCATCTCGGCGTCGCTGCTTCCGTCTGTGCGTGCCTTTTGAGCTTCATCTCGTGGCATCATGGTGCCATCGGCCTTGTTTTGGCCTCGTTG
>JAIXYN010000064.1 GCA_027490195.1 Verrucomicrobiaceae bacterium | reverse complement strand
CTGGGGCGTGCGAACGTCCTCGCAGTCGGGCGGTTTGGCGGAGTGAGCGCTGGAGCGTGGGCGGTCCTCGACGCCAAACACGACCGACCTACGTTCCAGAAAGCACGCATGTCCTCTCAGCGAACAGACCTGTTTTCAATTGAGCATGGTATGAGTATGGCGCGTGCCATGCGCTGGGGGACGGGTGGGCTGTCGCCACACACGTCCTACGTTCCGCGTTGGGGCAAGGCGTTACTTTATGAAGTCGGTGAAGCCTGCTTCTGTGCGTTTGAGTTCGGCTTTCATGGCGGTGCGAAGCTGGGTGATGCGGTCTGCGTGGGAGGATTCGCCGATGAGGTTTTTGAGTTCTTCGGGGTCGTTTTTCAGATCGTAGAGTTCTTCGCCGGATTTGCCATCGAGGTAGTGGATGAGCTTGAACTGATCCTGAACGAGGGCGGTGTAAAAGGGGACGCCTTGATCATTTTTCTGCTCCGCGCCGGTGAGGATGGTCTGGCTGACTTTCTCGCCGTATTCGTTGCCCATGTGTTCGTAGAAACAGGCGTGCGGCCATGCGGTGTCGGGCTTTTCAAGCAGGGGCATGAGATCGCGGCCATGGGTCTGCCAGGGTACTTTCACACCGCTGATGGAGAGGAAGGTGGCGGCGAGATCGGGGGCATTGACGGAGGCGTTGCAGACTTTGCCGGTGGGGAAGCGTGAGGGCATGCTGATGATGAGAGGCGAGCGGTAGTTCGCGTCATAGGGGGCAAGCTTGGTGCGGAAGCCGTGCTCGCCCATGGAGAAGCCCTGATCGGCGGTGTAGATGATGAGGGTATTGTCGTACTGGCCGGATTCCTTGAGTGCGGCAATGAGCTGACCAACGCCTTCATCGATGGCGGGCACGCATTCATTGACCTGGCGCACCCAGTCGTCGAAGCGCTTGTCTTTCTTGCTCTCGCCAAAGGCTTCGCCCCCCTTCCCTGCCATGGGATGGCCATCGGGGCCTTTCGTCCATGCCTGCTTTTGATTGAGGTAATCGGGTTTGCCTTCGCGGGGTGGGAAGATGTCGGCGGGCACCGAGACTTCGGCATTCTTGTAGCTGCCTTTGTGGCGTTTGGCTGGGATGGACGGGCCGTGAACGCTGCCGTAGCAGACCCAGAGGTACCAGGGCTTTGCGGCATCGCGATTTTTGCCGCGTATGTAGTCGAGAGACCACTGGGTGTAATTGTCGGCAGGATAGCCTTCGATGGACTGCTCCTTGCCGTCGACACTCATGATTTGAGTTTCGTAATAGGCACCAGCGTTTTCGGGATGCAGGGGCCGGTTCCAGACGATCTGGTGATCCCAGTCACGGCCCCAGCCGGTGTCCGTGCCGGTGTGCCATTTTCCGATTTGCGCGGTGTGGTAGCCCTGCTTGCGCATTTCCGCAGGGATGAAGGGGCACTGCTTGGGGTCGTAGGTGCTACCGGGGTATTTGCCTTCCATGGACATGGACTCGATGCCATGAGGGAAGCGTCCGGTGAGCATGGTGGCACGCGAGGGCATGCACCAGGAGCCGAGATAGGCGGCATGAAAGCGCACACCGTCTTTCGCAAGCGCATCAATGTGGGGTGTCTTCACCCAGGGCCAGGAGCCGGGGTAGCAGCCAACGGTTTTGGTGGACTGGTCGTCGGCGTAGATGAAGAGGATGTTCGGGCGTTTCGCCTCTGCCGCGAGAATTTGGAACGCGAAGGTGCAGAGCAGGAGGGAGACGAATGCTTTCATGATGCGCGATTAACGTCACGCACGTTGGCTTTGTAGCTGCAAAGCGTTTGAAACTGCTAGGCGGCTGTGCCTTGCGAAGGAGGGGGCAGCTTGGCCATGGGAGGACGCGCCACCGCCGATGGCGGCTTCATCATTGGAGGTGCCGGTGGTTTCGCGATGGGCTTTGAAACCGGTGCCGAAGGCGGCCTGGCGAGAGGTTTGGCCGCGCCAGTGAAGGGTGGCGGAGGCGGAGACTTGCCAGCCGGCACAGCAGGGGGCTTCAGGCCCGGGACGACTGGTGGCATGGCTTCTTGCACGGCTGGAGGGACAGCATTCGGCACTGTTGGAGGGATAGAACCTAACCCGACTGGTGGCGTGGCAGCGGGAATAACCGGCGGTTTTACCACTGGCACACCGGAAGGCCGGATGATGGACGAGAGTACCGAAGACTGCGGCGGCCCGGGTGGTGCCTGCTTCGGCGCGTGCACCGTTTGGATCATATTCCAGAGTCTGAGTCCGCGCAGCAGCGGATGCGCGCGCAAAGCTGCGAGCACGTTGTCCTTCGTTGCAGGCGGCTCGGTGGCAAGTTGATCGTAGGAGCCTTCGCGCTGGGCGGCGAGCAGGCGCCCGAGAGCAGCCAAAATGGCGGCTTCGGCTGCCGGAATGTGATGGAAGGTGTTTTTAGCCTTGAAAGTGTTGAGCAGTTCCATCGTGAGCTGGCCGGAAACAGGAGCGATGTCATTGCGCAGGAGCAGCGTGTCGCCACCGGCTTCCTTGATCCGCTCCAGTACGGCGATGAAGCTGCCGCGCATGGCATCGGTGGTGACGATTCGCACTTTCCCACCACCCCATTCGAACCAGCGGTCGGAGCCGTCGAAGTTGTCGTAGGTCTTGCGAATGTCGCCTTCGCTGATCGTGACAGGCGGGGCAACCATAAGTTCGACCAGATCGCGTGTCCGTTCACCAAGATCGATGGCGCTGGGTGAAACAGTTTCGACCTTGGCTGCTGTGACGGCCTGCTGGAGCAGTAAATCCACTTTATCCGCGAGGCTTGTCTTGGAGACCGCAAGCGCAGCCGGTGCGGGCAGAGACGGTGGCGGCGGCGCCACCGCTGTCGGCACGGGTATGGCCGGAACTACGGGTTCCACTTTTGGGGCTTCCACCGCAGCGACGGCCACTGGGATCACTGGGGGGGAAACTGGCGGCGAAGAAACCGGAGGAGGCACTGGCTGTGCTGCAACAACCGCGACGATTTCAGGCGGCAGCGCCGACTGCATGGTGCGCATGGCATAGGCTTCGGCAGCAGCGGCCAGGAGATGACGTGGGAAGATCGCGCCACCGGCAGTAAGCCGGGCCACGTCTTCCTCCAGCAGCGGATGAATGGACGAACTGATGCCGTCTTTTTGACGCTGCTCGATGAGTGCCGGGGTTTCGAGTCGGCAGTTGAGCAGAAGGCGCTTCTGCTCGTTGGCGATCGGCAGCATGTCGATGACAGGCAGGCGGAAGCCCAGAGGGGCATTTGAATCCGGCACACCGACACGCCCACGGAGAGCCTGAGAGAGCGCTGCGTCCCAGGCGGCGAAACGTTCCACCACAAGACCGATGAGTACGACCCAGTTTTCACTTTGATCGATGAGAGCAAAAAGCAGCCGCTGCATCTCATCAAGCTGGGGCTGGGTGGCCACGAGGTCGAGCTGGTCGAGGACCAAGACCACGGGCGAGCCCGCCTGAGAGGCCAGCTTGCCAAATAGCTGGATGACGACAGCCATTTCTGAGCGTGCCAGCGGCTCTGGAACACCGAGGTATTTCAGTTCATTTTCTGTGAGATAGGCAGCACCGGAAAGCCACTGGGCAGCAAGATGTTCTTTGTCATCACGCAACACACTGAGCAGGCAGCGCAGCACGCTGCGCGGCACCATCGGATGCTCGGCTTCCAGCAGTTGCACGGCCTGATGGATCATCTCCTTGCGGGTCTCGAGATTGATCTCCGCCCAGGCCTCGTGGAGCTGGGGAAAGGTGAAATCCTGCTCCACCACGGGTTTGAGGAGCGCGTAGGCGAGGAGGCGCAGCTGGCTGTAGGGGGCCTCCCGCCCCTCCTTGCTGCGTGCTGGGTGACGCAGACTGCCAACGAACCGCGTGAGAATGAAATTTTCCAATGCCTCCGGCTGCAGCGGCGGATTGGGCGCGTAGGCATAAAAGATACTGTCCGCACACTCATGATGAAGCCGCGAAAAGAGGTGCGATTTGCCCGAGCCGCCAGCGCCCCGCACAAAACGCACCTGGCTGCGATGCTGGGCCCGCACCTGATCCACCACGATGCGCAATGCGCCAAACGGCACGGAGTGAATGTAGGGCACGTCCAGAAAGGATGCCGCATTCCACAGATCATTCTCGCCCACACTGGTGGACATGAAGGGATTCAGGTCAGCATAGGAGGACATGGTCTAGAGAGTGAGTTCAGTTTTCAGGAGAGAGTGGGGCTGGATCAGGAAATCAAACACCAAGAGTAACCGGGCGGGCCAAGAGACATCGGAACAAGCAAGGCACGTTCATGATCGGGGAGGTCTTGCGGCCTTTCACAAGGTTCTAACAGGAGGTGCCCATTGATGTAAAGCGTCTCAATCAAATTTCGTAAAACCTGACTATCAGCCAGCCCGCCACGTTCTGCTGCCCAAGCCTGATAACGGGCGAAGGTCTGGGGGATGGGGATCATCATGGTGGATGAACGGAGGCGGTCGAGACCATACCAGGCGCGCAGGTCGGCCTCTGCTGGCACGCAGACGGTTTCGACGGACGGCGCAGGAGGCGCCGAGTCCAGCCAAGCGACTAGGTCGTCCCAGCCAAGGGGTGGCGTGCGGACGCTGTTCACGGCCTGGAGGACTTTTTGCAAGGAACGCTTCAACGTGGCATCCAGCAGCTCGGAAGGCTTGGGCTTGTGCGCATACACCAGAGGTTTGCCCCCTGGGAGGACAAACGCTGCGCCGGTGGCGACGAGCTGGTCCAGCGCAGCCTCAAAAAAAGGCTGGAGCCCTAACGGCAGCTTCGCTTTTAGTTTTATGGCCTGCTGCTCTTTGCTGGCTGCATGTACCCAATGCTTTAAGAGCGCTGCGGCCGCCGTTTCGAGGCTGTGTGTAGTGAAAAGCGGCAGCGGTTTGCTGCGGGTGCCTGCGACAATGCGGTTCAGAGCTCCTGCTGCCGAGAGCGTTTCCAAGGCTAAGGCCACTGCTCTGGGTGTGGCTGTCCGCCCCACCGTTGGTTTGATGAGTTTGGCGATCTCCGCTGCTTTCAGCGGGAATTCGCTGCGGGTCAGGGCATCCTGGATGGCATGTTCGAGTGTCATGGCGTCAGCGGTGGATGGCTTCCACCTGGCGGTCCAGCCAGTGTGACACATCGTTCACCACTTCCTCATGCTGCACGTCATGCAGCAACAAATGGTAGGAACGCGAGTACCAGAGCAGTTTTTTGTCCCGGCTGCGGATCTGGGCAAACATGGCCTGGATTTGGTCTGCCGATGAAAGCACATCATTCGGTGATGCGACGAAGAGCACCGGCATTTTCAAACGACGGGCTGACTCAGTGTTTGTATCGAGCATGCCACCAATCGTTGAGAGCAGGCGCAGCGAGAAGGCGCTGACATGGTGGGGCGTGACCGCCATCTGACCGCCATGCGTGGAATGTGAAGTGACTTTGATCTTTGATTCATCCACGCCTGCCAGTTCGCCGAGTGTGTAACGTGAGCGTGGAGTGAGCCTGGCTGCTGTGTCGAGCAGGAAGCGTTTGAAACCGCTCAAAGTCGTGCGCAGACCGGCCACAGGTGATGCGAGGATGATCCCATCGGGATCAGACCAATTTCCGAGCAAGTCCGCCGCTGTGTGCAGGGCGATGAGGCTGCCCAGGCTCTCTCCATACCAGAAGACCGGGGTCTTGGGATGTCTGCGCTTTACCAGCGCGTGAAACGTGGCCAGATCACGCTGCCAGGCGCTCGCTTTTGAAATGTCGCCACGCTCCGCCACCACGGGATCATTCCCCTGGCCGCGCAGATCATATGCATAGACGGCATAACCACGAAGAGGCAGTTGTTCGCCCAGATACCAGAAATCAGACTTAGCGCCGCTGAGCCCATGAATGGTGATCACCACTCCGCGTGGTGTCACGCCGGCAGGTACTGGCCACGATTTCCAGGGCATGGTTTTACCATCGTAGCTCACCCAGTCTTCGGCACAAAGCACACCACGACCTGCGGCTATTTTTTTCACCGAGGCACACCCGCTCAAGACGGTAACAACCGTCAGTACAAGCAGGCACTGGATGAGGGTGGTGTGCATTGCTTAATCAAGAACAGCCAGTGCTGACTCCACGAATTTTACCTGCACCCGCACCCGCGAATCGAAATCAAACTCTGATGGTGATTCAAATGTCAATGTCACGGGACAGCCACGCACGTGCAGTTCAATGGCTTCTGGCATGCCAGGGAGGTTTGTCGGCAGGGTTCGACGCCGGATCACACTGCAGTTTGCCCGCTGACCATCGATGATTTTTCGCGGATCAGGCGCAATCACGCGTGCGCAGCGCTCGATGATTTCATGACCTACGGTTTGGCGTGCGTGGTTGAGTTCATAGAGGTAGATCCCCTGGGCGTCATAATCCTCATGCAGGCAGAGTCCGAAGCGCATGGCCTGGCCCGTGATCCACTGCTGCCAGGGGCCGCAGATCTCATCTGACGCATCGTGAAAGCGGCGATTGATGTCTAAGCCGCGATGGTCCGCGCGAGTATTGAGCCTGAGTCCCACCGGATTGAGGCAGGGGGCGATCAAGAATGAGCCGCGTTTCAGCTGCTGCACGTGCTTCTCTGCCCAGGTGAGCAGGCCCCAGGCGGAGCCTGCTTCATCACCATGCACTCCGGTGGAAAGATAGACTGCGGGTTCTCCGGCCTGTGCTGCCGCTGATTCGAGCACGATCACGGGCATATCTGACACCTTGCACAAGGTCTTCACGCGGCAGCCAGCCTTGCGTGCGAGCACACGCCAGCGCTGGATGAGGTGCCGTGCGTCATGTGCACGATGGTTAGGGAGCAGCTTCACTCCTGAAGGATGGCTGTTCCTGCTCATTCGTCATTCTGAATTCGTCATTCATCCTTTTTTCTTCTTACCCTTGCCTTGCTTTGCCGGAGGTGCCTCTTTGGTACGGCCTTCATTTCTTGCCACCTCTTCCGGCTCGGGAATCCGGCCCTGATCGTGCGTCCGCTCGATCCATGCATTGAGAACCGAATTTAAACGCTCGCGTGCGGCGCGGTGATCGGGCTGGTTTGACTTCGCGAGGTTGTGGATCTCAAAGGGGTCCTCCTGCAAATCGTAGAGTTCTTCCTCCGGCATGGTCGGTGCTGCGAGGACGCCCTGTGCCGGAGTCAGCTTGTCCTGCGCAGCGAGTTCCTTGATCAGGTTCCATACCGGATACTGCTTTTCCTTATAGGCGTTGTGCTGCAGGAAGGGGCGGTCAGGGGTGAAGTTATGGATGTAGCGATAGCGCGCGTCCCGCACCGTGCGGAAACGGAAGACCGTCATGTCACAGCGATCCCGGGCGCCAAAGACATATTCGCGTGGGGGCTCCGCATTGGTGCCCATGAACACCTGCCCTTCCATGCTCTGCGGTTTGGGAATGCCAGCCCAAGCGAGGGAGGTGGCGGTGAGATCAATGGACATGAGTAGGCGATCACTGACTTTGCCGGCCTCGTAGCCAGCGGGTGCGGGGATGCCGGAAGGCCAGCTCATTATCAGGGGCGTGTTCAGGCCTTCCTCGTAGCAGAACTGCTTGGCGCGAACGTGTGCTGCGCCGTGATCGCCCATGAAGCAGATGACGGTGTTTTCCATGAGGCCGTCGCGCTGGAGGAGTTCCATCACTTTGCCGATTTTCCGATCCAGCTCTGTGGCGGCGTCTAGATACTGCGCCATGTCTTTGCGGGTGACTTCGTGGTCAGGATAATAGGGCGGGATCTCCACCTTGGCGGGGTCGGCATGGGGTGGGGCGTGGAAAGTGCGGTGAGTTTCCTGGAAATTGAGCTGGGCATAGAAGGGCTGGTGCTGCTTGAGGTCATCCCACTTGGAGGAGTTGAAGGGCTTGGTGGGTTCTTGGAAGTTCCAGTCGGTCTTGCCACTGCCTTTGAATCCAGCTTCGGGTGGCAGATCCTTCACATTGGCAGTGAAGTAACCGGCCTCGCGCATGCGCTCGCTGATCACCTTCACGCCTTCCGGCAGGGTGAAGCCGTCATCGCGATGGGAGCGGTGATTGTGCGCGCCGATGGAGGTCTGATACATGCCGGTGTTGAAGGCCGAGCGGCTGGCCGAGCAGACGGGGGCGGTGGTGTAGTAGCGGGTGAAGCGCATGCCTTTGGATGCCAGAGCGTCGAGCACGGGCGTCGAGACCTCCTTGGCACCATAGCAGCCAAGGTGCGGGCCAAAGTCCTCGGCGATGAGCCAGAGGATGTTGGGACGCTTTTCCTCGGCGTGGAGTGTGGCGACCAAGCAGAGGCTGAGAACGAGGAAAAAACGGATCATGCGCACAACATGACGAAAAATGCCGCCCTGACGCAAGGAAGTATTTATCTCAAGCTCCGGATCATCGCCCTCGAAGCGAAATTTTATTGCATCATTTCCTGCGCCTTGGTGATGATGCGTTCCTCAAGCGTGTCCGCAAACTTGTCTGGATGCAGCGGGTTGGACCAGTACATGAGGGAACGAAATGCCTCATAGCCACCTTCCAGCAGCACGCGTCTGCTCGGAATGTAAGCGAGGATATCGTTGCTGTAGCCTGCCACCCACAATGATCCAGGCCCCTTGAACTCGCGCTTCAGGCGCAGCGAATAATCCACACAAGTCTCACCGCTGAGCGCCACGAAGGTCAGATCATGACCGAACTGCACCACCTGAAGCGGGTAGTCGTAGTGATTGCGAAGTCCGGTGTGCTTGATCGCATACAAGCGCTTTTCATCCCACTTGCGCTGATAGACCTCGTAGCCTTTTTCATAGCCTTCACCCGTGTTCAGCCGTTTTTCGATCTGGTCTGCAGTGGGAATCGACTGATAATCAAGCCGAGTCGTCTGCCAGTCAATGCGGAGCGGGCCATGGATTGGTTTCGGCTTTGCATCCAACGCCGCCTCCACCGCCGTGGCGAGGCTTTGACCGTGGCGGAGGCTGAAGATGGGGCTAAAACGTGGATACGCGTTCTGATCACCACCGCAGCCCATCATGAACAAAGCAATGGTGCCTGGATGCGCCTCCTCAATCAACTGCTGGGCATGACCTGCATAGTCACCGTGCCATTGCTTGATGCTCATCGATGTGTTGTGGCAGGCGTAGCCAAACACGATGGCGCTCAGCTTGCCAGCCGCCGTTTGAACCGTGAGCACTGGCACATCGTGATCCACCACCCCCTCGGGATTCGGGCTGTTTAAGTAGGGATCGCCCGCCGGCTTGTCGCTCTTGAGCCTGCGGTTCATCGCAAAACCGCAACGCGCATGGCCATAACTGACCGTCGCCGGTTCCACCTTCTGCAAGGCCTCGCCGATGATGCCAATGATTCTGTCCTTCAGCCATGCGTTGTAGCGCAGGCAGCGCTCCTTGCGAAGAGGATCGGTGAAGCTCATGAATTCCAGCTCCGTGTAACGCAGTTCCGGCCCGCAATGCGTATGCGAGCAGTTCAACAACAGTGCTTTCTCAGGCAGGCCAAACCTGGCCTTCACCGCCTCAGCCACGACCTCTCGAAGCTGAGCCGTCACCTCAACCAGATCTAGCGTGACCATGACGAAGCGCTCACCCTGCGAATCCTGAAGCGCGAGCGCCTTCGCATGCAGTTCCATCGCTGTCCCTTCTGCTGGAACCTCACGGTTCGCGAATCCGGCGAGATACATCGGCTCTGTCGGAGTGATCACTGTCTTGGCAGCCGCAGCTTTCCATTCTGGCGTCTGTGCTGAGATCTGTAGAACGGATGCGCACGCGAAGGCAAGGATCGGGAAAACAGGATTCATGATCGGAATCATACGCGCCGACGAGTCCGGATATGCCAATCCGGCTTTTCATTCTCGGTCAGGACGTGGAGCTATGCTGTCAATTTTTCAGCACACCAGACACGAAGGAAGCCAAGGCTTTCGTTCCAGGATCGTCGGGCAGGCCGAGGTCATCGTTGAGCTTCACGTGACTGGTGTCTTTGGCACCAAAGACAGTGGTCGGCACTGCGGCTTCCTTCAGTGCATTGCCAAGGCGTGCGGCCTGAGCGCTTGTGTCTGGATGAGCGGCCACATGCAGGATGAGGAATGGCGGGATGCCTTTGCCCTTGGCCACATGGGTGACGGCGGAGAAGTCGATGTGCTTTTCTGGAGTGCCGCCAAACTTTTCGCGGTGACCGTTTACCCGTGGTGGCAGGTGGTGGACGCGGAGGCGTGTCTCCGCTGTCTCGATGATCGCGGGCACGTCGTAGGTGTCGCCATCCACCGGGAGGCAGCCGATGAGACAATCGAATGCCGCGCCTTCGGCCTTCAAGTAACGGTCATCCGTGCAAATGATCGCCGCGAGCTGGGCACCAGCCGAGTGACCGCCCACGAGCACCCGCTTTGGGTCGCCACCGTATTCAGCGATGTGCTTCTCCATCCAGCCGAAGGCTTTGGCGACATCGCGGATGAGCGTGCCCATGTCCACTTCGGGCAGCAGGCGGTAATTGGTGGAGACAAACACGAAGCCTTTGTCCATAAACCACTGGGGTTTGAGCTTCACGCCCGCCTTGTCTCCCTGCGTCCAGCCGCCGCCGTGAATCCAGAACACGACGGGCAAATTCTTCGCATTTGCAGGTGCGTAGATGTCGAGCACATGACGCGCATGCCCGTTGTCGGTGTAGGGGATGTTGGACTTCACGCTCTGAGCGATCGCAGTGGCGGCAAAAGCGAGCGTGGCGAGAAGGATGAGTTTCATGGTCGGTGATCAATACGCCGCCACTCCGCCTTACTTCCGTGCCGGGAGATACTTTGCCAGATCGCGCATGGAGATCACCTTGAAGCCCTCGTCTTTGAGATGCTGCATGTAGGCCGCGAATTTGACTGGGTCGGTGTTCACCCATGGATGTTTGATGTCGGGCACGCCGTGAAAGGTCATCACGGCAATTTTGCCGTCCTTGGCCTGAGCCACTGCGGCCTTGAACTGTTCCAGTGTGCTGTCCGGTTTGCCATCGAAGGCCTGGGGCATGGTGAGCGAATCATCCTTGGCCGGATCAAAGGCCTGCGCACCGCCTGCGCGGGCAAACTGATAGCCGCGCTCGCGCAGCAGTTTCACTGCGTCCTCACTGGTCTGATAACCGGGATAGCAAAAGCTCACGGGTTTCGGAATTCCGTATTTCGCGCATTGCTGCTCGATGTAATCGACATCCGCAGCGAGTTGCTCCGGCTTCTGCTTAGCCACACCCGCGTGTTTGCGGGTGTGATTGCCGATCTCGAAGCCCTCTGCGTTCAGCGCCTGAATCTGATCCCAGGTCATGTAGTGCGTTTTGTCCACGAGGAACTCAAAGCCTTCGGTGATGAAGAAGGTCGCGCCGAAGCCGTGCTTTTTTAACAGCGGTGCCACGAACGTTGCGTGGCTGGCTACGGAGTCGTCAAAGGTGAGGACCACGAGACGCTCTGGGCTTGGTTCGACGGCGATGGAGCGCCAAGCAAAGGTGGCGGTGAGCAGAAGTGCCGCGATGGCGATGTGAACGGGCTTCATGGGGATCACTTCACTTTCCAAATTTTCACGTCGTCGATCCACACGGTGTTCGGAACCAGGAAGCTGAACCAGCGTTTCATGGGATGGGCATAACCTTCTGAGTGATGACTGACGATGACCTTGCCGTCGAGGCTGAGGCGCATGTCGTCGCCTTCGGTGACAAGAACGAGTTCATGCCATTCGTGGTCGGCTTTGTAGGGAACGATGACCTTCTTAGAGTTGAGCAGGGCTTCGAATTCAGCGGGAGGTTTTTCTTTGCGGGCCAGGTAGTCATCACGGCGCTTGCGGTTCTCCAGGTTCATGACGCCGGTTTTGTGATCGATCAGCGTGATGCTGCTCTGACTCAGAATTCCGTAGCAGAGATGGCCGGCGTGAACGCCTTTCACTTCGCGGTCCACAAAGCCAAGCTGAAGGGACTCACCGGTGTTGAGGCCAGGGAAGCGAAAACGAACCACAGCTCCGCCATCGGTGAATCCGGCCTCGTGATGGATGTGCGCGGCATGCCCCGCCTCTTTGGAGGCGCTGGCTATTTTCAAGATGCCGTCATCGAGATCGGCCATTTTGATCTGCGGCACGCGATCCGCTGTGGCGCTGTTCCAGCCATTACCGATGGCTTTGGCGAGATTCCCATTCTCCTCACGCTCGAAGGCGTCATGGAAGGTCATCTGGCCTTTTTCGCGCAGCCATGCGGCATCATCGCGAGGTGCCGCAGTATCGGCGGCCTGAAAGGCTGCCAGCGGGGCCAACAGCAGGGTGGTAAAAAGAAATGCATTCATACTTACTTCGGTGCGTTCACGCTTTTAGCCTTGTCCGCTGCTTCCTTGGCTTTCTTTTCAGCGGCAGCCTTAGCTTTCGCCTCAGCGGCTTTTTGCGCGGCCATGATGCCAGCGGCTTCAAGCGGCTGCCAGGAGGCTTTGGCTTTGTCGAGTTCGGCGGCATTGAGGCCCAGTGCCTGCAGCACGCCGATGGCCATGAGCTTGTTGCCTTCGACATTCATGTGGACGCCATCGCTGGTGAGCACTTTCACGTTTGGCTTGTTCTCGGCCTTGATGCGCTCCTGAAACATCGCGTTCAGATCTGCGAGCGGGATTTTCTTTTCCTTCGCGAGTTCACGGAGGAATGCGTTGTAGGGCGCAATTAGGCCGTTTTCTTTGCTCTCGAGATTTTCCTGAATCACGGTGGCTGTCAGAATGACTGGCTTCACGCCTGCGACCTGCGCCCGATCGATGATCGCGGTGATGTTCTTCTTGTAGGTGCCACGATTGGCCACTTGGTCATCGTAACTGCCGCTCTTTGTCATGGCATCATCAAGGGGCACTCCACGCGCACCGTGCCAGACGTCATTCACGCCGCAGCTCAGCGTCATCCACTGCGGCTTCTTGCTCAGCACATCTTTGTCGAGACGTGCGAGCATCTGATCGGATTTATGACCACCGATGCCCGCCGGCACAGGTTCGACTTTGATGCCATTGGCTTCCAAGCCAGCGATCACGAGACGAACATAACCTGCGGGGTTTCCCCAGCCGCCTGCCGTGATGGAATCACCGAGGAAGGCGATCTTTTCCCCGCTTTTCACGGCAATTTCTGCTGTGCCAAGATTGGGAACGAGAAGGGCTGAAGCGAGGACGGGGAAAAGGAAGGTATGTAAGCGGCGCATGATGGTTGGATGAGAACAGCAGGCTAACGCTGAGCTGCCAGCATCCTTTCTTTCGGCTTCATTCTGCGCACAGATTAAGCCCATCAAGGCTTGAAGACAGCGATCTCCTTCGCCGTGGCGACATCCCAGGCGAGGACGTTGCCGTCTTGATCGCCGCCGAGCACCACATCTCCGGACTTGGTTGTAGCGAGCGATTGGAGGAAGGAGGTGGAGCCGGGAAGACGTTTCACTTCGCCGCCGTCGCTGGTGATGAGGCGAAGCTTGCTGTCGCCAGCACTGGTGGCGATCTGATCCGCAGCACCGAGGTAGTGGATGCCGGTGACTTCCTTGTCCCAGCCATCGACACTCTTGCGGCGGTCGCCAGTGGTCCAGTCCCAGACTTTGACGACATTGTCCGCGCCGCTGCTGGCCAGCAGGCGGCCATCGGCACGCCATGAAAGACCGAGGACGTGGTGCGTGTGACCTTCGAAGACCTTCACGACTTTGCCGGTGCTCAGATCTGTGATGCGCACGGCTTTGTCAGCGCCGCCTGAAGCGAGGAGCTTGCCATCTGGCGAGAAGTCGAGTGCGAAGATACTGTCGAGATGGCGCTCGGCATAGTCCGTGGTGAGCTTGCCCGTGGCCATGTCCCACAGGGTGATGTCACCGCTGCGGGAGGGCTCGCCGCTGCCAATGGCAAGTGTTTTGCCATCGGGGCTGAAAGCGAGACTGTTGGCGCGGTCGGTGATCAGGGAATTGCCATCGCCGGTGCCAAAGGTGCGTTCGAGAGTCCACGTCTCACTGGTGCTGCCCGGCACGATGGGTTTGCCATTGACGGTGCTCCAGGCGAGCGGCGAGCCGCTGTCCTGTTCGGCGATGAGTTCGAGGCCATTCGCTGAAAACTGGAGTGACTTGGCTTTCTTCAGGCCCGTCGTGAGCGTTTTGGCAATCAGGTCGCGATCCGCGTTCGCTTTCTCCACCGCCTTCTTCACCACTTCGAGACGTGCCTTGGCATCAAGGACAGCCTGCTTGGCCTTCTTTTCGTTTTCGGTGACGAGCTTGATTTCATTTGCCGTGTCAGTGATCGCGGCCTCGGCACGGGTGGAGGCTTCCTGGGCGAGTTTGAGGTCGCTGGCGGCCTTGGTGGCCTTTTCCTGGGCATCGGTGTTCTTTTTGGCCAGGGCATCATCTGGTTTGGTCTTGGGCAGCGCGGCCATTTGATCGGCGATTTCTTTGGCCGTCTTGTCGGCTGCGGCTTTGAGAGCTTCCCTGGACTTGAATGTCTTTTGTTTCTCTTCGAGGCCCGCCTTCGCGAGATCTACGAGATCGGTCAACGTGGCCGCCTTTTTAGCATCGGTGGTGGCAGCAAGTTTGATTTCGGCTGCAGCAGCCGCGATGGCCGCTTCGGCACTTTTGAGAGCCGCCTGAGCCTGAGCAAGGTCGGTTACGGCTTTGCCAAGACTGGCCTGAGCAGCCACTTGCTTTTGGGCCAGAGCTGCATCGGGCTTGCCAGTGCTGGCTTTGGCCACTTCATCCGCGATTTCTTTGGCTGCTTTGTCTGCTGCGAGCTTCGCATCCTCCTTGGGCTTGATGTCCTTCTTTTTGTCTTCGAGCGCCTTCTTTGCGAGTTCGGCGAGTTCGTTGGCTTTCTTCAAACGATTGGTCTGCTCGGTGGAGTCTGTTTCGGCTTTTTTGATGGCTTCATTCTGATACGTCACTTCCAAAGCTGCACGCACAGCGGTGAGGCTGTGCTGAGAAAGGGCCTGCTCTGCGGTGAGATCAGATTTGATGTGGGCAATCAGTTTGCCACCGTTGGTTTCTGTCAATTTGATCGAGTTGTCCGCTTCCTGAGTCGCGGTGAATTTGGCCGAAGGGGCGAAGGCGAGGGATGCGGGAGCATTGCGTTTCCAGAGTTTCACCTCACGAAAGCTGCCGGTGGCAAGGCGGGTGCCATCTGGACTGAAGGCCAGAGACTGCACGAGATCGCGATGGGCGACGCCGGGCTGCTTGTAGAGGCCGGATTTGCGGAGGGTTTCATCTGTGAGCTTGGTGACAAGACTCTGTGTGGGCAGATGGTAGATGCTGATCTGATTTGCACGCGCAGCCGCTGCATAGTCGCCCTGCGGTGCAACGGCGATGGCATAGATGGGTTGCAAGCCAACTGGCAGAGGCTCCCATGCGATGATCTGTACTTTTTTGGGTGAAGCTTTCGCGCCTTGATCAATCCACGCTTTGAAGAGAGCGAGCTGCTCGGGGGTGAGATTCACTGCACCGACCTTATTGCCTTTCGGCGGCATCTCGGAGTCCCAGGTATGAGCTGCGGCCTGATACATGACACTTTCCGCGCCTTTGCCAGGAATGATGCCCTTGTCGCTTTCGCCACCCTTCGCCATGAGCTCGGGCGTCTCCATGTTGAGGCCACCTTTGGTCGTGGTCTTGTTGTGGCAGGCGATGCAGTTGTCCTTCAAGAACGGACGGATCTGCTGGTCGTAATCGATGGGCGCGGGAGCCGCGGCCATGAGGAATGACGAATTCAGGATGACGAGTGGGAGGATGATTCTCATTTTTTGGCGACCTCCTTCACGCGGATGCGGATGGGATTGGAATAAACAATGAAAGTGGCTTCTTTGGCTGCGGACTTCGCGGTGAGGTCTTTGACGAGCTTGTCGGCAGTGGCTTTGGTGGTGTCAGCCGTCTTGAGAGCGGCAGTGGCAACTTTGACAAGTTCGGCCTTTTTCGGCGTTGCGTCGGCATTGGCGGTGTCGAGCTGCTTTTTGGCGGTGGCCTGGGCTTCAGCGGCTTTTTTGGCGTCGGCTTCGGCAGCGTTGAGTTCTTCGACACCACGGCGGAATTTCATCTTCGCCGGGCCTTGGAGGATGAAGCCGTAATCTCCAGGAGCGAGCTTGAGTGCTTTCACATCGAGCGTGAATTTGCCTGCGGCGGCTTTGGCGGGGATGTCGGCTTCAGGAGCTTTGGCGACGTCGATGAGGCCAAGGACTTTGAGTTTGAGAGCGTCGGTGAAGTCGGCGTGGCGGGTGACTTTGAGTGCGATATCGAGTTTGGCATCGGGAGCGACTTCGAGGATGTCGGTTTTCTCCGTTTGCAGAGACGCAGGAGCAGGCTGTGTGGTGACACCGAGCGCGGGTGCTCCGGTGGTGCGGTAGAGGATGTTGTCCCTGGTGGCGTCTGCCACGACAAAAGTCGCGAAGCGGCTCTGTGGAATGCCGCTGAGAATGCTGGCTCCGACAGGGGCATCGGCGCTCGCTTGGAAGGCGATGTAGCCGACCGACTGGCCTTTGCCGATGAAGCCGCCTAGGCAGGTGACGCCAGCGGGGAGCTTGTCGGCCTTGAGCTCAATGGCTTCACTCAAAGCATTGCGATTGGGCACGATGATTTCGAGTGCCGCGATGCCTCCACGCGGGACGTTGGAGCTGCCCATTTCTGCACCCTTGGTCTTGGCTCCAGGCAGAATGGGATTGAGGGCGATGAGCGGTGCGGGCTTCGGTTCTTCTTTGAGGATGCGCAATTCGAATGGCTGGGTGGTGTTGAAGTTGTCGCTGAGGGTGATGCGAAAGGTGCCGTCGGCCTTTGCCTCATAGGCATAGGAGGGATCGCGACTGAGCCAATTGATGCTCGGCACAGGCGTGATGGCAGGTGCGTCAGCAACCTCGGCCTGCGGCTTGAGAGTCTCTTTGCCAGCGGAGTCTTTGGCAAGGTTCTCAATGACCAGGTGTGGATCGGTGGCATGCCCAAGCTGGTGCGAATGAACTTCGATGATGAATTTTTCTCCTGCTTTGAAAGCGAGATCAAAGGTGTGGGTGAGACCGTGAGGCAGAAAGGTGTCCTTGACGGTCTGGCCGATCTGAATGGGGCGGGGCCCGCCCGGCTTGCCGCCCCCAGAAGCTGGTGGTGCCGAGGAGGAGAGCGTGATGCGGTAGCCGTAGTCATCGCCCGCGCGAAACATGAGTTCATTGAAGCGCAGCCGGTAGCTGGCATCGGCTGGAGCCGTGAAGGTGAGCAGTCCTCCGCGCATGTGGGCAAGTTCACGACCAGTGGGCGCGCTCAGCGCACCGAGCAACTCGGTGCGGGTGTCAAAGCTGCGCCCATCGAAGGTGGCGGTGAGATGCTGCCCCTGTTTCAGGTCAATGGTGAACCAATGCGGTGTATTGGATTTGAAGCTGCCCTGAACGACGGAATTGAGCCCGACCTTGAGAGCTTGGTCGGGTTTGGCATTTACCCCCGTGGATTCGACGGCGTCGAGCGCGCTGATTTCAAAGATACGCGGATTGGAGACACCGTAGCGGCCGACAAAACGACAATCGTAAAGAGCAGGCTTCAGATCTGCTGGCAGCGTCATGCTGAAGAGATTCGGTTTGGTACTCTTGATTGGAATGACACGTTCGTTGAGCAGGACCGACTGCGGCCCTTCGAGGTCCGTACCACGCAGGGTGAGCTCGACTGTGGCACCCGGCTTGCCCCCGAGAGGAGAAATCGACGTCAGGGTTGGAGACGGAAAAGTGGCCTGAGAGAATGCCGGGGCAGCGAAGGCCAACAGCATTGCAAACTGAGAACTGAAAACTGAAAATTGAAAATTTGGGCGATGCATGTTGGCGAGCGCTTAGTGATTGAACAAGAACTCCTTCGTGTTCAGCAGCGCCCAGAGGATGTCTTCATAGGCTTCTTTTTTGCCTTTGGAGGCTTCATCGCCAGCCTTGCCTGCGGTTTTCTTGTCGAGATGGGAGCGGGCGAAAGTGACTTCGGCGGCGTTCGGGTCGCGGCTGAGGGCGATGTGGTAGAGGTCTGAGATCTTGTCGTCGTCGGGGCGTGTGTCCTTGGTGAGCGTGTCGGCACGACCATTGCCACGGGAAAGCTGCGTCTGGATTTCGGCGGCGTTCAGCAGGTGCAGACTCTGCGCGAGGCTGGCCTCCTGGGTGCGCTCGCACTCGCAGGCGCTGGAGGAGTCGGGACGACCGAAAACGCTGAGGAAGTAGGTGCTTTGATTGTAGCTGTTGTCCGGCAGGGCGACGGCGCGCGTACCGGGAGCCTGGCCTGCGAAGCTGGTCTGGACATCAAGCAACGTGTTGACGGAATCGTAGAGGACTTCGGCATTGAGACGCTTCGGATAGTAGCGGCTGAAATTCTGGCGGTCCTTCGCGTTGTAAGTGTTTGGAACGGCGCTGAGCTGGTAGGTGGTGGAGTTGGTGATGGTGCGGATGAGTTTTTTCAAATCATAGCCGTTCTTCACGAAGTCAGCCGCAAGGGCGCTGAGCAGCTCGGGATTCACCGGTGGATTGGTCTCGCGCATGTCGTCCTCGGGCTCAACGAGACCGCGATTGAAGAAATGTTTCCAGTAGCGATTGACCAGCGTGTGGGCAAAGAACGCATTGTCCTTCTGGCTCATCCATTCGGCGAGCGCACGACGTGGATCCTGCTCGGGCTTCAGATTCAAAGCAGTGCCGCCGAGACTGGTGGGGGTGACGGCCTCCTTCGTGCGAATGTTGGTGGTCTGTGCAACACCGCGTTTGTTGAAGATCATCTCTTCACCGGCAAAGGTCGAAGGCTTGCGGCTGACGTTGCTGAAGAAGGCGGCGAAGCCGTAGTAGTCCTGCTGGCTCCACTTCTCAAAGGGGTGATGGTGGCACTGCGCACACTGCATGCGCGTGCCAAGGAATAGCTGGGCGACGTCCTCCATCTGCTGCTTCATTTCTTTGACCTGACGATACCAGGCCACGGGGGGATTCTGATCAAGATCTCCGGAGGCAGAGACGACTTCGCGCACGAACTGATCGTAAGGTTTGTTGTCGGCGATGCTGTCGCGAATCCACGAGTAGAAGAGATAACTGCCGCGTGCAAAATTGGGCTGGGTGCGCTGGTTGCGCAGGAGAGCGCTCCACTTGTTGGCAAAGTACTCGGCGTATTCAGGACTGTCGAGCAAGCGGTCGATAAGGACGCTGCGTTTTGCCGCATCTTTGGAGGCCATGAAGTCCTTCATTTCTGCGGCGGTGGGCAGGCGGCCGGTGATGTCGAGGGTGACGCGGCGGATGAAAGTGCCGTCGTCAGCAATGTCGGACGGCGGCATGCCGATGGTCTTCAATTTCGCGAAGACGAGATCGTCGACAAAACCACGCGAGGCTGGCAGTTTTTCCACGGGAGCGCCGAGCGGAACGGTGGCACGGAAGGTGGACACCTTGCCCTGATAGCGGACCATCACGGCGACATCGCCGGGCAGATCAAAGAGCTGCACGCGGCCCGCTTCACTGGTTTCAGCCATGGCTTTCTCGTTAGCTTCATAGAGCGCGCGCTTGGTGACATCACGGGTGCTGCCGTCGGTGTAGTGAGCTGTGACCTTGAGCTGTTGCACTGCTTTGAGCGGCAGGGTGAGCTTTGCAGGCTCGACACTGATGCTTGCCATCTTGGGGTCGCTGTCCTTGCCATAGGGCATGCCTTCGCGAATCCAACGTGCCAGATCGGCATAGTCCTCGGAGTTCGGATCGAGCTTCTTGCCACCGCCATGCGGGAGCTGGGCGGTGCCTTTGGTCAGCAGCAGGCTCTGCTCCGCCGAGGCCGGAAACACGCGGCGCCCACGCGCTTCCATGACGATGTGATCGTAGTCTTCCTGCGGTTCAAATCCGAGCAGCGAGAGCTTGAAGCCATTCTGACCGCCGGACTTGCCATGGCAGCCACCCGAGTTGCAACCGCCCTTGGTGAGGATGGGCACAATGTCGTTCGCAAAGTTCAGCGGGCGCAGGGTTTCCGCCGCGAAACAAGGTGCGGTAGCAGACAATGCAGCGATGAGGGTAAGGCGTGAGAGAGTCATGACAGCGAGAACCTACGGGGGTTGAGACAACATTTTGTCGTAACAAATAAAGTAAGGCAGCAATACTATGACGATTGAACTGCCAGCCCAGGACTCCTCCTTCGAGTTTCACGTCCTGTTTTGATCACACCAGTTCCGCCATCGGCAGATGGCCATCGACGAGATACTGGGGCCGGCCGGTCAAATCGGTAAGAGTGGCTTTGGTGACGTCGATGCCCATTTGTTTGTATAGCGTGGCAAAGACCTCGCCAAAGGCGACGGGTCGTTCGGTGGGTTCGCCGGCTTGTTTGTCGGTGGCACCGATGACCTGACCGTGGCGCATGCCGCCGCAGGCAAGGAGTGCGGAAGCGACGCGCGGCCAGTGGTCGCGGCCACCTTTGGCGTTGATCATTGGCGTGCGGCCAAATTCACCCCACACGACGACGGACACATCCTGGTCCATGCCACGTTCATGCAGATCGGCGATGAGCGCGGTGAGTCCGCTGTCGAGCAGCGGCAGGTCTTCGCGCAACTGGCCGAAGTTGTCGGAATGGTAGTCCCAGCGGCTGAAGGCGAGCGTGACAACACGTGCGCCAGCCTCCACCAGACGGCGTGCGGCCAGAAAGTGCTCGGGCAGGCGCGGACCGCCGTCGTCGCGATTGCGGTTTTCGCCTTTGCCATAGCGCTCAATGACGCGCGGATCTTCACGGCTTAAATCCAGAGCGTGGAGCAGCTTTGGACTCGTGAGTACATTGAGCGCCTGCTCATTGAACACATCCACCCCGCCCATGAGGCCGGTGGAGTCGAGGTCACGACGCAGATTGTCAAAACTGGAGAGCAGCGACTTGCGATCACGCAAACGATCCAGCGTGATGCCACGGAGAGACATATCCTCCGTGCCGCCGCCGCGATTCGGCTGGAAGGGTGCATGCGCGACGCCGAGGAAGCCCGGCTCACCGGTGCGCGCCCATTCCATGTGGCCCATCTTTGGCGCAAGACCCACAAACGGCGGCATGGCAGGATTGGTGCCGCCTTGCAAACGTGAGACGATCGATCCGAGGGAGGGCCAGCCGCCAGGAGGCTGCTGCTTGGAGTTGCGACCGGTGAGGCACTGAAAGGCATCGTGGCGCGAATCGCAGTCGGCCAACGAACGGATTAGGGTACACTTGTCCATCATCTTGGCGAGACGTGGAAGGTGCTCGCAGATCTGGATGCCGGGGACGTTGGTGGAGATCGGTTTGAACTCGCCGCGAATCTCGCTCGGCGCATCCGGCTTCATGTCGAACATGTCCTGATGCGACGGCCCGCCGGGCAAAAAGATCATGATCACCGCCTTGTGCGACTTGCCCGTGCTCTGCGCAGTTTCGGCACGCAGCACATCATTCAAGGACAGTCCGCCCATGGCGAGTCCACCGATCTTGAGGAAGTTTCGACGCGACACACCATCGCAATAGCCGCCGCTGGGATGTGAATAGAGATTGAGCATGATGGGTTGGAGTGCCCCAAACCTACGGAGCGAGAGATGGGACTCTTGCCAGACCAGAGAAAGACACAGCGCTTGGTTCAACCATGAGCGGGCTGATTGGACATAGACCAACTCTCAAAAATCTTGTCACATTGCCCGGGCGACGGAGCGGCCCCATTGGCTGCGTCGTGTGCTTGCCTGTTATTTCTAAATAGCAGGTGGCGCACTCTCCTTGCCACTGGGGCCGCTGCGCTCGCCGGATCAAAATGACAATCTTTTTGAGAACTGGTCTAGCTGCGACTCCGGTGGAGACGATCCAGCCGCACTGCATGCGTGTGGGCGAAAAACGCGGTGATATCGCGCATCTGTTTGATGAGGGCTGGAAGCCCGAGCTGCAGTCGCCGCTGGCTGCCGCATCACACTGAGTATGTGCTGCGTGGAGTGCAGCGTGACAGCGATGAGGCGAAAGGTGTCAGCGGTGGGCTGGAATTTGCAGCGATGATCGAAATCGCTGAGAGCGTGGGCATGAAGGACACCTTGGTGACAATCGCCGAGCAATGCGCTGATTTGATGGAGAAGACCGTCGCGCAAGTGCCTGAGTGGCGGAAATTGCCACGGCACCGCGCCGAAGGCTGGGACAAACTCAAACATCCATGATTTGTCTCCTTATTTTATGTCTCATGCAGGTCGTAGTGAAATCGAGCTCATTTCTGATGGAAAGGACGTGACAGCGAAGACAGAGAAATGATAACAAGGTGACATCAATTTTTGAATTCCCCATCATGAGTTCCCCCAACCTCGACACCCTCGCAAAAGCGCCCCTGTTTGTTCATCTCGCAATCGTCGGCGTCAATTCTGGTCCGACCGCGACCGACTCTGCCCGGTTCAACGAACATGTTGAGGCGTCGAGCGAGCCAAATGCACGCAACTGCGTCTATACCGAAACGCTGCAGCATCTCACCACCCATTTTCAGAGGCTGTACGCAGAAGTAACAGGCCTGCCTGATACAGCGCCCTTGATCGAGGAAATTCAGGGATCGTTGTCCCAGCAACTGACCCCGTCGGACAAGCTGCAGTTCCTCTTGCATCTCGGCCGCGTGGCAGCCGCCGCCGTGCGCGATGACAACGGTCATCCTGTGCCTGAACGCGTCGCGATGGCAGATCAATTGTCGGACCTGTTCAACTTCATGGGCTACGGCAAAAACAATGAGCGCTACACGGACGAACTCCAAGTCACCACTTACTGGCCCGGCATCGACCCGGCACTGCAACGCTTCACCGAAGCCGAGCTGCGTCAGTTGTCCGCCGTCCTGGGCTGCCTGTATGCATCGATGAGCGGTTGCCACGGAGGAGAACTGGGAGAGGCGCGCAAGACCAGCCTCAAACATTGCCTGCTGGCGGGCTACACCCCCGGCAAGGAAGCCTGCCCCTCGCATGCGCTGCTGCGCTACTTTGACCAACTCTTCTGGCTGGTGTTTGCTGAGATCCAGTTTGCGCAACAAGCAAAGCCCTTGTTCGTGCAAGGTCACGCTTTGGTAATGCAAAAATTCGACGCTTCCGAGCAGGCGGCGTTCACTGCGCACCTGCAAAACTTCGCGTCTGCCCTTGTCACGGAGGACTCACCCGCCATAGCCCGAGACACGCTGGCCAGCATCATGGCACTGATGCAGGGCCATGACGTGGAAATTGCCGGTGGAGGACTGGCGGAGGCGGACTGGGATGTGCTGAGCATGGGGCTCGTCGCCAGTTTCCTCCTGGTGGCCGCTGCGGACGGCAAAGTAGGCGACAAGGAGTGCGAAGCCTTTGCAGGCATTATTGACTTGGTGTCAGAAGGCGTGCTCACCAGCCTCGTCTTCAAAGCTGCGGCACGGATTCCGGACAACATGCACAAGCTGTGGCCCGCCGTGACCGCGCGCGGATCGCGTCCGCCGCAAATGGTGCTCGATGCCGTGCAACTGGCCGCCACGAAATTCGGAGACGAGGATTTTAACATCTACCGGAAGATCGCGATGGCGATCGCGATTAAAACTGCCGAAGCGGAAGGCGGCGGATTCCTCGGCCTCGGCTCGAAAATCAGCAAAGAAGAGCAGAAGGTGATCGACGGCTTGAAGGGACTGCTCGGCTTTGAATAAAGCCGGCGGCGCTAGACGAGCCCGCCAATCGGCGAGCCCATGTAGAGGGTGTGGGGGCGGCCGGTGAAGTCGTGCCACATCAGGTCGTTGGGGAGGCCGAGCGCCTCATAAATCGTCGCGGCGAGATTTTCGGGAGTCTGTGCATCGCTGACGGGGTAACCGCCTTGCTTGTCGGTGGCGCCAATGACGCGACCGCCTTTGATGCCACCTCCAGCGAGCAGGATGCTTTGTGCGTGGCCCCAGTGATCGCGACCCGGCAGAGCGGTGGCGGAGATGCTCTTGATTTTGGGCGTGCGGCCAAATTCGCCGCCCATGACGATGAGTGTTTCATCCAGCTGACCGCTGGCGTCGAGGTCTTCGAGCAGGGCGCTCACGGCCTGATCCATCGGTGGGAGGAGGTAGTTTTTAAGATTGCCCCATGCGGCCTGATGGGTGTCCCAGGTCTCGTTGTTGCCAAGATTCACCTGCACCATGCGCACACCGCTTTGGACGAGCCTGCGAGCCATGAGCAATGACCAGCCGTAGCTGTGACGGCCATAGCGGTCGAGCATCTTGGAGTCGACCTTCTCCAGGCTGAACGCATCATGCACCTTGCGGTTGCTCAGCAGGCCAATGGCGGCCTGCCGTGTGGAATCAAAGGAATCGTCACCTGCCAGCGCGGTGAGATCGTTGGTTTGCTGCTCGAAGGCGTTGCGAAGGGAAACGCGGTCCATCACACGATCCATCGTGAGCCCCTGCGGCAGCGAAAGATGCGGGGCCTGAAACTTCAGGGTAGGATCCGTTTCAAAACCGCGCTCGTGATGGAAGAGGTATTTCGGGTACGCGCCGTAGTGATTCGGGTGGTAGGGCGACATCTCCAGGAACCACGGGTCATGCTGCGCACCGAGCGTGCCAGCAAACTGTCCGGCGAGCGTGCGGCCCTGGCGATGCACAAGTTTATCCGGCAAGACAATGGCGGGCGGCAGGTTGTCTTTGCGCTTTGGAAGCAGTGCGGTGGCCAGCGCGGCCATGCTGGGATGATCGGACTTCTTCGGCTTGCTCGGATCAAATCCCAGCGGCGCATCACTGCGACCGGTGAGCATGATGTGATGGCCCAGCGAGTGATCACTGCTGCCATGCGTGAGCGAACGTACCAAGGACCACTTTTCCGAGATGCGCGCGAGATTGGGCAGATGCTCGCAGATGTGGAGGCCAGGGGTGCGCGTGCGGATGGGCTTGAACTCGCCGCGGATTTCCATGGGGGCGTCCGGCTTCATGTCGAAACTCTCATGCTGCGCGAGTCCGCCAGAAAGGAAGATGTAGATCACGGACTTCGCCCGTGGCGGTTGCGTGGCCGCCGTCATGGCCTGAAGGGCGCTGAGATGATTCATGCCGAGGCCCAGCAAACCCACCGCCCCGGCCTGAATCACTTCACGACGGGAAACGGGATGAGATGGATGCGGCAATGACATGCGCATTGGAGTACGCCGCACAGACACCAAGCCTTTCCAAACGGACTACTTCCGGTTCCAGGCACCCAGCTTGACCTTGTAGTCAGCGGCTGTTGAATCTACGGCGGACTTCAGTCGCAAAATTTTGGTGACCACAATCGCGCCATCCTGCATCACCACACGCAGATCAGCTTCATCCCCTTCTTTGAGGACCAAGCCTTCTGCAATGGTGGTTTTGATCGGATACATGTTTGGCCACTGTAATCCGCAGAGCACCATGAGCAAGGAACGTTCCGCTTCAAATCAGCTCCGGCATCGGCTGCCAGCCATCGACGAGATACTGCGGGCGGCCGGTCAAATCATTGAGCGTGGTCTTCACGGTGTCGATGCCCATGTGCTTGTAGAGAGTGGCAAAGACTTCGCCGAAATGGACAGGGCGTTCAGTGGGTTCGCCGCCGAGCCGGTCCGTGGCACCGATGACCTGACCTGTGTGCATGCCGCCACCCGCAAGCAAGGCACCGCCGACACGGGGCCAGTGGTCGCGACCACCTTCTTTATTTACCATCGGCGTGCGGCCGAACTCGCCCCAAGCGACGACAGCGACGTCTTTGTCGAGGCCACGTTCGTGCAGATCTTCAACGAGGGCGCTCATGCCCTGATCGAAAAGCGGCAGATGGCGGAGGAGCTGAGGGTAGTTGTTGTCGTGGAAGTCCCAGCGACCGAAATTCAGCGTCACCACGCGCGCACCGGCTTCGACGAGCCGACGGGCGAGGAGGAAATGCTCAAGATTGAGAGGAGCGCCGTCGCCGTAATTTTTCGAATCGCCTTTGCCGTAACGTTCACGGGTTTTGACGCTTTCATGGTTCAAATCGAGCGCGGCAAGCAGCTTGCTGGACGTGAGCACATTCAGGGCCTGCTGATTGAAGGCGTCCATGCTGCCGACGAGGCCGCTGGCGTCGAGTTCGCGGCGAAATTTGTCAAAGCCGGTGAGCAGTGAGCGCCGGTCTTCCAGACGGTCGAGAGCGATGCCGTTGAGCTGGAGGTCGTCCATGCCTGCACCGTTCGGGCGGAAGGCGGAGTGCGCATTACCGCAGTAGCCCGGATGCCCCGGGGAACCATAGGGCGGATGGCCGGCCTTGGGTGCGAGGCCGATGAAGGCGGGGACGGCAGGATCAGCCTGGCCTTTGAGCCGGGAAATGACAGAACCGAACGAGGGCGGATCTGAAAGGCGGCCTATAGGTGCGCCACCACCGTTCGGCGGAGGGGCCTTGCCGGTGTAGCAAATGAAGCTGTCGTGCGCACCGTTCGGCGAGCCGTACATGCTGCGAATCGGCACCAGCTTGTCCATGATCTTGGCGAGACGCGGCGCGTGCTCGGAGATGTGGATGCCGGGAATAGCGGTCTTGATGGGCTTGTAGGGGCCGCGGATCTCCAGCGGCGCGTCCATCTTCAAATCGTACATGTCCTGATGTGGCGGTGCACCGCACATGTAGATCATAATCACGGATTTGAAGCTGCGGCCCGTGCGCGCCTCTGCCTCGGCCTTCAGCAGTTCTGGCAACGACAGCCCGCCCATGGCGAGGCCGCCGATGCGCAGGAAGTCGCGACGCGAGACGCCGTCGCAGAATTTGCCGTGGGATTTGCCAGAAAGTGTGAGCATGAGGGGATGCCAAAATAAGCACTCAATGTGCCGGAACTATCATCAAAACGACGTTATGAGCCGGTCATGCTTCGCCTGCTACTCTCTCTCATGTCGCTCCTATTGACTGCCTCCGCCGCCGATCTGCAGTGGTCGCCACTGCCTGCTTTGCCCGATGAGCGAGGTTTCGCCGGGGCCTTTGCCGGAGTGGTGGACGGCACACTCATGGTCGCCGGCGGCACGCATTTCATCGACAAAATGCCCTGGGAGGGCGGCACCAAGTGCTGGTATGACACGATTTTTGGGCTGTCGAAAACAGACGGAGCCTGGCGGGTGGTGGGTAAACTGCCGAAACCCAATGGCTATGGGGTGAGCATCACAACTCCCGCTGGATGGATGATCCTCGGCGGTGGCGATGCCACGGAGCACTTTCGTGAAGTGTTCTGGGTGCTGAAAGCTGCCCAACTGCCACCGCTGCCAAAGCCCTGCGCCTTCATGTGCGGCTGCGAGAGCGATGGGGTTATCTACCTTTGCGGTGGTATCGAAGCACCGACGGCGACGACAGCTATGAGCACGTTTTGGTCGCTGGATCTGAAACAACCCGGCGCGGCTTGGCAGGAACGCCCCCCCTGCCCCGGCAAACCGCGCATCCTGGCCTGCATGGCTGCCGTGGATGGCGTGGTACACCTTTTCAGCGGTGCGGCATTGCATGCCGGAAAGGATGGTAAGCCTGAGCGCGAATGGCTGAATGATGCGTGGGCCTACGAATCGGCCTCAGGCTGGAAAAAACTGCCCAACATGCCTCGCGTGGCCGTGGCGGCTCCGAATCCGGCTCCCGTAATCGATTCCAAGATTTACATTCTTGGCGGGGACGACGGTGCCAACGTCAATTTCGAACCCAAAGAGAAACATCCTGGATTCCCACGTTCGATTCTGGTGTTCGATGTGAAGTCCCAGACATGGAGCCATTCGGGGGAGATGCCCTTTTCACTGGTCACAACCAACACCGTGAGCTGGCAGGATCATATTGTGATTCCTGGAGGTGAGGCACGCCCTGGAGTCAGGTCGCCAAACGTCTGGAGAGGAACGATTAAGTGACTTGAAAGTCCCCTCGGCGAACTCCAATGCTTCACGATGAGTCGTAGTATTTTGATCACTGGCGCGAATGGGGCGCTGGGCCTTGCCATTGCCGAATTTTTCCTGACACGGGAGGAAACCTGGTTCATCCGAGAAGTTGGTGCGGTAATCAGGTGCCAGTGAGTATGTGTTTTGACTCGTGGAGTGCGTAGATGCGCAGGTGGAGGAACTCGACGTCACGGTAGCCATAAGCCATGCGGG
>JAIXYN010000088.1 GCA_027490195.1 Verrucomicrobiaceae bacterium | reverse complement strand
TTCGTGCTGCGATACTCGTAGCCCTCGCGCACGCCAAACGCGTGATACAGCAAACTCTGGCTCATCCCGAACTGTTGCCATCATCTTTTTCCTTCTGCACCAACTTCTCGGATGAACCACGTAACCTCAAAGCAGGGTTTTAGGGCTTAAAAAAACTACCCCAAGCTACTCCTCGAGTGGCCGTGATGCAGGAACACGCCATGAAACACCGCATCCATTCCGACACCACCACGCTGGGTTTTCAGATCGCTCCCATGATTGATGTCGTCTTCGTCATCATGCTGTTTTTCATGGTGATGGTGGGCAGCATGAAAGTGGAGCGTGAACTGAAAACGAAACTCCCACGCACGAATGATCTCACTCAACTCGTGGAATTCCCCGCTGAAGAAATCACCATCGCCATTCTTGAAGACGGCACAGTCACGCTGAACGAGGAGGCTTTTGATTCACCCAAGGACAAACGGATGCCCAGGCTCACCTGCACACTGCAGCGCGTGGCAGATTCTTCCGCGCAGCAGAAGCAACCGGTACTTGTGACCATTCAGGCTGAGGAGCAGGCCAGCTACGAGCGCGTCATCGATGTGCTCAACTCGCTGCACCAGGCGCAGATTCAAAACGTGACCTTCACGGTTGGCAGCGAGCCGCTTTGATCTCTGCCGACAGGCTCAGGCCTCAGCACGCGTTCTTTGCGCATGTTACGCTGCTTTCTCTTCCTGCTGCTTTCCGCCAGCGCCTTCGCCCAGCTCGCCAACAGTCCGCCAGTGCCGCAGTGGCTGGCGGCACCTGAAGCTGGCACGACGTACACCCAGAGCGTGAAGCACGAGGGCAAGCTGCTCAAAGCGGTGCTACTCACCGCCAGTGATGGCGCGGTGGAGATCGTGCTCGATGGCAAGAGCATCGCCACCATCAAAGCCGCCGCGACCGCGACCGGTACTGACCTCACGCAGCAGCTTGGCGATGGCAAAGCGCACCAGCTCGGGCTGCGCGTGCCGGGCAAAGCGAAAACCGCTGCAAGATTGGAACTCAATGGCGATCTCGCCGCCGTGCGCTGGATCGTCACGGATGCCACCTGGAAGAATGCCGTGGTGATTGGACCCACCGATGCGGACCCTGCCACGAACCCCTTCGATTTGAAGAAGACCTTTGATGCCTACAACTCCTGGCAACTCGCCAAACCGGGCGCGCAGAATCAGGCGACCGATCCCGCCACGCTGACCTTGCCACCGGGTTTCAAAGCGGAGCTCATCCGCTCCGCGCAAGCGGATGAAGACTCCTGGGTGTCGATGGCTTTCGATCCTCAGGGCCGCATCACGCTGGGCAAAGAGAAGAAGGGCCTCATTCGCCTCACGCTCAGCGGCAGTGGCGAGCAGAAGGTAGAAGTCATCGACGACGAACTGCTGGAGTGCCGAGGGCTGCTCTATGCGCACGGCTCCCTCTTCGCGAACGCCAACAACTCGAAAACGCTCTTCCGCCTCACCGACACGAATGGCGACGGCACCTTTGAGAAACGTCAGCCGCTCGTCAAAACCGAAGGCGGCGTGGGCCATGGCCGCAATCACATCAAGCTCGGCCCCGATGGCGACATCTACGTGGCACACGGAAACAACGTGCTTATTCCCAAGAACCTCGATCCCGCTTCGCCGCTCAAGAACTACGCAAATGATCAGCTCATCCCCAATCCGTGGGACAGCAGCATGTTTGACGGCAACGTGGAACTCCCCGCCGGGCACATCCTGCGCGTGAAGACGGACGGCAGCAAAGTCACGCTCATCGCAGGTGGTTTGCGCAACCCGCTCGACATCGCTTTCAATCACGAAGGCGACTTGTTTACCTTCGACGCTGACATGGAACGCGATGTGGGAACGCCGTGGTACATGCCCACGCGCGTGCTGCAGATTGTCCCCGGTGGTGACTACGGCTGGCGCAGAGGCACGGGGCGCTTTCCGGCGTGGTATGCAGACACGCTGCCCAGTGTGATCGACATTGGGCTGTCTTCTCCCACGGGGATTTACTTTGGATATGGAGCCAGGTTCCCAGCCAAGTATCAGAACGCGTTGTTCCTTCTCGACTGGAGTTATGGGCGGATCATTGCTGTCACCATGCACGGAGGCACCCGTTATGAAGCATCGCAGGAAACGTTCGCTGCGGGTCGGCCATTGAACGTCACTGATGGATGCATCGGTCCGGATGGAGCCATGTGGTTCATCACCGGTGGTCGTGTTACGCAGAGCGGCCTTTATCGCATTTCCTATCAAGGCAACGAACTCACCGATGAACGCTATGACCGGCTGGAAATGGCCGGATCGACGAACTGGCGCCTCACACAGGAACTCGACTCTCAAACGTCTGCAGACGGAAAACCTCCATCCTTGGATTTCATTTGGAGCCTCTTGCATGGAGAGAATTCTCCGACCTTGGGACATGCGGCGCGTCTGGCGCTGGAGCGCATTCCGCCGACCCAGTGGCGTGAGAAGGCGCTGACGGAAGAGAACCGCTCCAAAGCATTACCCGCGCTGCTGGCGCTGGCGCGAGTCGGAGATGCGAGCGACCTTTCTCCCATCCTGCAAAGACTGACCACCCGCTATCCGTGGTATGTGCCGCACACGCGAGAGCGGCTAATGACTTTGCGAATCATTGCCGTGGCCTGCGCGAGATTTGGCAGGCCCAACGCTCAGGATGGATGGAGCCTGCTGGAACAGACAGAAGAGCATTATCCAGTTCAAGGGTGGGAAGGAGCAATCATCGAACCCGAAAGCGCCGCACTGCAAAACCGCGAGGCCTGCCGCCTGCTCGTCTACCTCAAATCTCCCACGGTCATCGAGAAAACAATGCCTCTTCTCAAAGCGGCCACGACTTCGGAGGACCTGCTCTATTACCCGTTCATACTGCGCTACCTTAAAGAAGGCTGGACGCTGGAGCAGCGGAAGATCGCGTTTGAGGCGCTGAACAAGGCGGAGAAGATGAACGGGGCCTCGACCTTCTTCAAAGCGATCAGCGACACGCGCAGCGAGCTGGCAGCGGCGCTGAAGCCCGAGGAGGCCACGCAGCTCGCAGCAGTGATCTCGCCGGCGAAGCCTGCGGTGCTTTCTGCGCACGCGCTGCCGGGGCATTCGTTCAAGAACTGGACGCTGGAAGATCTGGCCCCGCTGCTGGCGAAGATGGATGCGAAGACGCGCAGCCGCGATAGCGCGAAGGATGCGCTCATTCGTGCGCAGTGCGTGTTCTGCCATAAGGTGAGTAATGACCCCACGCTGCCAGCGGGCGTTTTCGGCCCGGACCTCGTGCAGGTGTCCGCACGCTTCAACCGCCGCGATCTGCTGGATCACATCTTGAACCCCTCCAAGTTCATCGACGAAAAATTCCGCTACGTGACGGTGAAGACGAGCGATGGCAAAACGATCACCGGCAGCCTGGAGAGCGAGGACGATGAGCGCGTGGTGCTGCGGCCGAATCCGCTCGCCCCCGACAAAAGCGAAATCGCCAAGGCGATGATCAAGGAACGCAGCGTGTCCGAGGTTTCGCCGATGCCCGCCGGATTGCTCAACTCACTCAAGGCAGAGCAGATACTGGATTTGCTGGCGTGGTTTGAGAATTTGAAGTGACGCAGTTCGGTTTGAGAAAGGGGGCACGCTACAAGGCAGCAGCCCACGCTGGGACGAAGGATTCGAGGGACGCGCACAGTGCATCCCTACCACCCAGAGTAGTGCTTACCGCAGCGCTGGTAGGGAACCGCTGTGCGGGTCCGTGATTTCGGGTCTGCAACGACGCAGGCGCTCAAAAAGGTCCGCCGTCCTTGGGGCCTTCGACAGCAGAAGTCGGATGCGTTTGAAAAGGTGGACAGCGCTGAGTCAGCAGCCCGCGCTGGGACGAAGGATTCAAGGGACGCGCACAGCGCATCCCTACCCTACAGAGCAGCGCGTGCCGCAGCGCTGGTAGGGAAACGCTGTGCGGGTCCGAAGTTGTGGGTCTATCGCGACGCAGGCTCCAAAAGAAGTGCGCCGTTCTTGGAGCGATGAGTGACGTAAGCCCGCCCATCCATGAGCATGCCGCAAACACACTGGCCTTGGCCATCAGCAGCCCTGTTGACAGGGTGCGCGGTGCACTCATACTTGCACCATGTCATCACGCCCCGAAATCTCACTGCTGCCGCGAATCGCGCGGCTGGTGGTCGTGGCGGCGATCTGTCTGTCGCTGGGTCTGCACTGGGCCTTGCTGCAGGGCGTCGCGTGGGCGGGTATGTTGGTCTCCTTTGCCAGTGAAGGCGCGGTGATCGAGGCAGTGCAAAAAACCTTCGACGGTCAGCATGGCTGCGCACTCTGCCACAAGGTGAAGGAAGGCCGCGACTCCAGCCCTGAGCTGCCGCAGCAAACGGCGCACTCCATGCAAAAGATCAATGCCGTGCTGGTGGAGCTCACGACCCTAGTCGCCCCCGCAGGAGAAACGATTTCATTCGCGATTTTTCGCGAGATGATGGTAAAACGCAACGAGACGCCGGAGCCACCACCGCCACGACGCGGGCTGGCTTAAACTTGTAGAGCGGTTTTCCAAAACCGCTTTTCTCCGCCACACGCCGGACTTGGAAGTCCGGCCCACCCCCATGTGCATGCCGCCTTCTTTGCGGCTGCCATTTGCATCTTCTCACATCATGAAACCATTCTCTTTTCTCTTTTTATTCTCTCTGACCAGCGCGGCGCTCGCACAGACCGCCACCCCCAAGAAAACCACGACGACTGAACTCAACGAAGTCGTCATCACGGCGAACAAAGGCTCGCCTTCACTCACCGTTCCAAGCCTGGAACTCCGCAAGGAACAGATCGCTGCATCCACGCCCGGCGGCGCTAGTGTGGTGGACGCGGACTTTTACAAGAGTGGCCGGGCCTCCACGCTGAAGGACGCGCTGGACTTCGCGCCCGGCGTGCTGATTCAATCGCGCTTCGGCGCAGAGGAGTCGCGCCTTTCCATCCGTGGCTCCGGCCTGCAGCGCACCTTCCATGGTCGCGGCATCTGGCTGATGCAGGACGGCATGCCGCTGAACTTGGCGGATGGCGGCTTTGACATGCAGGCCATCGAGCCGCTGACGGCGAATTACATCGAAGTCTTCCGTGGTGCGAACGCGCTGCAGTACGGCGCCGCCACACTCGGGGGTGCGATCAACTTCATCTCCAACACGGGCTACACCGCGCCAGCCACCCAGGCACGCGTGGAGATCGGCAGCTTCAACACGCAGCGCGCGCAGATTTCCTCCGGCTTTGTCAGCGGCAAGACAGATGTGTATGTGAGCATCACCGCCTCCCACACGGACGGCTTCCGCGACTGGAGCAAGCAGGAGAGCTTCCGTGTGTTTGCGAACGTGGGCACCAAGATCAGCCCGAACTTGGAAAACCGCCTCTACATCACCTATGTGGACAGCAACTCGCAGCTGCCAGGAAACCTCACCAAGGCGCAGATGCAGGCCAATCCACAGCAGGCCGCGCGGGGTTCCTTCATCCCCACCGTGGCTGGAGGCGCAGGCTACCAGGAGCGCAACTACAGGCTCTTCCGCCTAGCGGACAAGCTGACCTACGGCGACGGAGACAACACCCTGACGCTGTCCACCTTCTGGTCATGGAAGGATCTGAATCATCCGATCTTCCAGGTCATTGATCAGCTCAGCAATGACCTCGGCTTTGACCTGCGCTACGAGCACAAGGGCAAGCTGATGGGGTATGAGAACACCCTCACCGTGGGAACGGGCTTCATGTATGGCGGGACGAATGACAACCGCTTCTTCAACATCACTGGCTCACGCGGTGCCCAGGTGGCCGCCTACCGCCTGCAGTCCTCGAACTTCAATTTCTACTTCCAGGACAAACTACAGCTCACGGAAAAACTCTCCGCGTTCGCCGGTGCGCAGGTGGCCTACGCCTCGCGTCAGCTCGACGAGTTGCAAACCTTTGCTGGCGTGAATCCGCCGGGCCAGTTTACTGGCCTGCCCAATCTCGCGAACAACAGCGATCGCCTCGAAGCCTGGGGCTTCAGCCCGAAGCTGGGCCTGCTCTATGAGGTGGACCCCAAGACGCAGATCTATTTCAATGCGAGCCGCAGCTTTGAGCCGCCCACCCTCGGTGAGGCCACCCCCGCCGGCACCGGCCTGCTTTCTCTGAAGCCACAAACCGCCACCACGCTGGAGATCGGCACACGCGGCCAGCGCGACCGCGTGTCCTGGGACTTCAGCTACTACTACGCCTGGTTGGAGCGCGAGCTACTCGGCCTCGGCTCCCCCATCCTCACCCCCACGACCACAGTGAACGCCGGCAGCACCATTCATCAGGGCGTCGAGTTCGCGCTGAATGCGGACTTGCTGCGCGGGCTCGCGGTTTCATCTGACCGCCTGGTGCTGAACCAGAACTTCCTCTGGAACAACTTCAGCTTCAACAAAGACGCCGCCTATGGCAGCCGCCTGCTGCCGGGCTACTCACCGGTCTATTACCGCGCGCAGCTTCTCTATGAGCATCCCAGCGGCTTCTACGCCGGACCCACGCTGGAGTGGTCTCCCTTCCGCTATGCCGCCGATCTGGCACGCACCACCTTTGCAGACCCTTACGCTCTGCTGGGCCTGAAGTTCGGCTACCGCACCCAGAAAGGCCTGTCCTTCTACTTTGAGGCACGCAACCTCACCGACGAAAACTACAGCCCCACCGTCAACGTGGTGACCAATGCCGTCTCCACCCCCGCAGTGTTCCTTCCCGGCGACGGCCGCGCCTTCTACGGCGGCATCGAGTGGAAGTGGTGAGGGCTGGGCCAAGCAATGATGAAACCAGAATTCCGAATGAGGAATGAATGTTTGAATGACCAAGCTCGAAGGACGAAGCGAATACACAGCGCATTTCGGCATTCGAACTTCGTCATTCATTCGGCATTCCTCATTCTGGTTTCGTCATTTTCCCCGTCCCGATTTCCAAACCTGTACCCATCCACTCTTCACCCCATCCCATGAACTCCCGCCTCATCCGCAAACTCCACCGCTGGCTCGGCCTGCTCTTCAGTGTCTCCGTGCTCATCGCCTCCGGCAGCGGCGTCCTGCACAACGTCATGACACGCACCCAGGCACCACCTCCGCAAGCGAAGCCCTCCGGCGGCGGCATGGATGTGACTGCGATCAAAGTCAGCGTGGCTGAGGCGGTGGCCAAACTGGCCGAAGAAAAACCCGAGGTGCAGGCGGTAAACCTGCGCGGCATCGGCGGCCAGCCCTGGTACCAGATTTACACCAAGACCTCCCGCGCACCGCAGTACGTCAGCGCCGTCGATGGCAAGGTGGACGCCGGCATGGATGAAGCCTACGCCGCCGAGATCGCGACCAAATTCCTCGCGGGGGCCGCAGTGAAAAAGACGGACTTCCTCACCGCCTTCAACACCGAGTACATCAACATCTTCCGCATCCTGCCCGTGTACCGCTTCGATGCCGGGGATGCGCTGGACACCCGCGTCTATGTCTCCACCACCACCGGCAGCGTGACACGTCACACCGACAAGCAGCGCCAGTTTGAAGCCACCATCTTCACGAACTTCCACAAACTCGGCTTCATCCCCAACAAAGACACCCGCGACCTCGTGCTCACCGTCGTGACCTTCGGCATCTTCCTCGTCGCCTGCCTCGGCATCGCGCTTTTCTTTGCCACTCGGCCAAAGAAACGGTGAGAGTTTACAGGCGGCTGAGTATAAAATGACGCATGCGCCGCCTCCTGTTCCTCACTTTGCTGCTCGCAAGTTGCGGCCGTGAGGTGAGGCAGGTGCCCCTGCCAGCGCAGGCCTATGTGTGGCAGCGGGCTTGGACGCCGGAGGTGTCAGCGGCGGTGCATGCTTCCAGGTTCGATGCCCTGCATGTGCTCGCCGCCGAGTTCAGCTACAAGAATGACAAGCCCGAGATCACGGTCATCACCCCTGACTGGCGTGCACTGGGAGATTCAGGCAGGCCGATCAGCGCGGTGCTGCGCGTGCATGCTTCCGTGGGGAAAAACGGCTGGAACGAAGTGCTGATCCAGGAGATGCGCCGTCTGTGCACCGACACCGTCTCCCGCTTCAAAGCCCGTGGCGTGCAAGTGGCTGAACTGCAGCTCGACTATGACTGCGCGGAATCACGACTGGCCGAGTATGCGCGGCTGCTGGGCGCTTTGCACTCGGACGTTCCCCTCTGCATCACCGCACTGCCCGCATGGCTGCGGCATGATTCGGCGAAAAATCTGCTAAGCCTGTCTCCCGGGTACGTCCTTCAGGTTCACTCCCTGCACCTGCCGAAAAACGGTGGCCTCACCGGGCTCATGGATCTGAATGAAACGCGCGCGGCGGTGGAACGTGCAGAGCAGATTGGCGTGCCGTTTCGCGTGGCGCTGCCGACTTACTCCTGCGTGGTGGAGTTTGCGGACGATGGCCGCGTACGCGAAGTACACGGCGAAGACATGCCCGCCGGTCTTGCGCTCAGCGCACGGAACTATGCGGTGCTCGATTCAGATGCGTACGCTCTGTCTGCGCTCGTGGCAGACTGGCGCGCCCATGCTTCCCCGCTCATGCAGGCCATCATCTGGTATCGTCTGCCTGTCAGCGGTGACCGCTTGAACTGGTCCGCAGGACTGCTGACCAAAGTGACGGTTGGCGAAACGCTCAAGCGCGGCTGGGTGGCGGTGATCCTTCCTAACAAAGAAGGCCACTGTGAAATCGTCCTGCAACAAAAAGGCGAGGCGCCGGATGATCTGCCGCGTGAGGTGCTGGTCTCATGGCAAGGTGGAGAGGCCGAGGGCTGCGACGGCCTGCGCGGCTACAAGGTCACGAAGCAAGCGCCGGGGAGCCTAACACTGAAGCTGGAGCAACCGCCGCGTTTTGGACGTGTGCAGCCGGAGCAGCAGATCGTGGCCGGGTGGCTGCGCCTGCCGGAGGGGCCGGAGGTGAAAATAGCGGCCCTTCCAATTCGTTGAAAATGTCCTTAGCGTTTTTCATTAACGGAATAAATTGCCGCCATGACTCTGCGCCCCACTTCGGGCCCTGGCTGGCTTTGCGCTTCGACCCTGCTCGGCACCGTCGCCGTCCTTGCCTGCGGCCCTTTTTTTCCTGAAAACGCCCTGGATCAGCCGCGAGGCATCCTGCGGCCTCCCTTGTTTCATTTCCAAAGTGAAATGAAGCAGACGGCACTGCCGCCCGACATCCATGTGACGCAGCCGCCCGGCACGCCGGCCTTCACCCTCGACCTCGAAATGGAGGAACTGAAGCAGATCATGGCAGGTCAGCCCGTGGACGAGGCCTGGTTCGACAGCTACCGGGAGCTGCGGCGGGCGATGCTCCATGAAGGCGACGATTCGGAGCACAGCATGCGTCCTAAAGACGACTTGAACACTCCAGCCTGGTCCAAGGCGAAACGGGGTCTTGCCCAAATAATCGCGCCCCTGCCGGAGGACATGCGGCTCTATTTGCAAGGCGCGGCGGCACGTCTTGATGCAAATGACCTGACCTTGGATGACCCGTTCAAAACAGCGCGGGGATTCTGGCTGCAACTGCTCGCACTGCCCGCAGAGAAGCGTGCCCACCGCAGCACCTGGGCGGCATGGATGCTCTTCCGCACCACAGCACATGATGAGCAGGGCCGCTGGCTGGCCGAGACGCGCAAGCTGGCGCGCGCGGGATTCAAAGACTGCCTACATCTGGGCATCGAGGCCGCTTATATTCTCGGCAGAGAAGGCAGCGACTATGCGGAAGCCTCCGAGGTGAAAGCCGCCGAGTGGAAACGTGCTGCCATGCTGCGCGCTCTGCTGGGCCTCAGCCATGCGGAGGACCGCCTGCGGCATGACCGGCGACTGCTCATCGATTGGAGCGAGGACTTTGCGCGCGAAGTCATGGCGGACCCGTTTCTCCGGCGGGTGCAAATGCTGCAACTCGTTGAAAGCATGGAGTCTCTAGGCGGCTGGCAGACCGGCCAGCCGCAGAAGCCTTTGACCGACGACAATCTGCAGCAGTGGCTGGCGTCTTTTGAGAAAGCAGGGGTCACAGACCAGCAGGAGGCCGTCCTGCTGGCCTGGATCACTTACAATGCCGCCCGCTTTGAAGAAGCCCGCCGCTGGCTGGCACTGGCGCCCGCAGAGGATGTAAACGCCCTGGCCCTGCGCGGGAAGCTGGCCGCCATGCGGGGGAACCGCCATGAGGCCCAGCAGGCCCTCAAGCGCATGGCGACCAAGCTGCCCACGCCTGAAACCGATGCGCGCAGCACTTGGGAACGAGACCAGCAGAACGAATGGTTCCCCCTCACAAGCGCCAATTACGCAGCCGTTCGCACGCACAAGCTTCTCGCGGATTGCGCTGTCGCGCAGGTCGCCCACAATGACTTTGCCGGTGCCTTGCAAACCTTTCTGCGCACGGATTACTGGAGTGATGCAGCGTACATCGCCGAGCGACTTCTGTCCGTGGAAGAGCTGCTCGCTCTCTCACACAGTGGCAAGATTCGGCCGCTGAAAAAAATGATCGTGCCTGATGCTGAGCTTCGTACTGGGCCGCTGAGCATTGGCTTTCTGGAAGCGAAGTACGGTGGCTGGCTAGACACTGATAGGATGGACCGCTTCACCTATCTCGTCGCACGCCGGCTGGCCCGCGAGGGCTTGATCAAAGAAGCCTGCAAGCTGCTGCCGGCGGATCTCGAACGCGCGCTCCTGCGTTTCGATGCCGAACGGCGCCGCTCCAAAGACGCAGGCCTGCCTGCCGCAGAGCGCGGACGCGCGCTGTGGACGGCGGCACAGATCGAACTCAGCCTCGGCATGGAGTTGTTTGGCTATGAAGATGCTCCGGACTTCACGCTGTGCGGAGGTGCGTTCTCTCTGTACTCTTTCCACGAGCGGCGGAAGTCGCCATTGTGGCGCTCCAGTTGGGAGGATGCACCGCAGACACCCGAGGAGACGCTGAAATTCAAACCCGTGCTCCCCGCCACGGCTGACGAGCTCTGGAGCCTGCGCCACTACAGCCCGCCCACCGAACGACGCTTTCACTATCGCTACGTCGCGGCTGATCTCGCCTGGCGTGCGGCGGGTCTCATGCCGAATGACCAGGAAGAAAAAGCCCGCGTACTCGCCACGGCGGGTACCTGGCTTAAAAATCGCGACAGCCAATCTGCCGATCGTTTCTACAAGGCCCTGGTGAACCGCAATCCCTCCGTGCCTCTGGCCCAGAAGGCCGACCAAAAACGCTGGTTTCCGGAAGTGGACTGGCGCTTTGATCTCACCCTGGAGTGAAGCGCCGGAGATCTTTCTTTGACACGCCGCCCAAGAAACGATGAATTACAAACGAGCTGTGTTTTTGCCCTTCCTGTTTTGCAAGGGATCGGTTAGACACACCTACTGCTTATGAAAAACATCCTGATCCTCGCCACATTCGCCCTCTGCCTCAGCAATGCGCGCGCGGCTGAATTGCCCGCCTCACATCTGGCAGCCATCGAAAAAATGCTCGTCGTCATGCAGGTGCAGAAGCAGTTTGAGAGCAATCTACTCCACGGATTTGACGCCGGCATGGGCAGCACCTCGGAGCAGATCAAATCCCTGCCGCAGGAGCAGCAGGACAAATTCGCCAAGGGCATTGCCAAGGTCAAAGCCGTCATGCTGGAGCAGATGGGCTGGGAAAAGATCAAGCCTGAGATCGTCGCCAGCTATGGCAAAAACTTCACCGAACAGCAGGCGAAGGATGTGACTGCCATGATGGAATCGCCCGCCGGCCAGGTGCTTGTCAGCAAGCAGATCACGGTGGCTGCCGACCTGATGACGGTGACCCAGGAAAAGATGAAGGTGCTGCAGCCGCAGATCATGCAAATCATCCAATCTGAGATGACCAAATAATAGACGAGCCTGACCGCTCACGTTTAAGACACCATGATCTCACGCCTGATTCTCCTTCCTGCCGCCTCCCTCCTGGCCCTTGCCAGTGCCAGCCTGCTGCACGCGCAGGCACCCACGGCGGAGCTGGTCTCCGTGGATAAAATCTGGGACAAGGCCCCGCATAACGGTGCCACCGACATCACACGGTTTCAGAACCTCTTTTACTGCTGCTTCCGTGAGGCGGACTCCGCCACCAAGGGCGAGGGCGTCGTGCACATGATGGTCTCCGCCAGTGGCAAGACCTGGGTGGACCACGTCACGGTCAGTGAGCCCGGCGTGGATTTGCGCGATCCCAAGCTCATCGTCACCCCCGATGAAAAGCGCCTCTACCTGCTCTGCGGCGGCGACTCCGCCACGCTGGGCCGCCAGACACGCTACGCCACCTCCATGGACGGCAAGGTCTGGACCCCGCTGCAGAAGCTCCTGTCCAAAGGCGACTGGCTCTGGCGCGCCACCATTAATCCGGCGGACAAACGCTTCTACGGCACCAGCTACAACATCCACCCGAACTCCGGCGGCCCTGCGCCTGAGAAGGAGTGGTCGCTGAAAACCTACGCCAGCACGGACGGCTCCGTGTGGCAGCTCTCCTCCCTCATGAAAGTCCCCGGACAGCCCGGAGAAACCACCCTGCGCTTCCTCAAAGACGGCACCGCCCTCGCCCTCATCGCCCGTCAGGGCGGCGACCGTAAAGGCGTGATCGGCAAAGCACAGGCCCCCTATCGCGACTGGACCTACGCCGCCACCGGCCTGCCCCTTGGCGGCCCGAACTTCATCGAACTGCCCGATGGCAAACTCATCGCCGGCTCCCGCGGTTTCGGTGCCACCCCCGGCGCCCACATGGTCCTCTTTGCCATGACGCCGACCAGCCTCACCCCCATCCTGGAACTCCCCAGCGGCGGAGATTGCAGCTACCCCGGCCTCTACTGGCACGACGACCTCCTGCACGTGACGTATTACTCAAGCCACGAAGGGAAAGCCGCGATCTATTATGCGCGGGTGAAGGTGAAGTGAGTGCAATGAACGAGAACGAAGCCGAGACATCGGTCAAAGCCGAGTGGCATGCGGAAATCGACGTCCGCGTGAAGGACATCGAAGAGGGCAGGGTGGAGCTTTTCTCCGCTGATGAAGCCATTGAGCGTGCTCGCGAGAAGCTTGCTTTTCGTCGTGACGAGATCAAGTCATTTGGCCAAATGCATGCTGAATAAAAACGCCCTTCATAGCAGCGAGCGTTGAATCATGGTATGTCATGCTCCTGCGATTGCCTGACAGGGCATGTTATTAATATGTGCAAAGTAAAAGGGACATGGGTGGCCGCTATATGGGCAGTGATTTCACTCAAATTATGTCCCTTTAACTTCGCACTCCTTAATAATACGCCTCAGGATCATCCTGGGTGGTGATCGTGGGGCTGGTATAAATGCATTCGAGACGCAAGGGCTGCGAGCGGATTCGATAGGTCTTGCGGTAGTGATAGCCGCCACCCCGGGCTTTGCCACCATGGGGGCCTGAATCCTCAACGATGAAGGTTCGTTTGCTCACCCAGCGGATGGGAACCGTCCATCCGTCGTCCACATGAAGGAGGTCGATGAGCTTCCGGTCGGCGAAAGAATAAAGAGCCGTGCAATCTAACTTGCCTCTGGCGTAGCGGAGCAAGACGAACTGACTGTCGGCACTCCACAGGATGTCATTGGCATGCGTGGGGAGCCACTGCTTCGATGCCTGGTCATCAGTCCTCAGCAGCACCTCTCCCGCCCGGGTGCGGATCTCAAAGTGGTGCTCTGCCTGCGCTGTGTCGCCGATATTGTGGATGGCATACCTTCCGTCGGGTGAGACATGCGGTGTCAGGTCTGTGACAGCAAGAACGCAGACGCTGCTGGCCAGCAGAAGAATGGCGGCAAGACAGCTTCGCATGATCAGGGCGAGCGTCTCCCGCAGCTCCACCCACGTCGCTCCCCGGCGTTTGCGTTTCAGGTGCTGTTGGACGGCGGCTTTGAACTCGACGTAGTGCATGGCGGAGTTTGATTCGATTACGCCAGAGGCGTTGACGGATGGAGCAGCGCGGGGCCTGTCTGTTTGCTGGTAGAGCAGGCAGCTACGGCTCATCCGCAGCGGCAGCTTCTCCCCGGGGACTTATTCAGCCTTCGTCCCCTTGTCTGGCCCTGCTCTCAATTTCCGTACCAGCGCCACCACTCCAAAACCAAGCAACACCCAGACAAGCGAGGACACACCCACCGGGACCTGAGGCAGGCTGGCTCCATCCAGCACAAAGGCGGTCGCCATCCAGGCGAGGATGAAAAGAGCCGCCGGATGGGTCTGGCTCCCCAGAAAACGACGGCCATAAATGGCAAAAAAGAAGGGAGCAACCGCCGCGATGGATAAGAGTAGCCAGGTCATTGGAAAAAGCCTAGGGAGATTCAGCGGTGGAATCAAGCCCAATGGATGCTCGCCTGCATGCATGAGCAGCCGCTTGGCTGGCGCTGGCAGCCATGTCTAAGCTAACCCACCGGCACGCCATCAATCGCAAAGAACTGCGCCACCGCAGCGCCTTCGCGCAGTGTCCTGGCGCTTTGATACTCCTCTGAATGGAAGAACTGCTTGGCGGCAGCGAAGGTGGGGAATTCGAGAATGACCACGCGATCGGTCTCTTCCGGTCCTTCGAGCGTCATGGACTCACCGCCCCGCGCAATGAAGCGGCCGCCGTATTGCGCGATGATGCCGGGCGTCTGCTTCATGTACTCTGCGTAGCGCGGCCAGTCGGTGACCTGCACGCGTCCGATGATGTAGGCTGCCATGAATTCAGTGAGGTTGGGGTGTTGGTACGCAGCGATGCTAGGCGAAAAGGCGCTGAGCGCGCAAGGCTGAAAAGCCGTCATTCCATCATGTCTCCTGGCATCGACTGCATCATCTCCGGGAGCATCCTCATGCCCGTGTGCCATTTCTTCAAATCCACCTTCTGCGTTGTGCCGTCTTGTTTCATGATGAGGTCGATCTGATTGTCGTCGGCGTTTTCCCCGAGCTCAAACAACTCCTCAGGCGTCATCAGCTTCCCGCGATAGGTGATGGTATCCTGCCCGGAGCTGGCGTCATGCTCCAAGAGAACCACCTTCTTGTGCACACAGGAAGTCGCCAAGAGAAGCAGCGCGGCGAAGAGAAGAACGCGAGTGATTCCCTGGCGCATACGCGGTGCCTTATTGATCCGCGGTGAAGATGACATGCCGCCCTGCTTTCTCAGCACGATCAAAAAAAGCAGGCAAATCTGAAAACCAATCCCAAGTGTATTGGCAATCCTCGTTGCTTTTCTGTCCATACTCATCTGGCATTGTCCAATAGTGCTCCCCAATAAACTGAGGTGTAACCGAGGCCAAAGCGTCAGCAAGCAGCCTGAGCTGATCATGCCTCACAAGTGAAATGATATAATCATCACCGTGGTAGATCTTTTCTCCCCCCAGAATGCAAAGCCGCAAGGGCTCACTGCCACCCCTAAACTTCAGAGTGCCATCTGTGAGACAGCGATGAATAGCATCCCACGCCTTGTCAGTCTCGCATACAAAACCAGCGTCTTTTTCCCAGCGTTCTTCGATAGCCTGAACCACTGCGAGGACACCATCGTCCGAGCCGCCGCATCGCAATTGGATGAGATCATCCGTGGTAATGGCAAAATGAACTCCCCGGCAGCTCATGACAAGTTTTGAAGCTTTTGTTTTTGAAACTCATCACACCAAATCCGCCCGCGTGAAGGCAGCCGCCACCGGATAACCCTTGGCCTCGATGGCTTCGCGACCTCCTTCGGAGCGATCGACAAGGATCAAAGCGAAGGCGACTTTACCGCCTTCTTCTTCGATGGCTTCGATGGCCTTGAGAGTGGAGCCGCCGGTGGTGATGACGTCATCGACGACGACGACGGGCTGGTTGGTGATGAAATTCCCCTCAATGCGTTTGCCACGGCCATGGCCTTTGGCTTCCTTGCGAACCACAAAGGCCTGCACGGGCGGAGTATCGCCGGCGATGCTGGAGCTCATGGCAACGGCGAGCGTGATGGGGTCCGCACCCATGGTGAGGCCGCCGAGGGAGCCGATGCTGAGGCCGCGCTTGGCTTCTTCTTCACGCAGCAGCGCATGCAGCACACGGCCCACGAGCACCGCGCCACGCGAGTCGAGGGTGGTCACACGGCAGTCCACGTAGAGATCGCTCTCCTTGCCGGAGGCGAGGGTGAATTTGCCGGTCTTGATGGATTTGGCTTTGAGAATTTGCAGAAGTTCTTCGCGGTCTTGCTGGAGGGACATGGCGCGATTTAGAAGTGAGGACCATGGAAAACAAGCGACGACTGATGACCGTAGAGTTTTTTTAAACAAACAGAGCCGTGATAGTTTGCATTTTTTGAGCTCTTTTCGTACCTTCCACCTCATGAGGAATAATTGGATCGGGTATTATTCAGTGTCTTGCCTGCTGCTTGCCCTAAGCAGCGCTGGTGCAGTCGAACCCGACTGGTATATGCAGTCTTCCAAGAGAAAGCTCTGCCTGCAGGAGTCATGCTCACTACCGGCAGGCCATTACACCGGCAAAAGCAGCCTGGTGACGATTGATCCTTCCTTAGCGTTGCCACGTTCGCAAAAAATGGAACTGACCTTCCCGGCGGGAACCGTTCTGGAGGACGTGACGCTGAACACCTCCAGCGGTGGGATCCTCAATCTGACCAACTGCATCTTACGCAGGGTGGCATTAAGAACGTCTGTGCGCGGCAGCTACGATTTGCAAGGCTGCATGCTTGAGGACTGCTATGTGACCAATGAGAATGGAACTCACCGCCGCAGCAACGGTGCTGTTTTCACGCTCGAGGAGCTTTATTCAGAGATCGGCCCGCCCAAACTGAACATGACAGACTGTGTGGTGGCACGCAGCACGCTAAACTCGCCCTTTTTATGCGGAATTACGGCCAGTCGCTGCACCTTTTTGGGCTGCGTGCTGGAGTCCAACCCGCTCGACGGCAGGCAGCTGACCGAGCGCTACAAAGAGTGCGTTTTCAAAAACTCCATGTTTACCGGCACCGATGCCCTGCTGACTACCAGCGAGTGCCGCTTCACCGAGTGTGAATGCATGGATGTGCTTTCGTCAATGGCCGGGGGCCAGTTGCAGCGGTCCGTGGTGCTGAAATTGGCATGGCAGAAGGGCAGTCCGGCGCTGCCAGCCCAGACCTCCAACGGCAAGGTGAGATTTGAACAGAACACCCAGAACTTCCAGGCCGGCTCCAGCCAGGCCCACGAATGGAATGGCACCCAGCTGAAGATCGCGGCATTACCAGCCGCAGATGCCGCTGCTCCCCGTACCTTACAAGACGACTTGAAGCTGCTGGACATCATGAGTGCTATCGATCTCGTAAACAACAATCCTCAGCCCGCGACTCCGCCAGTGGGAAGCGGTGCGGTGCCGACTGGCAAAAATGACGGGGTGATCACCGGCACTCCCGCGCCTGCTGGGGTGACTTTCAAATCACGCATCAATCAGGTGAACGGCCTGCTGATCTCCCAGCTCTCCTCCGGTGGCGAGGCCGGGCAGGTCACCCGCATGAGCCTCACCGCCCTGCCTTCGCTGGGGGAGTCGCCTTCCACGCTCAAGTTCAATCAAGATGTGGGAGAGAGCATGAGCAAGGCGCTCAATGAAGTCAGCAAATTCTCGCAGCTGCGCCACGGCGGCTGGCCGGTGGGCAACTCGCTGGAGATCGGCTTTGAAGACAAGTACATCGGCAAAGACGGCCCCTCGGCTGCGGTGGCCTGCGCTTTGCTGCTGGAAGCCGCGATCACTGGCAAGAAATGGGACTCTGCTTTTGCGGTGACCGGAGATATGAATGCGGACGGCAGCGTGCAGCCCATCGGCGGAGTGCAGGCGAAGATTCGCGGCGCGACGAAAGGCTCCTGCAAACTCATGGGCGTGCCGGTGAAGAACGAAAAGTCGGTGATGGATCTTTTGATACTGGAGGGTCCAGCACCGCTGGTGGGTATCACCGTCTTTGGCATCAAGACTTTCGAAGATGCGCTGCTGCTGGCTGGCACCGAACGGCCACAGGCGCTGCAGAATGCCCTCACCGACTTTGACAACATGCGCACGGTGATGATGAAGGATCCGCGCCAGATCGTGCCGCTGCTGCGGACACCGCATGCCGCGCAGCGCCTGCAGGCACTCCTGACCGCCGCTCCAAACTGCTACTCCGCCAAATACTTGCTGCAGTATCTGCAGGGTCGTGGGCCGCGCACGCTTTCCATCGGGGGCTCGATCGAAGCGGCGCAAGGCAGCGCCGACTCCATCGTGTCCTCCATTGATCATGATGTGGACACCAACATATCCAGCCTCAAAGGCGATGAGCTGGGCAACAGCCTGAACCGACTGCGCAATCTGCGCCCACGCCTGGACCCGCGCGTCTGGGCCTATGTGGACAATCTCGTGGCCTACGGCGAAGTCATCCGTGGCGCGCTGCTCAATCCAGTGCGCTCAGGAGCACGCTACGCGGATCTGGTCAGCAAGGCCAACAAAGCGGCAGGTGGTGCCAAGGCCGCCTACGACAAACTGATCAACGACGTCGAGGTGCGTGAAGAACTGGGACTGTAGCACCTGCTCATTCCACCTCGGCTTCGCTCGCGGGCTCGGCACTAGGCTCAGAATCTGCCGCAGGCTCTTCCTGCTCGGGCTGAATCTCGGATGCTGATTCTGCGGCAGCTTCGGCCTCAGATTCTTCCTCTGCGGCGGGTTGTTCGACTATAGACTCTGTTTCCGCCGTGGGTGCGGTGTCGGCTGCTTCTGCGGCAGCAGCAGTGCCACCCGAATCCTTGGGTGCCTCGGCATCCGGTTCGGGAACGACGCCATCCACGGTGAGCGTCACGCCCACGGCTTTGGCGGCATCGGCGGCAGGGCCCCCGAAGGCCAGAAGGGTGGCGACTTCGTCCTGCATGTCTGCCATTTCGCTGAGCTTCAGTTCGGGATCGCGCACGATGAAGATTTCACCGGTCTTCCTGTTTTCGTAGAAGAGCATCTTGGCGCCATCGATTTCCTTCTCAGCGGTTTGGTGGAGCTGGCGTTTCCGCTCAAGCATGAGCGCGAGGATGTAGCGTGCGTTTTCGGTGCGCGGATCTCCTTCTTCGATGAAGCGCTGCAGCAGGGCCTGTGCGCCTTCCTTGGGGGTGATCTCGGGCTTCGCCTCTGCGAGGACTCTGGAATAGATGGTCTTCCAGGCAGCGACGGGCTTGCGCTGCTCCACTTCCTGCGCCCACGCCTCGGCACAGACGTCACGCCGCACGTAGCCATTTTCGTCCGGATCGAAATGGATGGTGGTGTGAAAGCTCTCGCCGTCCTCGAACGGGCGGCCAGTGAGGGCGCATGTGTGCGCGCGGCTGCGTATGGACCAGTTTTGCTGCATCAACGATGTTTAAAGTATCAGGTTCAAAGTTTCAAATGCCTGAGGCGCCGGGCAGGGGAGCACTGCGATTGCGCGGACGTGCGATCTGAGGCTTGAGCTTGGAAAGGCGGAATTTGAAACTTGGCATGTCACGGTTCTGCGAGCGGTAATGGAACAGGGCGAATCCGAGGGTGCCAAACAGCAAGTGCGGCAGCCACACGGTGAGCCAGGTCGGCAAATGCCCGCCTTTGCCGAGATTGAGGCAGAGATTGTTCATGAACATGTAGATGAAGAAAATGAAGACACTTCCGGCAATGCCACCGACCGAGCCACGGCGTGAGTAGGTCACGCCGAGTGGCGCGGCGACGAGCACCAGCGCCATGGCCTGCCAGGGCAGGGCAAAGCGCTGCCAGAAATGCGTGCGAAACGGCGCGAGCTTGTCATCCGCCGCCTTCGGGTGGGCGCGCAGGTAGGAGACAAGCTCCGGAACACTCATGAAATCGGGACGCAGCGCATAGCTCACGAGGCTCCAGGGCGTTTCCTCGATTCCCGTTACTTCGAGGACGCGCCTGCCGTCAGCACCCTTGGGAAAGGGCCGAATGGATGTGAGGTTGCCGTCTTTGTAGATCATCTCTTTGCCCTCTTCCTTGCCGTCATAAAAACGCCAGCCGGTGCGGGGCGACCAGCCTGCGTCGGGCGCGATGATGGTGCGTGAGGGGCGGCCTTGGGCATCTTCCTCACGGATTTGTACGCCATGCATGCGCTCGTTTCCGCTGCGCAGGGAAAAGGGAAAGGTGGACACGTACCAGGTGCGGCGGGTCAGTGGGGTATGGTACATGATGCCGGAGGCCATGATGGAATCCGCCGCATGCACACTCAGGCCGCGGACAACGGCCTCGCGGTGGTTCTCCGCGCGGGGGGCCCAGTAGTAGTTGGCCGCCATGTTCAGCATGCAGGCATACACGCTGCAGACAAAGATCGGGCGCAGCACCCGGAACAGGCTCTGACCCGTGCCCTGCATGGAGATGATCTCGTTGGCCTTCGACATGCGGGTGAGGGAATACAACACCGCAAGCAGCAGGGCCACCGGCAGGATCTGCGTGTAGACAAAGGGGATCATCCCCAGGTAAAAGGTGATCACCCGTACCACGCCGGATTTGGATTCCTGAAAGTCCTTCAAATTGTCCAGCAGATCCATGATGATCCACAGGGTGAAGAAGGAGACAAAGCAGAACACCAGCGGATGCAGGAAGGTCCGCAGGGTGTAGCGCTCCAGGATGCCGATGCGCAGGTAGTATTGTAGGGCGAAGGGAGCCGACAGAAAGACTAGCGCCATGAACACGAGCTTGAAGGCAAAGGCCAGTGGCGCAGGCGGTTCGCCAATTTCCGTCATTTGCGAATGTGCGATGTAATCCACCAGGTCACTCGCGATGGACCACACGGCAATCGAAATGGAGGCGATGCTGACCGGCAGCATCAGGCGGCGCAGGTCTCCCCAGCGCCGCCAAATCACGATCAGCAGCACCGGAACACCCAGCCTGACCCACAGATTGAGATAGGGCAGCACTCTGGAGAGCACCTGGATGCCCTGCGGCACATCCACTTGCGCCACCTGCGCCTGTTGGAAGGCGGCATCCACGGCGTCATCTGGGTGCGTGCGGTGCCAGCCCATCAGCATGGAGATGATCAGCAGGGTGATGGCCACGGCAAATGACCCCCGTCCCAAATAGGGGAGTTCACGCGCCTTTTGCCAGGCCTGGATCACACGGTTCAGCCACTTCATGCCAGAGAGAGCTTTGAGAGTCGGTTAAAGCCCCCGATGCGTCAAGGGTGCACGGACCCCGAACAAAAAGAAGGCCGGAGCTGGAAGCCGTAGGACGGTTGTGGCGATAGCCCGCCCGTCTGCCAGCGCACGGCAAACACCATGGCGTAAGAACGTCCTCGTAGTCGGGCGGTTTGGCGAAACGTGCGGTGGAGCATCCGAGCCCCCTCGACGCCAAAAACGCCCAGCCTACGACCGAGCCCGTCCCTCAAGGGGACACAGCCATGGAAGTAAGACGAGACCAAAAAGAAGCCCGGAGCTTTGAACTCCGGGCTTCGAAGGGTTAGACTTGGGCTGGGTCGAATCAGTTCACATCCAAGCACACGCCTTCGGTCGTGCTGCGGGCGAAGATTTTGCCATTGGCGAGGATCGGGTAGCTCCAGACCTTGCCATCGAGCACGTCTTTACGCGCCACTTCCGTGTATTTGTCCGACTTGGCCTCGACGACGACGATTTCGCCCTTGTCGCTGGTGGCGATGATCTTGTCTCCTGCAAGGATGACCTGGCCGGGGCCAAAGCCCTTTTCAGCCCATTTGTCTTCGCCCGTGCGGATGTCCACGCAGGCCAGAGGGCCGGCGCCATATTCCTTGAAGCTGAACATGCCGTAGAGGAAGCCGTCTTTGACGACCGGGGTGCTCCAGTGGTTGAAGCACTGGTTTTCACGACGCCAGATCTGGGTCGCTTCGAGCTTGCCGCCGCTCTTGCTGATTTTGAATGCACCAGCGCCCACGCCGTAGCCGGCGGAGCAGTAAACGATGTCTTCAAACACCACCGGGGAGGCGGCGGTGCTCACCTTGTAAGGGAAAGGGGCACGCCAGATCACGCTGCCTTTTTGGGGATCAACGGCGACGAGGCCGGTCTGCGTGAAGAAGATGGCCTGGTGCACGCCGAGAATGTTTGCCAGCACAGGGGTGGCGTGGGTCATCTTGTCGTCTTCACCCTTCCACACGACTTTGCCGGTGTTCTTGTTCAGGCCGATCAGGCCCTGGCCTGTGCCACCGCCAGCGAGGAGAAGCACGTCTCCGTCGATCACGGGAGAAGCAGCGTTTTCCCATTTGATCTGCACGCCAGCATTTTCCTTCATCACATCGTGGCTCCAGACTTGTTTGCCAGTGGCGGCGTCGAAACAGAAGACGCCGAGCATGGAATCAATGACGTACACCTTGCCGCCGTTGACCACGGGCGTGGAGCGGGAGCCGTCGCCGCCTTTGTTGTCAGGCGTGCCGGAGTCACCGCCGCCGGTGTATTTGGGAACGATGCTGAGCGGCTTGCTCCACAGTTGCTTGCCGGTCTTTTCATCCAGGCAGACGAGTGTTTCACCGCTGTTGCCGTCGGTTTCACCGGTGACGAGCGTGTATACCTTGCCGCCTGATTCAGCAAAGGAACTGAAGCCGAGATTGGTGGGTGATTTCCAGACCTGCTTGAGGCTCCATTTGGCATTGGCCAGGGCGGGGACGACGCCATTGCCAGCAGGCCCCCGGAAGGTGCCCCAGTCAGTGGATTCAGCAGTGAAGGCAGTCGTGGCCAGCGCCAGACCGAGTACGGTGGTGAGATGAGTGCGTGTCATGAGAAGGAAATGGAACGAGTGACGCCGGGGGGCTCTTTCGATACAACGCAGCCCGCACAGCGTGTGCTAGCGTGATCCCACGCTATTCTGTGGGCCTGCGGGAGCGGGGCTCGCGCGTCACCGTGTCGCCGGTGCCTGCACTGGTGACGAAAGGACCATCCGCCATCGGTGCGGTCTTGGTGAAGCCGACATCGGGCATGTCGCTGGGCTTGCCTTCGAGCGGGAAGTCTTTGCGCAGCGGGTGGAACGGATAGCCCTCCCACATGAGGATACGGCGCATGTCGGGATGGCCGCTGAACTTGATGCCCATCATGTCATACACCTCGCGCTCATGCCAGTTGGCGGTGGGCCAGATGTCGCTGACGGTGGGGACTTCCACGTCCTCCGCCACAGCGGCGCGCACACGCAGGTGCTGCAGATGGCCGTAGCCATAGAGTTCATACACCATCTCAAAGCGCGGCTCCTTGCCCATGTAATCAAGGCTGGAGATATCGACGAGGTAGTCGAAATTCAGTTCATCGCGGCAATACGCGAGCAGTGGCTTGGCGTTGCTGAGCTTGACGACGAGCGTGTGTTCGCCACGAAACTCCTTCGTTTCCAGCACGGCATCACCGAATTTCTGCTTCAGGGCTTCAACCATTTGAGGGGCGGTCATGATGAGAAGAGAGGTTGGGGAAAAAGGGAGCTTTAAAATGACGAAACCAGAATGGCGAATGACGAATGAATGACCAAGCGCGAATGACTATTGCGAAGCTCGGGAGTCTTGGGGCATTCGGACCTCATTCGACATTCCTCATTCTGGTTTCGTCATTCCTGCTCCGCAGGCTAGGCGATCAGCTCGGCAATAAGCTCCTTCTTCTGCTCGGTGAAGGAGTGCTCGGTTTCGATCTTGCGCTGCAGACGCATCATGCCTTCAAGCAAGGCTTCGGGGCGTGGAGGGCAGCCGGAGATGTAAACGTCCACCGGAATGAGCTGATCAATGCCCTGGAGCACCGCGTAGCTGCGGTACATGCCGCCGCTGGAGGCGCATGCACCCATGGCGATGCACCACTTCGGCTCCGGCATCTGGTCCCACACGCGCTTCACGGCGAGGGCCATCTTGTAAGTCACCGTGCCGGCCACGATCATCACATCGGCCTGGCGGGGGGAGAAACGCATCACTTCCGCACCGAAGCGGCTCAAGTCGTAGCGACTGCAGGCAGCGGCCATCATTTCGATGGCGCAGCAGGCAAGGCCCATCGGCATCGGCCACATGGAGTTCTTGCGCATCCAGTTGATGGCGGCGTCCATCTTGGTGAAGATGATGTTGCCTTCAACTTTCGAGTCGTAAGCAGCAATGGAGGTATCAGCGGGAGCGACCATGGGAGTCAGAGAAAATTTGGGACTGTGAGAATTACGCCCCCTGCGCAGGGGCGGCAATCAGATTGTGAAACTTTTCACAAAGGGGGAGGAGCACACGCTTGATTAAGCGTTGTAGCCCTTTTTCAGCAACTGATCCGGTTTCATAGGCTTGCCCTTTGCAGCCGCATGCTCTTTGACAGCTTGAAGCAACTGCGAGATGCCTTGGGCAAGCAACTGGTCCTCGCTCTTGGGCTTTTTTGAGGCGCTGGCAGCTTTTGGCATAGGTAAATTATAAGCTTTTAGGCCCTGTGCGACAATCACAAAAAACAAGTGTGCCTCGCATTCCCACCAAGGCACTGTTCAAGAATCTGGCTCCTCTGCGAAGACTGCTTCGAGCATCGGGCATTTTGGGTCCGTTTTCCGCGAGGACGCTGAAAACAACACGCGGGGCACTTGCGTTCCGCTCAATTGTGCCAAATGCCAGCCCAATTGTGCCATGCTTTGGCACTTTGGCACAGTTTGGCACAATTCTTGACTCATTGTCACTCGACCCACCTGTTCTCTAAGTCACTCGTAATCAGTGCGTTGTGCCTCTAAAGCGCCACTTGGCACGCATCTAGCCAAGTAAGAAGCACCAAAACCTTCAGTATCACTTTCCCCCCAACCCCAAAATCTCATGAGCAAAATCCTCGGCATTGACCTCGGCACCACCAACTCCTGCATGGCCGTCCTTGAAGGCGGCAAAGCAACGGTGCTCGAAAACAGCGAAGGCGCACGCACGACGCCTTCCATCGTCGCCTTTACGAAGAGCGGCGAACGCGTCGTCGGTCAGGCTGCCAAGCGCCAGGCCGTGACGAATCCCCGCAACACCGTCTTCTCCGTGAAGCGCCTCATGGGCCGCAAGTTCGTGGAACTCACCGAAGCCGACAAGCGCATGCCTTACAAGATCGTGGCCGCTGCCAATGGCGATGCTCACGTGCAGGTCGAAGTCGGCGGCGAAACGAAAGTTTACAGCCCCCAGGAAGTCAGCGCGATGATCCTGGCCAAGCTGAAGGCCGATGCGGAAGCCAAGCTCGGCGAAACGATCACGGAAGCCGTCATCACCGTTCCTGCTTACTTCAACGACAGCCAGCGCAACGCCACCAAGGCCGCTGGCGAAATCGCCGGCCTCAACGTGCGCCGCATCATCAATGAACCGACCGCAGCCGCCCTGGCCTACGGCCTCGACAGCAAGTCGGACGAAAAGGTCGCCGTGTATGACCTTGGCGGTGGTACCTTCGACATCTCCGTGCTGGAAATCGGCGACGGCGTCTTCGAAGTGCTCGCCACGGACGGCGACACCCACCTCGGTGGTGACGACTGGGACAACACCCTCATCACTTGGATCGTCAACGAATTCAAAACCGACAGCGGCATCGACCTCAGCGGTCAGCCCGACGCGCTTCAGCGCATCAAGGAAGAAGCCGAAAAGGCTAAGATCGCCCTCAGCTCCAGCCAGAGCTACGACCTGAATCTCCCCTTCATCACCGCCGACGCCTCCGGGCCGAAGCACATCATGAAGACCCTCACCCGCGCCAAGATGGAGCAGCTCACGGACAACCTGTTTGAGCGCACCATCAAGCCCGTGAAGGATTGCCTTGCCGCCGCCAAACTCGACGCCAGCAAGATCGACGAACTCGTGCTCGTGGGTGGTATGACCCGCATGCCGAAGGTCGTTGAGACCGCGAAGAAACTCGCCGGCAAAGACCCGCATCAGGGTGTGAACCCAGATGAAGTCGTCGCCATCGGCGCAGCCATCCAGGGCGGCGTGCTCAAAGGTGACGTCAAAGACGTGCTCCTCCTCGATGTGACCCCGCTCACCCTCTCCATCGAGACGGCAGGCGGCGTGGCCACCCCGATGATCCCGCGCAACACCACCATTCCGAAGAAGCACAGCCAGGTGTTCTCCACCTACAGCGACAACCAGCCCGGCGTGGAAATCGTCGTCCTGCAGGGCGAGCGCCCAATGTCCCGCGACAACAAGACGCTCGGCACCTTCAAGCTCGACGGCATCCCACCAGCCCCACGCGGTGTGCCACAGGTCGAAGTGACCTTTGACATCGACGCCAACGGCATCCTGCACGTCAGCGCCAAGGAAAAAGTCAGCGGCAAAGAGCAGAAGATCTCCATCCAGGGCAGCTCCGGCCTCAGCCAGGAAGAGATCGAAAAAGCCAAGCGCGATGCTGAAGAGCACGCCGACGAAGACCTCAAGCGCAAGGAAGCCGTGGAAGTGAAGAACAAGGCGGAAGGCCTCAGCTTCGAGATCGAGAAGCAGCTCAAGGACTGGGAAGAAAAAGTTCCTGCCGACCAGCTCTCTCCGATCAAGGACAAGCTCGCTTCTCTGAAGTCCGCTGTGGAATCCGGTGACACCGACAAGATGAAGGCCCAGACCGAAGAACTCGAAAAACTCTTCGCCGCCGCCTATCAAGCCGCTGCCGCCGCAGGCGCAACCGGAGCCCCCGGTGGTATGCCCGACATGAGCGGCATGGGTGGCGCAGCCCCTGAGGCTGGTGCTTCGGAAACGAAGTCCCAGGACAAAGGTAAGGTCGTCGATGCCGACTTCGAAGTCGTGGACAAGGACAAGTAATCCAGTCCTTCGAGTCTTCTCCTGAGTTCCTATGGCTGCTGCTATTACATTGATCTCGAAAATCCTTCCAGGGTCGCCGCAACACGGCGTCCTTGAAGGACGCGAGAAAAGTGGTCCGCACCCCGCGAAGCGAGCCGAAGGCAATCCTCTGTGCGGCGCTCCGCGCACGCATGGCCCCTCACTCGCTGCTCTTTCGCTTCGTACTCAGGACTTCGGCGCTCAAACGGCAAATGCCAACGCTCCCGCCTTCGGCGCACCGCACAGGGGACTGTGCGGACCACTTTCCAACCCCATCCTTCAGCCACGATGAGTCTAGAGGCGCTCAAGGAACTGTCTGCACTCGATGGGGAGGCCAAGGGCCTCCTCGCGAGGCATGATGAGCTCTTGCTGAAGATGCGCCGCACTTTTCTCAACACTATCGTGGAATGCTTTTCCGGTCTGACCGAAGCCGAGGGCTTCCGCATCACGCGGGACCCCATGGGCGCCACCGCCCGTCTCTCGGAGACGGAGCTGATGATCAGCTGCACGGACCCCTCCCACACGCTGGTGGATTCCCAGGCGAAGTATTCGGTTACCTGCTCGCTGGCGCAGAACAAAGCCTACGGCATCCTGCTGTGCCGCCAGCCGCTGGTGCAGTTCACGAATCAAAGCGCCGACACGAACGACCAGATCACCAACAAGAAGCTGGAGATCGAATACCTGAAGTCGCTGATCGAAAACCAGGGCGGTGATCAGTGGTTCGTCATGGGCCGCATGGAAAACACCGCCGAGGTGCGCGGCATGACCGGCCAGCTGGGCTCTCCCTATGAGTCCTTCCAATCTTTCGACCTGGCTGTGAAAACAGCGCTGCGTGAAATCTCCAACGCAGCCATCGCCCCCCGCGCCGCATGAAGACGAACACCCTTCTCATCATGACGGCACTCGCACTGGCCTCCTGCGGCAAATCGCCCGAGACTGCCAAGACCACGGAAACACCTGCGGCTCCGAAACCTGCGGCCGTCCCTGATGCACGCATCGAAGCGGAAATCTCCAGTGCCCTGACGCCTGCAGCGACCGCTTCCCCCGCAGACAATGCTTTGAAGAGCGAAGCGGACAGCATCATCTCCCAATACCCCGGCAAGACCGCCACCGAGCTGCTGAACACGCCGGAAGTGAAGGACAAGCTGGCCGTGGCGATGAAAAAACTCGCTGCTGACCCCGTCCTGCTGAAGCGCGTGAATTCCACCGTGGACCTTGCCGCGCAAATCAAAGGTCTTGAAGGTGCTGCGAAGCTTGACCTGGACATGAAAGGCTACGATCAGGCACGCACCTCACGCATGCTGCAGTCCGTGCTCTCCGAAGAGCCGCAGCGCATCGTGGACTTCCTCGTCAGTGAAATCGGCGAGGCAGCCCCAGATCTCAGCTATGGAGGGCTTGACCGTGCGCCGAACGGCGTCGCCATCGTCCCGAATACCCTTCCTGCGCCAGCAACAGCGACTCCTATGGAGGAATGACGAAACCAGAATTAAGAATGACGAATCAAGTTCCAACAACGAATCCCGAACCTGCCGCGATGACGCAGCAGGGCAGCTTCGTGCTTCCGGCTTCGGCATTCATTCGACATTCCTCATTCTGCTTTCGTCATTCCCCCCCTCCGCAAACCCGCTGACTCCCTTTCCCACCAGCCCGACTTTCTTTCCTAGCACCCCTTTCCGCCCGGCCAGCCGGCACACCAACCCGTGTGACAGCAGGCCGGGCAGACAACCCGAACCAAACCAGAACCAGAAACCCTCAAAGCACAAACCAGACCAACTATGGCCACCTCCATCACACCCCTCGGACGCCGCGTCCTCGTCAAGCGTTCCATCAGCGAAGAAAAGACCGCTGGCGGCATCTTCCTCCCCGACACCGCCAAAGAAAAGCCACAGGAAGCTGAAGTGCTCGCCCTTGGCACCGGCAAGGACGACGAAGGCAAAGACGTGTCCACCCTCTTCACCGTGAAGAAGGGCGACAAGGTCCTCATCTCCAAGTACGGCGGCACGGAAGTGAAGCTCGACGGCGAAGACGTCCTCATCATCAACGAAACCGACATCCTCGGCATCATCGGCTAATCCCCCTCAAACCCACCCCTCAACTCACACTACTTAAACAGTTATGGCTAAACAACTCTACTTCGACGAAGCCGCCCGTCAGGCACTCCTCCGCGGCGTCACCAAGCTGGCTCGCGCCGTCAAGGCCACTCTCGGCCCTGCTGGTCGCAACGTCATCCTTGAAAAGAAATTCGGCAGCCCAACGATCACCAAGGACGGCGTCACCGTCGCCAAGGAAATCGAGCTTCCAGACGCATATGAAAACATGGGCGCCCAGCTCATCAAGGAAGTCTCCTCCAAGACCTCCGACATCGCTGGTGACGGCACCACGACCGCAACGGTCCTGGCTGAAGCCATCTACGCAGAAGGTCTCCGCAACGTGACCGCCGGCGCCAACCCGATCTCGCTTCAGCGCGGCATCATGAAGGCCACTGAGGCCATCGTGGCCAAGCTCAAGGAAATCTCCACCCCCGTCAAGGACAGCAAGGAAGTGGCCCAGGTCGCAACCGTGTCCGCCAACTGGGACGCCAGCATCGGCAACATCATCGCCGAAGCCATGGACAAAGTGGGCAAGGAAGGCACCATCACCGTCGAAGAAGCCAAGTCCATCGAAACGACCCTCGAAGTCGTCGAAGGCATGCAGTTCGACAAGGGCTACCTCTCCCCTTACTTCGTCACCAATCCGGAGACGATGGAGTGCAACCTTGAGAACGCCTACATCCTCATCAACGAGAAGAAGGTCAGCAATCTGAAGGACATGCTGCCTCTGCTTGAGAAGGTCGCTCGCTCCGGCAAGCCCCTCCTCATCATCGCTGAAGACGTCGAAGGTGAAGCCCTTGCCACCCTCGTGGTGAACAAGCTGCGCGGCACCCTCAACATCGTGGCTGTCAAGGCTCCTGGCTTCGGCGACCGCCGCAAGGCCATGCTCGAAGACATCGCCATCCTCACCGGCGGCCGCTGCATCACCGAAGACCTTGGCATCAAGCTTGAGAACATCGAGCTCGCTGACCTTGGCCGTGCCAAGCGCATCACCATCGGCAAGGAAAACACCGTCATCGTCGAAGGCGAAGGCGGCAGCGAAGCCATTGCAGGCCGCGTTTCCCAGATCAAGAACCAGATCTCCGAAACCACCAGCGACTACGACCGTGAGAAGCTCCAGGAGCGTCTTGCCAAGCTCGCCGGCGGCGTCGCCGTCATCAACGTCGGTGCTGCTACCGAAACGGAAATGAAGGAAAAGAAAGCCCGCGTCGAAGACGCCCTGCACGCCACCCGTGCAGCCGTCGAAGAAGGCATTGTTCCTGGGGGCGGCGTCGCCCTCATCCGTGCTCAGGCTTCCATCGGTGATCTCGGCCTTTCCGGCGACGAGAAGACTGGTGCGGAAATCGTCGCACGTGCGATCGAAGCTCCTCTTCGTCAGCTTGCTGCCAACGCAGGCATCGAAGGCGCGCTCGTCGTTGCTGAAGTCAAGAAAGGCACCGGCAACCACGGCTACAACGTCGCCACCGGCAAGTATGAAGACCTCATCAAGGCAGGTGTCGTTGACCCAGCCAAGGTGACCCGCAGCGCTCTCCAGAACGCCGCCTCCATCTCCGGCCTCCTCCTCACCACCGAATGTCTGATCTCCGACATTCCGAAGGAAGAAGCTGCTGACGCAGGCCATGCCCACGACCACGGCGGCATGATGTAATCCTTTGACCGCTGCGTGACCCAACCCACGCGGCGAATCAAAACCCAAACCCCCACGCGGCCCGGAAGTGATTCCGGGCCGTTATTTTTTGTACTCGTCTTGGAACGATCATTTCGTAGATGTACGCCGTCACCTTTCCCCATCAATTCCCTATCACGATGAAAATCCAAAACGCCCTCCGCCGTCTCTTCGTTCTCGCCGCTGCACTGGTGCTTTCCAGCTGCGCCACCCACACGCCGCGTGCCGTCTACGTCACGCCTCTCACGGCGGTCATCAGCCAGGGAGACGGCGTCACCACGCAAGTGAGCAGCACGGACGCCCGCATGTCTGAAGAAGAACGCCAGATGCTCGGCAACCGGATCACCCAGGCGGTGCAGTCTTTGGCTCAGCCCGGTTCGGGAAAGCCAGGCCGTTATGAGCTCGTGGTCAACATCACCCGATTCACCAAAGGCAGCGCCTTCGTGCGCACTGCGATGCCCGGCATGGGACAGATGCATCTGGATGGTGTGGTGACGGTTTATCAGATGCCCAAGCGGGTGCCCGTCGGTCAGTTCATCATCAACAAAGCCTTCGCCATCGGCGGTCTTTACAGTCTGGCAGTGAACATGGACACCATTGCGAATACCTACGCACAAGCAGTCGCGAAGACGGTGTGCCAGGTGAGGTAAAGGATGTCTGCAATGACGAATGAGTAAATCCGAATGACTAAAGAATGACGAAGCACTAAGTTGCAGAGCGGTGAATGCATTGACCGGAACGTGTTGAGTTTCGAATGCGTTGGGAGTTCACTCCGCCCTTCGAGCTTCGTCATTGGTCATTATTTCGTCATTCGGATTTACTCATTCGTCATTTGGCTGGTTCCATGGCTGGGCGATTTTTCGCGTAAAGCTAAAATCTAACGCGAGGACGCATGCGCTCCAACGTTCCCATCTTGCCATGATCCGACCCTTCGTACTGCTCCTTTTTGCCTGCGCACTGTCCACCGCCGCCGCAGGCCAGCCCAACCTCATTTTCATTCTCAGCGACGACCTCGCTCAGGGCGATCTGGGCTGCTACGGGCAGAAGCTGATTCAGACGCCCAACCTCGACCGCATGGCCAAGGAGGGCACGCGCTACTTGCAAGGCTACAGCGGCACGAGCGTGTGCGCGCCTTCACGCTCGAGCTTGATGACCGGTTTGCACACCGGGCACTGCCCGATCCGTGCGAACAGAGAGATCGGTGCAGAAGGGCAGAAGCCGCTGCCAGCGGGCACCATCACGGTGGCGCAGATTTTGAAGGATGCGGGCTATGCCACCGCCTGCGTGGGGAAGTGGGGCATGGGCATGTTCGACACCACGGGCAGCCCGCTGAAGCTGGGCTTTGACCACTTCTACGGCTACAACTGCCAGCGCCACGCGCACAGCTACTTCCCCACTTACCTCTACAACAACGACCAGCGCTTCGACCTGCCAGGCAACAAAGTCAAAGGCGTGGGCAAAACCTACGCGCAGCAGCTCATCTCCGATGAAGTCGTGCGCTGGGTGCGCGAGCACAAGTCCGGCCCCTTCTTCTTGTACTACTCGATCACGCTGCCGCATGGCAACTTCGAGATCGACGACCAGGGCATCTACAAAAACAAGCCGTGGACTGAAATGCAGAAGAACTACGCCGCCATGGTCACCCGCCTGGACAGCGATGTGGGCCGCCTGCTCGGCACGCTCAAAGAGTGCGGCATTGATGACAACACGCTCGTCATGACCGCTGGCGACAACGGCTCGTCCTTTGACCCCAAGTCGGAAATGGGCAAGCTCTTCGAACAGGCCTCCAATGGCCTACGAGGCTACAAGCGCGGCCTGTATGAAGGTGCTCTGCGGCAGGCAGCACTGGCCCGCTGGCCCGGCCAGGTGCCAGCCGGACGCGTGATAGATGAACCCTGGGCGTTCTGGGATTTCCTGCCCACCGCCGCCGAACTCGCCGGCGCGAAGATTCCCGCCGCCTGCAAGACCGACGGCCTCTCATTGGTTCCATTCCTCAAAGGCGGCCCGGCACCTCAGCGCGATCACTTTTACTGGGAACTGCACGAAGGGGCCTCATTGCAGGCGGTGCGCTTTGGCGACTGGAAAGCCGTGCGCAACGGCCCAGAGAGCGCCATTGAACTTTACGATCTCAAGGCCGATGCCGCAGAGGCGCATGACCTAGCCAAGGAGAAGCCCGACCTCGTGACCCAAGCCGCCGCGCTTATGGAATCCTCCCGTACGGCTGATCCCGACTGGCCGCTGGTTCAGAAACGGGCAGGGAAGGGCAAAAAGAAGAATCCCTGAGCCCAACTCCGCTGCTTTTTCATCCTTCTGCGTTTGGGTTTTTATGCCTGTTTAGAGGGAAGAGAAGTATTCCATGTGCGCTACACTAAATATATCTTTACAGTGGTTCTAAACTTAAAAATTTAGAGATCGAAAAGGCCAATATTTTGAAAATCTATAGGATTGAGAGTGAAGAGGACTTGATTATTTATGGGAATTTTAATATGTTTGGCTTTGCATGAGCCTTCAAACATCCAACGCCACTCTACCGCCCGGCCTGCCTGTTCGCTCAGGAGACCTTTTTGCCGATGAGCTGGCCGCGCTGGTGCAGGACATTCAGCGCACTCGTGAGTGGTTTAACCATCGGCTTGATGCCCAGCTCGCGTCCTTGAGGCAGCTCTGTGCCACCACGCGTGCGGAGGAATCGAACTGCACCCATTCGATAGCCACGCTGTTTGAAGCACCACGTCCTGTGACGCTGCCGACTGCGGTGGAACCGACTCCCGCAGCCGCAGTACCGGCTTCTGCTGTACCACCCCCTCAGGCTTCCGCGAAGACGATTTCGAAGATGCCGCAGGCGATCATCCTGCCACCGACATTGACGGCCACGCTCGACCCGCAGCTCGAACAAGCGACGCTGCATGAACTGAACAACGCCCTGACACGCGCGTTTTCAGAAATCTCCGCACGCGGCGGAATGATCAGCTGATTTTTGCTAGCGCATCGTCATCTGCGACGATTTCTCTCGGCAAGCTCGGTGGTTTCAGCTACGTACATGAGCGCTCCTCATGAATAACACCACCGACCCTGCCACCGCGTCGCGACGCGAATTTCTCAAAACCACCACGAAGACCGCCGCTGGGCTGTCCGTGCTTTCCGGCATCACCCTTCCCAATGTGCATGCCGCTGGCAGTGATGAAATCCGCACGGCTTTGATCGGTTGCGGTGGCCGTGGCACCGGTGCCGCGAGCAACGCCATGGGTATCCAGAAGCGTGTGACCCGCCTCGTGGCGATGGCGGATGTTTCCGAAAAACGTCTCAAGGGCAGCTTTGAAGCGCTGAGCACCAAGCACCCCGACCGCATGTCCGTGTCTGAAGACGCGAAGTTCATCGGCTTCGACGCCTACAAAAACGCCATCGACTCGCTGCGCAAAGGTGACGTGGCCATCTTCACCACACCGGTGGCTTTCCGCTGGGTGCATTTCAAATACGCCATCGAGAAGGGCGTGAACATCTTCATGGAAAAGCCAATCTGCACCGACGGCCCCACCGCTCGCCGCTTGCTGGCACTGAATGAAGAAGCCAAGAAGAAGAATCTCAAAGTCGGCGTGGGCCTCATGTGCCGCCACTGCCGCGTCCGTGGCGAACTCTTCAACCGCATTCAGGATGGTGAGATCGGCGATCTTCTCCTCATGCGTGCCTACCGCATGCAGGGCCCGGTGGGTTCTGCCTTCACCCTTCCACGTGATCCGAAAGTGGACCCAAGCGAACTGCAGTGGCAGATCCAGCGCTTCCACAGCTTCCTTTGGGCCAGCGGCGGCGGCTTCAGCGACTTCAACATCCACAACATCGACGAAGCGTGCTGGATGAAGAACGACTGGCCGGTGGAAGTGCAGGCCAGCGGCGGCCGCAGCGACCGTGGCGACTACATTGATCAGAACTTCGACCACTACAGCTGCGAGTACACCTTCAAAGACGGCGCCAAGCTCTTCCTCGAAGGCCGCACCGCCATCGGCACGCACAACCAGTTTGCCACGCAGGTGCATGGCACCAAGGGCAGCGCCATCGTCTCCACCGCCGGTCACTTCCCCTCCAAGGCGATGACCTTCAACAGCCAGAAAATGCAGCGTTCCAACATCATCTGGCGCGGCAAGCAGCCTGAGCCGAATCCGTATGACCTCGAGTGGCAGGACCTCATCGACGCCATCATTGCCGATAAGCCTTACAATGAAGTGGAGCGCGGCATCAAGTCCAGCGTCACCACCGCCATGGGCCGTGCCGCCGCGCACACCGGGCAGGTCGTTCGCTACGATGACTACATCAACAGCGCCTTCGAGTTCGCCCCAGGAGTGGACAAGCTCACCAACGACGGTCCTGCGCCGCTCATCGCTGATGCTAAAGGCAAGTATCCTGTGCCACAGCCTGGTATCCTCAAAGACCGTGAGTATGCCATGGAGCCGCAGGCCAATCCCTTCCCGCTCATCCCTGTGCCTCCAGCTCCTGCTGAGGAGCCACTGTCTCCGCCAGAACGGCCGAAGGCCGCTGCGAAGAAGAAAGAAGCCAAGAAGGCCTGAGACTGAGGAACAGATCGTCTGCTCAACTGCTGCCCTTCACGGGGCAGCGGTTTTTTTATGGCACGACGATTTGTCCGCCCAGCCATGTCGAGTCTTGGCCCCCATTGAATCGCTATTCGATACAGCATCCCTCTATGCGGCTTAAGCAGCTAAGTTAGACCTGAGACGGATTTGAATATCTGCTTAGACGCTAAATTCAAACTTTTGAGTTAATCTTTCTGCGTGGACAAACAAGAGGATGACGCCCCCATACCAGAATCTCTGAGTGACACGCCCGAAGCCGAATGTGTGCGGCAGTTGTACGGGCGCAGGCACTGGATGAAGCTGGGTATGTGGGGTGCCTTGGGCACGATTGGAGGAGGTATGGGCTACTACATGGCGCCTCCTGCAATCGTGCCATTGTATTTCAATGGCGTTTATGCCTTTGCGCATGAAACCCACCCTGCCGTGGTTCATCAGCTAGTGGCCGCCGCGAATGCACTTGTGGGCAAGCCTTACAAGTGGGGCGGTGGCCACAAAGTTCTGTTTGATAACGGCTTCGACTGCTCAGGCTCCGTCTCTCACGTGCTCTACCGTGCCAAGCTGCTGGACAAACCGCTCAGCTCCTCGGCCTTTGCTCGTTACGCCTGGTCTGGACCTGGGAAGTACGTCACGCTCTTCGTCAAACCCGGGCATCACGTCTTCATGCAGATCTGCGGCCTGCGTTTTGACACCTCGGGCACGCAGACTGGCGAAGGGCCTCGCTGGCGTGCCTCCAGCCGTTCCTATGACGGCTTTTATACGCGTCATCCTGCCTGGCTCTGATACTGCGCAGGCTCCCCTCTCAATAACCCGGTAGGCGCAAGGTATGTGGGCTTGTGAACCATGCCATACGCATGAAAGCTCCCCCATGAACTCCTCTCTGCTGGTGCTGAGTCTGCTCCTTGTTTTGGGCCTGACAGCTTGCCACAAACAAACCGCACCAGCCCAGGCGGACATGGATGCTGAAACCCGACAAAAAGCCTTCCAAGTCAGGGCCGCCGCTGACAAAAAGGCTGCAGCCATCAAAGAGGCCGCTGTTCTCCAAAAGACTGAGATCAAAGAATCAACGACGGCCGTCGCCAAGCCTGCGGCGCTGAAGTAGCGGCGGTGAGTGAAGCCTCATCCTTCGTTAAAGATCGAAGATAGGATTGATGCTGTTTGACAGCGCCTCTGCTCTGCGGGCAGAATGTGCGCCGTATGAAGACTTCCTCACCGGCCATCTTGTATTTCTTTCAACGCTGGCTGGCCTGGATACCGCAGGCAGCGGTAGTGATCGTTATGGCATCCTGCACTGTGGCTACCGACAACGGCGGGCTTTCCAGAGCCGCCACACCCAATGTTCAAGGCATCTACCAGGGCTCCTACACCTATGGCAGCGCCTACCAGAAGCTAGCCGGTCAGACGGTCTCCTTTCAAATCTCCCTGCAGCAGGCGCGTGGTTCCAGCAAGATCAAGGGGGTCATCAAGGAAAACTACACCGGCTTTGGCACTCTGAAGGATGGTTTTGTATGGGCGGACATCACCGGCACCTGCGAGGGTGAGGATGGCTTCACTCATCTGCAGTTCACCAAAACCTACCGCCACTCCAAGGAGCTTCCGGTGACTTATCGCGGCTCGCTGCCGCCGGGCTCCGGCCTGCTCGCCGGCACCTGGTACTTTCCCAACAAGCCGAGTGACAGCGGCATGTTTCAAATCAGCAACATGCAGGTGCAATGAACGCCGCACGCACTTTTCTTTGCCTCGCAGTCATCAGTCTGACGAGCTCGTTCTTGCAGGCTGGGCAGCCTGCCATCGTGGTCAGTGGCTTTGAGCCCTTTGGCGGTCGTGATCGCAATGCCTCCTGGACGCTGGCAGAAGCAATCGCCAAGGCCTTCCCGCAAGACGTACGCGCCTTGCAGATTCCTGTCGTCTGGGGTGCACCGCTAGCCGCCATCAACAACGCCAAACCTCTACCGCAGGTGTGGATCGCCTTTGGTGAAGGCACTCCGGAGTTTCAGATCGAAATCCTCGCGCACAATCAGCGTGGCATGTACCCGGACAACCAGCAGACCAAACCCGCTACACCGGACATCGTCGGCAATGCGGCGCCCATACTGAAACAGCAGGCCCAGGTGGCGGACCTCGCCGCCGCATTGACCCAATCGGGATTTCCCACCCACGTGTCCCAGAGCGCCGGACGTTATCTATGCGAGGAGATGCTCTACTCGCTCCTCTACGCCCAACAGCAGCATCCCGAAGCACTGCGACTGGTCCTCTTCATCCACGTCCCGACTCTGAAGCAGTCCATCACCGTTTCTCCGGCCAAAGAGGGCAAGCCTGCCACACGGCGGCGGGTGGACGCCGAACTGCTGCAGGCCTTTGGCAGACAGCTCTTCGCCTCGCTGCGTAAGCTTGGTCTGCTGGCGTCTGAGGCTGATCTCAAGCGCTGACGCCACGGCACTGCGCAGCCACCTCGACAAAGCCCGCACGCTGCGCACCCTCCACCCTCATGGCCGCCCGTGGAAAATCCGTCGCCTTCGCCCGCATTCGTGCGGAAGTCATTCGTCTGGTCGCCTTGATCCCTGCCGGCCAGTTCACCACCTACGGCAGCATCGCCATTCACATGAACGTCATCGCCCGCCATGTGGCCACGGTGCTCAGCCATCTCACGCCCGAGGAATCCGCCGCGCTGCCCTGGCACCGCGTTGTTTCTGCCAACGCACGACTCAGTCCGAACATGGACCCCAAGCTCTCACGCAAGCAACGCCGGCTGCTCAAAGCCGAAGGCCTGCACATCGACAAAGAGGGCTACATCCAGAAGGCCGACGAGCACTTTCACAATGTGGGCGTGCGGCGGGACATCCGCTGGAGTGACACATAGTAAAACATCGTTTTACGTTCATTTTCCGCTACCCGTTCTCAGCTGGGATCTGTGCCTGCGGCTTGCTTTAAAAAATTCACTGGCTGCCAGATACCTGCTGCATCCCGTTTGAACTTCGCATCCCATTCTGTGTTCACTCGAAGTCCGTAGTAGGACAACGCCAGGGTTTGTTCGATCAAATTTTGCTTCTCGATGCACACCCAGCCAATGGCGAGATCACAGTTCTCAGGACCCAGCCCGGTGCGGACACAGTCCTCCTCACATGACTGCTGCACCAGATTATCGAGTGTGCGGATCTGACGCAGAACTTCGAGGAGAAACGCCTGCTCCTCCTTGGCAGGGGAGCCGTTGGCATCTGAAAGAGTGATGCCGAACTCGCCAAGCTCGGTCTCCAGCTCCCACTCCCAGCCACCAGAGACCGGCCGGGGCTTTTTCAGCGCGAACTGCTCCATCAAATCGCCAGGATCATAGCGGTCACGTGCAAAGCGAACGAAAAGGTTTTCCCTATTGATGGCCTTGCTATGCCCCCGAGCAGCCCCAATGCCGAAGGCACGTAGCAGATGGTTGAGCAGTGATTTAAGGGTCATATGTTTGCAAAGGCAGCTTTAGCGGGAATGAACCACCTGCGGCGCGCCGGGCATCAACGTCTGCTGCTGCGCACGCTTGGAACTCAACTCCTTGGGGGTATCGACCACGACCGGAGCTGGAAGGTATAAGCCTTTTTCATGACAATGGGCTTCGTTTTTTTCGTGAATGCTTTGTTGCCATCATCCAAAACTTCGGCGCGCTTGTCAGTACAATTTCATGACGTCGCGCTGCGGCCATGAGTCCACGAATGGACCCTTGGCAGGGGTGGATGTCTGCACGCGCAGTTTCCCAGCGCAGCCATCCTCCACGCTTGCCTTGCACCACGCACTCCGCTTTCATCGCGCAACATCACTGGCCATGCACCGACCTCCCTTCCTCTTTCCCCGGCTGGCTGTTTTGGCTGGCACACTGCTGTTTCAGTCCGAGGGCGCTCTGGCCGCAGATGCCAACACCCTCACGCCACAGGAGCAGGCCGCAGGCTGGAAGCTGCTCTTTGATGGCCGCAGCACCACCGGCTGGCACACCTATGGGAAGCAATCCGTGACGCCCGGTTCCTGGAAGATCAAAGACGGCTGCCTCGTCCTCCCTGCGGGCAACGGCCGCCCCAATGGCACCGGCGGCGATCTCGTGACGAATGCAATGTTCACGAACTTCGAATTTGAGTTCGAGTGGCGCGTGGGCCCCGTGGGCAACAGCGGCGTGGAATACCTCTTCACCGAAGGTGAAAAACGCACCGCCTTGTTTTATCCAGGTGACACCGGCGACAGTCCCATGGGCTTCGAATATCAGGTGCTCGATGACGCCCCGCATGCCAGCAACGTGGCGAACCGGCTCGCCGCCTCCATCTACTCGCTTGTCACCCCGACGGGCAAAACACTGCGCCCCGTGGGCAAGTTCAACCAAGGCCGCATCGTCGTGGATGGCAATCACGTGGAGCACTGGCTCAATGGCCGCAAGGTGGCCGAATGTGAGCTCGGTAGCGCGGAGCTGCAGCGCATCATCGCCAGCAGCAAGTACAAGTACTACCCCGGCGTCGGCGTGAAACGCGCCACCTCCATCGCATTGCAGGATCACGGTGCCGAGGTGGCCTACCGCAATCTCAAGCTCCGCGTGCTGCCTGCGACCACCGGCAGCACTCCGGCCGCAGCCACACCTGCGGCTGCTTCATCATCCATGACGGCCCGCAAGATCCCCATGCAGGCCGCCGACTGGCGTGTCTGGTGCTGGTCCAAAACCGACAACCGCTGGACCGAGCACCCGCTGGACAAGATGACCGTCCAAATCCAGGACGGCGTGCTCAGCGCCAGCAACACCACCAACAGCAACTGGCCCCGCGCCATCCTCGTCTATCGCGGCACCCTGCTGGACGGCGACTTCATCGTCTCAGCCGACTACCGCGGCCAGCTCGAATCTTTCGACCTCCAGTCCGCCGACGGCGGCAACCAGCGCCTCTCATGCCTGAACCCGCCGCAGGACAACCAATGGCACTCCATCCTCCTCGGCCGCAAGCAGGGTCAGTACGTGGCCCGCATCGAAGAAGCCCCCGCCCAAGTGCAGAACGGCAAAGCCTCTGCTGGTATGAAAGGCTACTTTTGTTTCAAGCTCCGGCCTGGGGAGCAGGTGGAGGTGAGGGGATTGGTGGTGCAGGTGGGGAGGTAGAGAGAAGCTTCGCCATCTACCCTCACTTGGCCAACTTCTAAATGTCAAAGATCAAACCAGACCTACTCACGATCTTCCGCCGCTCAGCTGCGTTGCAACGTATTGTGGCGGATGAACATATTTTACATCTGATCGTGAAGCGTGACCCCCGCAAGATCATCCCAGTGGCCGTAGTTGCACGTTGGCTAGCGGTTTCGAATCGCCAGCTTTGGAAGTGGAACAGTTTCATCAACCTCTGAAGGTGCTTCCAAAATTCTTGGGGCAAGCACTGAAAGCACCAGCATTGCGTGCCCAGATTGAGCTTGCTGTATCTGACACTTCTTCAACGATGAAGAATATCTCGAAGGAGAAGGTCTTCGCGTTGCGCCTACCGCCATTTTCGCTTTCCGAACAACGATTGGTGAACGCGCTGAAGTACCTGCAAGCCGAGACTGCTGCCGAACTCGACGCCCCGCTGCCCGCCATTCTTGACCAACCTTCAAAGTTGCGCTATGATACTTCCCTTAACAGAATGGAGTAAACGACTATGAGCTTTATCCTCTTCGCCGGAGCCGGTTGTTCCGTCTCGCCCCCGGCCTCACTGCCGGGATGGTTCGACCTGAACGATGCCATCCTGGAGGCGCTCTGGGATCGGCTGGAGCCTTTCAACCTTCCCAATCACATTCGCGGCGATGTGTTCGGGCACATCAAAGCATCAAGACAGCGATATGCATTTCCCCCGGACTACCAAGCGCAGGTGATGGTGGAACGAGCCGGCATGAAGTACTTCGAGTTGCTCACCGCTGTGGACTCAGACCTCTACAACGCCTTTCATCATCATACGGCCGAGGGTGCTCGGGCTGGCCTGGTGAAGGCGGTGGTGACAACGAACTTTGACCGGAACTTCGAACGTGCGTTCGCCGACGCACGCGTTCCGTTTCGTGTCTTCATTAACGAAGCTGATTTTAATGCTTTCGGGGCACGGTCTCCGGACGAGATCTCGATCATCAAGATTCATGGCTGCTGCTCGTCGCCTGAGTCAATGGTGGACACCCGCAAGCAGCGGCTGAAGGGCCGGGCCAAAAGTCTGGAACTGGCGCTAGCGTCTTTAATGCAGGAGCATTCGTTATTGTTTGCCGGATTTTCGGGTGCTGACTTTGATGATAACAGAAACTACCTGGGCGTACGTGACGCGGCTCCGTTTGCAAAAGGATTCACGTTCCTTCACCAGCCTGGTACCACCGTACGGCAAAGCATCCGGGAATTGATCAACACTTATGGCCCCGAAAAAGCCAGCGCTATCGAGGCGGACGCAACAGCCTTCCTGGAAGAACGGCAGAGGGCCGCCTCGATTGCTTGTTCTCCCTTTGTGCAGAATAACCGGGAAAACCGATCTCTCACGGAACGGTTGCGGGAGAAGATTCAAGCTCTGAACCCGATGGATGCAGCAAACATGATGTTCGCACTGGCGGAAGCAAACGGGGACGAACCCGCCGCCCGCTATCTCTATGACCGGGTATGGAAGGAACGACAGCGAACCGACTACGAAACCGATTCGATCGAACAGTTCCTTCTCAACCACGGGCGGTCATACGCGTTCAATTTCCAGGACAGGGTCGAACGCGCCAGCGCCATCGAAATCAACGTCGCCCAATTTGCCTCTGCCGAAGCTCCTGTCGAATATCAGGAACACCTGACAAGTCCCGCGAAGTTCAACCTCAGGCACACACGAAATACATCTCCAGAAACGATCGGTTTGATCGCACTAGTGCAGACCTACCACGCGAATCCTATTCTTTTTAAGGACTTCCCGAGCAGCCTGATCGCCTCTGTTCAGAAGCAGCCAACGACTACCGAATGGGCCGACATCATTTACTATTACTCCTTTTACGTCCTGATCTACGGTGATTCTGATGGAACGGCGTGTCTGGACGACACGATCCGGGAAATGGAGCAGGACAGGGACGAGCCGCGGCTCTCCCAACTGCTCAGCCGCAGGGCCATAATAAATTTCCGCTCTTCGGACGCCGCCGCGCTTGCGTCGGCCTCGGAAGACGCAGCAAGGGCGAGGTCTCTTGCCCAAAAGTACCACGAGCCGCACCTCCTGGCGCTCAGCGCACTCGCTATCGCCGTCGGGGCAAGAAACCGCAGGGATTTTCCGTTGGCCCTGCTGCATATCCAAGAAGCCGAGACATTGTATGCCGATCTGAAGCGAGTTCCTCAGCACGTCGAAGCCATCTTGGAGCATTTGAAGATCCTGCTCATCGGATTCCAGGATCCCTCAACAGACAAATCGATGCTGCTACACGACCTCAGGAAACTGGAATCCATCGGCAACAGCCTTGTCACGGACAAGATACCCATTTTCGAGCCTGAGTTTTGTTACTTGATGGGAATGATCCTGAACCTCTATACGAATTCCCCTCGTGAAACGATCCTGAACTGGTTCACCGACGCGGTGAGCTTGTCGAATCAGTTCGACCTTGCAGAGCAGAATGCCTACTTCCGGGAGACATGCTCACGACTGGGAATCCTTCAGGATGTAGACAGCGCGATCGAAAAAAGTCAGCTACGGCATGACGGATAGATATTCTGACGATGAGGATAACTTGGCCACATGATAGTGAACACGCCCGACGCACTGCCACCTACCAATTCTTGACCAGGCATTCAAAGGAGAACTCTGACATGGCGTTTACGGACAGCGAAATGGCCGAGTATGGAGGTGATCGACGGTTGTTTCTTTGGCTGAACCTGCCAGCCCCTTCGATTCAGCAGCCTTGCCAGTTCGGGTCCGGGCTGGAGCGCCTACTGGCAGAGAACGGAGCTGGAAACCTCAATTCTCGATCTGAACGCAGATATTTCGATGCAATGGACTCGTGATGAGCGACTTAACCCCCTTCGAGGGGGGGGGGGAGCCTCAGGGGTGGTCATCACCATTCCCAGAGTTGGTTCCTCGAAGCCCTTGTGATGGTCATTGGCACCCCTGTGGCAGGCTCTTCGAAGCCCTCGGGGTAAAGTCAACGGCACCCAAAGGCTGGTCCTCGGGTGTCCTAGAGGTTGGTAAGCCGCAGCCTATGGGCAGGGACCGCCACCTTCAAGGCTCCGGCTGGGCAACCCGCAAGCTCCAATGAAGCTCCTTGAAGGCTACGGCGAGATACCCAAAGCTGCAGCACGCCAGCCGATTTTCGAGTCTTCTTATTGCCGACTGACAACGAAGGTCACGGAAACGAAGCCTTTGCTTTCTGTTCTGATATGTCTCTGGCCGCTCTTTGTTGCCTCTGTTTTCTCCGGTGAAAGTTCATTATCTGGGAACGCGGAGCTGCTGGGGAAAGCCTTGGAATTGGCTTCTGGAAAAGTGGATCTGTTTTTAAGCGGCGAAGATATTTTCCCCAAGCAGCCCGACTGTAGGTCAGACAGCGGGACTCTTGGTCCAAGAGTTAGACCAACTCTCAAAAATTTTGTCACATAGCCCGGGCGGCGGAGCGGCCCCATTGGCTCCGTCGTGTGCTTGCCTGTTATTTCCAAATAGCAGGTGGCGCACTCTCCTTGCCACTGGGACCGCTGCGCTCGCCGGTTCAAAATGACTAAACGTGGCCTCCTGCGTGCTGGCCATGGCTTGGATGAAAGCCTCATGGTCGAAGCCGGGGAGGGCCGTGAGTTCTTTATCGCCACTGGCTCCGTGGGGGATGGAGCAACCACCGCTGGTGCCGTGCAGGAGCCAAAAGGCATCGGGCTGAAAGGGTCCGTCGCTGGTGGTGCGGATGTCCACTTTTTTGGAGATCGGCCCAATCGACCCGTTCGGAGGTGTCATCCAGGCGGTAGCAGATCACGCTGGTGTCCGTGAGGGCGAAGACTTAATGCCGCTCCGGTGGCAGGGGCGACGACTCGGGGGCGTCGTCCATGGGTGCATCGTTCGGTTCATCGGCAAGGACATCTGCCGGGGAAGGGGTGGATTGCAGCGGGCGATTCGAGACTCAAGCCGTGAGCCGTTCGGCAATCCAAAAGGCAGGGCGATGCAAAGGATAAAGCCCAGAGGAGAAGGAGGCTTTAGTGGTCATTATGTGAATAGATATCGAATATCGAACAAGGAACGTCGAATTCTGAAGGACTGACGCTTTGCTATTGCGCCGACTATTCGGCATTCAGAAATCGATATTCGATATTCAGTTACGGAAAGACGGGGATGAAGGATTGAGGACGGCAAAAGGGCCGTGCGGAACCAGATTGGACTTATGTCCTGTGCCCTCAAGCCTCTGTGTCCCCGCTCCCGCGCTTCAGCATCACGGCCAGCAGGGCGATGTCCGCAGGATTCACGCCCTGGGCTCTCGCGGCCTGACCGAGGGTGGCGGGGCGGAGGGCGGTGAGGCGATGTTTGGCTTCGGTTTTGAGGCCGGGGATGGCGTGATAGTCAAAGTCGGCGGGGATCATCTTTTCCTCCATGCGGGAGGTTTTAGCGACCATGTCTTCCTGCCGGGTGATGTAGCCGGCGTATTTGACGTCGTTTTCGACGAGGCTCCAGACCTCGGGGGTGAACTGGGAGTAGATCTCGGCGGGCAGCTGGGAGGGGATGCTTTCGGGGCGGCGCAGCCATTTTTCGAGGGTCACACCGTCCAAGCGGACCTCCTGTAGCAAGGTGCGGGCGGTGGCGAGGGCGGTGGATTTGGCCTCCGTATGTCGGATGCGGAAGGGGGAGGCAAGACCGATGGCGGCGGCTAGGGGAGTGAGGCGGAGGTCGCAATTGTCCTGGCGGAGGAGGAGGCGGTACTCGGCGCGGGAGGTGAAGAGGCGGTAGGGCTCGGTGGTGCCTTTGGTGACGAGGTCGTCAATCATCACAGCGAGGTAGGCTTGGCTGCGCTGGAGCAGGAAAGGGGGGCGGCCCTGGGCCTTGAGCGCAGCATTGGCCCCGGCGATGAGGCCCTGACCGGCGGCCTCTTCGTAGCCCGAGGTGCCATTGATCTGCCCAGCGAAGTAGAGGCCGGAAACGCGCTTGGTTTCCAGGGTGGGATGGAGCTGAGTCGGGGGGCAGTAGTCATACTCCACGGCGTATCCGGGGCGGACGATCTCGGCCTTTTCGAGGCCCGGGATGGACCGGATGAAGTCATACTGAACCTCGAAGGGCAGGGAGGTGGAGACGCCATTCACGTAGAATTCGCGGGTGTGCCGACCCTCGGGTTCGAGGAAAATCTGGTGCCGTTCCTTCTCCGCAAAGCGCACCACCTTGTCCTCCACGGAGGGGCAGTAGCGCGGTCCGACCCCTTCGATCCGGCCGGAATACATGGCCGACTTGTGGATATTGGCCCGGATGATGTCGTGGGTTTGGGGGGTCGTGTAGGTGATCCAACAGGGAATTTGTTCCACGTGGAACTTTTCCGGGGCCCAAGAGTTCAGGGTAAACTGGTTGGGACCGGTGCCTGGAAGGGGGGTAGCGCCCTCCAAAGCCTCCTCCGGCTCATCCTCCGGGAGGGTGCCAGAGAGGTAGCTGAAGCGGGGGGCGGGCTCATCTCCCGGTTGGATTTCGCACTTGGAGAAATCGATGCTGCGGCTGTTGAGGCGGCAGGGGGTGCCGGTTTTGAAGCGCTGGACGTCAAAACCAAGCTCGCGGAGGCTGTCGGAAAGGGTGGAAATACTGTCTCCCATGCGCCCGCCGGCCTGGTTCTGCTGCCCCACATGGAGGAGTCCGCGCATGAAAGTGCCGGAAGAAATGACCACCGCCTTGGCCCGATAGATCATCCCGAGGCTGGTTCGGATGCCGGTGATGGCATCGTTTTCGACCAGGATCTCAGCGGCATTGCCCTGATGCAGGTCGAGGTTGGGCTGGTTTTCGATCAGCCATTTCATCCGAAACTGGTAGGCCTTCTTGTCGCACTGGGCCCGGGGAGCTTGAACACTGGGCCCCTTGCGGGCGTTCAGCATGCGAAACTGGATACCCGTGGCGTCCGTGTTTCGACCCATGACCCCGCCGAGGGCGTCGATCTCACGCACCACATGCCCCTTGGCCAAGCCCCCAATAGCAGGGTTGCAGGACATCTGGGAGATGGTGTCGAGGTTCTGAGTGAGGATGGCCGTCTGGCAACCGAGCCTTGCAGCCGCCATGGCGGCCTCCACCCCGGCATGACCGGCTCCACAAACGATGACGTCATAGTGCTTGGGGAAGGTGTAGAGGCTGGTTGGCATGGGGGAAACGAGAGTAACACAGGGCGGAAATTGTTCCATGTGGAACAAAAGGGAATCGCAGTCAGCGTTTCAGAGCCGGGGAAAGACGGGCAGATGGAGGGCCGAAGAGGGCAAATAGGGAAGGGTAGGGGACGGAATGAAGGGTCTTCGCGGGTGAAAAAGAGCTGCCCATGAGGGGAGCGGATGGGGGCTTGAGGGATAAAATCAGGCAGCAGAAGAGTGGACATGGAGAGGAGATGATCGGCATGGTAGGGGAGGTAGCATGTGTGAAAACCCTCATTGCAGGAGGAGGCGAAGCTCCCTGCGGACACTGAATTCCAGCCACATGCATGTGAAGCGGATAGGTGACCTGCACCGAATGAGGCCATGTCCATGATCGCTGAGATTCAAGGGGAGGCTGAGATATACTGCCCTTTCACTGTGCACGAGACTGCTTTTCAGATGGACGATGCACCGACATGCCAAACGTCGGCTGATGCGGAGCGGCTGGAAAGGTGCGGAATGGGTGAGTCAGCAGAGTTGGAACGAAGGATTCTAGGACGCGCACAGCGCATCCCTACCATCCAGATCTGCGAGCCGCAGGGCTGGGCGGTTCCGTGATATCGGGTCTGTCAGATCGCAGGCGCTCAAAAAGGTCCGCCGTCCTTGTTCTGGCCGATAGCAGGGAGCACCTAACCCACTCAGTGATGCACGGCAGTATGGCTCGGAGTTGCAGTGCTGCCTGCGGACTCTGAACGCAGTCCCTAGGATGTAGTGGATGCTGAAGAAGCATCGATCGGACGAATGATTCTTGTCTGATCGATCGGGGAAGGGGAGCGTCTTGAAACCGATCCCCTTCTCGCCGACCCAGCCCTGACTCTTCTAAGCGGTTCGCGAAACTCACTTCCATTTAGCATGCTGTTTCTTGGTCAAAGATCATGGGCTTCGACGACGGCTGGTTGAGGACAACCAGCCCTACCAGTGCTGGGCATGCGAACGCCCAGCGCGAGGTAGAGGGGCTTGTACTCAAGCTGCCTCCGAGCTTCTCCTCGCTCGCTTTCCGGAAATCAGTTTCACAAAACGCCATCAGAGGATGCCTTTTGAGCCACCAACTTTCACCTCTCCCATCCCACGCACAGGCCCCCGATTCTCCCCTGCCGCAGTTCAAACACGATGCTTGCTTCCGGCATGCTTCCCGCTAGTATCGCCCCCACCAATGGCCTCCGCAAACGCCCCCACAAACCACGCTGCCGACCCTATCAACCAGAAGCTCACCGCCACCGACAAGGTGGAGCTTTATCGCAAGATGGTCCGCATCCGCCGCTTCGAGCAGGTGTCCCTTCAGCACTACCAAGCCGGTCGCATGGGCGGTTTCCTCCACCTCTACATCGGCCAGGAATCCGTGGCCGTCGGCACGGTTTCCGTGATGGGCGAAAACGATCACGTCATCACCGCTTACCGCGATCACGCTCACGCCTTGGCCGTGGGCATGACCATGAACGAGTGCATGGCCGAACTCTTCGGCAAAGTCACCGGCTGCTCCCGCGGCAAGGGCGGCTCCATGCATTACTTCGCGCCTGACAAAAACTACTGGGGTGGCCACGGCATTGTGGCCGGTCAGACCCCGCTGGGCCTTGGCCTAGCCTACGGTCTGAAATATCGGGGCCTCAAAGGTGCCGCACTCTGCTTCCTCGGCGACGGCGCTGTGAACCAAGGTGCCTTCCATGAATCCCTGAATCTTGCCGAGCTGTGGGATCTGCCCGTGATCTATGTGATCGAAAACAACGGCTACTCCATGGGCACCAGCCAGCAGCGCTCTTCCGCCTACACCGACTTCCTTGCCAAGCGCGCTGAAGGTTACGGCATGGCTTGGGAGCAGTTCAATGGTGCCGACATCTACGAAGTCCGCGCCGGAGTCAGCAAGGCCATCGAGCGGGCACATACCCTGTCCAAGCCGAGCATCATCGAAATCGCGACCTACCGCTGGGAAGGGCATTCCGTCGCTGACGCCAACAAGTTCAAGTACCGCACCAAGGAAGAGGTCGAGCAGTTCCAAAACGATCACGACCCGATTCAGGTGTGGAAGCGCAATCTACTCACCGAAGGTGTCGCCACCGAAGAAGAGCTGAAGAAGATCGACAAGGAAGCGCAGAAAGAAGCGGAAGATTCCGCCGAGTTCGCCAAGGTCAGCCCTTATCCAGAACCCGAGTCCATTTTTGAAGATGTGTACTGGGAAGTGGACAACAAGACCGAAGCCGGCCAGACCGGACGTCACTTCTTCAACGACTGAGTTCACCTGGAGGATAGGCCTCCAGGCCTGTCAGACGGATCGGGGCGTCTCGCCTTTGATCAGATCTAAGACCAGAACTAAGGCGGGACGCCCCGGTCCGTCGTCAGGCCGGAGGCCTAACCTCCGAGGGATGCGCCCACCTCACAACTCATTCATTATCAATTGCTTGAAACACATGCATCGGCTGTGTTTCCACCGCAGAGGAGTGCTACTTCGTTTGCACAGACGAGGTGATCGTGTCGGCCTGACTGGTCAGGATGACTGCGTGCTTGTCATAGGTCGCCTTGGCTTCCACGAGCTGCGTCACGTAATTCAGAGCCTCGTCCAAGGGGACGTTGGCCAGTGAGAGGCTGAGCTTTTTCTTCGCCAAGTCCGCGCCCTTCACGATCACGTTTGGCACCACTTTACCGCCGCTCGCATTTTTGGACAAAGCCCGCAGACCCTCGATGGCTTCGGTCAGTGTCACATCATCCATGGCAACCTTCGGCAGAATGACAGCGGCATATTGGTTTTTGAGCGAGGTGTCCTTCGGCTGGTAGTTGGCGCGGATGTAAGCCAGCATGTTCGCCGTCTCGGCGTGCTTCGGGTTCGCAGCGGCCACACGAGAAAGCAGCTTGTAGGCCGTGTCCAAGTCACCTTTGTAGTAAGCGGCGCGGCCTTGCTGAAAGACCGCGTTCAGGTCTTCCGCTTGGGCAGAAAAGCCGGCGGCAGACATAAAAAAAGCAGTCGTCAAAAGAGCGACTGCCGTGGAAACCTTGGACCCAATCATTGATGTTTTCATGGTGGTAGGATGGATTTGCCCTGATTTCATCAAATCGCTGAAAGAATGTCAAGTTCGCAGACGCACCGCAAAGCTTGATGCCGTGCGCATCCTGCTCCATCGGTGAAGCATGCCCCCGCCGAAAAAAACCGCTGCCAGCCAGGTGAATGTCTTCATCGGCAGCGATGAAGCGCGCGTGAAGGAAGCCGCGCTCATGCTGGTGCGCAGCCTCACGCCACCGGACGCCGGAGACTTCAGCAACGACATCATCGACGGCTCCGCCGACAACGCTGAACACGCCGGCAAGATCTGCTCGAATGTGTGCATGGCGTTGCAAACATTGCCCTTCTTTGGTGGCAGCAAAGTTGTGTGGTTGAAGTACGCGAACTTCCTCGGGGACTCCGGTCCGGGCAAAGGCCAGGATGCGGTGAACGGATTCGAACGCATCCTCGATGTGATCGAGCGCGGCCTCGGCAGTGACGTGAGTTTAGTCATCAGCGCCACGGGCATCGACAAACGCCGCAACACTTACAAGCGCATCTCGAAGATCGCCGCCTTCGAAGTCTTCGACAAGCCCGACACCTCGCGTGCTGGATGGGAAGGTCCGGTGCTTGCCATGGCCTCGCGCAAGGCCAAGGAACTCGGCATCACCTTTGAAAGCGGTGCACTGGAACTGCTCGTGCAAATGGCCGGCGATGACACGCGGCAGATGGAGAACGAACTCGAAAAGATCGATCTCTATCTCGGCGAGCGCCGCCGTGCCGGATTGAAGACCGTGCAAAACATGGTGTCCATGAGCCGCGCCGGTGTGCTGTGGGATCTCGGCAACGCCATCGGCAAGCGCGATCTGCCACGCGCGCTCGAGCTGCTCAGCACGCTCATGTATCAAGGGCAGAACGCCATCGGCCTGCTGCTCGCCGCCATCGTGCCGCGGGTGCGCAGCCTGCTTCTCATCAAAGACCTCGGCTCACGCCACAAGCTCAACAAGTTCAACTACGCTGGCTTCTGCTCTTCGCTCGAAAGCCTGCCTTCGACGGCCACTTCCCATCTGCCACGCAAAAAAGATGGCACCGGCTTCAACGCCTATCCGATGTTTCTCGCCATCCCCGAGACCGGCAACTTCTCGCTCGAAGAACTTCACGCCGGATTCAAAGCCTGCCTCGCTGCCAACTCCAAACTCGTCACTTCATCGCTCGATCCCAAGCTGGTGCTTGAGCGTCTGCTCGTCGGCCTGCTCGCCAGACAATCCCGCTAATCCTTCATGACCACTTCCACCATCCTCACCTGTCTCGCCATCGGCATCGTCAGCGGTGTTGTCGCAGCTTTATGCGGCGTCGGCGGTGGTGTGGTGATGGTGCCCGCGTTTGTGTTCTTCCTCAAGCTGCCGCATAAAACAGCCGTCGCAACTTCGCTCGCCATCATCATTCCCACCGCTTTGATGGCCACCACGCAGAATGCCAAGCATGGCTATGTGGAATGGAAAGTCGCCGCCATCACCGCAGTCTCCGCGTCCATCTTCGCCTACTTTGGTGCGGGCTGGCTGAAGTCGATGAGCAACGAAACACTCACACGCATCTTCGGCACCATCCTCATCGTCTTTGGCGCGCGCATGCTGCTGCAGGGCAAGGCTTGAGTTCCGTGTATTGTAGTCCCGGCTTTACAGGCTGTGTGAAAACTCCTTCTCATATTTGACCGCTGACATGTTCATGCGCATCTAAATGGGCATGAGCCACCTTCGAGGAACTGATCGCGGCGAAGT
>JAIXYN010000072.1 GCA_027490195.1 Verrucomicrobiaceae bacterium | reverse complement strand
TGCCGGGTAACTCCCAGCCTGCGGGCGACTTCAGCCGCACCCAGCCCACGATCAAAGTGCCTCGCGGCCTTCAACCGGCGCACTTCCATTTCCTGGTGATCTCTTCTCTTGCTCATCCAGCCATTCTACAACAGTTCTCGACCTTTGTCAGCCTATTATGCAAGTCTTAATAAGTGATGTTCATCGCCTAGACCCTCACTTGCCATCACCGAAAGAAACGGTATTTCAGTGGGGGTGTCGCCTGCTAAACATTCAAGTGCAAATGACTAGCATTCAATGGCTTGGAGTATCACTTGATAGTTGTAACGGAACAGTTTCTCTGCTTGGAGAAGTATCAATCGAATTAACCTTTGATGAAGTTAGTGAACGTCTACAACAAGCCATAGAGTACGGACATAGAACACAAATGATCGTTAGGATTGACCGAAGCTCACAAGCAATCAAGGAATGGATTGTATCGCAGAATTCATCACAAAATCGACCTCGTTCACATGTCCTAGCTGGACTGATACTGACGGGACACAATACCAATAAGAGGTCAACAATACGCACGCGGTCGGAGGCTATGGGATAGGCGCGAACTCAAAACCTTTCTACAGACCACCTCGGATTGATATACAGGCTGTCAAAGTTGCCTGGCATTTCTTAAACTCCCCCCTGCAAGCTCCCCCGCCCTCCCCGCGTAAATCATTTGAACCCACCCGCCTCCTGCGGCAGGTGCGCCACCGCTTTCCCCCGAGAATCCACCTTCGCCTTCGTCCTGATCCAACCATGAACTACCCAGCCTCCCGCAGTCAGCCTCGTTTTCGATTGAAGTCCGCCCTGCTCGCGCTCGCCCTTGCGTGCCTGGCTCAGGCTGAGTTGGCCTATGGTGCCAAGGACCCCACGGACGTGACGGCCGTCGTCGCGGGCGCGGTGAAGGATGACAAGCTCTCGATCACCGCTGGCAATGATCTCTTTGGCGACACCGCCTCGGGCGTGCCGAAGAAACTGCACATCGAGTACACCCTCGGCGACGAGAAGCTCTCGCGCGATGTGGGCGAGAACCGCAAGCTGGAAATCGCAGCGCCTGCGGGCAAAAAACTCGTCATCACCAAGGCCGTCTATGGGCCTGCGGATGGCTCGAAGCCGAAGACGGTGGCCGTCGTCACGGAAAACCCCGGCGAGGTGCTGGCCACGCTGCCGGGTTTCAAGGTCGAGCTTGTACGCAAGGCGGACGCCGCCACGGAAGGCTCGTGGATCTCCATCACGAAAGATCCCAAGGGCCGCCTTCTCCTCGGCGCGGAACCGAAAGAACCCATCTCACGCCTCACGCTCAAGGACGGCAAAGTCACCAAGGCCGAGATCCTCAAAATCCCGCTCAGCGAAGTCATGGGCATGCTCTTCGCCTTTGACAGCCTCTACATCAATGGCCGTGGCAATGGCCCCGATGGCAAGAGTGTCTATGGCCTCTGGCGCTGCACCTCCACCACTGCGGAGGAGGCCTTCGACAAGGTCGAGTTCCTCCGCGAATGGAAGGGCGGCGGCGGCGACCACGGCGCGCACACCATCCTGCTCAATCCCGACAAAAAGCACCTCAATGTGCTCTGCGGAAATTTCGTGGACGTGCCGGCCGATGTGCTGCCCACCTCGCCGCACAAAAACTACGCCGACGATCTCGTGCTGCCGCGCGCCGAAGATGGCAACGGCTTCGGCGCAGGCCGCAAGCCCCCGGGCGGCTTCGTCGTCCGCATGGACCCCGACGGCAAGAACTGCGAACTCATCGCCAGCGGCGAGCGCAACACCTACGGCGTCGCCTTCAATCACGATGGCGAGCTCTTCGGCTTTGACAGCGACATGGAGTGGGACTGGGGCACACCGTGGTATCGCCCGGTGCGCGTCTATCATGTGACCAGCGGCGCAGACCATGGCTTCCGCGAAGGCGCCAGCAAGTGGCCTGAGTATTACCACGACAGCCTGCCCGCCACCGTGACCATCGGCATCGGCTGCCCTACCGGCGTCGGCTTCGGCACGGGTGCCAAATTCCCCGCCAAGTACCAGCGCGCCTTCTTCATCCAGGACTGGACCTATGGCCGCCTCATCGCCGTGCATCTCACGCCGCAGGGCGCCAGCTACGGCGGCACTTGGGAAAACTTCGTCGCCCCAAAATCACTCAATGAAAAATCCGGCAAGACCCCGCTCAATTTGACCGGTCTCACCATCGGCGACGACGGCGCGATGTACTTCACCATCGGCGGCCGCCACACCCAGGGCGCGCTATTTCGCGTGACCTACGAGGGCACCGAATCCACCGCACCCGCAGAACTTCACGAAGTCGCTGGCGCTGAATCCCGCACGCTGCGCCACAAGCTCGAAGCCTTCCACGGCCACGAAGACGCCGCCGCCGTGGACACCGCATGGCCTCACCTCGCCAGCGAAGACCGCTTCATCCGCTACGCCGCACGCATCGCCATTGAGAGCCAGCCCATCAACTCATGGAAAGCACGCGCCCTGGCAGAAACAAACCCCACCGCAGCGCTGACCATCCTTCTCTCCGTCGCACGCCTCGGCGGCACCGAGGCCCAGGGCGATCTCTTCAAAGCCATCGCCAAGCTTCCCCTCGCGCAGCTCAAGAGCGAAGCCCAGCAGCTTGAACTCATCCGCGTCATCGAAGTCGCCATCAGCCGCATGGGCAAACCCGCCGCTGAAGTCGCCGCACCTATCATCGCGCTGCTCAGCCCGCTCTACCCCGCGCAGAGTGTCGCGCTCAATCGCGAGCTGTGCCAGACGCTCCTCGCGCTCGATGCACCCGACACCATTGCCCGCACGCTCAAGCTCCTCGACGCCGCCCCCACGCAGGAAGAGCAGCTCAACTACGTCGTCGCCCTGCGCACCATCACCAATGGCTGGACCCCGGAAATGCGCCGCCAGTACTTCGCCTGGTGGGCCCAGAAGCGCAACACCACCCAGCATCCCGAAACCACCCTCAAGTGGTTCACCGATGCAGGCCGCGACTTCAGCGATGGCGCCAGCTTCAGCAACTTCCTCGTCAAAATCCGCCGCACCGCCATGGCCAACGTGCCGCCGCAGGAACTCGCCGCGCTGCAGCCCGTGCTCGACTCCTGGATCGAGCCCGCCCCCAAGCTCAAGAAGCCCAAGAAGGAGCGCACCTTCGTGAAGAACTGGCAGATGTCCGACCTCATCAGCGATCTCGACAAACTCAGCAAAGGCCGCAACTTCGCCCAAGGTCAGGACGCCGTGAACGGCACCCTCTGCCTCATGTGCCATCGCATCGGCGATGAAGGCGGCGCCGTCGGCCCGGATCTCACCGCCGTGGCCAGCCGCTACTCGCCGCAGGTCATTCTCGAAGCCCTCATCGAGCCCTCGAAAGTCATCTCCGAGCAATACGCCAACACCGACATCACCCTCAAAAACGGCAACTTCTTCACCGGCCGCATTGTGGGCGACACCGATGACAAAATCATCCTCCGTCCCAGCATGCTCGCCCCCGACACCATGGAGATCAGCAAAGCGGAAATCAAGACCCAGGAAACCTCCAAGCTCTCCCCCATGATGCCCGGCCTCCTCAACAATCTCACCAAAGAAGAAATCCTCGACCTCCTCGCCTACTTCCAAGCCGCAGGGAAACCTGAGGGTGCTGCGTTTAAGAAGTGACGGCGCATAGAGCGGCACAACGGTCTGCAAAACTCATTCTTGTTTAGCAGTCTGCTGCTAGCTCGAAAATCATGGGCTCCGACGGCGGCTGGCTGGGGACAGCCAGCCCTACCAGCGCTGGGCCTGCGCATGCCCGGCGCGAGGTAGGGCACTTGGTCCTCCAAGCGGCGTCGAGCGTCGCCACGCGCCGCATACAGGAGAGGGATCATCCTGATCCATCACGCTGCGTCTGCGCATACCGCTTCAAAACGGAGATCAAGATGATCCCCCATCCGACCTCCCCTCTCACAGGATATGGGTGTTTATGGGTGTGAATGGGGTTGTGGAGACTTTGATGCTGAAAACAGATTCCATTCAAATCACGCCCCCAGATGGCAGCCCTGACTGCATCTGTTGTTGTTTCGCATCTCTCCCATGTCGAGTTTTCAGCAGGCTCTGCGTAGTCTATGAAAGCCCCTGCTGATTGCTTTCCCATGCCCCGCCATTTTCTGATCTCTGCCTTTTTCCTCTCTCTCCGCTGCATCCTTGCAGCGGCTGATCCCGCCGCCTTCCTGGAACAGCACTGCTACGACTGCCACGACACGGATGCTAAAAAGGGCGGGCTCGATTTGACCTCGCTCACGCTGAAGCTCGATAACCGCGCGAACTTCGCGATGTGGGAGAAGGTGCATGATCGCATTGCCAGCGGCGAGATGCCGCCCAAAAAGAAAGCGCAGCCACCGGCGGACGCGACGCGCGTTTTACTCGGCGACCTTGATGCCTGGCTCACAGCAGCAGATGCGGCACGAGTCGCGCAGGAAGGGCGCGTGCGCATGCGGCGGATGACGCGCGCTGAATTTGAGAACACCCTCGCGGATTTGCTCGCACTGCCACGGCTGGACATCCAGGCGCTGCTGCCTGCCGATGGCAGCGTCGCGGGCTTCGACAAAATCGCAGACGGGCTGGACCTCTCGCCCGCGCATCTCGCGGCCTACGCTGAGGCGGCTGAGAAAGCCATGGACCTCGCGATAGCCACGCGCAGCACGCCGCCGCCGGTGTTCAAGCGCCGCATCTATCCGGCGGGTTTGTTCAAGTTCGAGTTCAACCTGAACCTCGGGCAATTCGTGCTGCTGAAGGACAAGCAGCCTGACCCCGCGCTGCCGGTGCGCGGAGGCTTCGAGGATAAAACGGGACACGTGGGCGATGCGGGGCCGGATCTGGAGGAGCGGAAGCGCGCCTTCAAAGAAAACAAAATCGCAGCGAGTCAGAGTGCCGTCGGTTTGCTGAATCCGAATCTCGCGGGCTACGAGGCGGCGATGAATGTATCGACCATCTACGCGGGGAATTACCGCATGAAGCTTTCGCTTTGGGGCTTTCAGTGGAACCAGGGCAAACCAGAACCCTGCGCGGCACCCCAGGCCGCCGTGCTGCGTGCGCACGAGGAAGGCAAGCAGCAGGAAGGCGGGCGGCTGCTCAGCGCCTTCACCGCGCCGTCGATGAAGTCAAACGAAGCGGAAATCACCGCATGGCTGGATGCCCATGAGAGCATCGTGTTTGATCCCGTATCGGTGCCGTGGAATGGACTGCGCATCGGGCAAATCGCGGGACGCGCCGCGAAGCATGTCGGTCCCGGTGTGGCGCTGGATTGGTTCGAGATCGAGGGACCGCTGAATCCAATCTGGCCACCGGAGAGCCACCAGCGGCTTTTTGGCAGCCTGCCCATCGCCAAGATTCCCGCCGGCGCAGACGTTATCCCGCCGCAGCGCGACGCCGTGCGCGGCATCGGCGGTTATCTGCCGAACTATCACAGCGACATCCCGCCCGCTGATCGCAAACCACCGCTGGAGACGGTGCAGTCGGCGCAGCCCGTCGAGGACGCGCGCCGCCTGCTCGCTGGATTTTTGCCAAAGGCGTTTCGCCGTCCGGTGGCTGACCATGAAGCCGAGCCTTACCTAGCTCTCGTGACGAAGCGGCTCGCAGCGAAGGATTGCTTCGAAGACGCGATGCGGCGCGCCTACATCGCGGTGCTCACGTCGCCAGAGTTTTTGTTCCATCCCGCCGATGTGTCCCGCGAGCCTTCACCGGTGGCAAATGCAAAGCTTCTCACGCTGGCCTCGCGCCTTTCCTACTGGCTCTGGAATGGCCCGCCAGACGCTGCGCTGCTCGCCACCGCCAGCGATGGCTCGCTGCAGCGCCCTGAGGTGCTGCGGCGCGAGGTGGACCGCCTGCTCGCCGACCCGCGCAGCGAGCGCTTCATCCACAGCTTTGCCGACCAGTGGCTCGATCTCCGCCGCGTGACCGAGACCACGCCCGATCCGCAGCTCTATCCCGATTACCGCTTCCTGCTGCACGAAGGCATGGTGGCGGAGACGCGCGCGTTCCTGCGTGAACTCATCGCCCGCGATGCCCCCATCCGCGCGCTGGTGCGGCCGGAGTTTGCCATGCTCACGCAGCGCCTGGCGGAGCACTACGGAATCGCGGAAGTCAGCGGCGTGGAGGTGCGGCGCGTGCCCCTGCCTGCTGGAAGTCCGCGCGGCGGACTCCTCGGACAGGCCGCGATTTTGAAGCTGACCGCGAACGGCACCACGACCTCTCCCGTGAAACGCGGCGTGTGGGTGATGGACCGCCTGCTCAACGAACCCGCGCCGCCACCCCCGCCGAGTGTGGGTGCGATCGACCCCGACACGCGCGGCGCGACGACCGTGCGCGAGCAGCTCGACAAACATCGCAACGACGCCAGTTGCGCCGCCTGCCACGCGAAGATTGATCCGGCGGGTTTCGCGCTGGAGAGCTTCGATCCCATCGGCGGCTTCCGCACGCGCTACCGCTCCACCGGCAAAGGCGATGAGCCACCGGAGAAAGGCCATACCGCGTGGAAAGTGAACTACAAGCTCGGCCCCGCCGTGGACGCGAGCGGTGCCCTGCCCGACGGCCGCCCATTCAAAGACGTGAACGATCTCAGCGCACTGCTCGCTCAGGACCCCGAACGACTCGCCAGCGCCTTCATCGCGCATCTGAGCCGCTACGCCACCGGTGCGGAGGTGACCTATGCTGACCGCGCCGAAATACGCCGCATCGTTGAGAGCACCAAAAGCAATGGGCACGGCGTGCGCAGGCTCATCCACGCGCTGGCGGGAAGTCGGATGTTCAATTCGGATACGAAATAGCCTGCATGAAAACGATTCTCACCACTCTTGCAGCGCTAACGATCTTCGCCGTCGGCGCAAATGCCGCCGACCCGCGCCCGGCGAAACCCAACATCCTCTTCATCATCGCCGACGACCTCGCCACGCGGCTTGGCTGTTACGGCGACAAGGCGGCCATCACGCCGAACCTTGACCAGCTCGCGAAAGAAGGCGTGGTTTTCAATCATGCCTATGCCCAGGGCGCGGTCTGCACACCGAGCCGCACGTCGTTCATGCTCGGGCTGAACACCAGGCATGCGCGCGCGAATCACTTCATCGACCACCCGGACACAATGACGATGGGACGCTGGTTTCGCGAGCATGGTTACCAGACGTGCTCCATCGGCAAGATCGACCACGATGACCCGAAGGACGGCTACGTGGACCCCAAGGCCTGGGATGTACGAGTGAAGCGCGAGGACATGGTGCCCACCGCGCGACTCCAGCGCTCATCCTTCGATGAAGACCTCGGGGCGAAGCGGAAAAACGTCTCGTTCATCGGCATCGCGGACACGCCTGAAGCGGTCGAGGATTCCATCCGCGCTACGCGAGCGATCCAGTTCTTTGACACCGAGCGGGATGCGGGCAAACCCTTCTTCGCAGCCATCGGCTTCCATGCGCCGCATGTGCCGTGGAATGCGCTGAAGCAGGATTTCGACAAGCATGAGCTGGCGAGCTTCACCCTCGAAGTCACGCCCGCCGATGCCACCCCCTTGCCGCCCGGCTCCATGCTGCAAGAGCCCGGCATGGAAATGAGCGTGGCCCATCAGCGCGAAGGCCAGCGCGGCTACTACGCCGCCGTCACCTTCCTTGACCAGCAGGTTGGCCGGCTGCTCGATCATCTCCGCGCCAAAGGATTGCTCGACAACACCACCGTCGTCTTCACCAGTGACCACGGCTATCACCTCGGCTGGCGCGGCCAGTGGTGCAAACACAGCATCGACGAGCAAGTCATGCGCGTGCCGCTCATCGTGAGACATCCGCAGGGCGCGAAAGACGCAAAGGCCAACGGCATCGTCGAGCTGCTCGATCTGTTCCCAGGCTTTTGCGACATCGCCGGACTTCCCGCGCCCGACACGCTCGACGGAAAAAGTTTCCTTCCGCTCGTCCGGGATCCGAAAGCCGATGGCAAACCCGGAGCCTTCTGCCAGTGGGGCAACGGGCGCACCGTGCGCACACTGCGCTGGCGGCTCACCGAGCGCAGCGACGGCTCCAGCGAACTCTACGACCACTCGAACGACACACTGGAATATCACAACGTCATCGCAAACCCCGGGCACGCGCCACTTGTGAATCGGCTGCACACGATGCTCGACAACGAGTTCGGCCCGCTGAGGAAAGCCGCACCCGGCAAGGCGAAGCAGGCCAGGCAATCAAACGAGAATTGAGCACAAACAGCATTCCAATGAATCTTCACCTTTCACGCCGCCAGTTCCTCCGCGCCGTTGGCGCTTACGTTGCCCTTCCGTGCCTCGGGCGCGCAGCGGCTGCACCCGCGCCACGCCGCTTGCTCGCCATTCACGTTCCGCTCGGGATGATGCCGCAGTTCTTCTTTCCGAAGGCGGGCGAGGCTTCGAGCCCGTATCTCGATCTGCTCGCGGCGCATCGCGAGCAGTACACCGTTTTCTCCGGGCTGTCGCATCCGGGCGTGGATGGAAATCACCATGCGGGGCAGTGCTTCCTCACGGGCGCGCCGCATCCGGGGCAGCCGACGTTCCGCAATTCGCTTTCGCTCGATCAACTCGTCGCGGAGAAAATCGGGCTGGAGAACCGCTTCCAGTCGCTCGCGCTCACGGTGAAAAATGGCGACCACTACGGGGACTCGCTCACGGTGTCGCGTTCAGGCGTTGCCATCCCTCCAGAGGCAAGTCCGCAGCGGCTTTACCGCAGCCTCTTTGTCGCGGGAACGCCGGAGGAAAAGGCCGCGACCATGCGCCGCATCGAGGCCGGCGGCAGCGTGCTCGACCTCGTGCTCGCGAAGGCCGCGCGCCTTGAGAAATCCGTCGCACCCGAGGATCGTGCGCGGCTTGACCAGTATTTTCAAAGCGTGCGCGAACTCGAAATCCGCCTGCAGCGCTCCATCGAATGGGAAAACCGGCCAAAGCCGAAGGTGGACTACCCCGAGCCGAAAGACATCGCTGATGCGAACGAAGTCATCGCGAAGTCGAAGCTCATGTTTGATCTCATCCGCCTCGCGTTTCAGACCGACAGCACGCGCGTGGTCACGCTTTCACTCAGCACCTTCTCCGTCGTGCCGCACGTGCCCGGCGTGAAGAACGAAACGCACGGCCTCACGCATCACGGCAACGAGCCGGAAAAGATCGCTGAACTGCGCAAGATCGAGGAAGCGCAGCTCAGCGCGCTGGCGCACCTGCTTCAATCCTTGCGCGATACGAAGGAAGCAGGCGCGTCGTTGCTCGACCAAACCCAGGTGCTCTACGGTAGCTGCCTCGGCAGCGCGAATTCCCACTCAAACCAGAACCTCCCCGTCATCCTCGCCGGTGGCGGCTTCAAGCACGGCAAACATCTGGCCTTTGACACCACGAACAACACGCCGCTGGCAAACCTCTTCGTGAGCATGCTGCAAGGCCTCGGCATTGAGGCGGACAAATTTGCCAGCAGCACCGGGGCCCTGCGCGGCCTCGAAGCTTGACGCATTTTCACCGCGCCAAAAATCGCAGCGTTTTTACATCTCAAATAAGCGTGTACCGACCAGCTTCTGCTGTTCAAACCAGTCATTTGGCTGCGTATGACTCCCCCCCATGAAAAATCGCCGCCACTTTCTCCGCAGTTCCTCCGCGCTCATCACGCTGCCCGCGCTCGAATCCATCGGCTTCAAGGCTTTTGCCGCGCCCAAGACTGTCACACCGCCCAAGCGCATGGTCTTCCTCGGCTTCGGCTGGGGCGTCACGAATGAGACCTGGTTTCCCGATGTGAAAAAGACCGGCACCGCATGGGAGCTTTCCGAAGGGCTCAAGCCGCTGGCCAGGCATCAGAAGGACATCACCGTGGTGCAGGGCTGCTCCAACAAATATGCCAATGAAGCGCACTGGGGCAGCACCTTCTGGCTCACGGGCGCAAACCGTTATGCCGAGCCCGGGCAGAGCTTTCACAACAGCATCAGTGCGGATCAGGTCGCGGCGGCGCATCTCGGCCAAGACACCCGCTATGCCTCCATCCAGCTCAACTCGCCCGATGTGGCAAACTCGGGCCATGGTCCCGGTCTTTCCATGGCGTGGGATGTGCGCGGCAAACCGCTGGCAGGCCTGGAAAATCCCGTCGCTGCTTTTCACCGCCTCTTTTCCAATGACACCACACCACTGAGCGAACGCCAGGCCATGCTCGCGCAAAAGCGCAGCGTGCTCGATGCCGTGCAGGAGGATGCCAAACGCGTACAGCAAGGCCTCACGAAAACCGACATCGACAAGCTCGACGAATACTATCAAAGCATCCGCGACATCGAGGTACGCCTCGGCAAGGACGAGCAATGGCTCAGCGTGCCAAAGACCAAGCCACCGATGAGTGAACCCAAAGAAGGCCTCGCAGGCAAAGAAGAAATCAAAGTGATGTATGACCTCATCGTCGCCGCCTTGCAGACAGACAGCACTCGCGTGCTGACCTATCGGCAGCCCGTTGGCACGCTGCTGCAGAGCCTCACCCTCAAAGTCGCCCCACATGACATGAGTCACTATTCGCCCGGCGACCGCATGGCGGCCTCACAGAAGCGCGACACCACGCAGAGCGAGCTCCTCGCCGGCCTCATCGACAAACTGAAAGCCACCAAAGAAGCCGATGGCCACAGCCTCTTTGACCACACCTGCCTCGCCTATGGCAGCAACATCCGCTCCATCCACTTCCTAGACAACTGCCCCACCCTCCTCACCGGCGGCGCCGCCAGCATCAAGCTCGGCCACCACCTCGTCCTGCCCAAAGACACCCCGCTCGCCAACGTGTGGCTCACTCTGCTCAACGGCATGGGCATCAACACAGAACGCCACGGCGACAGCTCCGGCGTGGTGAAGCAACTCATCGCTTAACGCATCTCTCCTGCCCTGATGAAGCGATCCTTCGCCCCACTCGCAGTGTCATTGCTGAGCGCCCTGCCCTCTCACGCCGCCGACGCACCCCACGCTGAGCTCGACTCCAAGCACCGTGCTTTCTTCAAAGACTACTGCCTCACCTGCCACAATGCCGAGAAGCAGAAAGGCAAGGTCCGTCTCGATGACATCGCCTTCACCTTGGACTCAGTCGAGCGCGCTGATCTCTGGCAGAAGGTGCTCAACTCCATCAACTCAGGCGACATGCCGCCCGAGGATGAAAAGCAGCCTGCACCCGACGCAAAGACCGCTTTCCTCGACGACCTCTCCCGCACGCTCGTCGCCGCTCGCGGCCGTCTGGGCGACTCGGGCGGAAACATCGCCATGCGCCGCCTGAACCGGCGTGAGTACAAAAACACCCTCCGCGACCTCCTCGGCGTGGACATCAATGTGCGCGAACTGCCCGCAGATGGCGGCGCAGGAACGTTCGACACAGTCGGCTCCTCCCTCTTCATGTCGTCAGACCAGTTCGATCAATACCTCGCTCTAGGGCGTCAGGCGCTGGACGAGCACTTCGCGCGCTTCGTCGCACCTTCGGCAGCCAAGCCACGAAGCATGCATGTGGAGGTCGAGGCAAAGAATGCCAAGATCGCCAAGTCGCTGGCGGACCGCACGGATGCCCATGATCGCTATGTGAAGTGGACCAATGCGGTGGAAGCCGCCGCACAGAAGCCCGAGAATGCAGCCATCGTGGCAAAGATCCGCACCGAGAAGAAGGGAGATGATCGTCACTTCTATGCGCAGTGGCAGCGCATCCAAGGTGCACCTTCCCCCAAGGACTTCGGCTTTGTCGATGAGATCAACGCCGATGAACAAGGCCGCCGCAACTGGGTTCACTACGTCCCCTATCAGAAAGCCTACGTGGAGAATCCCGCGACGAAGACCGGCACCTTCCTCACCATTGAGGACGTGTTTGTGAATCCCTACCAGCCCTTCCGCATCCCCGGCGACTGGCCTGCGGGAGATTATATCGTGCGCGTGCGCATCGCCGCGACAAGCAACACGCCTGCCACACGGCACTTCGTGGAGTTTGGCTCCCAGCACGACACCGGCGTGCGTGCCGTGGCCAGCAGTCATCAGATCACCGGCACCCTGGAAAAGCCCCAGGTGCTGGAGATTCCGCTGAAGTTTTCCCCCTCAAAAGGTTACGGCTTCTTTTTCCAGGAAAAGGGCACGTATGAGTCTGAAGATGTCGCGCATCGTTTGTTCAGCGAAGGACAAAAAGCCAACGGCATCGGCCCGGAGTTCGCGCTGTGGATTGACTGGATTGAGGTCGTCAGCGCAGCGTCGGCTCCGGTCGCGAAGGCGGAACCGTCGAAGCCGCTGAAGCTACGCAAAGACCCCGAGCAGTGGGCAAACAAATACATGCCCATCTATGCCGAAGGTTATGTAGAAAAGCATTCGCGCTTTCAGAAATGGTGCGCGGCAATTGATGAAGCCGCGAAGAAGCCGGAGAACGTGGACATCGCGAAGAAGCTGCGCGACGGCCCGAAGGTGAAGCAGTCGCCGCATGTGTTTTACAATCACTTCGCCGAGATCGCGGGTGCGCCGCCACCGACGCAGTTTGGCTTCAAGGACGTGGACGACGCGCAGTTCGCACGCAGCGAATACAGCTATCACCATCAATACTACGCCGACTATCCAAAGCTGCCGCAGCGCGACACCGGCACTTGGCTCATGCTTTATTCGCTAGGTCGTTACACGGGCATCACTGCGCCGACGAACTGGCCTGCGGGCAAATACACGCTGCGGGTGCGTCTCGCCGCCAGCGATGAATCGCCGAAGGAGCGGCGCTTCATCGAGATCGGCACGGGCAAGGCTGACGCGGCGGATTTCAATGTGCTCAGTTCGCATCAAGTCACCGGCACGCTCGCGAATCCGCAGACGCTGGAGATACCCATTGAGATCAACGCGAGCGGTGATCGCAACTTTGCCATTCGCGACAAGCGACCAAACACGCGCGAAGCCGAGTATGGCTTGTTCCGCGAGGCTTGGGACAAAACCGGCACAGGCCCGCGTCCGTGTATCTGGGTGGACTATGTCGAACTCGAAGCGCCCGCAGCAGCACCACCAGCTCTTGCTTTGACGAAGACCATCAAAGAGCGTCGCGAGGTGGAGCTGCATGCCAACGCGATGGTCGGCGGCACTTACAATGGCTACTTCAAAGGGGGCTACGAAGCCGCGAAGAAGTTCATGGAGACCAAGCAGCCGCAGAAGGGCATTCCCGATGAGCAGGAGGCGAAGTTTCGCATCCGTGGCTTTGAGCAGCAGGGGCCGACCTTTGAGCGCTACCTGAATGATCCGCTGTCTAAAACCGGCGCTTTTTTGACGATCTACAACGTCCACTCCGAGGAGGTCATCACGCTGCCGCCGGATCAGCCATCCGGCTGGTTGAAAACCAAGCATGAAGTCGAGAAGGCCGGGCCGGGCGAATACAAGCTGCGCTTTCGCATCGGTGCGGTGAAAGGCACACCGAAGGAGCGGCTCTTCGTCGCTCTTGGCAGTCGGATGAAACCTGAAGAGCGCGAGGACTTCAACTTGATGCAGACGTTTCAAATCAGCGGCACCACGGACTCGCCGCAGGTCATCGAAGTGCCAGTGAGCATCACCGCGAACGGCCCGCGCACTTTTGTGTTACGCGAGAAGCGCGATGTGAAACTGGATCACGATCTCTTCATCAATGCCCAAAAAGCCACGGGTGTCGGCCCGCCGTCCGCGCTGTGGATCGACTGGGTGGAATGGGAAGGCCCGCTGGTGAAACAAGCCCCTCTTGCCAAGACCGAACACATAGAGCCGGAAAAGCGCCGTGCGGAAGTGGAGCGCGGTCATCTGCGCTTCAAGTATCTCAACGAGCAATACGCCAAGTGGAAGGCCGCAGGCGGTGATGAGAAGCGGCTGAAGGAGTTCGATTTCACGGACAAATCGCACGCGGAGTTCGCCAAGGTCGTGTGGGATCAAAACAACCGATGGTTCCAGCAATACCTGGACCGGCCTTTGTCAAAGACCGGCCTCTTTCTCGACAACACCGTGCAGGAGACCTGCGAATACGCCATCGACATGCCCGCCGACCTCGCCACCGGCGACTACGTCATGCGCGTGAAGATCGGCTGCCTGCCGGGCATGCCTGCGGAGCGCGCCTTCCTCAATTTCGTCGAGGCCAGCCCCATCGACAAAGATGACCGCACCTTCCTCACCAGCAAGCAGATCACCGGCACGCTCGAAAAGCCCGAGACCATTGAGCTGCCCTTCCAAATCCGTCCCGGCGGTCCGCGCAAATTCATCCTCATGGAAAAGCGCCCGCTGAAAAAGGAAGCCATCAGCCTCCCTGGCCGCACACGGCTGATCTCCGACGCCAAACAACGCGATCCCGTGCTGTGGATCGACTGGATCGAATACGAAGGCCCGCTGAACAAAGCGGAAGCCAATTCGCAGGTGAAGCCCGTGATTGCCACCGGAGACGCGAATGCGCGCACCGTGCTCGAAAACTTCGCCGAACGAGCTTTTCGCGGCAAAAAGCCCTCAGCAGCTTTTGTGGACAAACTCACCGCTCTATACGAAGTGCGGCGCAAAGCAGGCGATGCCCACGAAGCAGCGCTCAAAGAACCGCTGAGCGTGATTCTGGCCTCTCCAGGGTTTTTGTATCTTCAGGAAATCGGTTCCCCATCTTTCACCCCAAATCTTTTACCAAAAGAAGAAGCTGGTAAAAGATCGGGGGTAAAAGATGAAAGGCAGAGATCCCTATCTCCTGTAGAGTTCGCCTCCCGCCTTTCCTACTTCCTCTGGAGCGCACCACCGGACGAGCAACTCCTCGCCGCAGACCTCACCAAGCCAGGCATCCTCACCCGCGAGGTGGATCGCATGATCGCCAGCCCCAAGGCCGATGAATTCGTCAGCGGATTTGTGCACCAGTGGCTCGGCATGGAGCGCCTCGAATTCTTCCAGTTCGACACGAAACAATTCCGCGACTTCGACGAAAGCGCCAAGGCCGCCGCACGCCGCGAAGTGTATGAGACCTTCGCTCACCTCCTGCGCCAGCGCGGCAGTCTTTCGAAACTGCTCAAGAGCGATGAAATCCACATCAACGGCCTCCTCGCCACCTACTACGGCATCGATGGCGTGAGCGGCGATGCGTTTCAAAAAGTCACGCTGCCCAATGATTCACCACGCGGCGGATTGCTCGGCATGGCCGCCATCCTCGCCATGGGCAGCAATGGCGAACGCACCAGCCCCGTGGAGCGCGGTGCCTGGGTGCTGCGCAAGCTCCTGCACAACCCGCCGCCGCCCGCACCGCCCAATGTGCCGCAGCTCGAACGCCTCGCCACCAAGCCCATCAGCCCGCGCGACCGCCTCCTCGTGCATCAGGAGCAGCCGCAGTGCCTCCAGTGCCACCGCAAGATCGACCCCATCGGCTTCGGCCTCGAAAACTTCAACGCCGCCGGCAAATGGCGCGACATTGATCACGACCTCAAAACGAAAAAAGACTGGCCCATCGACCCCGCCGGCCAGCTCTTCAACGGCCCCGCCTTCAAGACCTACTTCGATCTCCGCGACCTGATCGCCGCACGCAGCGAAAACTTCGCCCAAGGCTTCACCGAGTCACTCATCGAATACGCCCTCGGCCGTCCCTACGGCTTCACCGACGCAGAACTCGCCACCACCATCGTCAAGCAGGCCGGTGCAAAGAATTTTACCATCCGTGAATTCATCGTGGCCTTGGTCAGCAGTCCGCAGTTTCAGCGGAAGTAAATCACCCCAAGCTCACCACCGCGCCATTGGCACAACCATGCTTGATCAAAGCAGCCATGGAATGCCCCTCCGTCGTGCTCAATGATTTGAGTGCGCCTCATCCTGCGCTATGGCGTGGACTCATCCATTCCCATGAATCACACCCCGTTCACCGTCACTCTATTTACCCTGCTGTCAGTGATGGCCCTGCACACCGCCGCACAGACAGCACCGGCGGACTGGATGCCACGCACTGCGGATGGCGTGCAGCTATGGTGGGTGGATGGCGCGCCCAAGGTGTTTAACAGCAGCCTGCGTCCCAAAAGCGAAACCCTGTGCTTCCAGTTTGGCAGCGAGAAGCTGCTCTTCGACACCCAGCACGTGCGTCCGCTCACTGGCGGTTGGGACTGCGCCCTTGTTTCCGCAGGACGACGCTACACCTGCACTGGACACGCGGCACCCAAGGATGAGTTTTTCCAGCCGGTGCGCTTCGTGGAATGCGGGCGCTTTTTCCAGCGTGTCGTCATCGACGATCTGAAATTCGCCGATGCAGAAGGCCACGAATGGAGCGGGCATGCGCGGCTGGAGATCACCACATGGCCGGATCGCCTAGCCTTTCGTCTGGAGTGCGATGGCGATGAAACACTGGAGCTGCGCTACGGCGAGAAGAAGCTCACAGGCAGCAAGTCGGTGCTGCTGGAAGCAGCGAGCGCGACCTCCACCGCCGTGGTGGAGTCGGAGCTTCCAGTGGAGTTGAATGCAGCGCTCGGCTGCCACCGTCTCGCGCTGCCAGAGAAACCGTGGAGCAATGCCTCACGCACGTATTACCCTGAGGAGCACCTTGACCGCGTGGACCGCCACCGCGTGACGCTGCGCAATGATGCCGATACGCCCACGGTGGCGCGCCTGATGTTCACGCAGCAGAAGCACCTGACCATCACCGGCTTCCAGCCCATGCTCTGCGATCCGGATGGCACGCCCACCGGTCTGCCCGTGCAGCTTTCCAAGAACTGGCACCAGCGCCCGGAGAAAGGCGTGCTGCAGCACGAGGGGCCGTGGTTTCATGGCTTCGCGTATGTGCGAGTGCCGCCGAAGTCGAAGCGCGACTTCGTCTTCCAGATGGTGCATGCGCGCTACGGCGGCGTGTGCGCGGCATCGCATGCGCAGCTAAGCCTCATCGGCTGGGGGCACAATCAGTTCTGGGATCAGGCGGCCGTGGGCAGCTTTGGCGAAAGCATCTGCTTTGAGCCCGGGCGCGTGCAGCGGCGCTGCTTCATCACGGATGTGCGTCCGCTCATGACACTGCCGCATGAGCCCGCTGCCAAGCCCTGGGGCTGGGCGGAAAACTGCGGCGGCGGCGACTTCCTCATGTGGATGGATGCCGAAGGCCGCTACCAGCCGATGAAAGCCACCCGCACAATCTACCACTCCCACGGACCCTGCCTCACGGATGTGAGCTATAGCGAAGAAACCAGCGGCGGAGAGATCACCGCGCAAATGGATGTCTCCGTGCCCGCAGCAAACGATCACCTGCGCACCTTCATCCGCCTGCGCTACGAGGTACACCAGCCGGTGAAGTGGAAACGGCTCGCGTTCTTCCAGCTCGGCGCAGATTTTTACAACACCGTCCCCGCACGCCGCGTCGCCATCGGCGATGTCACAGGCCTGCGCGAAGAATGGGAGCCGCGCCGCGCCAAGGACGAGTATGACCGCACTTCCCTGCCCCTCACAGGTGCAGGCGCATGGATCTCAGTGCATGGTGTGGAGCGCGCGCTGCTGACCAAGGGCCATGCAGCCGCCAGCCGCGGGCTCATCCTGCGCTCCTGGCGCGCCGTGCTCGGCGGCAAGCCTGCCGCACCGCACCTCTCCTCCTTCTGCACCGAGTGGGGCAAAGGCAATAACCACAACAGCCTCGAACTCGCCCCACCGCCCGGCATTGATGCCCTGCAGCCAGGCGACTTTGTGGAGGCCGATCTGGAGCTCGTCATCTTTCCCGCCGATGCCGCCGCCTACTACGGACCGGATGCCAAGCTGCGCGAAATGCTCTCCCACGATGCCGACACCTGGAAGCCCGTGCAGCGCGAGGCTGCAGGCAATGCGCTCAGGCCCGAATTCAAGCACGGCACCCTCGTGAAGCCGTATCCCCTCGTGATTGCTGTGGATGATGTGCAGCGCGCACATTTCAGCCTCACCGGCGGCATCGGCCACATCCCCATCACCTTCACCGGCCTCACCCAGCCACGCGGCCAGCGCCTCCTCGTTAATGGCAAAGCCATCGAGCATTGGCAGACGGATTGGAATGCCGCCACGCAGCGCTGGCAGATCACCTGCAATGTCGAAGCCCTCGCCAATCGCCGGATCGAAATCGAATGCGAAACCTTGAAATAAATCGCCCGCACATCCCCTTTCCCAATGACACCCCTCATCAAAGCCACCCGCCGAGATTTCATCCACACCTCAAGCGCTGCGCTGCTCGGCAACCTGCTCCCAGAAAGCGTCGGTGCCGATGAATCCGGCGTCTTCGATGTTTGCGTCTATGGTGCCACGGCCAGCGGCATCGCTGCAGCCATGGGCGCGGCGGATGGCGGTGCCAAGGTGATCGTCGTTGAGCCCTCGCGCTGGCTCGGCGGCATGAGCGGCGGCGGCTTGAATGCCATCGACTGGGGCAACAAACGCACCGTCGGCACAATGGCGCGAAAGCTTCTCATCGAAAAAGACGACGTCGCCATGCGCAAGCTCTACAAGCACGAACTCGCCCAGCGCGGCATCCCCGTCATCTATGAGCACCGGCTTTCCAGTGTCATGAAGGATGGCGCGCGCATCCGCAGCATCACGCTCGATCACGCGCCACCGGACAAGTACGGCTGCCCCATCGAACAGCCCGTGAAGGCAAACGCGAAGACCGTGGCCGCGCGCATGTTCATCGACTGCTCTTATGAAGGCGATCTCATGGCCAAGTCCGGCGTCAGCTACACCTGGGGCCGCGAATCGAGCGATGAATACGGCGAATCCCTCGGCGGCGTGCGGCCCATCCTCATGCGTTACGACATCGATCCGTATGTGACGCCCGGTGATCCCAAGAGCGGGCTGCTTCCCCTGCTGCAAAACATCCAGATCGGCCCGCCCGGCAGCGCGGACAAGCTGACCATGATGTACTGCTTCCGCTGGGTGCTCAGCAAGAACGACCCCATCCGCGTGGAGAAGCCGGACCACTACGACCCACACACGTATGAGATCTTCCGCCGTGGTTTTCAAAAAGGCGTGAACATGCGCGCCGGGCGCAAGATGCACGTGCTCGGCGAATTCTCGGACAATCCCGGCTCTGGCATCTTCGGCGGAAACTCCAGCCGCGCGCTCTGGGCGCAGTCCATCGCCGGTGCCAATGCCGCCTATCCCGATGGCGACTGGGCCACGCGCTCGCGCATCTGGCGCGATGAGATGAACTTCGTGCGCGGCATGTACTACTTCCTTCGCACCGATCCCTCCGTGCCACCGGAGTTTCGGGAAAAGGCGGAGGCCGTCGGCTTCAAGCGCGGCGTCTTTGACGAGACCGGTGGCTGGCCGCACCAGCTTTACGTGCGCGAGGCCCGGCGCATGAAGTCCGCCTACATAGTCACGCAAAAAGATCTCGAAGGCCAGGCGCATCCCGAAGACGCCATCGGCCTCGGCAGCTATGGCGTGGACGACTGGTCCTACGCCACCATCGCGCATGAAGGCGGCGTCGCACTCAGCGGTGGCGAGTTCAGCATCCTGAAGGCAAACCCACAGCACAACGGCGTGCACAGCATCCCCTACCGCGCCATCACGCCGAAGCAGAGCGAGTGCGAAAATCTCCTCGTGCCCGTGTGCTGCTCCGCCAGCCACATCGCCATGACAAGCATCCGCATGGAGCCTGTGTGGATCACCCTCGGCCTTTCCGCAGGCATCGCCGCCGCACACGCGCTCGCAGAAAAATCAGCTGTGCAGGCCATCGACTTCCCACGCTACCGCCGCGCCCTGCTCGATGCCGGCCAGGTGCTGGATTACGACGCCACACAGCAAAGCGGATGGGATTCCCAAGAAGAATGGAATGACGACAAGCCCGGCTACGAATGGCTCTTCACAGCCGTGGACAAAGACCAGAACGGCAAGGTCTCAGCAGATGAATACCGCGAGTTTCAGGCCTTCAAACAAAAGCACTCCGACTGGCAGAAGCTCCTCAAAAAATAGCATGGCTGCCCCCAAATAAAGCGGCCCTGATCTCTCCACATCCTACTCCGTCTCAAACGCCGCCCCCCTGAGCATCACTACCCGCCCTTCGTGGCGCGTTGCCTCAGGGCTGGTAGGGAACCGCTGCGCGGGTCCGTGATATCGGGTCTGTCGCATCGCAGGCTACCCAAAAGGTCCGCCGTCCTTGTCGTGGCCGATAGACGGGAGCACCGCACCCACTCAGTTCGAGACGGTTTCTTTTGAAAGTGTGTGATGCGCGGCAGTACAACGCAGTTCATCGCTAACAAAAGATCTATCATTCATTCGCGCGAATCTGCTGACGCGCCAACGGCGCGAAGGACTCAGCCCAGGGCGGGCCGAGCCTTGGCGAGTGCTGCCCTGGGATCCACGCACGCCGACCACCTTGTTCAAGGTCGCGCCCTGAATGGGCGCGGGAGAACGTGTGATGCGGGGAATGCGGCCATGCACGGTGCAGACGAGTTCGCCAAACCAATCACACCATCTTTCAAATTGAACTCCACGCATTCACCTCCCATGACTTCCCCATGAAGTCTCTCCTTCTCCTCTTCCTCACCCTCACCGCCACTTTATCCGCCGCAGACATCCGCGTCCTCGTCTGGGACGAGCAGCAGCCGGAGCAAAAGAAAGCCTATGGCGAAAAATTCCTCGGCGAAACCATCGCGGCACATTTGGGAAAACAGCCCGGCCTTGCCGTGAAGACCGCACGGCTCGATGACACCGATCAGGGCCTCAGCGATGCCACGCTCGATGCCACCGACGTCCTCGTCTTCTGGAGCCACCGCCGCGTGAAGGAGCAGAACGACGCACGCATGGAGGCCGTGGTGCAGCGCGTGCTCGCGGGCAGGCTCTCGCTCATCGCCCTGCATTCGTCGCATTGGGCCAAGCCCTTTGTCCGCCTCATGCAGGAGCGCTCCAAGGCCGATGCGCTGGCGCAGCTCCCCGAGGCCCAGCGCGCCACGGCCAAGTGGGAGTTCGTCAATGATCAGCCCTATTACAAAGGCCTCGGCCGTGCCGCGCGCATCACCCCGTTTGTCGAGCCCTTGGAAGGCGGCGTCTTGAAGCTCACGCTGCCGCAGTGCGTGTTTCCCGTGTATCGTGCCGATGGCGCGCCGGGCCATCTCACCACGCTGCTGCCGCAGCACCCCATCGCCGCCGGACTGCCCGCGCAGTGGGACATCCCGCAGACCGAGATGTACGGCGAGCCCTTCCACGTGCCCGCGCCTGATGAAGTCGTGTTTGAAGAAAAGTGGGACAAAGGCGAGCACTTCCGCAGCGGCTGCGTGTGGCAGGTCGGCAAAGGCCGCGTCTTCTACTTCCGCCCCGGCCACGAGACCTACCCCGTCTTCAAGCAGGCCGAGCCTCTCCGCGTGGTGGAAAACGCCGCGCGCTTTCTGGGTGCGGCCACCTCCTCACGCTGATGCACACTCTCCGCCACTAACACACCTTCACATTTCCCAGCATGCTTTCAAAAGTCGTTTCACGCACCGTCTCGCTGCTCACCGTGCTGCTGCTGACAGACGCTTCTCTGCCTGCTGCCGAGACCACTCTGCCGCAGGCCCTTGACCAAGCCCACTCCGAACTCTGGCGCCGCTTCGTCGATCCTCACGGCATCATCCGCGACTTCGTGGGCGAACTCCCCACTCCCGAAGACTGCAAGCTCGGCAGGCCCAATGCCATCGGCTGGTGGAGCCCCATTGAAAACGGCCCCATGTTCACCGGCATGTACCTCCCCGCCATGTGCGAGCGCGCCCGCCGCAGCGGTGCCTCCGCCGATGCGGAGCAGTGCCGCCGTCTCGCGCAGGGCCTCATCAAATGCGCCTCAGTTTCTGATGTCCCCGGCTTCATCGCACGCGGCATCGGCACGGATGGAGTCTGCCATTACCCGCTCAGCTCAGACGATCAAACCCACCCTTGGTTCCTCGGCCTGCACGCCTATTTGAAAAGCGGCATCCCCACCGCTGCGGAGCGCCAGCAAATCGTCACCAAGGTCAAAGAAGTCGCCACTGCTCTGGAGGCCACCCAGTGGCACATCCCCTGCGAAGGCGACTTCAAAGGCACTTTCCGCGGCGGCTTCACCGGCCACCTCTTCCGCGATGCCGTCCGCTACCTCCACCTCCTCCGTGCCACCCATGAAATCACAGGAGATCCCATCTGGCTGGAGCGCTACCACACCGCCCGCGCCGAGCGCCCCACACCCGCCGGCAAAACACGCGCCGAAATCTGCGCCGAAGGTTATCCCCATGATCGCGAAGCCATCGCCAACATCGATACAGCCCAGCTTTGGATCTACGTCGGCAGTCAGTACTCCCTCTCCCAGCTCATCGCCATGGAAAAGGATGAAACACTCCGCGCACTCTACCGCACCGGCCTCACCGTCAACGCCACCAACGCCCTCCCCGCCATCAAGGCCCACGAGACCTTCGACAACGCCGACACCAAAGTTTTTGGCAACGCCAACTGGCGCGCCGTTTACTCCACCTGGTTCCCCCAGCCCACCCAGGAGGACGCCGCCAGGCTCGCCAAAATCGCCGACGTCGCCAAGCGCGGCCAGCGCAAACACTATGAGTCAAGCCTGATGCGAAACCCACTCGCCGCCGCCGCCATCGTCTCCCTCCTCCACGACGGCTCCAACCGCGAACTCATCGAGCACGCCCTCCGCCACTACGACTACTCCAAGCTCAACATGGCCGAATTCTTCTTCGCCGAGTGCGCGTATTACGCGCTGCCAGCAAAGTAGACCAGTTGCGCCGCAACGGGAGTTCTCACCGCCGGGGAAGTGGAATCAGGCAAAGGTGCCCTGCTGCGTCTGGTGAATCATAGCCCAGATCAAATCCCGCTCTCCAGCCTGGATGAGCGCCCATGGCGTTCGTCCGCCAAAGCCGCGATTGGGCTTCTGCAGCCATTGCGGCAGTTCCTCGGCGGGGATCATCTCCAGCAAGGCCTGCACGAGCCGGACAGCCTCGGTGACCTGGGGGCGCACCGTGATTGGAAATTTGGCCTGCTTCTCATAGGTGGCCAGCGTGCGCTCGGAGAAGTTTGCCATGCGCGCAAAGGTGCCACGGTTCAACCCGATGGAGCGCCGCCAGGAGTACAGGGCGATGCCGCTGTCTTTCGCACGTTGCCAGGTGGCGGGTTTCTGGATCACGGGGGCTCCCATGCCTCCATTGTCATGCATCCCCACCACCAGCGCAAGGCAATCCTGCAAAATTGCAGGATCACAGAGCGGGCCATATGACATCATTCTCCACCTCGAAACGAGTGCCAGAGCGCAAATTATCAGGAAACACCAGCACATTGGCACCCGCCGCATCCGCTGCACTGGGAACGATCACGGCCTCAAAGCCTGCTGCGGCAAATCCCCGGCCCCATGCCTGGGTGATGGCTTCGCGCCCATGCCGATTCTCCGCGCGCCAGTCGGTTTTTTGCATGGTGGCAGCGGAGAGCCGCAAGGTCCGGCGCACCTCACCAAGGCGCAGGTCCAGCACGCGGCTGGCCTGCAATTGCAGAGCCACAAGCACACGCGGCAGCGCTCTGGTCAGCGGCAGGTTGTAATAATTCGCCTGCGCCAGCGCTTCAGTTAGAGCCGTCTGAGGAGAGATGGCAGTATAACTCAGCCGAATGGCTCCTTGTGAGTGCCACCTGCCTGCCGCGTGCAGCGCTCCCGCTCCATCCACGATGTGTGCACGTTTGGAGTAGCTTGGATTGATAAAACGATAAAGCGTCCCGTTGAATGCGACATCAAGATCGGCCCCCACCGCAGTGAGCCTCGCCATAAGGGCGTGCTGGTCTGGATGCGGAGCGATCTTCATGCGTCGTTCGATGGAATGTCAGGTCACATGACTTAGAGGAGGCAGCGAAGAAGTTCCTTCAGGTTTAAAAAGACACTACTCCTTCCCCTCCTCCTTCATCCGAATAAACGGCCGCAGTACCAGCAGCAGCAGCGGAGCCATCAGCACCAGTCCACCCACGATGCTCCACATGGTCACGGGATCATGCGGGCCCACGGCAGGGCAGTAGCGGGCGAGCAGCCAGCCGAACACAGCACCGGTGGTGATCTTTCCCATCAGCAGCGGCACGGCGGAGAGCGCCGCGTAGCTAGCCTCCTGCCCCTTCGGCGCAATGGACACGGCATACTCATACACACGCGGCGAGTAAAAGGCCTCGCCAATGGAGAAGACCACCTGCCACAGCACCACGGTGAGAAAGAGCGGATTCGCCGCGCCCTGCCAGTCGAAGTAGCCGCGAATGATCCACTGGCCGAGCGTCCCGTTGGCCAGGCCTTGGAACACCGACTGGGGCAGTGCCAGAAAGATGAATGACGAAGCCGTGATGAAGCCGCCGAAAATGACCATGGGATACGCCGGGATCTTGCGAGTGAGGATGCCCGCGATGGGCGCGAGGATGAGGATGAGCACGCTGTTCACCGCGTTCGCACGGCCTGCGCGCTTGCCGCCTTCCACGCCCAGCTCGCGCTCCAGGAAGGTGGGCAGCACGCCGTCCATGATGCTGAACACGATTTTGAGAAGCCCGATCACGGCCAGGAACATGAGCAGGCGGTGAAAGCCCGGATGCTTGAGCAGCATGCCAAACAACCGCGCCGACTCCTTGACGGCTCCGCCCACGGTCATCTTTCGCACCGGCGCGTCTCTGTCCTCGCCAGGGGCATCGCGTTCACGCAGCAGCAGCAGCACGGGCAGCATGAAGATCTCGATGCCGGCGCTCACGACAAAGAGCACGTGCTGGATGCTGTGGTCGCCCACCCAGGTGTGGATCGTGGGGCCGCCACCGCCCATCTGCTTGATGCCGTCAAAGATGAAGTACCCGGCCATGAATCCCAGATTCAGCAGCGAATAAAAGACGGAGAAGGCCACGCTGCGCTGCTCCGGCGTGCTGAATTTCCGCGTCGCCGCCACGAGCACGGGCGTACACAGCGCCTCGCCCACGGCCACGGGGATGAGGCCCACCGTCAGCACCAGCCATGGCTGCGATACCGAGATCATGATGAGGCGCGCCAGCACCGCCAGCGTGACGCCGATGGTCAGCGTGCGCCGCAGCCCGATGGCATCCGTGATGGAGCCCGCCAGCAGCGTGCAGCAAGACATCATCAGCCCCAGCAGCAGGTAGCCATGCTGGGCCTCCGCATCGCTCATGCCGCAGTCCTTCATGAGGTAGGACACCATGACCACCATCATGATTTTGTAGCCGGTCACGCTCAGCAGCTTCAGCGCAAACGTCACCCACAGCCCGGGGGGCGCGTCTTTGAGATTGGCGATGGCATACAGCCCGATCCCAAACGTGGCCCCGCCGATGACACAGCCCGCCACCGCACCCAGCGCCAGCTTCGTCATCGCCATCCATCCCACCGCCCAGCAAAACAGCGCGAGCACGCCGCCCCGGAGGACGGTCTGCTTAAATGAAGAAGGTGCAGTCAGAGTATCAGGCATGCGGTGAGGGAGAGAGCCTTTCTGCCACCGGGTCAAGTTCCATGGTCTTGGAAATGACGTCGCAGTCTCTGTGCCAGACCGGTTCTCAAAACGCATGGCCCATCGGTCGAGTGCCCCCATGGGCGGCAGCACCCACCGTGAACTCATCAAGCACGCCAGCCAGCACCACGACTCATCCAAGCTCACAGTGAGGTAGAACAAAGTTCATACGTCATGGGCTCCCCCCACCGCGATCTGTGCAGCGCAGTGCTCCAAGCGATTTTGTGAGATGCGAATGTTCTTCGCGCCGCCATTCTCCTGCAGCCAAAAGAAAAAGGCAGCGCGGCAGATGCGTTCACATCATCCCCAACCCCATGCCGCCGCTCCGCTTCATCTCCGCCTTCTTCGTTCTCGCCTTGAGCCCTGCCGGCGCGGCACCGGATTTCACCGCCAAGGTCAGGCCCTTGCTGGATGAGCACTGCATCGACTGCCACGGCGAGGACACGCAAAAAAGCGGCCTGCGACTCGACACCCTTTCCACCGATCTTCACGATGCCGCCGCCATGAAAAAATGGACTGCGGTGTTCGACAAAATCGTCTCCGGCGAGATGCCTCCCAAAAAGCGCGAACGCCCACCTCAGGGTGAACTCGATGCCGCCACAGCCTTTCTTCGCCAGCACCTTCACGCCGCATCCCTGGACCATCAGCAGAAACAAGGCCGCGTCATGGTGCGCCGCCTCAATGGCACCGAGTTCGAGAACACCCTGCGCGATCTCCTTGGCACCAACGTCGCGCTCAAAGAACTCCTGCCCGAAGACAGCACCACCGCCGGCTTTGACAATGTCAGCACTGGCCTAGATCTCTCCGCCACGCATTTTCTGCGCTATCAAGAGGCCGCAGCCAAGGCCGTGCAGTCCGTCATCCCCATCAATCCGCCCATCCCCTTCAGCGACCGCCGCACGGCGGAGATGATCGTGAAGAAAGGCTCAAACTTCCAGCAGACCCTCACACGCAGCGCACGCATGCAGGACGGCGCGCTCATCTTTTACAGCAAGCTGCCGCGCTACGGCCTGTGCGCCACCTCGGCGGTGAAGATGGCCGGGCGCTACCGCGTCACCATGTCCGCCTGTGCCGTCGGCGCAGAGGCCAAGCCCCTGCCCGTGGGCTTCATGGTGGTGAATCAAAGCGGCCGCGAAGGCCCCGTGCTGCGCGAGGTGCGCGAGATCCCCCATGGCAAACCACGCGTCATCGAATACGAGGTGGACCTCGGCCGCGATCAAGCCTTCGTCGTCAATCTCCTCACCACCTGGGACATCCGCATTTTCAAAAAGCCCATCGAGGAATACACCGGCCCCGGCCTCATGGTGGAGTGGATGCAGATCGACGGCCCGCTGGATGCCTTCCCGCCTCCCGCCTACAAGACCCTCTATGGCGAGGTCCCGCTCAAGGCGCGCTCCGTCGTCAAAGCTGAGCTGGCAGGCACACGCGTGCCCGTCATCAATGACAAGCGCACCGAGTCCCAGTGGCTCGCCGATCCTCTCGTTCCCGCCTCGACGAATCCGCAGGCCGATGCCGAGCGCATCATCCGCGCCTTCCTGCCACGTGCCTTTCGCCGCCCCGTCAGCGCGGAGGTGCAGCAGCATTACGTGGGCAAAGTGCTGCAGCGTCTGGAGCAGAAGTACAGCTTCAATGATGCGCTGACGTACGGCTTCAAGCTCATCCTCTCCTCACCGGACTTCCTCTTCCTCATGGACTCAGCAAGCGCCCAGGCCACCGCGCAGGGCGATCTCGTCTCCACAAAACTCGATGACTTCTCCCTCGCCGAGCGCCTTTCCTACTTCCTCTGGTCTTCCGCACCGGATGAAGAACTCATCGCTCTCGCCACCAAGAACACGCTGCACCAGCCCGCAGTGCTGCGCGCGCAGGTGGAGCGAATGTTGAATGCCCCACGCGCTAGCCGCTTCACCACCAACTTCACCGGCCAGTGGCTCGACCTGCGCAAGATCGACTTCACCATCCCCGACCCGCAGCTCTATAGCGACTTTGATTACCTTCTGCTCGATGCCATGCCACGCGAGACGCAGCTCTTCTTTGAAGAAGTCCTGCGCCACGATCTCTCCCTGCTCAACTTCATCGACTCCGACTGGTCCATGCTCAATGAGCGCCTCGCCAAACTGTATGGCATCCCCGACGTACAAGGCGCGGACTTTCGCAAAGTAAAGCTCCCACCCGAGGCACACCGTGGCGGTGTGATGACGCAAGGCAGCGTCTTGAAAGTCACCGCAGACGGCACACGCACCTCCCCCGTGCTGCGCGGCACCTGGATTTTGAATCGTATCCTCGGCAAGCCGCCCGCACCACCACCGCCCGATGTGCCCGCCATCGAGCCAGACATCCGTGGCGCCACCACCATCCGCCAGCAGCTTGATAAACACCGCAACACCCCCGCCTGCGCCAGTTGTCACAATCACATCGACCCGCCCGGCTTTGCGCTGGAGAATTTCGATCCCATCGGCAACTACCGCGACTTCTACCGTGGCACCGAGCGCACCAAAGCCTACCCCATGCCCCTCTTTCCCACCAACGGGCGCGGCGTCTATCGCGGTGCCGATGTGGAGCAGGGCGGCATCACCCCGGAGGGCAAGCCTTTCAAAGACATCTCCGACTACAAGAAGCTGCTGCTGGAAGACAAAGACCAGCTCGCCCGCAGCCTTACCCAAAAGCTCATCATCTACGCAACTGGTGCCGACATCCAATTCGCCGACCGCGAAGTCATCGAACAAATCGTCGCCACCCTGCGCACCAAAAACAACGGCCTGCGCACCCTCGTGCATGAAATCGTACAAAGCCGCGTCTTCTTGAACAAGTAACCACAACCGCCCACCGCCATGCCCGCCCCACGACTCGACCGCCGCACCTTCCTGCGCTCCTCCGGCATCGCCATCGGCCTGCCCTTTCTGGAGGCCATGATCCCCGCCTCTGCCAATGAAGCGAAGAAAGCGCTCAAACGCCCACCGCGCATGGTCCTCGTCGGCCAGCCACTCGGCATGTATGGGCCCAACTTCTTCCCCGAGCACGCAGGCAAAGACTACACCCCCAGCCGCTACTTGAAGAACCTGCAGGCGCATCGCGATCAGTTCACCGTCTTCTCCGGCATGTCCCACCGCTATGCCGCAGGCCATTTCGCCGAAGTGGGAATCTTCACCGGCGTCGCCCCCGAATTCATCCGCGACAAAGACATCAAGAACGGCATCTCGCTCGATCAGGAAGTCGCTTCCCACCTCGGCAATCAGACGCGCTTCCCCTCCCTCATCCTCGGCGGCGGCGATGTCGCGTGGAATAAGCGCGGCGTGCGCATCCCATCCGAGCAGCGCGCCACCACCGTCTTCAAAAAACTTTTCATCGCCGGCACGCCGGAGGAAGAAGCCCGCGAGCTCCAACGCGTGAAGGACGGTCAAAGCATCCTCGATGACGTGGGCGAGCAAATCAAAGCCCTCAACCGCCGCGTCAGCAGCACCGACCGCGACCGCCTTGATCTCTTCCTCTCCTCCGTGCGCGAGGCCGAGCACACCCTCCAGCAGGACGAACACTGGAGCACCACGCCCAAGCCCCACGTGGACTTCGCCACACCCACCACCGAGTTCAGCGGCCCGCAGCTTTTGGAGCGCTCACGCCTCTGGTATGACATCGTGCACCTCGCCCTGCAGACAGACTCCACCCGCGTCGTCTCACTCTGGATCGGCTCGCAGGAGCGTCCGGAGATCACCGGCGTAAACATCGGCCACCACGATGCCTCCCATCACGGTCAGGACCCCGCCAAGCTCGAACAGCTCGCCCTCATCGAAGAAGCCGAGATCAAGCTCTTCGGCGAGTTCCTCGAAAAAATGAAGCTCAGCCAGGACGGCGGCCAGTCCCTGCTCGATCACACCGCCGTGCTCTACACCAGCAACCTCGGGAACTCGTCCTCCCACGACAACAACAACCTCCCCATCCTCCTCGCTGGCGGCGGTTTCAAGCACCAGGGCCACCTCGCCTTCGACACCAAGAACAACAAGCTCCTCTCGAATCTCTACGTCCGCATGCTCCACCACATGGGCATCGAGTCCCAGACCTTCGGTGCCAGCAACGGCATCGTGAGCGAAGTTTAGCCAAAATTTTCCGCCACCCGCCACGCCTCAAAAGGGGGTCAGTGTGCAAATTCTTGACACTTTTCATCCAAGCGTCGCCTCCATCGACATCCACGCCCCAAGCCCCTACCCTTGATGCCGCATGCGGAACTGCTTCGGCGTCATGCCAATGCGTTTGCGGAAGTGCTGGGTGAAGGCGCTTTGATCGCAGAAGCCGTGGGCCGTGGCAATATCGATCACTTTGTTTCGCGTCTGGATCAGCGCCTCGGCCGCTGACTCAATGCGGATGCGCAGCATGAGTTCATACGGCGTGATGCCGAGGGCTTGATGGATCTTGCGATACAGCGAGCGCTCCGAGAGGCCGCATTCGCGCGCCAGCTCCGTGGTGCTGAGGATGCGCCCAGTATTCTTTTGAATGTGGGTGATGATCAGCGTGACCTCACTGCTCGGCTGATGGCGGCTGCGGCCTTCATCCCGCCGCGTCAGGCCCATGAGGCCGATGATTTTCCCGTTCTTGCCCCGCAGCGGCACCTTGGTGGTGAGAAACCATGTCAGCGTGCGCTGCTCATCATACCAGACTTCGAGGCGGTTGATCTGCGGCTTGCCCGTGCGGAAGACCAGCGCATCATCGGCACGGTAGGCCTTGGCGGCTTGCTCAGGGTAGAAGTCTTCATCAAGGCGGCCAATGAGGTCCGCTTCGCATTCGTAACCCAGCCGCGTCCACATCGGCTCGCTCGCGGCCACGAGGCGGCTCTCGCGGTCCTTCACAAAAAAGAACACGTTGGGCTGCTGATCAAACATGAGCCGGAACGCTTGCGGATCAGCCATGCTGGCAAAAAAGGCGCTTTGGATAGACTTGGGTGACATGGCAGGATGATAACAGGGGTTAGCGGCATGGCATCCTTCAAGTATGGCGAAGTGCCTTGAGCCTAAATGCCCAATATCTCCGCCCACCTCTGGCTCAAGTTGGGTTCTCCAGGCTCCGAGTTAGTGCCTCAAAGCCTTCACCAGGATCTCACGAAACGCCAGGTGATGCGGCAGCTCGACCTTGGCCTTGCGATGGAGCACCATCACTTCTTCGCTGCCAAAGAGTTTGGAGAGATCGCGGAAAGCGACGCCGCGATAGCTGCTGTGGCCTTGGGCGGCTTCTTTGAGAATCATCGGGCTCACGGAGGTGACGCTGATGCCGAAGCCCATGCGCACGTAGCCGACCACGATGTCGAAGGTGCTGGCGGTGAGTGCCACGTTGGCTTTTTGCCAGAGTGCAGCGGTTTCAAAGACTTCTTGAACGTGGCGGCGTGAGTTGGAACCTGTACCGGGCAGAACTAGTGGCTGCTTGATGAGGTCGGCAAGTTTCAGGGTCTTGGCTTTGAGCAGGGGATGGCCTTCCGGGCAGACGAGCACGAAGGGATAGGCCGTGACGGGTGTGACCTCGATGCGCGGCTGCTTCGGCGCACTGATCTGACCAACGATGGCGACATCGGCCTCGCCATCTTCGAGATGTTTGCGTGCCATCGCAGACGGACGGTCAATGAAGGACAACTCCACCTCTGGAAAGCGTTTGCGGTAAATCTCGAGCGGCTTTTGCAGCTCGTGCAGGAGCAGGCTCGCCGTGGTGGCCACGGTGATGCGACGGGCGAGTTTTTGGTTTTGAACGGCGAAGAGCTCGCGGATGCGGTCGAAGCTTTCGACGAGCGGCTGCGACAATTGCACCAGCAGCTCGCCCTGCGGAGTGAGCACGGCGGTTTTGCCGGACTGCTGCACCATCGCAGCACCAAACTCATCCTCCAGCGCCTTGATCTGCTGCCACACAGAGGGCACGGACATCTGCAAAGTCTCAGCCACGGCGGTGAAGCTGCCTTTGCGGGCCAGTTCCACCAGCGCGCGGAGCTGGCGGAACCGGAGTTCTTTGAAGTAGCGGCGTGGTTCAGTGGCCATCATGATTTTAGGCAGAGATTAAAGAACTTTAGGAAGATTTGGCACAAGGTCACGAAAATCATGGCCCGCAGAAGCGTATTGTTGGATCATGAATCCCCGTCTTTGCTCCAACTCACATCCCATCAGCACCCGTCGCGCTTTCCTCACGCGCAGCGCCTTAGGCATCGGTGGACTTGGTTTGGCGTCGTTGATGCAGGAACTTGGCATGGCGGCGGAGGCTCCGCTGTCACCTCTGGCACCGAAGAAGCCGCCTTTCGCGCCAAAGGCGAAGCGGGTCATTCACATCTTCTGCGAGGGTGGTCCGTCGCAGGTGGACACCTTTGATCCCAAGCCCGCGCTGGAGAAGTACCATGGCAAGATGGCCGATGAGGTGATGAAGGATTACCAAAAGGCTGCGGGCGACGTGGCGGCTGGCATGGGGCGGCTCAGCGGGAAGCTGCAGCGCTCGCCCTTCAAGTTCGCGAAGCACGGCCAGAGCGGCATGGAGATCAGCGAGCTGTTCCCGAAGCTGGCGACTCATGCCGACGAGCTTTGTGTCATTCGCTCCATGCATACGAAGACGAGCGTGCATGAGCCAGCGCAGCTCGTGATGAACACCGGCGAATTTGCCAGCGTGCGGCCCAGCGTGGGATCGTGGGCTGTGTATGGCCTTGGCACGGAAAATCAAAACCTGCCGGGGTTCGTGTCGCTATCGCCGAATGGGACGACGAGCAGCGGGGACAAGCAGTGGGGCAATGCCTTCCTGCCCGCGTGGTGCGGCGGCACGGGCATTCCAACCAAAGACCCGACGGTGACAAAGATGATCGAACACATCCGCAGCGGCACCACCTCCCTGCGTGAGCAGCGCCGCCAGCTCGACCTCATGCGCCAGATGCACGAGGAGTTCGCGCAGAAGCATCCGGGCGATGCCTTGCTCGAAGGTCGTGTGAGCGCCTTTGAAACCGCCTTCCGCATGCAGGTGGAGGCCACCGATGCCTTCGACCTCACCCGCGAGCCGAAAACCATGCGCGATCTCTACGGCGACACCGAGATGGGCCGCCAGCTCATGCTCGCACGCCGTCTCGTCGAGCGTGGTGTGCGCTTCGTGCAGGTTTATCACAACAACTGGGACACGCATGATTTGAATGACGAGCGCCATCGCGAACTCTGCTCTGCCGCTGACCAACCCCTGCATGCGCTGCTCACCGATCTCAAGCAGCGCGACATGCTCAAGGACACGCTCATCGTCTGGGGCGGCGAGTTTGGCCGCACTCCGACGAGTGACAACAACGACGTGTCGAAGAAGAAAGGCATCGGCCGCGATCACAATGCCGGTGGCTTCACCATGTGGATGGCCGGAGGCGGCTCGAAGCCAGGCACCGTTTACGGTTCTACCGATGACTTCGGAGCACTGGCAGTCGAAAACAAAGTCGATGTGCATGACCTGCACGCGACCATTCTCCATCTACTGGGCTTCGATCATGAGAGGCTGACGTACCGGTATGCGGGCAGGGATTTCAGGCTGACCGATGTGTATGGGCACGTCGTCAAGGGTGTCCTGAGTTGAGGCAAAAAGAGGTTCAGGCAGAAAAATGGATTTTATATTTTTGCCCATCCATCTTTTTTCCTTCCAACTGCAAGCTTATGCCCATCACCCGCCAAGTCCAAACCACGCGCATCTCCCAAGATGAGTTCGGAGCGCTTGCCTACGAGGTGATGGGACATGTCATCGACATCCATAACGAGTTTGGGCGCTTCTTTGACGAGCGCGTCTATAAGCGCGAACTCGCTGACGGAATGCCAGACATCGAACTAGAAGTGCCCGTCACCGTCGCGTTCGGCACCTTTTCAAAGACCTATTACCTCGACGTGCTTGTCCACCGCAGTGGTCTGTTCGAGTTCAAAGCAGCCGAGGCCATCGTTTCCAGGCACCGTAGCCAGGCTTTCAACTACCTGCTCCTCTTTGATTTGCCGCATGGCAAGATCATCAACGTCCGCCCCGAGCGCGTCGATTCCGAGTTCGTGAACTGCCTCCAGCGGCTCGAGGATCTCCGGAATCCAACGATCGCCGACACCACTTTTGATTCCTTGATTCCAGGAGCCGAGTTTTTCAGAGATACCCTCTCCTCACTCGTTCACGATTGGGGTGCTGGACTAGAAATCGGCCTTTACGACGAGGCACTCACTCACTTTCTCGGAGGTGAGCACAAGGTGGTTCAAGCGGTTCCCGTCATTGGCAGCAAAGGACATCTCCATGATCAAAAAATGCGCATGTTGGCTCCTGATGTGGCATTCAAACTGACGGCGCTTGCCGATGAGAATAACAACTTCGAGTCACATGTGCGGCGATTTCTCCAGCACACTACTTTAAAGGCGATTCACTGGGCGAATATCACGACGCGAGGTGTCACCTTCACAACTCTTCGTTAAGATATGAAAGACAAAAAGATGAACAGGCAAAAAGATATATCCAAGTGTGTGCTGACTTTGTGCTCAGCCATTTTTCTGCCTACTCATCTTTTTGCCTTCACCGATTCCGACTTCGAATCCAAAATCCGCCCCATCCTCGTCGAGCACTGCTACGAGTGCCACAGCACGGAAAAGAAGCAGAAAGGCAACCTCCTCCTTGACTCCAAAGACGCCACTCTCAAAGGCGGCGACACCGGCCCCGCACTCGTCCCCGGAGATCCATCCAAGTCCCTTCTCCTCAAAGCCGTGAAGTGGGAGGACAAAGACCTCCAGATGCCGCCGAAAACGAAACTCAGCGACGCCCAGATCGCCGATCTCGAAGCCTGGATCAAAGCGGGCGCTCCCGATCCCCGCAGCGGACCTCGTACACTCACCAAGATAGAGCAGCATCTCGAAGACTCGAAGAAGCACTGGTCCTTCCAGCCCGTGGTCGATCCCAAGCCTGCGTCGCTTGATGATTTGATTGGCACCAAGGGCAAACCTTCCGCCGACCAGCGCACGCTCATCCGCCGCGCCTACCTCGACCTCATCGGCATCGCGCCGACGTATGCGGAGGTCAATGCCTTCGCCGCCGACAACTCTCCGCAGGCTTTTGAAAAACTCATCGACAAACTCCTCACCGACCCGCGCTATGGCGAGCGCTGGGGCCGCCACTGGCTTGATGTGGCACGCTATGCCGACAACATGGGGGCCATCTTCAATGGCGATGACACCTACCCGAATGGATTCACTTATCGCGACTATGTGATCAAGGCGTTCAACGACGACAAGCCCTACGACCGCTTCATCCTCGAACAAATCGCCGCTGACCAGCTCGACACCGCGAAGGACACGCGCACACTCGCGGGCATGGGCTTCCTCGGCCTCGGACGGCGTAAAGACCGCCGTCTCGATGATGACACGCTCGACGACACCATCGACGTCATGGGTCGCGGACTCCTCGGACTGAGCATCGGCTGCGCGCGCTGCCACGATCACAAACTGGAGCCGATCACGACCAAGGATTACTACGGCCTCTACTCCATCCTCAAGAGCAGCAAAGAGCCCGAAATCCAGCCCGCGCTGCCGCAGGAAGACACACCGCAAGTCCGCGAATACGCCGAGAAAAACAAAGCCGCCCGCAGCGAATACATCCGCGTCGTCGCCTTCGAGGCAGATCGCAGCTTCAGCGCCCTGCGCTCCCGTGTCGGCGACCACCTCCTGGCCGCGCACGACTCCAAACTGACCAACAGTTACAAAGAAAAAAAGATCACGCCTGACATCCTCGATCCGCGCAAACTCAACGTCGGCATCCACAACCGCTTCATCGCCAATTGGGACAAATGGGTCAAAGGCCATCTCGAGTTCTTCACCCCATGGCTCGAACTCTCCGCGCTGCCCGAGGCCGAGTTCGCCGCGAAAGCACCCGCGCTCTGCGAAGCCTACGGCAAGAACGCCGACAAAAAGCTCATTCCCTCCGTCGCCCGCAGCTTCGGCAAAACCAAGCCCAAATCCCTGCGCGACATCGCCGACATCTACAATCAACTCTACGCCAGCGAGGTCGATGCGCTGTGGGCCGAGAACTGGCGCGAGCACCTGCGCGTTCTCTGCATTCCCACGGCCGACGAACTCAACCTGCCCATCGCCGAACTCGAAAAATCAAGCATCGACCGCGCCCTCGCCGCACAGAAAATCAACCCGTTGCCCGATGCCGAAGGCCAGCAACTCCGCGCCCTCTTCCTCGACGACAACTCACCCTTCGTGCTCACGGGCAAAGACTTCCTCAGCAACCGGCTCTTCGCCAACCGCGATGTCGCCAATGGCCTGCGCCGCAACACCGCCAAGCCGCTCACCGATCTGCAAAATCATCCTGGCGCACCCGCCCGCGCCATGACCTTCGTCGATGCCGAAAAGATGCATGACGGCAAAGTCTTCATCCGCGGCAATCCCAACACACCAGGCCCTGCCGCGCCGCGTCAATTCATCACCGCGTTGCATCACATCGCGCCCGAGCCTTTCCCCAAAGACAAAAGCGGCCGACTCCAGCTCGCCCAGGCCATTGCCAGCAAAAACAATCCGCTCACCGCCCGCGTTATCGTCAATCGCGTCTGGGGTTGGCACTTCGGCGACGGCATCGTCGCCACACCGAGTGACTTCGGCTTCCGTGGCGACAAACCGACCAACCAACCGCTTCTCGATCACCTCGCTGCGTGGTTCATGGAGAATGGCTGGAGCTTCAAGAAACTGCACAAGCACCTCATGCTCACCGCCGCCTATCAGCGCGCCGATTTCCCCATGCGCCCGCTCGATCTGGAACCGTTCCGCGACACCCTGCTCGCCGTCACCGGACGCCTGAAACCCGATCTCGGCGGCAAGGCCGAGAAGATCGCCGACACCACGCGCCGCACCGTCTATGCCTTCGTCGATCGCAAAACACTGCCCTCGATTTACCGCAGCTTTGATTTCCCCGATCCCAACTTCAGCGCCCCAAAACGCAGCCGCACCGCGCTCACGCCGCGTGCGCTTATTTTGATGAACAGCCCGCTGCTCACGGACAGCGCCAAACAACTCGCCGCCTCGCTCACCAAAGACATGCCGGACGACAACAGCCGCATCGAGGACCTGTATCGCCGTGTGTTCCAGCGTCAGCCCACGGACAAGGAAATGCAGCGCGCGCACGACTACCTCGCCGCGTATCCAAAGAACGATCTCGTGCATCCTGAGTCGCAGGACTGGCAATACGGTTACGGCACCTTTGATCCCGCCTCAAAGCAGACCGCGAAGTTCGCCAGCCTCACGGCCTTCGATGGCAAAGCCTTCAAAGGCACACTCAAAACCACCGACGGCAAACCCAGCGAAGTCAAAGTCGATGCCATGGGCGGCGATTCCGGCGTCACCTCCTCCATGTGCAGCATCCGCCGCTGGATCTCCCCGCTCAATGGCGAGATCAACATCACCGCCGAACTCACGCACACCGATGCCAAGACCGAAGGCGTCATCGCCCGCATCATCAGCAGCCGCACCGGCGAACTCGGCGAATGGAAAGCCAAAGCGCAATCTCTCTGCACCGACCTCACGAAGGTGCCGGTCAAAAAGGGCGACACCCTCGACTTCATTGTCAGCAGCCAGACCGACAAGGATGCCGGCCCCTATCAGTGGAGCCCCAGCATCGTCATGCCCACCGCCGACATGCCCGCGATGCCCGGCATGAACCAGCGTTGGGACGCTCGCGTTGATTTCGCCAATCCCAACGCGCCCGCCAAGCCACTCACCGCTTGGGAGGAACTCTGCCAGGCCATTTTGTTGTCGCCAGAGTTTGCGGTGATGGAGTAGCGCTTCCCGCCGCTTGCGGCTCGATTCGAGCACGTGACTGCCTCATGGAGGTGGCAGGATCATAACAACTTTTGGCAGATCTAGGCCATGTATTTGAGAATGGATAGGCGTATTACTCTCACCATGAAATCCCGCCGTTTCTTTTCCTCCCTCATTATTGCCCTGCTCGCCTGCACCGCAGCTTCGGCTCATGATGAAACCCTCACGCTGCGCCAGGATGAAGCTGCCAACACGATCTCCGTGTATCGTGAAAATGTCGCGGAGCCCATCCTCACGCAGAATGCGCGGCCTGACTTTCGCCCTTACATTCACCCCATCGTCGCACCCGATGGCAAAGGCGTGCTGACGGAGTACAGCCCCGGACATCACAAGCACCAGACCGGACTCTATTGGGGGCTGAAGCAGGTGAATGGCCGCGACTATTTTCACAAGCCGGGCGCTGCCTTCTGGCGCAAGGTTTCCAGCGCAGTACTCGTCGCCAAAGGCGAGTCCGTGAAGTGGAAGACGGTTTATGAACTGCTCGATGCCGCAGGCAAGCCGGTGATGAAAGAGACCCAAGTGTGGACCATGCGCGACAACGATGGCCGTTACTTTCTCGATCTCGAATGGCAGGGCGAGGGCCTCGTGGACCTAACCATGGCCAAGCAGGACTACGGCGGCCTCTTCCTCCGCATGCCGTGGAAGCCCGGCATGGAAGGCGGCGTGATGAACAGCGTGCGTCAGGCCAATGCGCGCGCCAACGCCCAGCGCTCCATCTGGATGGATGTGGGCCTGCAAGTGGAAGGCCGCAACGATCTCGCACACATCGCCATCTTTGATCATCCAAAGAATGCAGGCTACCCGCAGCCTTGGCGTGTGGACGGCCAGATGGGCGTGGGCCCCTGCCGCGCGATTGCTGGAGACTGGAAGATTGCGAAGGGAAAGACTGAGACGGTGCGGCATCAGTTCCTCGTTTACACGGGCAAGCTCAATGACGTCTCCCTCACCGATTCATGGAAGGCCTACACCGGCCAAGGCTCGGACGCCGTGATGTGGGGCATCGCCAAGGCCGAGGGCAAGCAGGCCGCCTTCCTCACCGGTGAGCAAGCCGTGGCAAAGATGACGGTGCCTGAAGGCTTCGAAGCCAAACTGGCCGCCACCGAACCCATGATCACGCAGCCGATGGCGTTCTGCTGGGATGACCGTGGCCGACTTTGGGTCGCGGAAAATCGTGACTATGAAACCCGCAGCGCCGGCTTCTCCGCCGATGGCAACAGCCGCATCCTCATTCTCGAAGACACCAATGGCGATGGAAAATTTGACACGCGCAAAGTCTTCCTCGAAGACATCCCCTTCCCCTCCGCCATCGCGGTGGGCTTTGATGGCCTCTGGCTCGGCGCACCGCCCAATCTGCTGTACGTGCCCGACAAAAATCAAGACGACAAAGCCGATGGCCCCCTCGAAATACGCCTCACCGGCTGGGGCATTCAGGATCGCCATGAAGTCTTCAACAGCTTCACCTGGGGCCCGGATGGCTGGCTCTATGGCTGTCAGGGTTTCGCCACCCGCTCCACCGTGGGCAAGCCCGCCGATGGCGGCAAGATCCTCCGCAAAGGCGACCCCTTCCCCATCGAGATGCCCGTAAAGGATGGCCAGTACATCGATGGCGGCGTGTGGCGTTACCATCCCACCAAGGATCGCTTCGAAATCGTCTCCCACGGTTTCAGCAATCCATGGGGACTCGACTTCGATGACCACGGCCAGTGCTTCATCACCGCCTGCGTCATACCGCATCTCTGGCACGTCATACCAGGCGGCATCTACCACCGCCAGGGCGGCAGCCACATCAATCCTTATGTCTTTGATGACATCAAGACCATCGCCGATCATCGCCATCGCTCCGCTCATGGCGGCGCACGCGTGTATCTGGCGGATGAATTCCCCAAGGAATACCGCGACCGCATCCTCATGGCCAATCTCCATGAGCACGATGTCATCACCGACATCCTCAAACCCAGCGGCTCGGGCTTCATCGGCCACCACGGCAATGAGCCGCTCTTTGCCAATGACAATGCCTGGGTGGGTTTCAGCATGGAGATCGGTCCCGATGGCGCAGCCTACGTGCTCGACTGGCATGACACCGAAATCTGCGGCAATGCCACGCACGACAAAGACACCGGCCGCATCTACCGCCTCGCGCCGAAGGGCCTTCCTGGAAAAACCGGCATCAATCTCGCCTCGCAGTCGGACCTCGAACTCGTCGGCCTGCTGACGCATCGCAATGACTGGTACAGCCGCCGTGCCCGCGTGCTTCTGCAGCAGCGCGCCGCCGCTGGCCGCCTCGATGCCGCCGTGCCTGCCAAGCTCTGGGAGCTCTTCGCACAGTCAAAAACCTCCGCGCATCAGCTCCGCGCACTCTGGGCATTGCACATCACGCAAAACCTCCCGGCAGATCGCCTCCTCCCTCTGCTGGATCATGCCGAGCCCTACATTCGCGGCTGGGCCATTCAGCTTCTTGGCGAAGACCGCGCCTGCAGCACCGCAGCTTTGGCCAAGTTTGCCACCATGGCGGAGAAGGACAGCTCTCCCATCGTGCGCCTCTACCTGGCATCGGTCCTTCAGCGCATGCCGCTGGCAGATCGCTGGGCCATCGCGCAGCATCTCGTCAATCACGCCGAGGATGTGGCGGATCACAATATGCCAAAGATGATCTGGTTCGGCATCGAGCCGCTGGTGGAAGCCGATGCCACGCGTGCCATGGCACTCGCATCTCACAGCAAGATGCCCATGCTCGCACAATACATCGCCCGCCGCGCCATCGCCGCCAAACAGCTTGAGCCCGTGGCCGCCGCGCTGCAGAGCAGCAGCGACACCGCCCTGCGACTCAGCCTAGTGGAAGGCGTGCGTGATGGCCTCAAATCGCTGGGCCGCAATGTGGTCACGAAGCCCGCGAACTGGGACGCCGCCATGACCGCGCTCTCTGCCACCCAGGATGCGAAGCTCAGCGACTTCGCCGCGCAGATAGGCCAGCTCTTTGGCGATGCCAAGGCCGCCGCCGCCCAGCTTGCCGTGCTCAAGGACACAGCCGCCCCCATCGAGCGCCGCCAGCAAATCCTCACCGCCTTTGCCCGCGATGCCTATGCCGCAGCGCTGCCCGTGGTGCTGTCCCTGCTGGATGAACCCGCGCTGCGCCGCAATGCCATCCGCGCCCTCGCTTCATTCGATGCCCCGCAGATCGCGCCAGCATTGATCAAGCTCTACGCCAAGCTTCCCGCTGCCGAGAAAACCGAAGTCATCCTCACGCTCTCCGCACGCCGCAGCACCGCGCAGGCCCTCGTCGCTGAGTTGAAGAAGAACACCATTCCGAAGACCGATGTCAGCGCCTTTGACGCACGCCAGCTCTACCGCGTGATCGGCCCCTCCTTCGTGGAGTTCTGGGGCCCCATCACCCAGCTCGCCAGCGACAAGCAGGCGGAGATGGCCAAGTACAAAGCCATGCTCACCGATGCCGTGCTTGCCAAAGCCAGTGTGGGCCGTGGCCGCGCCGTCTTTGAGCGCACCTGCATCGCCTGCCACATGCTCTACGGCGCCGGTGGCAATGTCGGCCCTGATCTTACCGGCTCCAATCGCGCCAATCTCGACTACATCCTCGCCCAGATCCTCAATCCCAGCGAAGTCATGCAGGAGAGCTATCAGCTTGTCACCGTCACCACTCGCGATGGCCGCACCCTCGCCGGCATGGTCGCAGCGGAAGACAATCAGCAGCTCACCCTCCGCCTCGTCGGTCAGGACAGCGTCGTCACCAAATCCGAAATCCTCTCCCGCGAAAAATCACCCATCTCCATGATGCCCGAAGGCCTCCTCAAAACCCTCAAAGAGGACGAAGTCCGCGACCTCATCGCCTACCTCCGCACCACCGCGCAGGTGCCGCTGCCGAAGCCGTGATGCCTTGGAATTGCTGCTTCAGGATTGCATCAATCCCGTGCTCTACGCGCAACCTCTGGCTCAAAGCCGGCAACGCCCTCTTTCAGTGATCAGCCGTCGTCACTTCCTCAGCCAAACCGCACGTGAAGGCTGGAAGGAGTGAGGCTTACTCACTCTAGGGGCGTCGCAGCCCAACCTCATCCTCACCAATACAGGACCTCCTGAAACACCACACTAACGCCCATGAATCATTCATTTTGTACCTCCCTGCTCTCGATCACCTTTGGATTAGCGCTCTTTCAGCTCTCCGCGCCTGCCGCTGAAAAAAAGAACATCGTGCTCATCGCTGGAAAGCAGAGCCACGGTCCCGGAGCTCACGAACACAACGCAGGCGTCCAGTTGTTGGCGAAATGTCTCCGGGCCGGGGTGCCGGATTTGGTGGAGGTGAAAGTGCATTTGAACGCCGAATGGCCAGCGGAAGAAGAGATCAAATCCGCCGACACCATTTTGATTTATGCGGATGGATTCACCATGCATCCGGCCTTGCAGGGGGATCACCTTCAGCAGCTCTCCGTGGAGATGAAGCGTGGCTGTGGTTTTATGGCATTGCACTGGGCCACTGAGGTGCCCAAGAACAAGGGCGAGGCTGAGTTTCTGGATTGGATGGGTGGATACTGTGACCCGAGTTGGAGTGTGAATCCGCACTGGCAGGCGGACTTCAAGACGTTGCCCGAGCACCCGATCACCAGCGGCGTGCATCCCTTTTCAACCAATGACGAGTGGTATTTCCACATGCGTTTCCGCGAGGGCCTGGCGTCCGTGAGGCCGATCTTAACCGCCGTGCCACCGGACTCCACCATGAGCCGTCCTGATGGCATGCGCTCTGGCAATCCCGATGTCCGAAAGGATGTAGCAAACAAGGTCCCCCAACACGTCGCGTGGGCGGCAGAGCGGACCGGCGGAGGCAGAGGCTTTGGCTTCACCGGCGGCCATTTTCACAAGGGCTGGGCCAACAACGATCAGCGCAAGCTGGTGCTCAACGCGATCCTTTGGACCGCGAAAGCAGCCGTCCCCGCCAATGGCGTGGAGTCCGTGGTCACCGAGGAAGATTTGAAACAGAACCTTGACCCCAAACCCGCTCCAAAAGCCCGGGTTCCGCTTCCGAAGCCGTGATGCCGTGAGGCGCACTCTGCGCAAGCAGCCTGCTGCCGACAGTTTGACGGCATCGTTGTCATGATGTATAAAAGACATCATGACACGGACCCAAATCCAGTTCCCCGACCCGCTTTATCAGCGGCTCAAAGCGATCGCCGAGCAGCAGGACTGGTCGCTCTCGGAGGTCATGCGCAAGGCGGCAGAGCACTTCATCACCCGCTTCCCCGAGAACCCAAAGCCCAAGGCCGTCTGGCGGTTCCCCACCCTCGACTGCGGCGGTGATTTCCTCACGGATCCCGCCAGCCTGCGGCCTGAAGCCGACGCCATCCTTCAGCGCTCCGGCTCATGATCCTCTCCGCTGACACGAACCTCTTCCTCTACGCGGCGAACCCTGATTCGCCCTATCATGAGTCCGCCCAGCGGTTCTTTGAGGAGGAGGCATCGGGAAAGCAGCGCTTCCTGCTCTGCGGCCTCGTGCTGGTGGAGCTTTACATGCAGCTTCGCAATCCGTCCGTCTTCAAAAAGCCCAAGACCGCCAAGGAAGCCACCGCCTTCTGCGATGCCCTCCGCGTCAATCCCGCCTGGGAGTTCGGCGACTACGAACCCGAAGTCGCCAAACCCCTCTGGAACTGGGCCGCCAAAACGACCACCGGCTTCCGCCACATCATCGACGCCCGCCTCGCCTTCACCCTCCGCCACCACGGCGTCACCCACCTCGCCACCGCGAATGAGAAGCACTTTGGGGGCTTTGAATTTCAGATTGTCTGGAATCCTCTAACAGCGAAATGATGTCCAGTCCTGATTCAGCTTCACACACAGTTCGTCCAAGGGGACCTACCCTTCACGACATCATCCGCACCTACGACGATAAAAGGTGGGAGAAGTTCGTGACCACTTGGGCAGAAATCAAGAAAGAGGCTGAGGGCTACAAAGTCATTCATAACATCAGTGGGGCAGGCGACCATGGCGTCGATGTCGCAGCCTATCTTGGTGAGCCTAGTGAATCCGCCGTTCCTTGGGATGCCTACCAGTGCAAACACCACGGCGGCCCTCTCTTGCCCAGTCAAATTTGGGAAGAGCTCGGCAAACTGTGTTTTTACACTTGGAATGGAACATATTCTGTGCCGCGCCGCTATAGGTTCGCTGCCCCACAGGATGTTAGCCCGAAGCTTAACAGACTGATCCTTCGGCCTGACGAGTTGAAGAAGGAGTTGATTGCGAACTGGGACAAACACTGCCGACGCCGTATAACTACGACGCATGAAGTGCCTCTTGAGGGGATGCTTCTTGAACACGTTGAATCCCTGGATTTGTCCAGAGTAGGCTGGGTCCCGTCGAATCAGCTCATAAACGAATTTGTAAACAGCCGTCAGTTCTACGCCGAGTTTGAACTGCCACTACCTGATCGCCCGCCTGCCCCCATCCCGCCTGACAAACCGACGCCAGAAGAGCAGCGATACGTAGAGCAGTTGTTTGGCGTTTATTCGGAAGCTGAGGGGGAAATAGTTGATCGTAACTCACTTGAGAAGTTCCCAGTCCGTTACCGCCACTTCAAAAGGGCGAGGGAGCACTTCTACACTGCCGAGGGCCTCCAGCGGTTTACCAGGGAGTGTCTTCCAGGTGCTTTTGAATCATTCAAGAACGACATCTTGGTCGGGGTGGAAGATATTTGTGGTTCAGCACATCCTTCGGCGATGGATAGGCTCACAGCCACAACTGACAGAGCAGTCCAAATTCAGCTGAGTGCTATAGCGAGTCGAATCGGGCCCGGTCCCGCAGACCGTAAAGGAACATGTCATCACCTAGCAAATGAAGATCAACTGACATGGAAGCTGTAGCCCCCATCTGGTCATCTAACCCCGAGGCTTGGAAGCGAGTTTTCAACTCGCCAATCGAGTGTGGCCTTCGCATTGCTATCATATTGAGTGAGATCTATCCTGAAGAGCGCGATCTCCAGCAATTGATTCAACTCGATTACCTTCTTGTTCACTCTAGTGACATGGATGACGGGCCACCAAGCGTCCACCCTCAACATCCTTACCGGGCCAGCGAGTTGCATCTGAGGCGTCCGCTGGTAGAGCAAGGTTTGGCTATGATGCTGAGCAAATCTATCGTGGAGTGTTCGGTAACGCCAAGCGGCATTGTTTACCGAGCTGGCACTTGGTCTTTGGCTTTCCTGAACGATCTTCAGTCTGCTTACACGCAACATCTGAAACTTTCTGCAAAGTGGATTGCATCAAAGTATGCACTGATGCCGACGCAAGAATTGGCCTCCAAGCTGAAAAGCCAATTTCAGCAATGGGGTGCGGAGTTCAGCCCAACCACATTGGCCCTAACCGAATCCCATTGATATGGCATCTCATCTATCACTTCGTGGTCTGACGGTTGAAGGTCCTGGCAAATTGCCCGCGAGTGTTCCTTTGCAACCTGGACTGAATGCAATAATCGGAGCCACAGGCACTGGAAAGAGCTACATTTTCCAAGCCATCGACTTTTGCTTGGGTGCAGGGAAGCTTCACAAACGTCCGAAGCAGGCCGAAGGCTATAAGACAGCACAGCTCCTTCTGGCCGTCGATGACGGCAACGAATATGCACTCTCCAGAAGACTGGACGGCGGCAAGATCACTGTTAGCCCATATGTCTCCGGGGTCGCTCAGTTTCTTGGAGCAGAGGAGCTGCTTGAGTCCCATGACGACAAAAAATCACTGTCAGCTTGGCTATTGAGTCTCACGGGCATGGCAGGCTTGAAACTATTCAAGAACCAATATCTGGAACGCAAGGCATTCACCTTTAGGAATGTCGCGCACCTTACAATGGTGGACGAGAATCGGATCATTGCTGAACATTCACCTGCAACGCTTGGACAGCGTGATTCGATCCCCTCGGACCAGCGTGCCTTCAACGTCATGGTCACAGGGCTAGGTGACGAAACCAACATCGTCGTCGCTCCAAACAAAAAGAACCGCGACCTTCAGATCGACGGAAAGATCGACTGGATTGAGAAAGAGGTTGCCCGCCTTCAGGCGGCTTTGAGTCCGTTCAATGATCAAGGTCAAACTCCAGATTCGAAAATTGCAGCTATCGACCTCGCCATTGAGGATGCCACATCAGTTGTAACTGTAGCCAAGGGGCGAGTGATAGAACTTGAGGCAAAGCGACTGACGACTCGTCAGTCGGTGATTGCAACTTCTGACCGGCTGAAGAGCATTGGTGAACGGATCAAACAGTTCGGCATTTTAAGGTCATTCTATGACACCGACACCGAACGGATCGAGGCAACCCTGGAAGCAGGACATGCATTTGAACGCTTGCCTGGAGGTCACTGTGCCGTGTGTGGCATGATGCCAGATCATGCCACTGCCCATGCCGATGATTCCATCGAGACCTATGAGGCGGCTGCCCGAAGTGAACTTGCAAAACTGGAACGATTGAAAACGGACCTGGACGACACGCTCGCTTCGCTCCGGAGTGAACAAACGGAACAGGAAGGCGAGATTGAGTCGCTATCTGTATCTCTCCAACAAATAGACCGGGAAATCGCGGAGCTTCTCAAGCCTCAGGTCACCACTTCTGCCGACCAACTTAAACACATGATGAATGCGCGAGCCGAAATGGTAAGGGCCAAGGATGCCCAGTCATCGTTGGACAGGTTGCGAATTGAGCAAATGGAACTGGAGAAGCAGAAGAAGCGGTCAGTTCCTAAACCTCCTCAGCCTGAAAAGGTGCCATCTGGCTCCATCACAGAATTTTGCAAAACGGTCACCGATACACTTCGAGCATGGCGTTTTGATATTTCGTCCGATGTGGGTTTCGATGAGAAGACCTTCGACATGATCGTGAACGGTCAAGATCGAGGTGGGCTCGGCAAGGGACATCGTGCTCTGACTCATGCTGCTTTTACGATCAGCATCATGCGCTACTGCATTGCAGCCGGACTGCCACATCCCGGTTTTGTTGTATTGGACTCACCGTTGAATCCTTTCAAGGGAATCACCGAAAATGAGAACGGAGAGGCCCGAGTCAGCCACGAAGTTCAAGATGCTTTCTATGCAGATCTTGCGAATAGACCAGCCAACGAGCAGTATGTGATCATCGAAAATACTGAGGTACCCTCGCCTCTTATTTCGAAGATCAATCACATTACGTTTTCAGGCAATCCAAGACAGCCAAGAACTGGCTTCTTTCCTGCTTAGCGTGGCCTCACATAATGTGACTGCCATTCTCCTCAAGCCTTGACTTAGCTTGCCATGCTTGGTTACTCCGCTTGCCCTGTCTGACCTGTGTTTCGTTTGTCCGGCATTCACGCAAACGCTGGGCCGATGCGTTCCGCCCGCCATTTTTTCTCTTAACGTTATCCCAATGAATGACACATTATTCTATTCGTGGCACTCAGACCTTGATGAGGCCAAGAACCGGTATTGGCTACGAAATGCCCTCAAGGCAGCGCTAAACGATTCAACTGATCTGGAGGAATCGTTACGATACGATGAGGCAACGCTTGGAGTGGCGGGGACACCAGACATTCCAGCTACCATTTTCGATAAGATAACGCATGCCTCGGTAGCCGTCTTTGATGTTACTCATGTTGGTAAGACTGAGGGAGATCGTCCGCTCCAGAATCCCAATGTTCTTCTTGAACTTGGATTCGCCTCGGAAGCGATTGGCTGGGATAGAATCATCCTCGTATTCAACAAAGGCTATGGCGGAAAGCCCGAAGATCTACCATTTGACCTTCGACACCGTCGTTTCCCGGTTGTCTACGACTCCGAAAGCGAAGAATCGAAAGGCAAATTTTCCAAGGACATCAAAAAATTCATCGCTGTCGCGCTCGCAGCGAAACATCACGCATTAGAGAGAGCGAAGCGGCGACTGACACGCGATTGTGGCGCGATCATCGATAAATTTGGTCAGCAGTCCAATTTCGCGTTCGATGAGTTACCACACGCAACCGACCGCTTGATCGATTTGGGCCTCATCGGTTACGATGTAGCTCCATCAAAGGGCCTCTATAGTTATCATTGGTCACGGCTAGGTCAGAAACTTTGCGAATGGTTTCACGAAGAGAAGGCGAAGGCGGAAGCTGAGAAAGGGGCCTAACAGAAACGGATGCAGGTAGATGCTCGGATGGCACCTGCTGGACACCGGCTTTGCCGATCCCGACATGGAGGCCCTGCGGCAGAAGTTGAACGAGATGATTCTGAACGGGCGGCGTTACTTTCCGAACCTCGGGTGACATGGCAGGATGATAACAACTTTTGGCAGACCTAGGCCATGTATTCCCGAATCGAAAGGCGTTTTACTTGAAACATGAAATGCCGCCGCTTCTTCGATTTCCTCACTCTTTGCCTGCTCGCCACGCTCGTCGTTCTCAGCAATCTCGTCCACGCAGACGAACCGCCGCTACGTGTGGCGATCACGCCGGATTCGCTGCGCTTTGCGTGGCCTCCCAGCGCGGGAAAGACGGAGATTCGCGAATTGCCGCTGCATACCTCGGCGGCGGGAGAGGGCCACGTTTTGTGGAGTGGTGAAGGCCCGGGTGCGACGGTGCCTCGCTTCGATGGCAAACGCGACCGGCTGTTCGCGAAGTTTGAACGTCGCTTGGATGGGAAGGCGCTTGGTCCGCCGCAGCATGTCACGGATTTCTCCGCGCTCCCGCAGCGGAAGAACTCCCTCGGCTCGCTCGCGAGCAAAAAAGGAATCGCCTGCCTGCTCGACGTGGCGGATGGCAAGGCGCTCGGCTTCGGGCAGTCGAACCAGAACATCAACATCGGCTGGCTGATCGATTGGCAGAGCGCGGAGCCAAAGCTCAGCTTCGAGTTTGAGGGGAGAAAGATCGGGCTTCGTCCGGCTGCGGTCGCGGCGCTTGATCGCGACTTGCAGGCGCTCCACGCGGCGAAGATGCGCGTGACGGGCATCCTCGGGAATACCGTTCAGAAGACCATGCCGCGGACATCGCCGCTCGTGCATCCGCTCACCGATCCGGCGACGGTTCCAGAGGGCCCGGCGGCGTTCAACACGGCGACGGAAGAAGGAGTCTTCTTCTACCGTGCGATCCTCCATTGGCTGGTGGATCGCTACACGCGCGAAGACGCAAAATTTGGCCAGATCGCCGGGCTCGTGATCGGCAACGAAGTGCAGAACCACTGGGGCTGGTATCACATGGGCGCGGTCGAGCCGGAGGTTTTGTTGCGCGAATACAGCGTCGCGCTGCGCATCGCTGATCTGGCCACGCGCAGTGTGCATGCGGACTTCCCGATTTTTATCTCGCTCGACCATCACTGGACGCTTACCGCCACGACGGATCGGACGCACGACTTCACCGGCCTGGAGGTTCTGGAAGGAGTCCACGAGCGCGCGAGACGGGAAGGCGATTTCCCATGGAACCTCGCGCATCATCCGTATCCAGAGAACCTTAGACAGCCAAGCTTTTGGAATGACCGCTCCGCGCCCTTGCGGTTCGATGCGCCGCGGATCACGTTTCACAATCTCGAAGTGCTGCCCGCCTTCCTGCGCCAGCCGCGCTTCCTCTTCGAAGGCAAGCCACGCCGGATCGTGCTGACCGAACAGGGCTTTGACTGCCCGCCCGGCCCCGACGGTGAACTTTTGCAAGCCGCAGCCTTCGCGCTCGCGTGGAAGAAGGTGCAGGCGCTGCCGGGCATTGAGTCCTTCCTGTATCATCGCCATGTCGATCATCCTCACGAGAATCGTCTCCTCTTCGGCATCCGCGAGCACGATGGCAGTGCGAACGTCAACGGCATCGGCCGCGCGCGGAAGATATGGGGCATCGTGCAAAAGGCAGGCACGCCGGAGGAAGATGCCGCGTTCGCCTTTGCGCTGCCAATCGTCGGGCGCAAGGATTGGAGTGATGTCGTAGCGACCAAGTTCGACCCGCCGAGTGCATTGAAGCGCGAGACGGGGCACGTGGTCTTCGACTTCGTCGCACAGCGAACAAAGGCGCAGCAGGAGAATGTGCAGTCAGTCCAGCTTCGGCGCATCGGCCCGCCGGACGAAGTGCCGGAGGATGCGCTGCAGCAGCATCCGAAGCCAAAAGGCCGCGCCCTGCTGACCTACCGCGTCGCGATTCCCGCTGCGGATGCGAAGCGCTGCCTGCTCACCTTTGACGCGCTGCTGAACAACGCAAAGAGCAACGGTGCCGCCTTCGCCATCGAGATGGACGGACGCGAAGTCTTCGCGCGCCAGCTCAAAGGCGCGGAGCGCGTGCCGGCAGAGATCGATCTCGCCAGCTTCCGTGGCCGCGAAGTGAGCATCGCCTTCATCGTTGATCCCCTCACCGATCCCGCAGGCGACTGGGCGACGTGGGTCACACCGCGCGTCGTGCTGCGCTAAGATCGACGCCGCGCGTTCAGCCCCATTCCATTTGATCCAACCATGACATCCTCCTTTCGGCACCTCTTCGCCCTGTTGCTCGCGCCGCTGGCCACATCAGCACGTGATCTTGGAGTCAAAACACAGCCCAAATATCCCGGACCGGTTGCCGAGCCGCTTGCAGGAACTCCGGGAAGCGATGGGTTTGAGCAACGTCCACCCTGGCTCGTGAGAGTGGCATCTGCCCGGAATCCATCGGCAGGATCAAAGGCGGCTTCATTTACCTGACGGCGGGCGAACCACAGGGCTATGGCCCAATACGCGCCTACCCAATAAACTCGGTGCGGCGATCCAGGAATGGAAGCCGCGACATTGAGTAAAACCATTCCACAAGGTGTAACTGTGGTGCATGAAGCTAACTCGCCGCCGCCCCAAGCTGGCGAATCCGCTATTCGCTTCATAGTTTGCGTCAATAACCTGAGAGCAGTCGCTGGCGGTAGCGGGCGGGCGGGACACCGTTCATTTTGGTGAAGAAACGGCTGAAGTATTGCTCGTCCGCGAAGCCGAGTTCAGCGGCGATTTGTTTCAGGGGGTTCCCGGTGTTGATGAGTTGCCGGATGATGGCTTCATTGAGGCACCTGTTCACATAGGCTTTGGGGCTGAGGCCCAGGGCGCGGGCAAAGGCGAGCGAGAAGGCGTGGAGGGTGGTGCCGTGAGCCTTTGCGACATCGGCGATGAGCAGACGGGCTCCGAGATGCTGCCCAATGTGGTTGATGGCATCCCTGAAGCGAGCGTGTATCTGAAGGTGACGGCTGATGATTTTGTCCAAATCGGGAACGGCCTGGGAGATCCACAGGCCGAGTTGAGACTGAAGCTGGAGACAGGTGTTTGCGGTGGGTGGCTTTCCGGCCCGCCATGCGGTCTGCCATTCTTTTTGATTCCAGGCCCCGAGACAAACTGGCCGTCGTTTGGGCCAGTCCTGCAGCAAGTCAATGCCGGGATGCCATTCGCAGCGAAACATGAGGTAGAGGACCTCGTAGCGGCGGCTGCACTGGCGAATCATCGGTGTGTTGCCAGGAAACCAGTAGGCATGGCCGGGGCGGAGCTTGAGTTCTTTGCCGTCGAGGGTGACACTGGCGGTGCCGCTACAGACGAGGTTGATATGATGCAGGGCATCGCACTCTGCGCGGCCTTGGGAACTCCACTCGGGGCCTACGTCGGCGTAGTGCAGGCCGATGATCTCGAAGCGGAGGCCTCGGGCCATTGACATGGGGACTGCCAGGGACGGTTCACTGGTGAGTGTCTCATGCTGGCGAAAGGGGAAAGGTCGGGTGGTGTTCCGGGTCTTCATGCGAGGTCTCTTGTTAAATATCTACAAGAGACGGCACTCTTCGTCCAACCTGCTGGAACTAAAGTTTACCCTGCCATGGCGTATGAATACTCATGCGCCTGCTCCGTTTCGTTTTCTTTATTGCTGCTGTCCTTTCCATCGCCACGGCCAAGGTTGGTGCGGTGGATCGTGCGGTGATGCCGGAAAAGCACCGCGCGCTTTTCAAAGAGCACTGCGTTTCGTGCCACGGCGCTGAGAAGCAGAAGGGGAAGTTTCGCGTGGATGATCTGCCGTTCACGATCACGACCATCGAGGTGGCCGAGAAGTGGCAGAAGGTGCTCAATGCGATCAATGCGGGCGAGATGCCGCCGGAAGATGAGAAACAGCCGGCCAAGGACGCGAAGGCTGATCTGCTCGAAGACCTTTCGCAGGTGATGGTGGCGGCGCGCCGCACTCTGAACGATTCGCAGGGCGTGATCACGATGCGGCGGCTGAACCGGCGCGAGTATGCCAACACGATTCGCGATTTGCTGGGAGTGGAGATCGATGTGCGCAGCCTGCCTGCTGACAGTGGCGCAGGCAATTTCGACACGGCGGGTGCTTCCCTCTTCATGTCGTCGGATCAGTTCCAGCTCTACCGCAGCCTGGGAGCCAAGGCATTGAGTGAAGCGTTCCACCTGGCCAGGACGCCGGTGACGGTGAAGACGTTGCGGGTGGAACCGGAGACATCTGTCAACAAGGGCGTCGAGCGGGAAATGGAGCGTCAGGTGAGCATCCGCAAGCGTTTCGGCCTTTGGACGAAGGCGGTGAATGCGGCGGCGGCACTCCCGGAGAATGCCAGGGTGGTGGCTGAGATTCGGCAGCGAACGAACGACAACCTCCACAAGTTTTACCTGGAGTGGGAGAAGCTGAAGGATGCGCCCTCGCCTGCTGCATTCGGTTTTCCCGATGCCACAGACGCGGTGCATCACGAAGGGCAGTGGGAGAGGTTCGTCCCCGAGATTGCGGACTATCTCGCGCTGCCGCTGGTGCGCAGCGGGGTCTATCTCGGCGGCGGCCCCAACAAGAGATCGGTGGCCATCAGCGTGCCTGGAGATTGGCCGCCGGGTGACTACCGGCTGCGGATACGCCTCGGCTGCACCGAGCCAGAGCGTGTGCTGCTTTCGAGCCGCACCAATGAGGTGCCGGATACCAAGGTGAGCATTCCATTTCACGCCGAGCGCTGCTTCATCGACGTGGCACCGAGTGGAGGTGCCGAGCCGCCGCTGAGCACGCACCACGTCACGGCTAAAGTCACAGCCCCCCAGGAACTGGTGGTGCCGCTGCACGTTGAGACAGGCGGGAACCGCTACTTCCGCGTGAGCGAACGCGGCAGCTATGAAGGCAGGCCTAACAATTACTTTGAAGAGGCCAGATCCCGCAACCGAGTGGGGAGTGATCCTGTGCTGTGGGTGGACTGGCTGGAGGTGGAGGGGCCGATGGTTGCCGCCTCCTGCATGGCGGCGCGGGAGGAGATGAAAGGCTGGCTGGAGCGCCTGGATAAAAAGGAGTGGACCACCTTGCAGTTCATCCAAGCCTTTGCGGCAAAGGCATTGCGCGGGCGCCCTCCGGCCCCGACTTTTCTGGAGCGGCTGGCGACGATCCACGATGAGCAGTCACGCAACGGCATGAAACCCCGCCTGGAGGACACGCTCGCTGTCGTGCTGGCTTCGCCGTCGTTCCTCTATCTCGCTGAACCGGGCACGGATCGAAAACCCCGCCTCTTGACGGACACGGAGCTGGCCTCGCGCCTGTCGTATTTTCTATGGAGCGCACCGCCGGATGGGGAACTGCTGTCGCTCGCCAAACAGGGCGCATTGGTTGACCCAAAGGCGCTCGACGTGCAAACCGACCGCCTGCTGGCCGATGAGCGTGCGAGTGACTTCGTGGCGGCATTCGTGGGTCAATGGCTTGGCTTGAGCCGGCTCGATTTCTTCCAGTTCAACATCAAGATGCATCGCGACTTTGATCTGGGGATGAAGGAGGCGGCGCGGCAGGAGGTGTATCAAACCTTTGCCCATCTGCTGCACCACAGCGGCAGCCTGTCGCGCCTGCTCAAGTCCGATACCGTGGTGATCAACGGCATCCTGGCGAACTACTACGACATCCCCGGCGTGGCAGGCGATGCTTTCCGCGAGGTGAAGCTCCCGCCCGGCTCGCCACGTGGTGGATTGCTCGGCATGGCTGGCATCCTCGCCATGGGTGGCAACGGCGAGCACACCAGCCCCGTGGAGCGTGGAGCCTGGGTGCTGCGCAAGCTCATGCACTCACCGCCACCGCCCGCGCCTCCGAATGTGCCGATGCTCACCCGGCTCGAAGGCAAACCACTGACCACGCGCGAACTCATCGCCGCGCATCAGGAGGAGCCGCAGTGTGCGCAGTGCCATCGCAAGATCGACCCCATCGGCTTCGGCCTGGAGAACTTCAGCGCCGCCGGCAAGTGGCGCACCGAGGACGACCGGCCCGGCGTGCCGGAAAATCGCCGCGCCATCGACCCCAGCGGTGCCTTCTACAAAGGCGCGTCCTTCCGCGATTACCCGGAGCTGCGCGACCAGATCGCCGCCAAGCCCGAGCGCTTTGCCCGCGGCTTTGCTGAGGCGCTCACTGAATACGGCCTGGGCCGCTCAGTCGGTTTTCAGGACGAGGATCTGATTGAAGCCATGATGAGCCGCGCTCAGGCAAAGGACTTCGCCATCCGTGAGTTCGTCCACGCACTCGTGAGCAGCAAAGAGTTCCGCAGCAAATAGCCTTTCACCACATCACCCTTGAAATCATCAGCCATTCCCCGCCGCCACTTCCTCCGCTCCGCCGGCACCCTCATCGCGCTACCAGCCCTTGAGTCCATCGGCTTCCGCCGCTTTGCCTCGGCAGCGCCTGCCCTTCCGCGCCCGAAGCGCATGGTCTTCCTCGGCTTCGGATTCGGCGTCACTCAGGAAAGCTGGCTGCCGGACGCGAAACAGACTGGCGCTGCCTACACCCTCCCGCCAGGACTGGCACCGCTCGCGCGGCATCAGGCAGACTTCACCATCGTGCAGGGGCTCACGAACAAACACTCTGCGGAAGCACACTGGGGCAGCACCTTCTGGCTCACGGGCGCGAATCGCTACGCCGAGCCGGGCCAGAGCATGCACAACAGCATCTCCGCCGACCAGGTCGCGGCGAGAGAGCTGGGCAAAGACACCCGCTTCACCTCGCTCCAACTCAATGGCGGCGATCCCAGTCTCGACGGTCCCGGACACGGCCCCGGCCTCTCCCTCGCATGGGATGCAGGCGGCAAGCCAGTCGCCGGCCTCAACGACCCTGTCGTCGCCTTTCACCGCCTCTTTTCCGATGAGACCCTGCCGCTCGCCCAACGCCAAGCCATGCTCGCCAAGGAAGGCAGCGTGCTCGACGCCGTGATGGAGGACGCCAGCCAGCTTCAGCGCGGCCTGAGCAAGCGAGACACCGACAAGCTCGACGAATACTTCCAAAGCATCCGCGAGATCGAAGTCCGCCTCAGCAAAGAAGAAAAATGGCTCTCCGTCGCCAAGCCCAAAGCGCCCCTCACCGAGCCGAAACCCGGACTCCAGGGCGTCGCGGAAGTCAAACTCATGTATGACCTCATGGTCGCCGCGCTCCAAACCGATAGCACCCGCGTCATCACCTACCGCCAGCCCATCAGCACCCTGCTCACCAGCCTCGGCATCAAAGTAGCCGCGCACGACATGAGCCACTACAGCCCCGGCGAACGCATGGAGGCATCGCAAAAGCGCGACGTCACCCAAAGCGAACTCCTCGCCCATCTCATCGACAAGCTGAAAGCCACCCAGGAGCCCGACGGCACCACCCTCTTCGACCACACTAGCCTCGCCTACGGCAGCAACCTGCGTAGCGTCCACAATCTCGACAACTGCCCCACGCTCCTGACCGGGCGCGGTGCCGGCATCAAACTAGGCCAACACCTCGTCGTCTCCAAAGACACGCCGTTGTGCAATGCCTGGCTCACGATGCTGCATGGCATTGGCGTGAACGCCGAGCGACATGGCGATAGCACGGGCGTGCTGAAGGAGATTGTGGCTTAAGCCGCACGCATCCGAAACTCCCAGCCATTCCAGGGATGAACCACCATGCCCACCGCGCCGGACAACCACGACGCCCACGACTACGCAGAGCGCATCCGCGATAGGCTGCTACGTCGGCTTCTGGAGCTGCGGGAACGCTGTGGACTGAGCAAGTATGGGCTGGTTCGTGAGAGCGGGCTGAGTCGGGAATACATCGGCAAGCTGGCAGCGATGAGGCGGCTCTCGCGATCCTTCACAAAGAAGAACACATTAGGCAGCTGATCAAACATAAGCCGGAATGCCTGCGGATCGGCCATGTTGGCGAAAAAGGCGCTTTGGAGTGAGTTGGGAGCCATGGCAGGATGATGACAACTTTTGGCAGAACTAGGCCATGTATTCCCGAATCGAAAGGTGTTTTAGTGGCTGCATGAAATCCCGGCGCTTCTTCTGCTTCTTCACCCTGCTGCTCGCGCCGCTCGTCACGCTGCACGCGGCCAGTCCTGTGCCATCCAAACCCAATATCATCATTCTGCTTGCCGATGATCTCGGTTATGCCGACCTCGGGTGCCAGGGATCAAAAGAAGTCATATCTCCGAATATCGACTCCATCGCGGCGAACGGAGTGCGATGCACGGCGGGCTACGTGACCGCTCCCCAGTGTTGCCCCTCGCGGGCGGGACTCATAACCGGCCGGTATCAAAATCGCTTTGGCTTTGAGGCGAATCCACCGCCTTCGGCTGAGGCCAAGGTTGGCCTCCCCGTGAGCGAGCGCACCCTCGCGGACCGGATGAAAGCGGCGGGATATGCCACCGGGATGATTGGCAAATGGCATCTGGGTCATTTGGAACCCTTGAAGCCTTACAATCGGGGTTTTGACGACACCTACTGGCATCCACATGGCGGTGTTTTGTTTCCCAATTCCAAGACCGGATTCATTCCCAATCTTTATCGCGGGAAAAATCCAGTCAATGAACCGGAATACTCCACGGATGCGTTTGGGCGCGAGGCAGTGGCATTCATTGAGAGTCATCAGCGCGAGCCGTTCTTCCTTTATCTCGCTTTCGTCCCGCCGCACTGGCCCATGCAGGCGAAGCCGGAGCATCTGGCAAAGTTTGCACACATCCCGGATCTGCACCGGCGCACGATGTTGGGCATGATGGCGTCGCTCGATGAGAATGTTGGACACATCCTCAAGAAGTTGCGCGAAACGAAGCTCGACGACAAAACCCTCGTCTTTTTCCTCAGCGACAACGGCGGCCCGACCGGCCACGCGCGTCCGCAGCCTGACGCTGATTTTGAATACGGCCGGAACACCTCGAAGAATGATCCCCTGCGTGGTGTGAAAGGCGACCTATTTGAAGGCGGCATCCGCGTTCCGTTCCTCGTGCAATGGAAGGGCCGCATCCCCGCAGGCAAGACCTATGACAAGCCGGTAATCAGTCTCGACATCGCGCCGACAGCGCTCGCGCTCGCCGGTGTGACCCCACAGTCCGAATGGAAGCTCGATGGCACCAATCTCCTGCCTTTCCTCACTGGCAAAGACGCTGCAGCGCCGCACGACACACTCTTCTGGCGCTTCCGCTTGCCTCTTCCTCCTACCAACCCCGGACGCGCAGGATGGGCCATGCGGCAAGGCGATTGGAAACTCGTGAAGAACGGTCAGGAGTCTTTGCGTGTCAGAGGCATCGGCGGGGACTCTTTGAGTCTCTACAATCTCGTCAGCGACATTGGCGAGACTAAAGACCTGTCGGCCGAACAACCCGAACGCGTTGTCGCGATGACCGCTGCCTACAAGCAATGGGACGCGCAAAACATGGAACCAAGGTGGGGAGCAGAGCCGCTCGCCGCTGCAAAGCCTGAGTCAGCCATCCTGCGCAGCAGTTCCCAGGCAAAGGTCAAAGTCGTCGCCACCGAGATAACGACCACCTGCACGGGCAATGACACCCAACTCGTCTTCACCCCCGCCCCTGCCGCACGCGGCCCGTTCACTTTGGAACTGAAGATGCGGTCCACGGCCAAAGGGCCCGCGCAGGTATTCTGGAGCATGGATGAGAAGCCCAACTTTCCACCGAAGCAGAGCATCACCTTCGATCCCGACCACGAAGGCAAGGAGTGGAAGAACTACACGCTCAAACTACCGACCGATTCACTCAAACACCTGCGCCTTGATCCCAGCTCAGCCCCCGGTCTCGCCCGCATTGCCCAATTCGTGCTCAAGGATGCTGAAGGCAACGTAGTGAAGGCATGGATTGGATCGGCGACGAAGTAATCACCCAAAGAAAACAGCATGAAGATCACCGTCCTCCTCGCAGCCCTGCTGCTTTCGACCCTCGGCGTTCAGACTTCATCACCCGCTGCGGATAGCAGTGCCAAACCTAACGTCATCGTCATCTTGGTCGACGATGCCGGTTATGGCGACTACTCATGCCACGGCAACCCGGTGGCAAAGACACCCAACGTGGACAAGCTTCACGGCGAAAGCGTGCGGTTTTCCGACTTCCACGTGACTCCCTATTGCACGCCCACCCGCTCACAACTGTTGACCGGCGTGGATAATTTCCGCAACGGTGCGAGCGTTGTCGCAGGCGGTCGGATGTTACTCCGCCCCGACCTGCCGACTGCGGCCAATCTATTTACCGCCAACGGCTATCGCACCGGGCAGTTCGGAAAATGGCATCTGGGCGACAACTATCCCTTCCGTCCACAGGACCGCGGCTTCGAGGACGTGCTCTATTTCAACTCGGCGTTTGTCGGCGAGTCCGATGACACTTGGTGCAACGATTATGTCGATCCGTGGCTCCGCCACGCCGACGGCAAGCCGGTCCAGTTCAAGGGTTACGTGAATGATATCTTGTTCACCGAAGCCATGACGTGGATGGAGCAGCGGCGGCAAGGCGGCGAGCCCTTCTTCTGCTATCTGCCGTTACCCCTGGTCCATACTCCGCTGATTGTGCCGGGAAAATATTGCGAGCCCTACAAGGATCAGAAACTGAACCATCGGCAAATCCTCGGCATGCTGGCCAATGTGGATGAGAACATGGGGCGACTGGACGCCTTCCTCCGCCAGTCAGGTCTGCGCGATAACACGATCCTGATGTTTCTCCATGATAACGGCAGCGCCCACCTGTCGGATCTCTACAACGCCGGGATGCGCGGCAGCAAAGGAACGCCTTGGGAGGGCGGCCATCGCTCACCGTTGTTTGTCCGTTGGCCATCCGGTGGAATGCGGCCGCCGGGCGAAGTGCCGGGCCTAACGCAGGTGCAGGATCTCGTGCCGACGCTGGTGGGGCTGTGCGGACTGAAGCAAACGCTTGAGGCCAAATTTGACGGCATCAACCTCGCGCCAGTGCTGCAAAAAGCCGGGCAGGAGCCGCCTGACCGGATCTTGGTTGTTCAGCACGGCTACCCTCAGAAAGCCTCCCCAGGCATTGATCCCGCGCAAAGACCGTATGCCGTCATGTGGGAACACTGGCGTCTGGTGGAAAGCGCCTTGTATGACCTTGCCACCGACCCGGGCCAGCAGAAGGATGTGAGCGCCAAACAACCGGAGATCGTCGCGAAGCTGCGCACAGCCTATGCCCAATGGTGGAAAGAGGTGGAGCCATGGACGACCAAGCGCAGCGCCATCATCGTCGGCGACGACCATGAGAATCCGTCCACGCTTGTGCCATCGACCCAATACGGTCAGAAAGGTCTCTCTCCGGCAATGGTGCGCGCAGGCACCTACACGATGGATCAATGGTTCATCCAAGTGGCGCGCGACGGTAATTACGAAATAGCTTTCCGACGATGGCCTGAGGAGGCCAATGCCGCCATCTGTGGCACGGTTCCCGCCTGGGATTCCGTGCTCGGTCACAATCGGCTTCCCCTCGGCAAGGCCTTTCCCATTGTGAGGGCGCGGCTGACCGTTGGGGATTTCAAGGGCGAAAAAGAAGTGGCTCAAACCGATACGATTGCCTTGTTTACCGTCCCCCTAAAGCAGGGGCAGACCATGCTGCGCGGCACCTTCCTCGACGATCAGGGCAAGGAAATCTGCGGTGCCTATTACGTCAGCGTCCGCCGACTTGATCGCGTTCCATAAAAGAGAAATAATCATGAAACAAACTCTCAAACTCCTCGCCTCCCTGCTGCTCGCGCCGCTGGCATACTCGATTGCTGAATGCGACACAACTGCTGCCGAGTGATTTCGCGCCCACATACGCTTTTCTTTCTGTTAGTCCCCACCCCAACCACAATGCTCCGTCACTTCTTCTCGCTACTCGTCCTCGCTTCCATCGCAGGGGCTGCTGAACGCAAACTCGAAATCAACGATGGCGACCGGGTGTTGCTCATTGGCGACGTGCTCGTCGAGCGCGAGAATAACTATGGCTACATCGAATCAAAGATGCGGCGGGAGTTTGCGGGCAAGAGTTTTGCGGTGCGCAATCTGGGTTACAGCGGTGACAGCCCGCTGGGAGCTTCGCGCGCGAGTTTTGATCCGGTGGCAAAGGGTGTGGATGCACTGAAGGAACAGCTCGCTGTGGTAAAGCCGACGGTGGCGATCCTCGGCTATGGCATGGCGGCGAGTCTGGATGATCTGACCTATCGAAAGAACGATCCCGTGCTCAATCCCGACCCTGTGCGCTATGGATTGGATCACAGTCCGGCAAAGTTCCGCACGGAGCTGCTGGCGCTGATGGATCTGATCACGGCAGCGAGTCTCGATGGCAAAGTGCGCTTCGTATTCGTGGGGCCTATCAAGCATGAGGACCTGCGTGCGACACGGCCCGGCTTGCCTGATCCGGCGGAGCACAATGCGTTGCTCATGGAGTACGAAAAGGTGATGGAGCAGCTCGCAGCGGAGAAGCAGTCACCCTTTGTGCGGGGTGAGTGGCAGAAGGCGGCGGGCATTGATCTGGCGCAGGGCACGGACAACGGCATTCATTTGAATCCGCGTGGCCTTCAGGCGATGAGCGAGAGCTTTGCAGCGCAGCTCGGCTGGAAAACGGATGCGGCCAAGTGGGATACTGAGACCGCCGAACAGCGCTCATTGCGGGAGGCAATCCTGCGCAAGAACTCGTTGTTCTTCCATCGCAGTCGTCCGGCGAACTACACCTACATCTTCGGCTTCCGCAAACAGGAGCAGGGGCGCAATGCAGTGGAGATTCCGAAGTTTGATCCTCTCATCGAGAAAGCCGAGGCGAACGTGATCGGCATCGCTGCGGGTAGGCCGAGCACACTGCCGCCCGAGGTGCCGAGCGAGACGAAGCTGCCAGTGCTTGCTTCTTTGCCAAAGCCTGAATTCACGCTCGACGATGGCCTCACGATGACACTCTTCGCCGAGAACCCGCTGCTCGAAAAACCCGTCGGCATGAACTGGGATACCGCTGGTCGCTTGTGGGTCGCGACATCAAACACTTACCCGCAGGTGAACCCAGATGACCTCGGCGCGCAGATGGAAGGCAACAGTGCCAAATTTGGCCCATCAACCGGCAATGACCGCATCATCGTGATGGAAGACACAAACCGCGATGGCGTGGCGGATGTCTCACGCATCGTCGCTGACAAGCTGCTTATCCCTGCGGGTGTCGCGCCGGAGAACAACGGTGGCTGTTTTATCGCAGCCAGCACGGAACTCGTGCATCTCAGCCAACCCGGTGCGGATGGCTTGCTCAGCGAGCGCCGCATCGTGCTCAGCGGCTTCGGCACTGAGGACACACATCACATCATCCACGGCCTGCATTGGGGCATTGATGGCCGACTCTATTTTCAGCAGACGATCTACATCCACTCGCACATCGAGACGCCGTGGGGCCTGGTGCGAGCCAACAGCGGCGTTGCTTTTGCATATGACCCAAATACCGAGCGGCTCGAAGTCCACTCCAAGGGCCTCGTGAACTGCTGGGGTCAGCAGGAAGACGCCAATGGACAGACTTTCCTCACCTCTGGCGCGGATGGCAATGGAGTGAGTTGGAGTTTCCCCGGTGCCGTGTTGCCGCCGAGCGAAGGCGCACGCCGTTTCATCCAGAGCGTTAGCCCTGGATCGTATCCGAAGTTCTGCGGACTCGAACTCATCAACAGCCCGCTTTTTGGCCCAGAGTGGCAGGGCAGCGCGATCACCAATGACTTCCGCGCTCACCGCATCGTGCGGTTTAACTTCACTGATTTCACGGCAGATAAAGCAGCCTCGAAATCTGGCTACATCACGCAAACGCAGGCCGATGTCGCCCGCACGAGTGATGCAGCCTTCCGCCCTATCGCCCTCGCCATGGGGCCCGATGGCGGCTTGTTTGTCGCCGACTGGACCAATCCGATCATCAATCACGGTGAAGTCGATTTCCGCGATCCACGTCGTGACAAGCAACGCGGCCGCATCTGGCGCATCGCACCCCAGGGCAGCAAGCCGATTTCCTGGGAGTCAATCGCAGGTCTGCCGGTGGATGCGTTGCTCAACAAACTACTCTCGCCAAATCGTTGGGAGTTTGAACAAGCTCGCCGTGAACTCGCGAAGGCACCACTCGCTAACTTGCAAAAGGCGCTTGCCGTTTGGGTCAAAGATGAAGTCACTCGTCGTCACGCCGCGTGGTTGCTCAGTGGTCGCAGCGCCGATGTCTCGCATCTTCTCGCCATGCTGAAGTCGGGTAAAGATGACACCAGCGTTCAGGTAGCGCTGCGTGAGATTGGCAAGGCCTACGGCAATCGCGGCATCACTGACATCAGCGCTATCGCTCCGTGGGTGGAGGCGGGCCGCAATCCGCGCACGCGCTTGGAGGCCTTCCGTGCGCTGGGACGTATCAGCACCTTTGAAAGTGCCGATCTGGTACTCAAAAACATGCCCACCGATGCCAGCGACAGCTTCCTCGACTTCGCTGCATGGACGACTGTGAACGAACTCGCGCGTCCATGGCTCGAAGAACTCGCCGCACATCCCGAGAAGGTAGCAGGTCGTGAAAAACAGCTCACCACACTCGCAGACATGGCCGATCCCGTTATCGCCGCGCCTTACATGCAGCGACTCTTTGCCGGACGCGACATCGACGCCGCTGGCAGCGGTCCGTGGATCGAACTCATTGGCAAATCCGGTGACCAAGCTGAGGTGAACGCGCTTTACACCGCCTTCATCGAGGAAGGCAAGCTCCAGCCAGCCGCACGCCTTCGCGCTGCGCGTGCCCTTGCCGAGGCAGCGAAACAACGTCGGCTTCGTCCACAGGGTGACCTCAGCGTTATCGCCCCGCTTTTGAAATCGACTGCGCGTGACATGCAGTTCGCTGCCATCCGTCTCGCGGGTGAGTGGCAGCAGGGAAAAGTCATCGCCACGCTCGCTGAGTTCGCTACCTCTGAAAAAGACGGTGCCTTGCGGGGTGAAGCACTGGCTGCGCTGCGCCTCATCGGCGGCGGTGAAACGGTGAAGGCGCTCAAGAAGCTTGTGGCTGAAAATCAGCCAGCAGATGTGCGTCGTGGGGCACTCATCCCACTGGCCATGCATGGGCGCGCCGATGCGCTCGCTGCATTGCCATCCGTGTTGAAGCAAACGACGGATCAAAACGCCGCGCAGGCCCTGTGGCGTCAGCTTTTTCAACACGCTCCCTTTGCCAATATGTTCGCCAGCGCCGTGCCAAAAGACCTGCCAGCCTCGGCGTATGCTGATGCCCTGCAAATCGCCAAAGGCATGGGTCGTGGCGGCAATGCGCTCGTCGCAGCCCTGCAACCCCTCGTCGGAGTGCAGTCCGCGCCACGTGATTACCCCGCTGAAATCGCAGCGCTCATGAAGTCCGTGCCTGAAGGCGGCAACAGCGCCGATGGCGAACTCGTCTATCGCCGCGTCGGCTGCGTCGCCTGTCACGCCATTGGCGGAGTCGGCGGAAACTACGGCCCCGATTTCTCCAGCATCGGTGCCAGCGCCCCGCTCGATTACATCATCGAAAGCACGCTTAATCCAGCAGCGAAAGTGAAGGAAGGCTACCACGGCTTCGCCTTCACCATGAAAGACGGTGTCGTCATGAGCGGCATCCCCTCACGCGAAACAGCGACCGATGTCATCATCAAGATCGGCCCAGGAGCTGAGCTGCCGCTGGCCAAAGCCAACCTCATCAAAAAGGAAAACATCGGCAGCCTCATGCCTCAGGGCCTGATCGACGTGCTCAAACCCAACGAAAAGCGCAACCTCTTTGCCTTCCTCAGCCAAATCGGTCGCCCAGGTCCGTTTGACGCCAGCAAGCTGAACGTCGCCCGCATTTGGAAGTTCACAAGCCTGGCTCTTGGTGCACCACCAGCGCAGGACTCTGCCGCCTATGTCATGCCCCTCATCAGCGGTGACCTCCGCGCCGAAGACCGTCCCGACAAGCCCTACGCCATCGCCAGCTTCACTGCCTCCAAACCCACTACGAAGCCGCTCATCTTCACCGGCATCGAAGCCGCCTGGCTTGATGGCAAACCTCTCGATCTCAAAGATGGCCAATGCACCACAGCCATCCCCGCTGGTGACCACCAACTCACCGTGCGCCCCATCAAAAGCGCCCCACTCATGAAAGCGCAGTGTGATGATGTAACCTTCGTGACCATTCCTTAAACGTCATGACGCACTCACTAATGCGCATAGCAGCATCGTTACTGGCCACATTCGCCGTATCGCACGCCGCCGATGTGCCGAAGCCCGGGCCCAAACCGAACATTCTCGTCATCCTCACCGATGACCTCGGCTACGACGACGTCGGGTGCTACTGGACGCCGGACAACCGCCCGGGCTTCGAGAAGATCCGGACACCGAACCTCGACCGGCTTGCCGCCGAGGGCGCCCGGTTCACCGATTTCTATTCTCCCGCCCCCGTTTGCACCCCGTCCCGCGCAGCACTCTTGACCGGCTGCTACCCGGTGCGGGTGGGCATGTCCAGCTTCGGACGCAATGGCGGCCTCGTGCTCAGCGAAGCGCACGTGGAGGGGCTGAACCCCGACGAGGTCACCCTGGCTGAGATCTTGAAGGAACGCGGCTACGCCACCGCCTGCGTCGGCAAGTGGCACCTCGGGCACCTGGCCCCATTCTCCCCGCGCCAAAATGGCTTCGACGCGTTTTACGGGATGATGTTCCCCAACGACATGAAACCCTTTGTCCTCCACCGCGACGAGACGGTCATCGAGCCGCACCCCGACCAAAAGACGCTCACCGAGCAGTTCACGGAAGAGGCAGTGAAGTTTGTGCGGACGAAACGCGACCAACCGTTCTTCCTTTATCTCGCCTACAGCGCACCGCACATCCCGTTGCACGTCTCCGACCGCTTCCGGGGCAAATCGGCGCGGGGCTTGTATGGGGACGTCGTCGAATGCATGGACTGGGG
>JAIXYN010000047.1 GCA_027490195.1 Verrucomicrobiaceae bacterium | reverse complement strand
CGATAGGGGACCCTCGCTGTCGGCTCAGGTTGGGGCTGAAACCGGGCCTGCTCTGGCGGGCTGCCTGCGAGGGGCAGCTTTTTGCGCGGGTAGGTGGGTGGATCGAAAAGGGATGGCGGTGTGTAGAACATGGCGGATGCGTGGCCGCAGGGCGGCGGTGGCACCTTTCGTGTTCTTCACAGCGTCAGGTTTATTGAGTGATCGGAAAAAGGATTGGGTCGTGATTTGGGAATGCAACGGGAAAGTTTAAAAAAATGTTGTGTGGTGGTAGGAAGTGGTATTAGTGGACGGGCTTGGAATGAAGACTTTGGCGCGCGGTGCTCCAAGTCTGCTACGGTCCGCCAACGCATGCAGTACTGAAGCGTACCTGCCGCCTTCTCTTTCGCTCCGCTGGAGTTTTCCGTACTGGTGATATTCACCATGAAATGTCACCCGCCATGTGAAGGCGGCGTGCTGCGGGCTCGGAGTCCCGCGCTCCTGGGGCGCTTTTGCGTGCGGTGCTGCATCCGGCCCGGGTCTTTGAGATGGTGGTGCATGGGATGCATCACGCTTTTAAATGCTCCAGCCGGTCATGGGCTGCGTGCTGGGATTGCGAAGCGAGGTCATGCCCTACTGCGGCTGTGAGATGAACCGGGCAAGCATGGTGCGCAGCGGGGCTGCTTTTTTTCGAGGCTTCTCTAATAACGAAGCCACATCATACCAGAGTGTGCTGCGTGCTACTGGTGGCGAGGCGGGCGAGGGCGGCGGGGCCGACGGGTTCCTCGGGCTGCCAGGGGAGCCAGGCGGTGCGGGGGGAGTGATGGGCGACGACTTCGTCTATGTAGCGGTGCTCGGAGTGGGCGCGGCTTTGGAGGAGGGGATCGCAGGTGTGGCTGTGGAGGAGGCTTTGATTGATGACCCAGGCGAAGGGCTTGATGCGGGCGCGGCGGAGGTCTGCCTGCAAGGCGGCGGCCTCATGCACGGGGGTGGCCTCGGGGAGGGTGACGAGGAGGATGTGGGTGTAGGCGGGATCGCGCAGGCGCTGGAGGAGGCGGAGGACTTCTTCGGGCTGAGTGCTGCGGGCCTGGCGCTCGAGCTCGCGCTGATAGGCCTCGCTGGCATCGAGGAGGAGGAGGGTGTGGCCGGTGGGTGCGGTATCGAGCACGACGAAGCGCTGGGTGCCCTGGCCGACTTCGCGGGCGAAGGCGCGGAAGACGGCGATTTCTTCGGTGCAGGGGGAGCGCAAATCTTCCTCCAACAAGGCGCGGCCTGCTTCATCCATGGCAGCACTTTGGGCCTGCATGACTTCGCCTTGGTAGAGGGCGGTCTCGGCGGCGGGATCGATGCGGCTGAGGGTGAGGCCGGGGACCTGGCCGTGCAATGTTTGCGCGAGATGCGCGGCGGGATCTGTGGTGCTGAGGTGGACGGCGTGGCCGCGCTGGGCGAGGAGGACGGCGATGGCGGCTGCAACGGTGGTCTTGCCGACGCCGCCTTTGCCCATGGTCATGATGACGCCATGGCCCTGCTGCTCTAGGGTGGTGACGAGGCTCTCCAGGCTTTCCATCTGCGGAGGCGTCCAGCTTTGCGGCTGCGGCTTGACGATCTGGCTTTCATCGTTCTCAGGTGATGTGGCTGCGAGGAGGACGCGGAGGCCGGGGATGCCGAGGATATTGATGGGGCGCAGGGGAACGATGTAGCTGGGCATGCTGCGGATGAAGTCTCCTGCGGCTGCGAGTGCGGTGGCGCCGCGCTGCTGCATGGCCTGGGCGGTGACGTCATCTGTGCAGTGGGTTTCAAAGGTGCCATTGATGACGAGGCATTGATTTCCCACGCCGATGGCGCGGAGCTCTGCGGAGGTGCGCTGGGCTTCGCGCAGGGCGGAGGCCTGGGGACGGCTGACGAGGACGAGGGTGGTGAGGTCGGCGTCTGCCAAGGTATTCACGGTGGCCTCGTAGATGACGCGCTGCTTTTCCAAACCGGCGAGGGGGCCGAGGCAGGAGGTGCCGCTGGTGTTTTTGTCGAGAAACTGATCCCAGGCCTTGGCGAGGCTCATGAGGCGGAGGGTGTGGCCCGTGGGTGCGGTGTCGAAGATGACGTGATCGTAATCCCGCGTGGCGGCGGGATCGCCGATGAGGCCTGAGAATTCATCGAAGGCGGCGATCTCGACGGTGCAGGAGCCTGAGAGCTGCTCCTCCATGCTGCGGAGTGCGGACTCGGGAAGGATGCCGCGCATGGGGCCGATGAGGCGCTCACGATACGCGGCGGCGGCGGCGACGGGATTGATGTTCAGCGCGTGCAGGCCGGGTGCGCCGGGGATGGGGGTGGGGGCGCTGGTGAGGGTGGTCTCCAAGACTTCATCGAGATTGGAGGCGGGGTCTGTGCTGACGAGGAGGACGCGCTTGCCGGACTCGGCGAGGCGGAGTGCGCAGGCGCAGGAGAGGGAGGTTTTTCCGACGCCGCCTTTGCCGGTGAAGAAGAGGAAGCGAGTGGCGGTGGTGGCCGTGGGCTGGTAGAGAGGGAGGCTCATGCGATGGCCTTCTCCTGGTGAGGGAATGCTGCCTGAAACCACGCGGGGCGCTCATCCTTGGTGGGGTAGCGGCCTTTGAGGTGGAGCTGGCCATCCCAGAAGATGAGGGGCAGGACTGTGGTGCCCTCGGCGATCATGAGGGCTTTCACGGCGTCGTTCTGCGCGAAGTCGTGTGGCTGCTGGCCAAGATTGTAGCGCTGGATCTGGATGCCTGCTTTTTGGAACTGCGCGAGCATGACGGCGAAGTTCACGAGGTCGGGATCGATGTCTGTGCCACAGATGCCGGTGGAGCAGCACATGGGCGGGTCATAGACTTGGATGGATTTCATGGGTGGTGGTGAAGATGCCTGCAGTGTGGCGGAGATGCCATGGGGTGGAGACCTCAGGTGGTGCAGCAAGGTTATGGGGGTGGAGTCACCGAGTAAATGGCGGTGAGTGTGCTTGGGTTGTCATATTGAGTGGGGCTATGCTGCACGAGTTTACCGCTTGTTTGGGGATTTATGAAAGCGCGCCATCGGATGCTCAAAAGAAGGACAAACATGCATCGCGGCTGCTGGAAGTCTGACGCGTAGCGTGTTCGTCTTGGGTGGTTTACCTGACCTTCTCAATCCTCCGCATGAAACCCGCCTGCTTGGTTTTGTTTGCTTCCATGATGTTACGCTGTTCTTCGCTGGCGGAGGTGCCGGGATCGGTGGTGGAGCGGTGGGCAAATTTTGATCCGCGCAGGGATGCGCTGGAGACGGAGGTGATCCGTGAGTGGAAGGAGGAGGGCGGGAAGGGGAAGGTGCCGGGGTGATGCACATCCATGGTAGCAGGTAGCGGGCCTCTATGAGCGAGGTGAAGCTGCTGGTGGGGCGCGGAGGAGCTTGTGTGGCTGGGGTGGGGGCGTGCTTGTCATTAGCGCAGGACATACCACAAAAAACCACTTTAACTGCCACGGATAAGATTATTTTAACAATCTTGCTTGACTCCTGAAAAACGGACCCAAGACTTCTTTCATGCAAGTCTGACCACAGCATGTGCCATGCGGGATCTCCGTCGGGAACCGGGCGGGTGAATGATGCAGCAGCTTTCCACAAATTCGGCTTTTTCTTTTAATCTACTACCATAAACAACCACGAAACACTATGCCTGACGACTACACGCCATCCACCCCCAGCGCCGCCGAGGCGGGGGCTGTCTTTGAAAACCTTTCGGAGGCTGATGCGAGCGCGGTGCTCGACAGTCTCGCTTCTGCCGGAGGCGATGCGAAGGATGCACGGGGTGGATCTGCCGAAGAGGTGATACCGGGGCTGTCTTCGCTGGATGAGGCGCTGGAGGGTGCGGACCTGTCTAAGATGACGGATGCGCAGATCAGGGATTTTGAGAGCGGTGATCCGGAGCGGGTGGAGGCGGCGCTGGCGGCGGTGCAACCGCAGGCGGAGCCGGGTGACGGCCCTGGTGAAGAGGTGTCTGCGCTGGCTCCGGCGCGTGTGTCCATCAAGGCGCTGAAGCAGGAAGATCGTGCGCGGACGGTGCAGGCGCTGGATCTGATCCGCGCAGGCAAGGCACCGGCGGATGCGTTTGCGGAGGCGTTTGGCATTACGGGGCAGGCGCAGGCTGACGCGTCTTTTGATGAGGCAGTACCTGAGTATTCGCAGACGCAGAAGGCTGCGCCGAAGGTGGCAGATCTGGAGCAGCATCTGTCTCTGCTGCAGCAGCAGTACAAGCAGGCAAAGGAGTCGTATGACCCGGTGGCGACGGACATCATGGAGCAGATGACGGAGCTGAAAATGGACCTGCGGGATGCGCGGCGCGAGGCCTCGGTGGTGAACAATCACTGGCAGGGGCAGCAGGCGGAAAGCCACACGCGGATGATGGATCAGTTCTCGGATTTGATCACGGATGAGGACACTGGATTTGTTTCTTACTGTGATGATGAAATTTTGCTTGCAGAGGCAAAAAGCGACCCAATCCTGAATCATCCTGACTGGCCTGAGAAGATCGGACAGCGGGTGATCGACAAGTTTTTCAAAGGACATGCGGCGAACAGCCCAGGCCACGCGAAAGGCACGTCACTGATACCGCCAGCGCCGAGACATTCGATGCGGCTGCCCGGTTCACCAGTCGGCCCCGGTTTCTCCGCCGGTGCGCTGTCTCCCCAGACGGCGATGGCGGAAATCGACAAGCTGACACCTGAGCAGCAGGACGCATTCATCCACAGTCTGGACAGGCTGACCTCCACCAAAGTGCGGCACTAGTCGGCCTTTATTTGGACTTAGGATGGTATGAACTGCCTTAAGATACCACACGTTAATCTTTAATCAAAACACAACAGACAACACATCTCGTTTAGAGACACACCTATATGAGCGCCTATCACGCTGAATCCGTCGTATCCACACTCGCAGCCGCCGTCGCGGCTGATCCGTCCGTCGTCGCCAAGGTTTATTCCCAGCAGCTCCGCAAGGGTGCGCGCTCGGTGGATGACTTTGCGATGTTTGAGGGCGGGGAGGGCTCCGGAAAGCCCTTCATCGTTCGCAAGGACATCGCCTCCGCCCATGCGGGAGACGAGGTCAAATTCACAGTCATGAGCCAGCCGCGCGGCCCCGGTGCGCGTGGTGAGCAGCCGCTGCGCGGGAATGAGTCCAGCGTGGACTTCAAGACCTTCGGCTGCGTGGTGGACTTCTGGCGCGATGCCTTCAAGTTCACGAAAAAGCAGCTGAAGTTCATGGCGGGAGGCGGCGGGGTGAAATCTGCCGTGCTGCTGGCCCTGCGCGAAAAGCTGGGGCGCCGCCGCATGAACGACATGAAGATGGCGCTCAAGCTGCAGGGCGTGGGCAACACCATCTACCCAAATGCGCGCAAGACGCTGGCCAGCCTGAATGCGCTGGACACGCTGACGCCTTCGGGCATCACGAATGCGATCCCGCAGTGGCGCCGTCTAGGTGGCCGCAGCATCGTGGTGACGAGCAAGCATGGCAGCCCGGTTTACAAGCCGATGGTGTACATTCCTGATGCGGCGATCGCCAGCATCAAGAACTCCAGCAGCTATGAGCAGGCGGCCCTGCACGGTGGCGCACGCAGCAATGAGGAAAACCCGCTCTTCTCCGGCAAGCTGCTGGACTGGAACGGCGTGGGTCTCTTTGAGCATGCGTCGGTGGATCCTGAGAACGATCAGTGCGCTGATCCTCTAGCCCCGCGTGCGATGCTCTCCACCGGATTCGGTGTGGACTCGACGAGCCCCTCCACCAACTGCGTGCTGAAAAGCCACGCGACGGACACGAAGACGCCCTACATGGCATGGATGGGCGGCTACGCCTATGAGTGGTATGAGGGCCAGTCCACCAGTGCCGCCACCACTGCCCCCGGTGGTGTGGAATGGACGTCCTTCTACTCGGCCATCACCAGTGCCACTTACTATGGCTGGGTGATCAATCCGGATGGTTCGGTCGGTCTTGTGAGCTGGCTGGGTTCTGCGAACAACGGGAACCAGATCACGGTGAACGCGATCCTGAACCCGGACAACACGAACGACGGCTCCGGCCTTGGTGTGGCGACGCTGGGGAACTTCATCGCCACCGGGGACACCTGGGGACTGAATACTGCCGGCAACGCCTACACTCGCGCTGCGGGTGGTGCGGGTAGCTCATCGAACTGCTCTCCGGACTTTGTCTGGACGTCTGAGTTTGATGCGGGCGCCTACATCATTCCGTGCAATGCGAATGGTGCGGTGGACATGTGCAGCCTCATCCTCGGCCAGGACACGGCCGTGCGCGCCTATGTGGGTGATGACCTCCTCGTGGGTGATAAGGACGACTACTCGTTCGTGGATGGCGGCGGCTATGAGACCATCTTTGGTCAGGCACCTTGCATCCGCACGGATGGCAAGACCAGCGGGTACTCGGTGCTGCGCCACGCTGGCCAGCACCCGGGCCTCGAGGTGCCGACTCTGAGCGCGTGATGCGACACAGCGGCCCGCACGGTGTCTTGAAAGAGCGCCGTGTGGGCTAGCACTCCTGATCTTTCTCCTGCTCTTACTCTTCCTCCCTTAACTCGAGCGTCCATTGAGCGAACGACCAAGCCAAGGGAGGAGGAGTAGGAGAAAGAGGAAGAGTAGGATGACGGAAGATACCTTCAATTTAACTCGACGAACTTTTGACTTTTACCTCCTGCCTCCCTTGCGGGTGCGGCCGATGGCAAGCGCCCCAGGGAGGAAACAGGAGACTGACAACATCCAATGACCTTTGATGGATCATTTTCACCTTCTCCTTTTCACTTTTTATGAAGCCCAACACCACTGCCTGTCCTTCTCTCACCACTGTTCTCACCTTGCCAGCGCGCGTTGATTCAGCGCTGCTGGCGAAGCATTCGCGCGCGGATGATCCACTCGTTGTCGTGAAGCTGGTGGGAGTGGGGAACAATGCGCCGTATGATTTTCACGACAAGGGTACGCGCTCGTACATCTTCCGCTTTGAGTCGGCACTGGAGGGACACATCCTGCGTGTGCCGCTGCACCTGTGGCAGGCAGGGAAGGGACGCCTGGCGCATGATCTCATGGAACAGCGCCGACTGCCGCACGCGATGGTGGTAACGCTGGATGCACCGAATGCGGCGAAGCCTGCGCCGCTGACGAATCTCACCGAAATGGGCGCAACGGACACGAGCACTGACACTCGAAACGTGGTTGGGCCGGGTGCTGAGCCGACCGTTGCGCCCGCCTCGGGGGCCGCCTGCGGCGCGTTGACGGTGGCTGAACGGTTGTTGACGGTTGTTGACAGTGGTTTGACGGAGACTGAAAGCGCGAATGCAGCAGATGCGCCCACTGTTTCTGTGGCGGTCACGAGTGTGGAGGCCGTGGTGCCGCCGCTCATTGCGGGCAGGCCGCTGCATGAGGCGGCGTATGATCTGGTGGAACCGCCGAAAAGGCTGAAGGCCCTCGCGGCACTGCTGGGCGTGGCGGAGGACGAGCTGCGCGCGGGCATTGCGCTGGCGGATTCACGGATCGAGCTGGCCCACGCGGGGTGGGTGCGGAGAAAGGCGTGAGTGATGAGACGCTAGAACAACAGACACCTGACACCAAGCCATTTGATTTCGATTTTATGAAGCGGACCGCAGGAAGCAGCATTGATGAACGCGCAGGCCTTCAAGGTGAAGGCGGAGCGGAGGGATCGAGGACGAGTTCGAGTAGGAGGATGAGGACGACGAAATGCCGCTTATGACACTGACATACTTACTTTGACCACAAATACCAATAAATAACACAAACAACCACACGATTATGAAACCACCTGGAATCCAGCCATTGACGAATCACCTGCTGCTGGACGTAACGCCGCAGGAGCAGACCACCGCAGCCGGCATCGTGCTGCCAACCGCCGTGCAGGGGGCGAGCACGCGCATGGAGGCCGTCGTAGTCGCACGCGGGCCGGACTGCAAGTGCACGGCGCTGGACTGCGGAACGCAAGTTTACGTGGGCCGCTATGCGAGTGGCGAGCTCATGCGCGAGGGCCGCAACTACCGGCTGGCGCTTGAGACGGAGATCATCGCCACGCTGGACAATGTGAGCATCAGCCTCCCCGAACCCCGCACGACACCTCTCAACACCTTCTGATTATGACTGTACGCGAAACCATTGCCACAATGCTGAGCTACCTGCGGGTTGAGCAGCGCACCATCCCCTACGCGGGTGGCTCCGACTATGAAGATCCATTGCCAGATGCGCTGGCCGCGTGCAATGCGGCGCTGCAGCAGATGGCAGCGCTGGGCCCGCTCTTTGCGGCGAAGCAGCAGCGCAGCGCGTACTTCCGCGCGCCCACCACAGTGGCGGTCAGCGGGCTGACGCATGGCGGCATGACGGCCACGGGGAGCTTTCCCGCGTGGTCGGCGGGTTGCTGGGTGGACCTGCCGGGTGACCCGGCGATGAACCGTATCCTCTCCATCGCGGGCAGCACCGCGACGCTGCAGTTTCCGCATTTGTCCAGCACGACGAGTGGCACCGCGACGATCAACGTGGACACGGTGGAGCTGGATGGCGACATCATCACCGTGCTGGAGCCGGTGCGTTTTCGCGGCAGCAAGCGCACGCTCGTCGCTGCGGGCAGCCGTGAGGAGCTGTCGCAGAGCTGCGGCGGTGATGTGCGCTACTTCATCGAGTCCGCCATTTCCAACAACGCGGTGAAGCTGCGCATGATGATCTCCGGCTACGTAAGTACAGACACGGTGCTGGAGTTTCAGGCGCGCACCGCTCTGGGTGAAATCACACGTTCGGATGTCTATAACAATGACGCAGGCCACACCGATCCCGGCGTGGCGCTGCCCGTACCGGCAAACTTTGTGGAGTCCATCTTCCTGCCGCTGGCGCTGGATGCCTTCTTTGCGAAACCGACGATCACGAACTACGACATCCCTAGCCTGCGCAATCAGGACGCGCCCAATCTCATTCACCAGCAGGCGCAGACGGCGCTGGTGCTGCTGGAGCGGATGCGGCCGCAGGGACGAAAGCCCACGGGTTTGTGGCCGGCGTGGTCGGCGGGGAGGTATTGATGTCTGTTTTAATGCAGTGAGTCTTGCAGCCTTGAGTAAAACGGATTGTCTGATGGGATGGACAGATCGGTTTTGAGCATCTGGAGGAATTCGATCAAGCGATCTGCTTTGGCCTTGAGTATCGTGTCGGTTTTGAGCCGGGCGAGGAAGGGCTGGTCGCCACGGCCTTCATCGGCCACGTGTGCGGTCATGAGGCGGGCGTAGAGAGTGGCGCGGTCGTCGGTGGCGATGTTCATGCCGTAGGGTTCGGCAAAGCCCTGCCATTTGGCGTTGTCTTTGTAGAAGCGCAGCTGGCTGGGGCTGGCTGCGCCGCCGGGGCTGCCGATTTTGTAGTGGAAGCCTGCTTGATTGAGGCTGTCCCAGCGGGTGCCGTAGATGGGGCCGCCTTCTTTGGAGAACGCCTTGTCGATGAGGTGGAGCACTTCGTGGTGAATGGTGCGGCGGAAGAAGTCGAGTGATGCGATCTTGGCGGGATCCAAGGTGCGCATGCCATAGGCGAAGGAGGGGCGGGGGAGCCAGTTCATGCCCTGACCGGCCACACCGGCACCGCGAAAAGTGAACGTGTCCAGCAGGTAGAGATGCTGCACGTTGAGCCGCTGCGTGATCTGCATGGGGTAGAGCGCCAAGTTCTCACGCAGCATGCGGATGTAGATCTTGAATTCGCTCAGCTTTTTGTCGGTGAAGTAGGAATACTCCAGCCGGACTTTGGCAGGCATGGGTGGCGCGGCAGAGCCGGGCTCCCACAGCACCTTGAAGCCCCACTGCTTTTCCAAGGCGCGGATGTCGCTCTGGATTTCGGCGTCGATCTTTATCTGGTCTGTGCTGTGAATATCTGTGAGATTATTGAGGCATACGGTGCGCTGGTGCTCGGGGATCACCGCCAGTGCGGCCCAGAACGAGGCATCGAACTGCGGATCGAGCGAGTGCATGAAGGACTGCACGAGCTCCATGCGCTGCTGTAGCCGGGCATCTGTTTTCGCGAGCGTGGTGAGTTCGGCCAATTCAAAAGACTCCCACATCATCTTGTAGAGGCCTTCACGCGTGTTGCCTGCCTTGATGAGTCGTTTGGCGCTTTCGGTTTTGCCTGTGGCATCATCAGACAGCAGTGTTTTCCAGCGCTCCATGGAGAGAGGTGAGTCCGTGGATTTCAGGTCTGGCAGCAGGAGGGAAAAGAGCGTGTAATGCAGCTGGCCTCTGCCGAGTGCCTCAATGGTGGGTGTCATTGCGGCTGGGACGGTAACAAGAATGGAGCCGCTGTTTTTATCCGCGATGAAGGTCGGTGAGTAGAGCACTGCGGCGCCTTTGGCGGTCTTGGAATGGAAGGCATTGGCCAGCATGAGGTGCTTCGGGCCATGCTTCTGCAAGAAGCCAGCCGGGTAGCGCTTCAGCTCGTATTCCACCCAGGTGAGGATTTGCACGACGTTGTCCAGATGCTCCGCCTGCAGAGGAGTGACGTTGTAAATCCTGGCCACCACGGCATCGCCCACGGGTGCGGGCTGCACGCTGATGCCCAGGCTGGTCTGGAAGCGCTGAGCCACTGCGATGAACCTGGGATCTTGCTCAATCGGTGCTGCTGCACGAGCCGAAGCTGCGAGCAGCAGCATGGTGAGGAGTGCTGGGATTTGAATCATATAGGAATTGCGTGCCTTGCCGGTTTTCAACGGCTTCTGCCGCGTGCGATGTCTGCTTTCAATGCAGCGAAGAGTTCCTTCGCTTTGTCCGGATCGAGCGCAAAGACATTCGCGGCCTCGCCTGGATCGTTGCGTAGGTTGTAGAGCTGGAACTTGTCGTTGGGGCCTTTGCCGTGGGTCTCGACGACCTGGTCCGGTGTGATGGTGCCATCCTGCACGGCATAAACTCCAGATGGCAGGATCAGCTTCCAATCGCCTTTGCGGATCGCGAGCGTGTAGGAGCCGTAATTCACATGCACCATGCCTTTGCGGATGGGAAGATCGGGTTTTGCGCCATGAAGCAGGGGGGAGATGTCGAAACTGTCCTCACCGGCATCGTTCGGGAGTGTTTCACCGAGCAGAGACGCCATGGTGGCCATCAGGTCGGTGAAACAGATCAATTCGCCGCACGAACTGCCCGCTTCAATTTTGCCGGGCCAGCTCGCGATGAATGGCATGCGGTGTCCGGCATCGGTGAGCGCGCCTTTCATTCCATTCCACGGACCCGCAGCGCGGTGATCGAACTTCTCGATGTCGTGTGCATACCAGACCGGACCGTTGTCGCTGGAGAAGAAAATGAGCGTGTTGTCGCGCAGCTTCAGCTTGTCCAGAGTCGCCAGCACTTGGCCGATCTTCGCGTCCACGTTCATCACATAGTCGCCGTACTGCCCCGCGTTGCTCCTGCCTTTGAACTCTTCCGCCGTGGCCCACGGCGCATGAGGCGCGGGGATGGCGTAGTAGAGGAAGAAGGGTTCACTGCCACCGCTCGCCGACTGTTTCGTGAGCCACGCATCCGCCTTGTCTGCGATGGTGGAAAGACAGGCTTCGAAGTTCCATCCCGGTGCCGCCAAGCCTTTGCGCCAATGCGCGCCTTGCGTCTCGGGATTTGTCACGCCTTCGCCAGGGTGATCTTCAATCGACTCCGTCGGCGCGACGACGAAGCGCCTGTTCTCGATGAATGCATACGGAGCTTGTTCCGGCGCATCGAAGCCGAAGTAGTAATCAAAGCCAAAGTCCAGCGGTGTCATCTTCAGCGTGCCATCGGCCTCGGCCTTCGAAGACATGCCCTGATGCCACTTGCCCACGCAAGCCGTCGAATAACCCTGCCGCTTCATGAGAGTCGCGAGATTCAGGCGCGTGGGTTCCGCTTGCAGTTGTGGCTGCGGAAAATGCATCATCTCGCGGCCATTTTTGCTCTCCTTTCTCACGCCCTTGACGCCCGTTGTGTGCCAGTTCCGGTACGGCATCCGCCCGGTGAGCAGGCTGTACCTGCTGGGCACACAGATGGACCCGCCCGCATGAGCATTCGTGAACTTTATCCCCTTCGCCGCCAGTTTGTCGATGTGGGGTGTTGCGATCTTTGACTGCGCATTGAAGCACTGCGGATCGCCCCAGCCCATGTCATCGACGAGGATGATGAGGACGTTGGGCCGTGATGCAGGCGCTTTTGTCTGTTTGACGTCAGCGCTGTGCAGCAGGGCGAGCGGCGCGAGCAGCAGAGCCGTGAAGAGTGTGAAAGGGATTTTCATTTTGCTTTTGAGTCTGACTGTGGCGCATCCTGGACGCGCAGGCCATCGAGTGTGATCTCTTTCGTTGCTTCCAGACCGAGGAGTTCGCTTTTGCTTGTCGCATCGGCCTGTGTGTGTTTTTCAGAATCAACAAGCGTGTTGCCTTTGACCTCCACGCCGGTGCTGTGACGAAGGATGATGGCCTGGCGCTCTGTCTCATCCTCCGGTCTTGCGAGGACGGTGGCGCGTAGGGGGGAGTCGATGCGGTTGTTCTCGATGCGGCTCTCTTTGATGCCGATGAGGTTCATCGCGGGGCCGCCGCTGCGCGTGAAGGAATTGCCGGAGATGACAAGCCGCTCGATGGGCGGCGTGCCGTTCTTGCCCTGGGCATTATGAGCGTGGGCGTCGATGGCTGCACCGTGCGGGCGTGAGTTCACGTCGATGAAGGTGTTGCCGGTGATGGTGATGTCGCTGGGAATGCCACCGACGAGGCCCATGCCGGTGTTGAGCGAAATGTTGCTGCCCATGCGTGTGAAAATGCAGTCGCGCACGGTGCCAGGGCCGGACATGATGAGCAGGCGCTGGAAGTTGTCTTCCCAGCGGCAGTTTTGCACCACCCAGCCAGCGCATTCGTGATCCAACCACTCGGCCTGCGCTTCGGCAAAGGGCGCGGCGTTTTGATCAAGGGTGAGCAGGGAGTCTTTAAGCGCGGTGAGTTTTGCCTCGCCCAGAAACACGCCGGTCTTTCGATGAATGAAGCGCAGACGGTCGCCGGGGCGGGCGTTGTTGAGCGTGGGACGCAGTGAGGGATTCGCCTCCAGCGTGACGTGATTGCCGGACACGGCTTTTACCTTGCCCCAGATGCCGTGGAAGTTTTGAAGATCATCTGCGGTATGGCGGATGGTCACGTTATCGAGTGTGGAACCGTAGCGTGTGGAGCGGCATAAGAAACCGTCCGCGCCCTTCCACTGGCAGGTGCCGGGACGCGGGCCGAAATAGCAGTCTTTCCAAAGATGCGCGCCATCGCCGCCGCTTTCGCTCGGGCCGCCTTTGGCGACATAGACGCTGACCCGGTGCAACGTGATGTTGGCCGATTCGTCGAGCACGATGGATCCCGCAGAAGTGTAGAGACAGGACAAACCATCGCCCACACGTACCACCCCGAGGTCGCCATAAGCGTGCTCCCAGTTTGCATCGTGGATGCGTTCCATCAAATCGGGGTCCTGCATGTTGATCCAATAGCGACCTTCGGTGGAGGGCGTGATGTCCTTGTAGCGCAACTTGCGGACACCGGCCTGCAAATCATAGAGCGGCACGCAGAAGCGGCCATCGCTCTTGAAGGGGAACAGGCGCTGCTCGTCGCCCCCCTTGTAGCTCGCTGGCACGACGATGCCGGGTGAGGGCTGAATCTCAAAACGATTGCCCTTGCGATCAATGCGCGTGATGCGGCCTTCGATGCAACCCCGCGTGCCACGATCAATGATCGCACCTCGCAGCACGAGGTTTCGACAGTTGCGAAAGCCCACGCAGCGATGTCCCGGCGGCATTTGCTTGTCATCCAGATCAAACCAGAACGTGGCGCCCGTGGCATCGATCACGAAGGGATGATCCGCATCGCGCTGCATGTTCTCAAAGCCCAGCGGAAAGATGGCCTTCGCCCCATGATAGCGTTCCTGGCCGAAACGATAGTCGCCCGGCGGAATGCGCACCTCGCCTGCGCCGCTGTTGAATGCCTTCATCACCATCGGCATCACGCCTTTCCCGAGCTCAATCTGTGCCTCCTTCTCCGCCTCCGTGAACTGCGGCCCGGCTGGCGCATCGAAGCTGAATGCCGCATCCATCGGCGGCGGTGATTTTGATTCAATCAAGGCCCGCTGCAGCGGCGAGAGTGCCTCATGGGCGGCTGCGGATGGCAATGCGACCAGCGGCCCGATCAGCAGGGCGGCAGAGAGTGCGAGTGTGGTGTTGAAGAGGGGCATCGGAGATCAGAACGTACCTGTGGCGCCAGATAGTACGCTGGTTTCTTTTGGCCAAGCCTGAGTCTGAATCCGCAATCATGCCTATGGATGATTTCACGGATTAGGGCTCAGCGTGGGTTCGGTCACGCAAGAATCTCCGTCACCACTTTTCCGTGGACATCGGTAAGCCGGAAATCACGGCCACCGTAGCGGAAGGTGAGGCGTTCGTGATCGAGGCCGAGCAGGTGCAGCATCGTCGCGTGCAAGTCGTGGATGTGGACTTTGCCATCGACAGCCGCGACACCGAGGTCGTCCGTCGCGCCATGGATATGGCCGGCTTTCACGCCGCCACCAGCCATCCACATGCTGTAGCCTTTGTTGTTGTGGCCGCGACCGTCCTGCGTGGCATCATCGGGCGTGCGACCAAACTCGCCGCCCCAGAGCACGAGGGTGTCTTCGAGCAAACCGCGCTGATCGAGATCATGCAGCAGGCCGGCGATGGGTTTGTCGATCTGGCCACAGTTGCGTGTCATGCCGCCTTGCAGGCCGCCGTGGAGATCCCACTCTTGATGGCTGATTTCGATGAAGCGCACGCCCGCTTCGGCGAAGCGCCGCGCCAGCAGGCACTGGCGGCCAAAAGTTTCGGTCGGTGATTTGTCCGCGCCGTAGAGTTGCAGCGTTGCTTTGCTCTCACTGCTGAGGTCCATCACGCGTGGCAGCTGGCCCTGCATGCGAAAGGCCAGCTCATAGGATGAGATGATGCCCTCCACGCGTGGATCACCGGTTTGTGCCAATAGATCGCGATTCATCGACTGCAAGAGATCGAGTTGCTGACGCTGAGCGGTGTTGTCGAGGCGCTGATTGGCGATGTTGCCGAGCTGGAGTTTTGCGCCGGGCTGGTTCGCATCGCCAAGCAGCGTGGCAGAGTTGGACGCGGGTAAAAACGCGCTGGAGTAGTAGCGCAGGCCGCCGAGGGCGGTTAGCGGGTTGATGCTGATGAATCCAGGTAGGTCGGTGTTTTCCGAGCCGAGTCCATAAACCGTCCACGCGCCTATGGATGGTCGTACAAACTGAAAGCTGCCGGTGTGGAGCTGCTCCAGCGCCTGCGGATGGTTTTCGTTGTCCGTATGCATGCCGCGCAACACGCAAAGCTTGTCCGCATGCTTCGCCAGCTCGGGAAAGAGCTCCACCATGTCGATGCCGCTCTGTCCGTGCTTAGCAAATTTCCACCGTGAGCCGAGCAGTTTTGTTCCCTTGTTGCGTCCCGCTTCGCCATGCCGTCGTGTGAGTTCCGGCTTCGGGTCAAAGGTCTCCATGTGCGATGGACCACCGCGCATGCACAGAAAAATGACGCGCTTGGCCTTGGCCGGGAAATGCGATGCGAGCTTGCTCTCCGCCGATGCCATGTCTGCAAACGCGAGATAGCCAAAGCCTGCGGAGGCTTGTTGGAGGAGTCGGCGGCGGGTGGTCATGCGAATGATGATGGTTTATCTCGCCACGCGGAACTCCGCGCTGGCGATGATGGTCTGGCAAAGACTGGTCCATGCGGTCTCTGGGCCGCTCGTTTTCAGGTAGGCGAGAGCGCGGCTTTGCTCCGCAGGCGTGGGGGAACGGAAGAAGGCGCGCTGGTAGAGGCGGTCTAGGCGCTTGGAGTCGTCTGCCAGACTCGTGTCGTTGAGGAGTCGCGTGGCCGTGTGGCGGGCTTGTTCGAGCACCCAGGCGTTGTTCATTAAAAAGAGCGACTGCGCGGGCACGATGCTTTCCGCGCGCTGCGCCACGGGCCGTTCCGGCGGGGCGAAATTGAAGAGCGCAAAAATCTCCGGCAGCGTGCCGCGCACGACTGGCAGATACACGCTGCGATGATGATCCACGATGGCATCAGCCGTCAGGAAGGGCTTGAAGGTGAAAAGTTCCGCGTCCTTCTGCGGATGAAAGCGCTGCAGGAACTGCTGCTGCGGCGGATAGGGATCAAGCTGGCCGCTGAGAGCAAGAATTGAGTCGCGCAGCACTTCGACCTCCACGGGCCGTGGCGACATGCGCCAGAGCAAGATGTTGTCGGGATCGCTCTTCGTTGCAGTCACTGAGCGATCCGTGCTGCGCTGATAGGCCTTCGACAGCACGATTTCGCGGATGAGCTGCTTCACGCTCCAGCCCTGCTCCATGAATTGCACTGCGAGGTAGTCGAGCAGCTCAGGATGGCTCGGCTTGGCTCCATTCACGCCGAAATCATCTGGAGTGGTCACAAGCGCACGACCGAAGAGCTTCTGCCACACACGGTTCACCATCACGCGGGTGGTGAGCGGGTTTTGGCGATGCGTGAGCCACTGCGCCAGCTCCAGACGACCACTTTGCGTCTTGGCAGGTGGCTTGGAGCCAGGGATGGAAATCACCTGCAAATAGCCACGCGGCACCGTGTCGCCGAGAGTCGTTGTCTCGCCACGGATGTGAATGCGGCAGTCCATGATCTCGCTGCGATCACGCGCACCCATCGTCCACGCAGGCTGAGGTGGTGCGGCATCTTTGAGCGCCTCGACATCCGCTTCGAGTTTTTTGATTTTGACGTTCCAATCGGCGATTTTGTCCTCGATGGCTTTCAAATCAGCCTCGGCCTTTTTCTTGGCCTCGCCGCTGGAGCTTTCCACGAGGCGCTTCGCGTCATTCAGCCGCTTCTGCACGCTGTAGCGGGCACTGCGGGCCTGGTGCATTTCGAGAGTGTCGGCATCGAGCTTTGTGAAGTAAGCGAGAGCTGCCGGAGCCAGTTTTTGAGCCGCCTCATCGCCGAGTGGATGAAACTCCGTGTGATGAAACATCGTGGCCTTGATGCCACGCGGCCCATGGCCATACAGCGGCTGCGTGCTGCGCAAAATGCCCGCGATGGCGTAGTAGTCCGCCGTCGGAATCGGATCAAACTTGTGGTCGTGGCAACGCGCACAAGCCACGGATAGCCCGAGGACGCCACGCCCGATCATCTCGATCTGCTCATCGACGACATCCATGTGAAACAGATCCTGCTTCTGCTCCTCGAAAGCCTTCGCACCGAGCGCGAGGAACGCGGTGGCCGTCAATTGCGCATCTCGCTGCGCTGTGTCCTTCGCCGACATCAAATCACCTGCGATCTGCTCCTGGATGAACTCATCGTAAGGCTTGTCCGCATTGAACGACGCGATCACATAATCGCGATAGCGCCAGGCGTGGTAGTTCATGACGTTGCGGTCGCGCCCGTTGCTGTCCGCATAACGCGCAATGTCCAGCCAGTGCCGTCCCCAGCGCTCGCCGAAGTGGGGACTCTTTAAAAGAGCATCCACCACGTCGGCTAAATTGGTTTGATCGGCCATGTCAGTCGGCGGAAGACCCGTGAGATCGAGGTGCAGCCTCCGCACCAGTGCGGAACGGCTCGCAGGGGCATTCGGTGTGAGGTTCTTCTCCGCGAGCTGCTTGTCGATCAAGGCGTCGATGCTCGCGCCAGGAACGACCTGCGGCGCGATCATCGCCCAGTGTTTTTTTCCTTCCTCAATGCTCCTGCCTGCGCCGAGAACGGAGCTGCCAGCGAGAAGAATCAATGATAACCAGCGCCACATGAATGGCAGAGTACGCTCAGCCCAAAAACATCTTTCGTGTCACGATCTGCGGGACCGAGCGTTGCCTGGTGAGTGCGAGCGTTGATCTCAAGGTATGGAGGGCTTCGTGGATTTCGAGGGCCGGGGGTCGTTTGAGAGGAACGGGTGCGCGGCGGAGGTCAATTCAGGCGCTGCTGGTGAGCTTGGTGTGTCACGAGCGCGCTGGGTTTGCTTCCCGATCTTGTTGCCGGAAACCCAGGGCGGCGCTTGCTTAGGCTCGCTTGCTGGGCTGTATCCGCAGCCCTTTCAGGGCTCAAGAAGAATGAGACAGATTGGCTACAAAGGTTCGAAACTGTCTCTTATTGAAGTGCCATTCAGGACTGAGATCGTCTTCTCTTCGGATTCACGTAGATCGCTGTTTTTAGTCGATGAAACATGGCGACGGTCTCCGACTTCACGAAGTCATCATCCTATAGATGGAAGGCAACCAATGCAGCAGCTCCTTCTGCATCATCGGCCAGCAGGACGGTGAGGAGGGTTTTAATGGATCGAATGATTTGCGGTCGGCTTTGCAGCGAATCGTCTTCACGAAAATGGCCTTACGGCACCCATTTGAAATCGGCAAATATCACCTTGGTCAGATCGGAGCCTTGTTTGGGTAGAAAGTGGATTTTGCCCACGCTGGACCAATTGGACATTGGCTTTTGGTTGAAGCGGTTGATGAGACGCTCTGGTGCGATGATCATCTCCTGCCAGTTGTCGGAGGCGGTGATCTCAAGCTCGACCGCGTTGTAATCAGCGGCGGTGAGGACCACGGTTTGCGGCTCGGTGCAGTAAAATTTAAAGCTCAGCCGCGTGTTGGCCGGTGCCTGCCATTTGGGATCGTGCAGTTGCTCGGTGCCCGAACCGCGTCCGTTGTTCGTCGAACGAAACCCCTTGATGCCTTTGGGGCCTTCAAGCTCGGCAATGTTGCTCCAGGCGTTGTAACCGCTGTCGGAAAGGTCACTCGATGGTTTGTCGGTGGCCACCGCTCTGCCAAGCTTTGCGGGAACCGCCGCGTTGAAATCAGTCGAGCGGACGATGGTCGAGTCGTAAGTGATGTTGGCGTAGCCGAAGACATAGTCGTCCACATTGAGCACGGGCATCTTGCCGACCCACTGCTGGCCCTGCCTCACGCTGGGAGTGTCGCGCCAGGAACGGGCGTAACTGCACGGGTTCTTGAGAGCATAGAACATCTCGACCTTGCGCACGGTGTCGGGTGACGCCGGAGTGATGACGAGTTCAGGCACGCCTTCGGCATCCAATCGGATCTCGGACTTCGGATGGGCCGGCCAGATCACGTCTTTGCCCAGCACATGTTTCTCCAACCAGAACTTGGTGTCGTGCCCGATTTTCTCGGTGTCGTGATGTCCGCGCGCTTGAATCGCAAACGACCACGGCACGTTCTTCGGAAACTTCTTGAAGCTCTCCAGCCCGCGTTCGTGCCCGCCATGATGATCGTTTGAGCCGTTCAAAAACAACGTGGCTGCCGTGATGAACGGCACATGGGCCTCAGGCGCGATGGAAGCCAGGATGATCTCTTCGCCCGACGACTTCGGCGGCTCGACGTAAGGCACGTTGTAGAGCCACACATGCTTGTCGCGGTAGTAGTCGTTGTAGCCGATGCCGAAGTAGGCGGCGACGGCCTTCACACGCGGATCAGTGGCCAGATTCCACATCAGCGTGCCACCATACGAATAGCCCATCGCCCCGAGCCGTGTGCGGTCCACTTCCTTCTGCTGTTCGAGATAGCTAAGCACCCGACGCTGGATGGCATACCACACATAGTCGGAGGTCTGCTTCGGATCGGTGATTTCCTTTCCATCCAGGTCCTTTGCCCGCGCCGGTCCAGCCACCGTTCGGTCCATGTTTCCGTGCCGCAGTTTCTCTGGATACTTGGTGAAGTGAGGACGGCTTCCCGTCCGACCACAGTAGTCATGCGCCATCACTGCCCAGCCGTCTTCGACAAACTTCCGGTCCGGCTCCGCCGCGCCCATCCAGCCATGCACCACCAGCAGGCCCGGAGCTTTCACGGCACCGGCATTCACGCGGTAACGGCAATAAACACGGATCTCCTCACCGAGCACATACGCACTGATGTAGGAGTCCCGGTTGAAGATGCCGTCTTTCGTTTCCACCTTCACGATCTCCTCTTTGAAGCCGCCCTGATTGGGGTCGTAGTCTTTCCACAGCGCGAATGGAGTTGGGAGAGGTTCCGCAGCGTGCAGCGGCGCGAGCAGCAGGGCAGAGAGGAGCGCGAGCGTGGGTTTCATTAGATCGATGGGTATGCAAAAGCAGATGAGAAAAGGGCAGGGGAGCAAACGCAGTTCGGCCAAATCTCTGTCTAATTATGCAACGGTCTCGGACAATGCTTCCAAGGACTCTTCGGCCTCACTTCTTTACCGCAGGCACAGGCCAGTCATCGGTGCGGAAAGGTGATGAGGGCAATCCAGCGCCATTCGCGAGGCTGTAGTCGGGCCAGTCTTTCCAGGCGTAACGAACGGCGACAGGCTGGTCAACTTCGGAACTGCTGATGACAACGGCGTCGCCGACGATCTTTGCTTCGGCAGGCTTCCACTGCTGATCGGCGGCGGCGATTTGGAAACCCGTGAGAGGGCCGCCGGTGATGGACTTCAGACCGCCGTTGGTATGTTTGAAGGAAACCGTGATCGCATTGCCCTTGATGGTCGATCCTGCTGGGAGTGGGCCGCTGATGGCGGGGACGTTTTTGCCATACACGGTGCCAAGAGCCCAGTAGGAGAGGCGTTTACCGACGTCTTGTTTGTTCTTCGGGTGGATGTCCTTCGCGTCGCCGAGGTCGATGGTGATGGCCATGCCCGTCTTTGGCAGTTCGAGGGTCTTCAGCATGGACTCCCGCACACGCGGCCAGCCTTCGCCGGGCGAGGTGAAATTCGGGAGTTGCACCCAGGCGAAGGGCAATTCGTCATTCCAAAGCGTGCGCCAACTGGTGACGAGCTGCGTGAGCTGCTTGTGGTAAAGGCCGGGTTTGCCCGCGTTGCTTTCTCCCTGATACCAAAGGACGCCGCGCAGGGTGAAAGGGGCGAGGTTGAAGATCTTGCCATGATAAAGGCCGGCGGGCGGGCCTTTGCGCTTGCGAGCGGCGATGATGTCGTAGGGCTTGTTTGGCAGGGCTTTGTTCTCGGCTTTGGCTTTCTCGGCGAGGGGGCCCCATGCGGCGAGTTGGTTTTCATAGAGTGCCCTCGCTTTGGCTTCGTTGAAATGGGTGTAGCCGCGCAGCTGGCTGTCAAATTCGGCCTTGGTTTCCACATCAGCAGACTGGGCTTCAGCGGAGATCCAGGATTCGATGTGAGTGGCTCCCACTGCTGAACTGATCAGGCCCACGGGGACGCCGACTTCGCGATGAATCTCGCGCCCGAAAAAGTAAAGCGTTGCGGAAAAGCGTCGGACGTTTGCCGGGGTGCATGACTGCCAGAGGCCTTTGCCCTCGGCCTGAGGGGTCTCAGCGGAGGCAGACGATTCACCGTAGTAGCGAATGAGGGGAAAGTTGGCCGCAGCCTGCTCCGCAGCGGAGTTATCGACTCCAGCGACTGCCATCTCCATGTTTGACTGCCCGGAGCCGAGCCAGACCTCACCCACAAGCACATCCTTCACCTCAGCTTTGTGTCCATCCTTGCCGGTGGCGATTAGCACACGTGGCTCCGCGGAAGCCGTGAGGGCATCCAGCTTGAGCAGCCATTTGCCCTCCGTGTCTGCGGTGGCGGACTTCGATTGTCCGGCAAATGAAACCGTTACGGATTCTCCCGGTTCAGCCCAGCCCCAGATGGCGGCGGGCTTGTCGCGCTGAAGGACCATGTGATCCGAAAGCACTGAGGCGAGGCGGAAGTCGGCTGCGAAAAGAGATGCGCTGCCGAGCGCGAAGAGCACGACGAGGGCTGTGAGGTGTGTGGGTTTCATTTTTGCCAAGAGCAGAGGACGATACGAGGCGCATGCGCCCGCATTTCGACAAAAATCACCTCATTCAGCAACCACGAATAAAGCATGATGTCGTGAGGTTTCGGCTCAGTGTACCATCATTGGAAGATGGAGATTCATGGTTTACCCACTTTCGCTTTGCACGAGTGCTTTGACAGTCACGCTTAAAGCTCCGCGTAAGCCAGTGCGGGAGTGATGCCGTGGCCCTGGCCGGGCAGGAGGCGCAGCTCGACCTCGGGCGCACCGGCTGCTTTGAGGAGCTTGTCCTGATCCCCATGCACGAGTCGTGGATTGTTGCGTACACGGAACCGCTGCTCTCCTACCCTTGGCCAGTGCTTTCCGAAACCAAACCGTTCAGGTAGTTCTCCGGGCTGGTGCGGCCATCCTTCTGATTCGCATTGCGATCATCAGGGTCGTTGGGGGCTTGTTGGCAAAGCACGCGCTGACCGACAGACAGGAGTGTCTATCGTACTTCTGAAATAAGGGGCAGGGGATGGATGCGTTACCTCACCGTCTCGATCACCTTCACCGCATCCGGCGTATGAGGCTTGGGTCTTGGATCATGCCAGCGGTCGCGTGGGGTGGGGGACTTGGCATTGAGCCAGTGGCCGAGGCGGTGGCGGAGGGTGGTGAGGGAGTGATGGGTCTCGGGGGGGAAGGCGGCTTTGCCGGCGTCGTCTTCGTTTTTCTTCACGGTGACGGCGCGCATACCAGGTTCTGCCAGGATGGCTGCGGCGACGCTGGCGCGGGATTCGCCGGAGAGGGCGGTGAAGAGGGTGAGGTACTCGACGAGCTGCTGTCCGGCGCGGAAGGTTTTGAGGCGGAGGCTTGGCAGGGGGCCATCGGGCGTGGGGTAGAAGAGGGCGAGGTCGTCGGGCTTTTGCAGGGCGTCGGCTTTGCCAATGGTCTGCCACGGCACGACGCCATCGGCTCCGAGGGCCCAGGACTCCACGCACCAGGCGGCATTGCTGACGCTGGGCGTGCCGAGGGCATTGGAGGTGCCGTACATGTAAACGAGATTGCCGAAGCGCTGGGCGCGCTCATTGACCCAGGAGCGATAGGTGCGCAGGGAGCCGCTGACGATTTCGGCATTGACGACGCCATCGAGGAGATCGCGCTGCCACTGCGGGCGTGAGATGTCGGCGCGGTGCGCGAGGTGGAGGCCGGGCTGTGAGCCTGCGCCTTTCCAGAACTCCAGACCGAAGCGGCGCAGGGCCCAGAAGTCCTGCGTGTTGGAGGGTTCATCAAAGACCCATGGGGCGGAGCAGCGCTCCCACCCGGCGGTTTTGAAATAGACTTTGTTGTTGAGGTAGAACTCGAACATGGGCTCGGCCCAGCCTTTGTCATGGAGGTGCTGGGCGATGCGTGATGCGGCGGCGCGGAACTGCTTCCAGTACTCTTCGTCGTAGGCGGATTCGACCCAGTAGCCGCCTTTGAAGTACTGCTCTTGATTCATGGGCCAGTTTTCATTGAGCATGAGGTAGAAGGCCTCGATGGGGACGCCGCTGCGTGGCAGGCCGGTGAAGGCGCTGCCGTCAAAGAGCGGGCCGTAGGTGGCATCCCACGCGGTCCAGTCCCACTGGCCGTCGGGTTTGATGACGGGGCCGGCATCGATCTTTCCGGTCCAGTGATAGGGCAGCACGTTGAGCGTGGTGCGGTTCTCGTGGGCGAGCCGGTAGAACGCGCGCTCGTGCCCGGGGAGGCTGTAGGCATTCATCTGTGGGATGAAGGAGAGGCGGTCTGGCAGGGTGAAATCCCAGATGGTGAGGGTGCATGGGAGTGACTGGCTGCCGACGGTGAGCTGGCCGGTGATGCGGCCTGGGCGTGCGTCTTTGGGCACGTGGATCTCGATGCAGGTGGGGCCGGTGGAGGGGCCGGGGACGAGGGGATCGAAATGCTGCGCGACCTGTGGCATGGCGTAGGTCTGGGTCTTGACCTGCGGGAGGGTGAGGCTGGCGCTGGTGGCGACGGTGAAGTGGATGGTTTCGCCTTTGGCGGCGAAGAATTCGAGGGAGGAAAGGGGCTCGCCAAATTCATCGCGGCAATCAACGGGGAGCTTCGTGGTGGCGGGCTGTGGGATGGCTGGTGGCAGCGTGGCGGGCTTTGCGGCGAGTGGTCTGGTATAGGGTGGTAGGGAGGCGGCGGGCGGGCCGTCTTCGAGCCAGAGGGTGAAGTGGGGGCGGGTGCTTTTTTTGTCGTTCTTGCTGGAGACGTAGCGGTTGAGGAAGGGGCGGTAGGTGAACTTGCTGCCCTCGCGCAGGTACTCGCTGCCCACGTCATCCATGACGGCGAAGCCGAAGCTGCGGCCCTCAATGCGGGCCTGCACGACGGCGGGATCCACGGGGATGATCTGCCAGCCGTTGGCGTCGCGCGGTGTGGGATCGGCAAAGCCCCAAATGGAGCCGCCTGCGCCATTGATGACGGCGGTGATGTCTGCCTGATCGACGCCCCAGCGCTGCTCGCCGGTGCGTGCCCAGGTGAAGGAGCTGGCACCGGGCACTTTTTTGTAGCTGGTGCCATCGCCTTCGGTCCATTCCTCGGAGATGGTGGAAACGGTCATGCGCTGCAGGATTTCCGCGCCTTCGCCATGCAAGTGTAGCTGAGCTTTGGTGACGCGTTTGCCTTTGAGCGCCGTGGCATCGATGTCCATGAGCGCGAGTTCCTGCACGCCTTTGAACTTCATCTTGGGCGAGGCGCCGTTGCTGCCCTCGATCTCGGTGGGGTAGGAGGAAACCCAGGTGTCGCGGGAGACGTCGATGCGGAGGGGCTCTGCGGCGGTGGCTGAAAGGGTGAGCGCGAAGGCCAGCGTGAGGTGGGTGATGCAGAATCGTTTCATGGTTTGATGGTAGCGGTTACTCTCGAAGGGATTCATGGCCAGAAGTCGCGCACGGTGCGCTCCCATTCATCGGCGAGGATTTGGTGGCCGGAGTACGTGGGGTGGATGTCGTCCCAGATCCAGTGGGCGGCGGGGGCACGTGCGGTGGCGCGGTCCAGGGCGGCTTGGAAATGTACGAGGGCTGCGCCGTGCTTTTTGGCGAGGCGTGCGACGATTTCCTGGCGCTTGACGATGTCGGCGTTGGGCGAGCCGTGCTGCGGATCGGTGGCGAGATGGTTGACGACGAAGGGCTCGCAGAGTACGAGCTTGAGCTGTGGATTGGCGGCTTTTGCCTGGGTGATGATTTTGTCGTAGGTCTGTTCGTAGATTTCCAGCGGTAAGCCACGGCCTTTGTCATTCACGCCGATGAGGATGCTGAGCACGTCCGGCTTGAGATCGAGCGTGTCTTTCTGCCAGCGCTTTTCGAGATCCAGCACGGTGTTGCCGCTGATGCCGCGATTGAAGAACTCCAGTTTGGCTTCGGGAAACGCTGCGCCGAATTTCGCGGCGATGATGAAGGCGTAACCGTGGCCGAGAATGTGATTTGGGTCGGCGCTGCGGCCGCGGTTGCCGTCAGTGATGGAGTCTCCCTGAAACAGAATGCGCGCGCCGGGGGTGAAGGACTTGAGGGGTTCCACGGCATGGAGCGTGGTGGCCAGTGCGAGCAGGAGAGTGGTGAGGAAGGGGAGTAGGCGTGGGCGTGTCATGAAGGAAGTTTAGCGGGTGTCATTTATACGCTGCTCCCCGCGCACTCTCGCGGTGTGGGGTGGAATCAATCTATGCCGTGGCATGGACCAGCGGCATCATGGCTTGGGAAGCTGGACCTGCGCCGTGGTGCGCAGGTAGGCGATGAGGTTATGGACTTTGTCGTTTTTGAGGGGCTTGAGCAGGCCTTCGGGCATCTCTTGAAATAGCCCCAAGCACCCCTTACACTCAGCCCCCATTAGCGTGATCACTGTCACCCTTGACCTGAAAGACGACATGACCACAGTCGTGACGCACAGGCTTCGACAGTTTCCCAAAGGGGGGGCGGGTAAAGCTGGCGATCTCCGAAGTGCCGCCTGCAACGCCGGTGCCGAGTCTTGAGGAGTATCGGCAGATGATCGCCGCAGCACGCCAGAAGGCTCCGCGTGGCCCTTAGGCAACGACCACCGAGACGATGAAGGCGCTGCGGGTGGGCGAGGAAGATTGAGATGGAGTGGGTGGTCGATAGCTGAGTGGTGGTGGACTTGGTCACGGGCGATCCTCTCTTTGAACCCGCCTCCACTGCGTGCGTGCAAGCCCATCTGAATGACGGCCACGTCGTCAGTCCGGTGACGTTTGTGTAGATTGGCCCATCCTTTTCCGGCGACGATGTGTTGATCGCTGCCTTCGCATAGCGATCCCAAGGCGTCATCACGCGTAACGCCTCCGACTTTCGCAATATCCTCCCCACTCTAAGAATCGTGGAGCCGTGATCGCCGTTTGGTCGGGTGATTCACTTGAGCAGTTTGCATTCCATGAGAGTTCCCTGACCTATCTCCAGAGCGGTTCGATTTGTTCAGCGTTCCACTTGTCCCAAAGCGCTGACATTTGCTGTACGCGGGCGGGTTCCTGGGTGGCGAGATTTTTGGTCTCGCTGATGTCATGCGTGAGATCGTAGAGCTGCCACTCCTTGCCATCGCGAATGAGTTTCCAGTCGCCGAGACGCAGGGCGTTCTTTTTGCCAACGCGCCAGAACAGCGGACGTTCGGGCAGTTGCGTGGTCTTGCCTGTGAGCAAAGGCATGAGGTTGATGCCGTCCAACTTGGCTTCGGCTTTGGTCGAAGGCACTGGAGCCAACACACCAGCCACGTTCAGCGCTGTCGCGGTGGCGTCGATGGACGCCACAGGTGCGTGCACCACCTGACCTGCGGTGATGTGATTCTTCCACGACGCTATAAATGGCACGCGAATGCCGCCATCCCAGAGTTCGCCTTTGCCACCGCGCAACGGTGCATTGCTGGAGGTGAGTTCCTTGGTGGGGCCGCCATTGTCGCTGAGGAAAACGACGAGCGTGTTCTCTTCGATGCCGCTGTCACGGAGTTGCGCGAGCACCTTGCCCACACTGTCATCGAAGTGCGCGAGCATGGCGGCGAAGATGCGGCGCTGGATGTCCTTGATGTGCGCGAACTTCTTCAGGTAATCGTCCGTGGCCTGCATGGGGCTGTGGACGGCGTTGTAGGCGAGGTAGAGGAAGAACGGCTGCGTGCGATGCCGGCCGATGAAATCGCAGGCTTCACGCGTGAAGGCGTCCGTGAGGTTTGCCTGTTCATCCACGGGTTGACTGCTGCGCAGCAACGGATTGTCCGTGTCGTATTCGTGCTCGTTGGTGTTGAGATGGGTGCTCCACACGATGCGGCCATCGGGTGACGTCCACCGGCCCTGACCGCCATCGGGCAAGGTTTTGCGGCGCAGCCAGGTCGTCACGCCCTGCCACGGAGTCGGTACATAGAAATGCCCCTCGTGCAGAAAACCGAAGAACTCATCAAAGCCACGCCGCTGTGGGTGAAACTCCGCCGTGCCTCCGAGATGCCACTTGCCCACCAATCCCGTCGCATAGCCCGAGTCACGCAGACGATCTGCGATGGTTTTCTCCGCGACTGGCAAGCCAATGCCCGGCGCAGCGTTCTTCGCGCCAATGGGATTGAACTCAAAACCGAAGCGCGTCTGAAAACGCCCCGTCAGCAACGCCGCGCGCGAGGCAGCGCAAAACGGCGCGGTGACATAGCCGCTGGTGAATCGCGAGCCACTCGCCGCGAGCGAATCGATGTGCGGTGTCGGGATGCTTTTCCCGCCATAGCAACCGAGTTCGCCATAACCGAGATCGTCAACGATGATGAAGATGACGTTGGGACGTTGCTCCGCCGACGCGGAAACTCCTGCGAGTGTCAGGGCAGCGATGACTGCTGTCAGTAAGTGGCGTATGGGTCTCATCGGTTCGTTCTTGGTTAGCTTGTCGTGAGCGCGGCATCATTGCCCCGAAGCAGGCATGCGGCCCACGGGGCGGCGGTTCTTGCCCTTCTGGTTGGTGGCAGAGTCACCCATGTCCTCGCGCATCTGCTCCGCTAGGGCGCGCAGACGTTGCGCGACTTCAGGGTGTTGTCTGATCTCGTCCGTCGTCTCGCCCACGTCCGCCGCGAGGTCGTAGAGCGCCTCGGGCAGAAGTGCCTCCTTCGCGGCTCCCTGCTTCCGTTCATACGGGGTGTCGTCCATGGCAGTGCGCGGGAAGACGAGCTTCCAGTTCGCGCTGCGGACCGCCTCTAGTTTCTCCCCGTTGTAGTAGAAGAACGCGTCGTGAGGACTCGGCGCACCGGGCTTGGTCATCAGCGGGAGAAT
>JAIXYN010000038.1 GCA_027490195.1 Verrucomicrobiaceae bacterium | reverse complement strand
CGATATTGAGATGCTGGAGATACTCACGAACCGTTCTCCGACAGTAACCTTCAGCGATGTTGCGATGCACTGAGTCAGCGGAGGCAATGGATTGTGAGGCCAGCTTCTTTTGCTCAAACGGCCAACCGCGAAACGACTGAAAAACGAGTCCATACAACTCAATAGCATCCTGCCAAACCAGCAACTGCTGGTATCCGCGCTTCTTATTTCGTCGTTCAGTGTTCATATCGAATCATCACTCCATTACTCCGTCCCTCCATCAATACGTCGCGCGGCCGCCGGAGAGATCGAAGACGGCGCCGGTAGTGAAGGAGCAGTCTTCTGAGCAAAGCCAGGCCACGAGCGCGGCGGCCTCTTCCTTCTTGCCAAAGCGTCCCATCGGGATTTTTGAGAGCATGTAGTCGATGTGCGATTGCTGCATCTGCTGGAGAATGTCAGTGGCGATGACGGCAGGCGTGACGGCATTGACGGTGATGTTCGCCGTGGCGAGTTCCTTGCCGAGAGACTTGGTCAAGGCGATGACAGCAGCCTTGGAAGCGCTGTAGTGGGCGGCATTGGGATTGCCTTCCTTTCCTGCGATGGAGGCGATGTTCACGATGCGGCCGTAGCCGTTAGTGATGAGATGCGGCACCACGCTGTGACAGCAGTAGAAGGGTCCGTTGAGATTGATCTCCATCACGCGCTGCCAGTCGGCTGGCTCGAGTTCCCACGTCTTCGCGTTGCCACCGGTGATGCCGGCATTGTTCACAAGGATGTCGATCTTTCCAAACGCGGCCACGGTGGCTGCGGTAGCGGCCTGGACGGAGGCGAGGTCTGCGAGATCGACAGTCGCAGTATGGACGGCATTCGGTGTGCCCATATCGGACGCAGCCTGCGCGAGCGCCGCTGTATCCACATCCCAAAGCGAGACACGTGCCTCGGAGACAAGCAGACGTTCGGCAATGGCGCGGCCAATGCCACGAGCGCCGCCCGTGACAATGGCGATGCGGTTTTGGAGATCAATTTGATTCATAAATAAAAGAGCTGGTAGGAGGTCATACCAGTGACAAAACGCGAAAAGTTTTCGAGTTCTTTCGTGAGGTTTGCCTCTCCGAACAAATACAAAAAGGAGAGGCAGAGCCTCTCCTTTTTGGCGGCTCTTCTAATCTTCCTGAGTTTGAATTAACAAGATTAAAGAAGGAAAATGAACGCACGAGCCATCCACCGCGTTGCGGTGGAGCCAGATTGATGCTAGGCACGAATGGGCGGGAGATGAAGTAGGCAACGCCTTGAGCGAGACGAGTCCTCTTCCTCGGTCATGGATACCGCTGCGCATCCCCCCCTCTGACCAAGTGCCCCTCTCTCAATCAAGTCAGGGACGCGTGGCAGAGCAGATCTGGCGGGAGTTTTGATTTGGGCTGGTAAAAGATTGCCGGTAAAAGATGAAGAACGGAGTCCTACTCACAAGGCCGGCGGCACTTCTGGGCACAGTCCTGCTCTGGAAAAATCTTTTACCCCTCATCTTTTACAAGCCATGGATTGGGAGGCATTCGCTTGCGGGTGTGGCAAGCCTTGGCTCGACGCCGCTGTCGCAGGCCGGATTGAGTGCTGTGGACGGACAGCACGTTGGCCCCCGCGAAAGCGGTGCTGCCGATGCAGTCTTGCGCCTTGCATCTCTGTCACCGCAGCCCAAGACGCTTGTGCGCTCGCGTTGGCGCTGGAGCTTCCTGCCATGCTCGTTGGCTCCCTACTGCCTGGTTACAGCTCAGCGAAATAAGGGCATCAACGCGCCCACGACGAGGATGAGCAGCAGCACCAGCGCAACCCACCACCAGAGATTGGTGATGAGGGATTGCTTGGAGGGCTTGCCGCCGAATTCGCGGGCGATGAAGTCGTCGTAGTCGAAGTCTTCATCGGGGAGGTCGAGGCCGTCGGTATGGGTGTCACCACTCCAACCGGATTTGGCGCAGGCGCCGCAGTCATCGCAGGCGGCGGCTCCACGGGGGACCCATTCACCACACACGGGACACTGGCCGGGGGGCTTGAACCGGCTGCTCATGGCAGCGGAATGGATGACGGTTGGCGGGAGAGAGGCTGATCGCTCGCGGCAAAGTGAGCGGGAGACGTGTGCAAACGGCGAAACGCGGGGGTGTCTGCCATGCCGCCCTGATTGAGCAGGGGCAACCAGCCCGCCTGACGCGAATGATTCTCCGCCGGGCCACGACGCAAAGGCGTGAGCATGATTAGCACCACCGCGAGTGTCACGGTGGCGGCGAGCATCTGGCTCGTGGATCTGGCGCGCTGCCGGGTCATGAATTATTCCCGATTATTAACATTTACGAAATAATGTCAACTCACGAGTTTGCCTGCCCTTTTCGCTTGTTTTCATTCGTTTCTCAGCCAGCGATGCGCGGTGATTTTGATCCTTACCGCAGGTTTTGGCGATGGGCATAACACCGCCGCACGCTCTGTGGCGGAGGCTTTGACACGCCTGTGCCCCGAAGAGAAAATAGAGACCACCGATCTCATCAGCGAGGCGCTGCCGCTCATCTCTGATGTGTGCAAAAGCCTGTATCAGTTTGCCATCACGCACTGGCCGGCGGGCTGGCGCATGACGTATGACCTGATGGGCAGGGAGTCCCTGACGGGGCCGGATGCGATGTGGCAGACGGCGATGGTGAACGCCCTGAAAGAGCGCATCAAGAAGGAGCAGCCACGCCTGATCATCAGCACTTATCCGCTCTATGCCATCCTGCTGGAGACCTTGTCCAAGAAGCAGGCCGTGCCGCCGCTTTGCACGGTGATCACGGATTCCATCAGCGTGAACCGCGTGTGGGTCATGTCTGGCAGCGAGCTGTTTTGCGTGGCGGATGATGAGACGAAGAAAGTGGTGGTGGGCTTTGGGGTGCCGGAGAGCAAGATCCGCGTGACCGGCTTTCCGGTGGATCTTGCCTTCACGGAACCGCTGCCGGAGTTGCCGCCCGTTTCTCATGCGCGCATTCTTTACCTGCCCTCCACGACGGGGCGGCGTGTGGCGGCGACGCTTGAGGCGCTGAAGCCGCTGTTTCGCAGTGGGGTGAAAATGACGCTGCCGGTGGGCAAGCATGACAAGCGCCTGTATCATGTGCTGCGGCGCTTCATGGACTCGATGCCGCCGGACACGATTGAAATCATTGGCTGGACGAAGCGCATTCCGGAATTTTTGCGCACGCACGATGTGGTGATCTGCAAGGCGGGTGGGGCGATCCTGCATGAGGTGCTGGCGGCAAAGATCCCTGCGGTGATTGATTACGTGGTGCCTGGCCAGGAGGAGGGCAATGCAGAGATGGTGACCAAGCATGATGGCGGCATCGTCACGAAGACCGCGAAGGAGACGGCTGCAGCGGTGGAGAGCATCCTGACCAACAACAGCGCCGTGGGCCGCCGCATGCGTACCAGCATGGCCAAGATCAGCATGCCGGATGCGGCAGTGCGCACGGCCAAGGCGGCGCTGACGGTGGCGAAGGCCTGAGAGAAGCCCATGGAACCGAAACCACCCGTGCCTGTCGTCTGCGCCATCCTTGTGCGTGGTGATCGCATCCTGCTGGCGCAGCGGCCGCCGGACAAGAAGCTCGGTGGATTGTGGGAGTTTCCTGGCGGCAAGGTGGAGGCTGGGGAATCTGAGGAGGCAGCGCTGCATCGGGAGCTGCAGGAGGAACTGGGCTGCACGGTGCGCATCACGCAGACGCTCGCGCCGTTTGTGCATGCGTATGACTGGGGGCGCATTGAGCTGATTCCGTTTGTGTGTGAACTCGCGGAGGGAAGCCCCGAGCCGCATGCGCATGAGCATACCGCGCTGGCGTGGGTAGAGCGTGGGGAGTTGAAGGAGTATGAGCTGGCGCCGGCGGATGTGCCACTGGTGGCGGGGCTGATGTAGGGAGGAGGCATTCGTCATGGGTACTGGCAGACGCGTGCGCTTTGCGTTTTGGAGTGCTCCAGTCCTCTGGAGCTTTGCGAGAGGCCATGGGCATGCGAAAAGCGCCGGAGGACCGGCGCACTCCAGGACGCTGGCGCGTTTTGTGCAGGCTTGCGCTTACTCGGCGGGCGTGGGTTTACCCCACGCACCGCGCTGCGCGGCTTTGGCTTCGTGCTCCAGGGCGCGCAGATGATTTTCGAAGTCGTATTCGCGGCGGCCGTCGGGCATCCACGTGCCTTTGGTGTGGATTCGGCACAGTCCCGCCTTCACCAGTTTTTCGGAGAGTTCCTCGCCATCATCAAAGAACACCAGCGCATACGAACGGGCGCTGCCATAGACGCTCTCCCAGCGTGTCTGGATCGTGAAGCGCCGCTCAATGAGCAGCTTCTCCGTGTAGGCCTTCGCCTCCAGCCCCAAGCTCTCCGTTTGCGGAATGCTCAAGCCACCGAAATAAGCGGCCTGATCCTTTAGCCGGTTTTTCACCAGCGGATACAACCGCTTTTCCGGGCAATCGACAAAGTACAACCGCAGCACGTGCTCGCCACCTTCATGCGCGATCTTAAAGCTGTCGCCATCATTGCCTGCATCCTCGACCAGTTGGGCATCCGCCAGCGTCACGAATCGACTGTCCCTCTCCGGCCTGGCCTGTGGCGGCTTGTCACGGTAATGATTCCAGGCCTGCAGCAGCGCAACGACCAGCCACAGCAGCGTCCACAGTTTCCTCGATCCTCTCGACCGCCGTTTCATGTGCCGCGCTTGTTGCCAAACAGATCAATGTGCAGCCGAGGCGAGTAGCGCCAGCCGGTGCGCTTGCACACTTCCACCAGCCATGCCTGGCGTGAGCGCAAGGCCTCCTGCGTGATGCCTTCGGGCATCAGCAAAATCTTCTCCGGCGGCACCGGCACCCCGATGGAGTCCACCACCGCACGCACTTCTTCGACATCCGCCTCTGTCGCGACGACAAACTTGAGCTGGAAGTCGTAGCTCTCACACCAAGCACGCAGTACCTCTGGCTGCAGCCGCAGCCGCTCATGCTTCTCCGCCCATGCCTTGCCAGCCTTCGCTTCGCTCGGCGTCGAATGCGCGAGCTTCGGACTGATGGAGGCCAGATCACAGGCCACGCCGTCCGGCGCAATCGTTCCCGCCGTTTCAATCGTGATGTGCTTGCCCGCAGCACGCAGTTGCGCCAGCAGCTCCGGCATCCCTTTCGCCACCATCGGCTCACCGCCAGTGACGACGACAAAGCGCGTCGGCTCACGCTGCACTACGGCAACGATTTCCTCCAGGCTCATCTCCGCGCCTTCGGGCTTCCAAGAGGCATACGGCGTGTCACACCACGTGCACCGCAGATTGCAGCCGGAAGTCCGCACAAACACAGAAGGAACGCCCACGAGCGAGCCCTCGCCCTGCACGGAATAGAAGGTCTCGGAGATCAGCATGGGGCTTTCCACTCCGCCGCATGGCGGGCAAAGGCAGGCTCGGCACGCTGCAGCGCTTCATCGATGTCCGCCTGGGTGTGCGCGAGGCTGATGAACCAGAGGCCGCGCTCAATGGCACGCACACCTTCTTCGAGGAGGCAGCGGCGCAGGTGGGCCCAGCGCGGCGCGTCCTGGCGCATGGCGTAGTCGCGGTAGTTCGTGATGGGTCCCTCCGGCGCACCGGGCTTGAGCATGGTGGCGTGGAAGACGAGGCCGGGCCCCTGGGGCTGCAGCGGGATGTTGTACTGCGCCGCCAGTTTGCTCAAGCCGGCCATCAACTGCTCGCCGAGGTCGATCATGCCAGCAGGGTGTTTGTCGCCGAGGGCGATGACTTCGTCCAGGCACCACTTGGCAGCGGAAAGGCACAGTGGGTTGGCATTCAAAGTACCCGCATGCACGACTTCGCCACTCATGATCTTGGCAAAAAACTTTTCTTTGCCGACGAGAGCCGCAAAGGGGACGCCACCGCCGATGGCCTTGCCGAGAATCGTCAGGTCGGGTGTGAAGCCGTAGTAGGACTGCGCACAGCCCGCACCAAAGCGGAAGCCGGTGATGGTCTCATCAGCGATCATGACGATGCCGTTTTCATCACACAACTCACGAATCGTTTCGAGCATGCCAGCAACCGCAGGCATGCAGCCAGTGTTGCACAGCACCGGCTCAAAGATGATGGCAGCGATCTGATCGTGATGCTCTGCCACGCGCTGACGCAGATGCGCAGGATCATTCCAGCGAGCGACGACAAAGGTGTTCAGCACTTCGGGGATCACGCCTTTGCTCGGGTGCAGGCGTGTCGGATCATCCTCGGTGCCCCACTGGCCCGGAGGTGGCGCGTAGCCGACGAGGCCTTCATCTCCCCAGCCGTGGTAGTGGCCTTCAAACTTCAAAATCATCGACCTGCCGGTGTGCGCACGGGCCAGTCGCAGCGCGGAGAGCACCACCTCCGTGGCGCTGTTGTTGAAGCGCACGCGTTCCGCGCCGGGGATCATTTTTTGCAGCCGCTCGGCCACGTCGATCTCCAGTTCGCTCTGCGCGGCCCAGTGGGTGCCTTTGTGCGCCTGAATGCCGATGGCATCTGCCATGCCTTCCGATGCGTGACCGTAGAGGATGGCCCCCTGCCCTATTTGGAAGTCGATGTACTCATTGCCATCGACATCGAACAGGCGCGAGCCCTTGCCGTGGCCGAAATACAGAGGCACGGGGACCTCCATTTTGCGGATGCCGCTGTTGACGCCACCAGCAATGCTAAGCTGGGCGCGGGCGAAGAGCTCCGCAGATTTCGGGAAGGTGTAGGACATGGCCGTGGAGGGAGAGAACTCAGTGCAGGGGTGAGCTGTCGTAGATCACCACACGCTCCCAGAACGTCTTGCACGCCGCCACAAAGCGCAGGTGCTTCGGGCACTCCTTCTGGTAAAACACATGATCCTCCATGTTTTTGAAATGCAGCGTCAGCGAGTAGCTGAAGGAGTGATCGCAGACCGGCCGCTTCTCCGTGTCCGCCGGCTTGCCCACAAAGGCATGCACGAGGTAGTCGATCTCAAGCAGGTGCATCAGCTCCGTCTCGAAAGTGGTGAGTTGTTCCGCAGAAAGGTCAGGCTTGAGCCAGAAATAAACGTTGTGAATCATAGTCAGCGCATTGGTACGCGCACAGACAGCCTGTGCAATCGCCAAACTCTGGTTCCCATGCAGGACCAGGCGGCAGAACCGAACAAAAACACCCAAAATCAGGAATTTTTTGCTAACCAAAAGACAGATGCAGCGTTAAATATCATGGAAGACATCACCACGGCGTTACTGCCGGGTCGTTTTCACTCCGCGCAAAGGACCATGGCCCCACTGGGAACGACATAAAGTCCGCGTTGCACGTCACCACGAACAATGCAAACCTAGTACCCATATGAACCCCACATCCATCCTCGCTATCGGACCTCTCGGCACGCCTGAGATGATCATCATCGGCATCCTCATTCTCGTGCTTTTTGGCGCGAAAAAGCTCCCCACCTTTGCCCGCAGCTTGGGCAAGAGCATGGGCGAGTTCAAAAAGGCCCGCACGGAATTCGAAAACGAACTCCACAACGCCCAGGAAGAAGTCGAGCGCCCGAAGATCACGCCTCCCCAGGAAAAGCGTCAGCCCGTCGCCAACGTCGAAGACATCTAGTCGGTTCCATCCGCTGGCATGCTGCCACATTTACAGCTCACGCGGCGGGTCTTGGGACCCGCCGTTTTTTTTGCCCTGGCGGCGCTGCTGTCTGCCGCCGAGCCGGAGCGCCTCACCTTCTGCTCCTACAATCTGAAAAACTGGCTGGTGATGGAGCGATCCATCGGCAAACCCGGCACACCAAAACCCGAAAGTGAGCGCGCCCAGGTGGTAAAAACCCTGGCCGCCATCCACCCCGACATCCTCGGTGTTTGCGAGATCGGCACCGCGGACGATCTGGCCGAGTTGCAGCAGCGCCTGCAAATGGAAGGCGTGGACCTGCCCTACACCGAGCTGGCGCATGGAGGCGATCCGGCACGCCGCCTCGCCCTGCTCTCCCGACTGCCGATCAAGGCACGCAATCCACAGACCACGCTCACCTATCAAATCGGCGCACAGACACTGCCATTTCAGCGTGGCATTCTCGATGTGACGATAGCCATCACACCCAGTTTTGATCTGCATCTGCTCGGGGTGCATCTGAAGTCCATGCGCACAGTTGCAGAAGCCGACCAGGCCGAGATGCGCCGCAACGAGGCACGGCTGCTGCGCCTGCACATCGACTCAATCTTCGCCCAGGAACCCAGTGCCCGCATCCTCGCCTACGGCGACTTCAACGCGCAACGCAATGACCCCTCCGTGGCGGAAATCGTGGGCAGTCCGCGCAGCAGTGACACCGCCATGCAGGACATCCTTCTCCGCGATGAAAACGGCCAGCTCTGGACACATTTCTGGGACGCAGCGGACATCTACTCACGCCTCGACTACTGCTTCACCAGCCGCCTGCTGCGCCCCCACATCGACACCCGCAGCTCCACCATCCACGCCGACCGCGATTTTTACAAAGCCAGCGATCACCGCCCGCTGGTCCTCAAAATCAGCCCAACGCCGATTTTGAAATGACCCAAATAGACTGCCACGCTGGAAAGGTGCGGAATGTGTGACTCAGCAGCCCGCACTGGGACGAAGGATTCTAGGGACGCGCACAGCGCATCCCTACCCCACCCAAAGCAGCGCGTGCCCCAGCGCTGGTAGGGAACCGCCGTGCGGGTCCGTGATTTCGGGTCTGCGACGACGCAGGCGCTCAAAAAGGTCCGCCGTCCTTGTCGTGACCGATAGACGGGAGCACCGTCCCCACGCTCGCCAAACTTCAAATCTGAAACTTTAAACTCAAGCCCCCCCTACTGCTTCACCACCTTCAGCACGCGGTTGTTGTAGCTGTCCGTGATGTAAAGCTCTCCCGTGTCCGGCTTGATGGTAACCCCATGCGGGCGTGCAAGCTGACACTGACGTGGGTCCCCACCCACTCCCGCGCTGCCATGCTTGCCTGTCCCGGCAATACGCTCAATCTTACCCGTGGCTGGAACATACCGGCGCACCAGATGCGCCTCGGCATCCGCGATGATGACACTGTCGTCCTTGTCCACGCAGAGGTGCTTGGGGCCGTTCATCGTGGCTTCGAGGGCTGGACCGCCATCCCCTTCCCCACCCTTCTTCCCGCTGGCGTTGACCACCGTGCGGATGTGGCCGGTTTTATCCACCACGCGCAGCGCATTGCCACCACGCTCAAGGATGTAAACATTACCCTGCCGATCAGGCGCCACAGCACGTGGATCTGACAGCGGCGCGTCCACAGCCAAAGCCCCGTCCTCAGGCTTGCCCCGCTTGCCATTCCCAGCGATCACCTTGCTCTTGTGGGTGGCAAGATCGAGTTCATGCACCTGCAGCAGATCCGCAATGTAGAGCTTCGTGCCCTCAAAATTCAGCGTGATGCAGTAAGGGCCATTTCCCTTTTCTTTGCCAGCGGGGGCGCGCCACCCTTCGAGAGTGGAAACGATTCGTGCCTTCACATCCACCACCCTCACACGGCCGTTCCAGGTATCCGCGATCAATACATTGTCATCCGGCAAGATGGCCAGATTGTGCGGACCATTGAACTGCGCACGAACGGCCTGGCCACCATCGCCACTGTCTCCAGCCTTCAGTTGTCCAGCCACATGCTGCATGGTGCCTCCGCCATCCACCCTCAGCAGTCGGTTGCCCGAGACCATCTCAACGATCCACAAATGACCGCCGGAGTCGAAAGCAGTGCCAAAGGGCTCCTTCAGCACAGCATCCGTCGCTGCGATGTCCACGGCATCCTGCGCGCCGCCGCCGGCAACAAGCACGATTTGATCCGCATGTGCGATGAAGGGCAGACTGAGGGCAAAGAGGCAGGTGCGGAGTGAAATCATGGTGGTGAAGAGGGATACTTGCTGAAGCATCGATTTTTTCCAGCCGATATTCACTTCGCCAGCACATCCATTTTTCAGATTTTCACGATTACGGCATGGCAAATGCTTTCATATAATGATGCTCTCTCCCATCCAAGAGTACGTCGAACAATTGTATTCACGCTACGCGTCCAGCATGGACGGTCATGTGGCAGACTATATCCCCGAACTGTCCAAGGCCGATCCACGCTTGTTTGGCATCTGCATCGCCACGCGCGACGGACATGTCTATGAAGTTGGCGACTCCCGCCATGCCTTCACCATCCAGTCCATCTCCAAAGCTCTGGTCTATGGCCTCGCGCTGGAAGACCGGGGCGAAAACCATGTCCTGTCTCGAATCGGCGTGGAGCCCTCGGGTGAAGCTTTCAATGCCATCAGCCTCAAGGAGGGCACCGGCGCGCCATTCAACCCCATGATCAACGCCGGGGCCATTGCCACGGCAGGACAGATCTTGAAGAAGGACGGCAAGAGCCGCATCGACCGCGTGGTGGACTACCTGAGCGGCTTTGCCGGAAGACCCCTGGAGATCAACCAGTCGGTCTATCGCAGCGAAAGCGAAACCGGACACCGCAACCGCGCCATCGGGTGGCTTCTGCGCAATTTCGGCATCCTTGATGAAGACCCGGATGAGACCTTGGAAACCTACTTCCAGCAATGCTCGGTGGAGGTCACCTGCCGGGATCTGGCTCTGATGGGAGCCACACTGGCCAACCAAGGCATCCAGCCCTTGACTCGCAAACGTGTCATCCCCTCCGAGTACGTGGACAACGTGCTGGGCGTCATGGCCACCTGCGGCATGTACGACTGGTCCGGCGAATGGATCTACCGGGTGGGCCTGCCAGCCAAAAGCGGTGTCGGCGGCGGCATCTTGGCCGTGCTGCCTGGACAACTCGGCATCGGCATCTTCTCCCCTCCTTTGGACAAACAAGGCAACAGTGATCGCGGCATCAAAGTGTGCATGGATCTGTCTCGCGAACTGGCGCTGCACATGCTGAACCCGACTGCGACTCCTCTCTCAGCCATCCGCCTGGCCTACCATGGCGGTGAGGTGGTCTCACGCCGTCGGCTGACACCTCAGGCGCGCGACTTGCTGCGCGTGAACGGCACCATGATCCAGGTCATGGAACTGCAGGGCGGCCTCACCTTCACCACCATCGAGCCGGTCATTCGCCATGCCACCTCGCTCGCCACAGAGTGCAAGCACATCATCTTTGACCTCCGTGCAGTTGTGAACGCCAACTCCGTGAGCCTGATCCTGCTGGCCAACCTCGGCGCGCGCCTGGCCCCGCACGGAGTGCGCGTGATCTTCTGCCAGCCCTCCAAGCTCATGACCTCCCTGCGCACGGTAGGCATCGCTGAAACGGACATCTTCCCCACCATGGATGCCGCCTTGGAACACTGTGAGGACTCCCTGCTGCTCGAAGTCTCAGGCGTCTCCTGGCGGCCGCATTCGCCGCTGTCACTCAAATCCTGCTCCCTTTTCCGCCAGTGTACCAGCGAAGACATCGCCTTTCTCGAAAAAGAACTGCAGCGCCGTCACTATGCCGGCGATCAGACGATCATCCGCACCGGAGAGCTGGCAGCGGAGATGTTTGTGTTGGTCGGCGGCACCGTGGAGGTGCAGATCCATACTGATCCGCAGACGCGCAAGCGCATCGACGTCCTCACCGCCGGCATGACCGTGGGCGAGATGGCCTTTCTGGACGGCTCAGCACGCTCGGCCGACATCGTGGCCCTGGAGCCGGTGGAATGCGTGGTCATCACCAAAGAGTGGTTTGATTCCCTGAACCAGCGCCACCCTTCACTGAAGATCACGCTGCTGCAGGAAATGACCCAGGAAATCGCCACCCGCCTACGTCAGGCAAATCTGTCCATTTCCGCCTTCCACCGCTCGTAGCCGTACTTCTTGAGACTTGCGCGATAGACTTACATCCGTCTCTTGAAGGCCAACGGCCTTCCGTCATACAGCCCAGGCGGTGCCGAGCCTTAGCGAGTGCTCCCCTGGGTCTTGGCACACAATCTGGGAAGCAAACCCAGCATTCCGCCACACTTCAAGCCTGCCAGCAGCGTCTGCAATGAGCCCCGCAGCAAATTTGCCGCATTCAGGCACCGAATTTACCTCTGCTTCAGCAGTCGCACGCGGTGCGCCTCGCTGTCGCCGATATAGACCGTGCCATCTGCATCGCAAAAGATGCCATGCAGACGCGCCATCTTGCATTGCAGCGGATTGCCGTCAGGACCGTCGCCTTTTTCACCGGTGCCGGCGATGAGTTCGAGGTTGCCGGTTTTCGCATCGATCATGCGCACACTGTGGCTTTCCGTGTCGGCCAGCCAGGCATTGCCTGCAGCATCGATCGCCACCCCCTTCGGCCCGCTGAGCGTCGCCAGTTTGGCCGGACCACCGTTGCCGCTGAAGCCTTTGGCCCCCGTGCCTGCCATGTGATGAATAGTGCCAGCCTTGAGATCAAATTTAATGACCTGATTCCCCTCGCGCGTGACCAGCCAGAGATTTCCCGCCTTGTCGAAATCCAGTGAGCGGGGGCCTTTGAGCGGCGTGCCAGCGATAGGCGCACCATCCGGCGTCGCGCCCGGCTTCCCGGTTCCAGCAAAGGTGCTGATCACCCCAGTCTTCATGTCGATCTTGCGAATGACATTGTTGCCGATGTCACACACATAGAGGCTGCCATCGGGGCCGAACTGAATGCTGTGGGGTTGTTTGAACTGGGCCTTTACCGCCAGGCCGCCATCGCCGCTGTAACCCGCCACGCCGGTGCCTGCGAAGGTGGTGATCATCTTCGTTTTCATGTCGATCTTGCGCACGACGTGGTTCGTCATATCGACGACATACAGATCCCCCTGCGCATCAAAACGCAGCTCATGCGGCAGATTGAAGGTCGCCTCCAAAGCATGCCCGCCATCACCGCTGTAGCCTTTCTTTCCCGTGCCCGCGATGGTGCTGATCGTGCCGTCGGGGGCCACGCGGCGGATGCGCTGCCCCGTGTATTCACAGAACCAGATCGCCCCATCCGGCCCACGTGTGACACCGAAGGGATTGTCGATCTGCGCCGCATTGGCAGGACCACCATCACCGCTGCCCCCCTGGGTGCCGTTTCCAGCAAAGGTGGAGATGGTCCACTCGGCAGCAGTGGCAGTTTGAACGAGCAAAGCAAGAGTGAGAAGAAAGCGCATGATTGGAAAGGGGAACGATGAATGACTAGCTGATGAAAGCCAAGCAGGAAATGAATACGGCACCATTCCTCCGTTAATGCAGCGCAAATCCACACGCCTGCCAGAATCCACGTACCGCCATGAAGCCGTTGCCTATGTCACCATCCGCTGTGATCCAGATGGCGAAAAGGCGGAGTGCGATGTGGCAGGGCCGAAGGCCCCCACGGCTGCGCACAGCGCATCCCTACCCCCCAGAGCACCGCGCACCCCAGCGCTGGTAGGGAACCGCTGTGCGGGTCCGTAATTTCGGGTCTATCCCACCTCAGGCACTCAGAAAGGTCCGCCGTCCTTGAGGTCTTCAACACCAGAAGTCGGAGGCCTTTAAAAAGGGGGCGAACGCCAAGGCAACAGCCCACGCTGGGCCGAAGAATTCTAGGGACGCGCACAGCGCATCCCTACCATCCAAAGTAACGCAGCACCCCAGCGCTGGTAGGGAACCGCTGTGCGGGTCCGTAATTACGGGTCTATCCCATCACAGGCGCTCAAAAAGGTCCGCCGTCCTTAAGACCTTCGACACCAGAAGTCTGAGGCCTTTAAAAAGGGGGCGAACGCCGAGTCCGCAACCCACGCTGGGACGAAGGATTCTACGGACGCGCACAGCGCATCCCTACCACCCGGAGCAGCGCGTACCCCAGCGCTGGTAGAGAACCGCTGTGCGGGTCCGTAATTTCGGGTCTATCCCATCACAGGCGCTCAAAAAGGTCCGCCGTCCTTAAGACCTTCAACACCAGAAGTCGGAGGCCTTTAAAAAGGGGGCGAACGCCAAGGCAACAGCCCACGCTGGGCCGAAGAATTCTAGGGACGCGCACAGCGCATCCCTACCATCCAGAGCAGCGCGCACCCCAGCGCTGGTAGGGAACCGCTGTGCGGGTCCGCAATTTCGGGTCTGTCCCATCGCAGGCGCTCAAAAAGGTCCGCCGTCCTTGGCATGTGGAAAGGCCGCATCTGCGGGTCGTCGCCGAGATGATTGACAGCTGTGATGCAATGCCACCATCGGAGGTAAACAGCTCTGCCTCTCTACCAATACGCTTGAGGCTGCATCCAGACTCCTATTCAACTGCTGATGGCATTCTCTTCGCCTGCCTCACTCTTTTGCCCCCACGAAAGTGGCGGCGTATAGGATGCAGGAAAGTTGACCGGTTGCGCCGCAACCGGTTCCGCAAACCTACCCTCGGAAGCACCGCTCTCGCAATGTGCAAAGTCTTCCACCGCCTCAGCCGCCCGTCCCTTCATTCATAGAGGCCGAATCCGGACAATAAAAAGATGGCTTTGCAATGGCAGGTCAGAGTAACGTTGCTGTGTTGTCCTCACGTCGGTGACTTTCGTTGATGCAACATCGCTTCGGCCACCACAAAAAAATTCCAACCAACCATGAAACTGACCTTCTGCGGTGCCGCTGGCACCACCACCGGCTCCAAGCATCTCATCTCGGTCAACGGTCAGCGTATCCTCCTGGACTGCGGTCTCTATCAAGGCAGACGCAGCGAGGCCTTTGAGCGCAATCGCGACTTCCCTTTTGATCCCAAGGAAATCGATGTCGTGGTGCTCTCGCATGCACACATCGACCACAGCGGCAATCTGCCGCACCTGTGCAAACGCGGCTTCAGCGGCAACATCTTTGCCACGCCTGCCACGCGGGATCTGTGCAGCATCATGCTGCCGGACGCGGCCCACATTCATGAGAGCGACATCAACTGGCTCAACCGTCACCGCAAGGAGGACAACCTCCCGCTGCTGGAAGCCAGCTACACCCTGATTGATGCGGAGAAGTGCATGCGCCAGTTCGTCTCCGTGGGCTATCACCGCCCCATGATCATCGCCGACGGTGTCACCATGACCTTCATCGATGCCGGCCACGTCCTCGGTTCTGCTCAGGTCATCCTCGACATCGACGACCGCCAGACCAGCAAAAAATCTCGCCTGCTGTTCTCCGGGGATATCGGCCGTCCCAACAATGACCTGCTGGCAGATCCCGAAGCCTGCGAGAAGGTGGACCACATCATCATGGAGAGCACCTATGGCGGACGGCACCACGAGCTGGCCACGGATTCCAATGAGCACATCTGCCGGATCATCCGCCGCATCCTGCAGCAAAAGGGCAAGCTCATCATCCCCGCCTTCGCGGTCGAGCGCACGCAGCAGCTCCTCTTCACGCTGGATCAACTGCGCCACGAGGGCTGCTTCCCTCTCATCCCCACCTTTGTGGACAGCCCGCTGGCAGTGAAGGCCACCGAGATCTTCCGCCTCCATGTCGATGAACTCAAACCCACGGTTCATGAGGCGGCCTTCATGCGCAATGATCCTTTCGGCTTTGAGGGGCTGCAGCTCGTGCGTGATGTCAATGAGTCGAAAAACCTCAACAAGCTCAAAGGCGCGGCGATCATCATCTCCGCCTCCGGCATGGCCGAGTCAGGTCGCATTCTGCACCATCTTCGCAACAACGTCGGCAACGATCACAACATCATCCTCTTCGTCGGCTACTGCGCACAAAACACCCTCGGCTGGAAGCTGCGCGAAGGCCACCAGCACGTGAACATCCTCGGCGACGAATTCGAAGTCCACGCCGGCATTGAAATCCTCGACTCCTTCTCCGGTCACGCCGACCACGACGAACTGCTCGGCTGGTTTGACCGCGTACAGGGTCCAAAGAAAAACGTCTTCCTCGTCCACGGCGAACCCGACCGCTCCAACGCCCTCAAAGCCGCGCTGGATGCGAAACACGGAGAAAGCAGCGTGAAGATCGCCGTGATGAATCAGGCGGTGGAACTGTAACTTGCTCGATAGACTGACAACCATGTCTTGAAGGCCAACGGCCTTCCGTCATACAGCCCAGGGGTGCCGAGCTTTAGCGAGCGCTCCCCTGGGTTCCGGCACACAATCTGGGAAGCAAACCCAGCATTCCGCCACACTTCAAGCATGCCAGCAGCGTCAGCAATGAGCCCCGCCGCGAGTTTGCCGCATTGAGGCAACGCATCCACCTCCACCATGGGCGCTCATCTTGTCAGCCCATTGCGCAAGGCTCAAGGGTTCATGAAGCAATGCGGGCACTCTTACCCTCACGACTCATGATAACATTGGACTGCGGCAGCAGTGCCCGCATCACCTTCAGCATCAATTCCCACTCTTAAACAACCGCTTGAAAAAGTGCCCGACCTCAAGCCCCGTGTCCCCAGTCCATTCCCAGGCGTCGCGGGCAGCACGTCTCACATTGTCAGCGGCACGTTCACCTTTGGAACCGGGCTCAGGAGAAGAAACAGGTGCGCCGGACTCATAGCTGGCCAGACCGTTGTTCCACTGCTGGTGAATGACCGCGCCGGTTTCGGCGGAGATCACAATGAAACCGACTTCATTGCCATCCGTCCCATTGAGCGCGAGCCCCCATTGCGGTGCTCCTGTGGCGGCATCGGCAGCTAGTTGGTACGCAGCGGTGACGAAGTTGGTCTTGGCCAGCATCGCATTCCGCTGCGCGATTTTAAGCACGTCCGACGAGCGAAGCCTGATGCGGTTGAAGGCGATCGGCTGCGGCGGCACACGGCCCAGCAGCTTGGGGCCGGCACCCGTGGCCTTGGGGGCCCAGGCACCATTGACCAAGGTGAGCGAAGCCCGCACGAGATCTCCAGGGCGGAAAGGATCACGTGCAATCACGGACCATTGCGGCGGTTCTGCGGCGCTGGGGGCGGATTGCAGCAGCAGGATTCCCTCGGCAGTCGCGGCCCCGTATTCCTGATCAATGACCGTGGCGATTTCGGGATTGGCGTGGCTCAGCGTAGCGCTGGCCAGCAGGAGGCTAAAGAAGAGGGAGGTTTTCATGGATTGCACCAAGTTGGAGTTCGCGAGACCAACGCTTGTTCAATCGCGGCTGCGCAGTTTGCTCAGCAGGCGCAAAATTTCGAGATACAGCCAGACCAGGGTGACGAGCAAACCGAAGGCGGCATACCATTCCATGTGCTTCGGCGCACCGGCCGCACACCCATTTTCGATGAAGTCGAAATCCAGCACAAGGTTCAGCGCGGCGAGAACGACCACAAAGCCGGAGAAGGCGATGCCCACCCAGCCGTTGCCAAACAGGCCAGGAATCTGGATGCCAAACATGCCAAGCACCATCGTGGCGAGGTAAAAGATGGCGATCCCACCCGTAGCGGCAAAGATGCCCAGCTTGAAATTCTCCGTCGGCTTGATCATCCCTGTCGAGTAAGCGGCGAGCAGGGCAAACAAAATGCCGCAGGTCAGCATGACCGCCGTGAGGACGATGCCGCCGAAGGCCCTCTCATACATGGCTGAGATGATGCCGACGATGACGCCATTGCACAGCGCATAAACCGGCGCGAGCGCAGGTGCCGTCGTGGGCTTGAAGGAAATGATCAGCGCAAGGCCCAGAGGAACAATCCAGCCAAAAGTAAGCACTGAGCCGAACCATGTCGGAGCACTGCCCCCCATGGCAATCTTCCAGCTCCAGCTGGCCGATGTGACCAGCAGCAGCGTGAGAATGGCCGTTTTGAGAACGGTTCCGTTCAGCGTCATCACGCCATCAGCCTGATTGCCGGAGCGTGAACGTTCAAAGACTTGATCGTTGAGGGTGGGATTGGAGGAGCGCATGATTGTTGAGTGGAATTCAACACCAAGCTACAGGATGCCCCTTGGGTTGGTCAATCGTCCTCTTTGACGCAATTCAAGAGATTGGGTCACCCACGAAGCACTCCGAAACCGGAGCCGATCTCAGCCCCCCTCAATTCAGCACACCGGATCTACCACTGCATGGTGCTGCATGGCAGCTTTGACGAAACCATAGAACAGCGGATGCGGATTGTTCGGCTTGGAAAGGAACTCAGGATGGAACTGACAGCCCACATAGAAGGGATGCGCTGGCAATTCGATGATCTCGGCCAGATCACCCTTCGGCGAAGTCCCGGAGATCAGCAGCCCCTTCCCTTCCATGAGTTCCTTGTATTCGGAATTGAACTCGAAGCGATGGCGGTGGCGCTCGGTGATGGTGGCGCTGTGGTACAAATCGTAGGCCTTGCTGCCGGGAACGAGATCCGTCACCCAGGAGCCCAGGCGCATGGTGCCACCGAGCTGCTTCACCTTTTTCTGCTCCTCCATCAGGCTGATGACCGGGTGCGGCGTGGTCTTGTCAAACTCCGTGCTGGTCGCGCCCTTCAATCCACAGACATTGCGGGCAAACTCAATGACGGCAATCTGCATGCCGAGGCAGATGCCAAAGTACGGAATGCCCTTTTCACGGGCATAGCGCGCAGCGGTCACCTTCCCTTCCGTGCCACGGTCACCGAAGCCACCAGGAATAAGAATGCCCTGCAAACCCGTGAGATAAAGTTCAGGCCCGGCTTTCTCAATGCTCTCCGCATCCACGCGGATGATGTCCACCTTGCAGTCGTGGGAGGCACCGGCGTGCGTGAGAGATTCGTAGATGCTCTTGTAGGCGTCCTGCAGTTCAATATATTTGCCCACGACCCCGATGCGCACGTGGTGCGTGGGGTGAATGACGCGCTGCACAAAGTTGCGCCAGCGGCCCAGATCCGGCTGCGGAGTGGTGAGATTGAGCAGGCGGCAGACGTTGTCGTCCAGTCGCTCTTCATGCAGCTTCAAAGGCACCTCGTAAATCGTGTGCTTCACGTCGCGCACTTCAACAACGGCCTCGATGGGCACATTGCCGAACAGGGAAATTTTTTCGCGCACATCCAGATCCAGCGGATGCTCCGTACGGCAGAGAATGATGTGCGGGGCGATACCGATCTCGCGCAGCTTTGCGATGCTCTGCTGCGTGGGCTTCGTCTTCAGCTCCTGCGCAGCCTTGATGTAAGGCACCAGGGTGGCGTGAATGTACAGCACATTGCCAGCACCCACCTCATGGCCAAACTGACGAATGGCCTCCAGGAAGGGCAGCCCCTCAATGTCACCCACCGTGCCGCCGATTTCAGTGATGATGACGTCACCACCCATCTTCTCCGCGACCTCGTGCATGCGCGCCTTGATCTCATTGGTGACGTGCGGAATCACCTGCACCGTGCGCCCCTGATATTTGCCAGCACGTTCCTTGTCCAGCACGCTCTGGTACACCTGACCGGATGTCAGGTTGTTCAGCTTGGAAAGATTCGTGTGGGTGAACCGCTCGTAGTGCCCCAGATCGAGGTCCGTTTCCGCGCCGTCATCCAGCACATACACCTCACCATGCTCGTACGGATTCATCGTACCTGGGTCGATGTTCAGGTACGGGTCAAATTTCTGCATGATGACCCGCAGGCCACGGAGTTCGAGCAGTGTGCCCAGGGAGGAAGCGGCAAGCCCCTTGCCAAGTGAACTAACGACGCCGCCTGTGACAAAAATGTATTTCATGGATTCTCTTCGGTTGGAGGTTGTCGGGGCGCAGTTCAAGAAGATTGTTTTTGAAGATGCTTTTCAATCGCGTCGGCCTGCTCCGGCGTATCCACGCCAGGAGAGAGCTCGTCCGTCAGCACCACACGAATGCGGGAGCCGTTTTCCAGCGCGCGAAGTTGCTCCAGAGACTCGGTCTGCTCCAGCCGCGAAGGCGGCCAGGCCACAAACTGAAAGAGGAAGCTGCGCTGAAAGCCGTAAATGCCCAAATGGCGGTAGCTGCGTGGCCAAGCCTCGGGATTGCGCAGGTACGGCAGCGGCGACCGCGAGAAATACAGCGCATCCCCATGCGTATCGAAGATCACCTTCACCACATTCGGGTCGCTGATCTGCGCCACATCTTGGATCGGCGCAGCAGCAGTGATCATCTGCACGCCCGGATCGTCACGCAGAGTGCGCGCCAACTCGTCAATCAGCGCCGGGGAAATCAACGGTTCATCCCCCTGCACATTGATAATGACGCGATGGTCCGGGTACGAATTCGCCGCCTCAGCGATGCGATCCGTGCCACTGGGATGCTCCGGGGCAGTCAGCACAAATTTCGCCCCAAACCCAGCCGCAGCCTCCGCAATGCGGGCGTCATCCGTGGCGATGATCACGTCGTCGATCTGCTTGCACTCCTGACAGCGTTCCCACACATGCTGCACCAGCGGTTTGCCGGCGATGAGGTGGAGCGGTTTGCCTGGGAAGCGGGTGGAACCCCAGCGTGCAGGAATGGCTACGAGGGTGCGTGAAGAGTCGATGGTTGCCAAGGTGGGGTGGTGACGAGCAGGTTCCCCTGAGATGACGCGGAAGAGCGAGCGATGCAAGGGAGATTTGATCACTCATGCGCAAGCCATCGGACGCTGGCCTGTCATCATCAAACAGGCACCCATCTTCCTAACATGAAAAACCCGCAGACCACCAAGGTCTGCGGGTTTTTGAAAAGGGTGCATTTCGCTGCGGTTTTCCCGAAAGTCAGGGAGCCAGCGAATGCCGGGCTTACTTGACGTGAGCCGAGACGAGCTTCGTCATCTCAAACATGGTCACCTGGCTCTTGCCACCGAAGACAGCCTTCAGCGCCTCATCAGCATTGATGTTGGTCTTCTTGGCCTGGTCCTGCAGACCGTTCTTCTTGATGTATTCCCACAGCTTCTTGGTCATTTCTCCGCGGGAGAGAGGAGTGGAGCCGATCACCTTGGCGAGAATCTCATCCGGTTGGACGGGCTTGCTCAGGGCTGGGTTCAGTTTGCGGGCGGGTTTCGGATTGGTTGAGTCAGACATGGGGGTAAATGCTGGCCGAATTTTGCCCCATGGTCAACCTCGGTGATGCATCGGATTGATCCGGCTCAATAAATACAATCTTTAGTGTAACGGTGATAGTTATACCGCATCCCACGCTGGGACGAAGGATTCCACGGCCCCTCACAGCGCATCCCCACCACCCATAGCAGCGCGTGCCCCAGCGCTGGAACGAAGGATTCCACGGCCCCTCACAGCACATCCCTACCACCCAGAGCAGAGCGCACCCCAGCGCTGGTAGGGAACCGCTGTGCGGGTCCGTAATTTCGGGTCTATCCCATCGCAGGCGCTCAAAAAGGTCCGCCGTCCTTGAGGTCTTCAACACCAGAAGTCAGAGGCCTTTGAAAAGGGGGGATAACGCCGAGTCCGCAACCCACGCTGGAACGAAGGATTCCACGGCCCCTCACAGCGCATCCCCACCACCCAGAGCATCGCGTGCCGCAGCGCTGGTAGGGAACCGCTGTGCGGGTCCGTCATTTCGGGTCTATCCCATCGCAGGCGCTCAAAAAGGTCCGCCGTCCTTGAGACCTTCAACACCAGAAGTCAGAGGCCTTTGAAAAGGGGGCGAACGCCGAGTCCGCAACCCGCGCCGGGACGAAGGATTCCACGGCCCCTCACCGCGCATCCCTACCCCCAGAGCACCGCGTACCCCAGCGCAGGTAGGGAACCGCTGCGCGGGTCCGTGATTTCGGGTCTATCCCATCTCAGGCACTCAAAAAGGTCCGCCGTCCTTGTCCTCACCGATAAAACGGGAACACCACACCCACTCACCAACATCAAGACGGGTTTCTTCTCAAAGTTGGTGATGCTCGGCAGTATGGCAGCCAAACGGCTACGGGTCAGTTTTTGCCTCCATATCCCGCCCCACCTCCAGCATCCGCACGTTTTTCGCCACCAGCGGCAGCCACAGACTCACCCGCGTGCCCAGCCCCTCGCGGCTTTCGATGTCGATCTCCCCCCCGTGCTCTCGGATAATGCGGCGTACAATCAGCAGCCCCAAGCCCGTCCCGGTGGTCCGCGTGGTCGCAAAGGGTTGGAACAGCTTCCCCATCTGCTCCGCATTGATCCCCTTCCCCGTGTCCTCAAAACTCAGGCGCACCTCAAAATCGGTAAAAGTACCGTTGATCGTCAGCGTGCCGCCCTTCGGCATCGCCTGGCAGGCATTGCGGATGAGATTGTACACCGCCTGCTTCATCTGCCCCGCGTCCAGCGGCATCGCCGGCAAATCAGACCGCAGGTCCAGCTTCAGCTTCACCTTGCAGGCCTCGATCTCCGGCTGGAGGAAACGCACGCACTCATCCAGCAGCTCGCGCAACTGCACCCGCTGCAGTTGCGGCTTCGTCGGCCGGATCGCCGCAAGGAACTGCCCGATGATGAAATCCAGCCGCTTGATCTCGCCCGTGGCCACATCCAGGTGCTCTTGCAGACTCGCCCCCTTCGCCCCCATCTTCTTCAGCCGGCGCTCCAGCAGTTGCAGGTGGATCGTCAAAGAATTGAGCGGATTCCCCAGCTCATGCGCCACCCCGGCCGCCAGCAACGTGAAGGCATTCAGCCGCTCGCTTTCCAACTGTTCCTCCGTGCGCTTGCGCGTCTCAGTCACATCACGGATCAGCATCACAAACCCCAGCGCCGAATCATCATCAATGCTGGTGATGTAGAAATTCAGGTAACGGTTCTCCGGGTAAAACACCTCCAGATCCCGGCTCACCACCGTCCCAGGCTTCAGCAGTTCATTCCAGTCCAGCCCCCGCACCCCTTGCGCCAGCCGCTGGCCGATCACCTGATCCTGCTCCAGACCAAAAAAGGTGCAGGCCGCCCGGTTCACGTAGCTGACCTTCCCCTCAGTATCCAGCAGGATCACCCCCTCCTGCAGCGCCTCGAACACCTTCTCCTGAAACTTCTTCTCCCGCACCAGCTCCAGCACGATGCCCTGAACCTCCTCCGGTTCGAGGCGGTCCATGCGTTTGATAAGCTTGTCAATGAAGGCAGATCTCATAGGCTGGCGATTATGAACGACCTCCTGATCGTCTTTTGCACCTTCCCCGACATCGGGAAAGCCCGCGAGACTGGCACGGCACTGGTGGAATCGCAACTCGCCGCCTGCGTCAATCTCATCCCCGCCATCGAATCCATCTACCGCTGGCAGGGCAAAGTGGAAACCGCCGCCGAAGTCCTCGCCATCTTCAAAACCACCCCCACCGCCTATCCCCTCTTCGAATCCCGCCTCAAAGAACTCCACCCCTACGACGTCCCAGAGATCGTGGCACTAAAGCCGGAGCAGGTGGCGAAAGCGTATGCGCAGTGGGTGGGTGGTGCTGTCTTTCTCCACCGTAACTGAGCTATAATCCCACCCGAGATAACTAAAAATGCCCTCAGAGAACGCACTCTTGGACCTACTCTCATATCAGTTCTCATATCCAGAACCTGGGATTGTCGTAGCCACCTGCCTTGGACTCGCCAATCTCAGTGCCCGAGTTCAAGAAAACCACCAAGAGAGCATCATTCAACACCTCCGCAACGAGGCAAAAAAACGCATCGAAGCAGGAGAGATTCCGCAATTCTCAGGAAAGAGCCGTGATTTGCTTACATTGAGCAGAACATCGAAAAAAAAGGAAACATCAATTCTATGGATCCGCGACTCATGGTGCGTCTTTGATGACAAACAACTTGCCACCCAAGCTGAGCGAGCGGCAAGGGATTGGATTCAACACGTTGGGGTAAGATTTCACGTAGAGAACAAGGCGAGCCGCCACTCGTTTGCTTCGCTGACTCAACTCATCTGCCGCACGGTAAAAGATGGGCGAAAACAATACTTCAAAGACAAAGAGGAATGGGATTTGAGGGTGGCGACTGCACAACAAGAAAATGCAAAAAGAAAGGCATCAGATGCTGCAATCAAGTCAATGATCGATTGGTTGCTCAATGAAGCTCAACGCTACATAGTTTCCGGAGGCAGGCTGAATGAGTTAAGCAATAAGAAGCCGCCAGCAAACTCACCTGCCGAGAACTGGCATCTCCGCAATTTTGATCAATTCAATCTACGTGCTAGACCTCAGCAAATACACAAAGAAGAAACCAAGGATGCCGAGGGTAGAATCATCAAATCCAGATCTTGGTGCGAAAATGCAGGTGGTGGCGAAATTGCTGCGGCAGTTGAGCAAGCCAAATTCATGCTAGAGGGCATTGTTCAGCGTGCCGAGAGAGGATCCGAGGAGGCGATGGCATGGCTCTATCACTTATCCATGTTTTTGACCCAGAAGTTCTGGTTGGTCATTGAAGCACAGCCCGATCTTGCGTGTCGCCTATCCGCAACTTGGAATTATGTTCCAATTCACTGGAATGACAGTCCAGGAACGATCAAGCGGATCAAGGCCAAGACGAAGCGACTGCAAATACCGAAACTACCGCCGGTCAGTCTGAAAGTTCAGCCTGACAGTCCACACCAACAGGCCGCATCCAGAACCATTAGCGCTCTAAACTACCTGATGCGAAGCCCTTTTATTTCCATGCCGCCAATGCCTAATGGCGAACGTTGCAAAATGTTCGACGAACGCTTTCCAAATTGGTTGAGGAAGGCGATTGATTTCGCCGATCAACAACAAAGTGATACTCATTTTGATGAGGGAATTCTATGGGAGACTTACGCTGCAGCTATGACCGCTAAGCCCGATTCACCTTGGAAAAAGCAATCGCGCCCACGCAAAGCCAAGGAAAAATTCATTCAGGCAATCAAAGCTCGAAGAACGAAGACCCTCTGATGCCTATCTCAAGGGGTCTGAATATCCTTCGCCAAAACCTGTCGTTTCGACATTCTTGAGAGCATGTCGTCGCCACAAAAAGCAACTCCAGAACCCACTCTGACTTTGGAACAGCAGATCCGGCGTCTGCGTTTCCAGGCATTGATAGCGGACATCAGCGCGGCTGATGCTCAATACGACACTTTGCCAGAAACACGCGAAGGGCGGATCATCAGCACAGACTTTGCAAGGTTTCTGGATGACGGCTATCGGGTGCACGTGCCGGGCACTTTGCGGGACATTACCCCTTCCTGGGAGGATGCCTCGCGGTATGCACAGGACAGGCTGGAAAGAGAGATTCGCCGACGGCACGGACGCAAACTCTTGCGACTCATGGCCGGAGGCTGGGCTGCGGGCAAAACACATGCCTTGCAGCGCGCCGCAACAGCAGACTTGAGCTGGGATGGAACTTTGGCGGACACCGAATGGGCCAGACGCGTGATCACGCTGGCGTTATCCCATGGATGGAGGGTTCATCTGGCCTACGTCCAGCGCCCCATTGAATTGGCCTGCTGGGGAGCTTTGCAGCGTGGAGTTGATGAGGGGAGGATGGTTCCGCTTTTGGCATTGCCATCTCTTCATGCCCGAGTGCAAGCATCTGTTCTGCAACTCTCTAAAGAGTTCCAACAGACTTCTGAAATTCTGTTGCTCTACAATTCAGGCAGCCCGGCTGCCCCGCAAATTCCTTTGAAAATCGAAATTGCCGATATTGCGCCTGGAGGCAGGTTGCATTACTCTCCTCGTGATGTTGAAGATCTCGAAGAAAAAGCCCGCAACGTCTGGCAGGAAGCCAGCCGTCAAAAGGTCTGGCCGCAAGCCGTCCTCGACGCCGCCGGCGCAGGGATGGGCTGAAAAGGCCAATCTGGAGATCGCCAGCGCACTTGCGGGGTCGCCTCTTAAAGCGATACCCAAATTAAGTTCGGCGACGGAAGTCAGCAAATAGGCTAGAAGTCCATTTGCTCATTTTAGCACTCGATGTGGCTCGGCACAGCGCCCTCCGAACAAAATTCGCATGCTCAGGCCGCCACCAGAAGGCTGCGCTCCGCGTGTTTCAGCACGGCTTCCACCTGCGCACGCTGCACGCCGGGAAACCATTCGAGGAAGTCAGCCACCGTCGCCCCATCCTCCAAGTTCTCAAACAAGGCACGCACAGGAACTCGTGTTCCTCGGAAAATCCACGCGCCGCTCACCCGTTCAGGGTCGCGTTCCATCGCCGGACAGGTTTGCCATTCGTTCATGGTGGAAGACTACTCGTTTGAGCGCCGAACCGCAACTCTCGTGTTGGCAGGCTGTCTGAACCTGCTTCGAATCACGCCTGCGGAAACTGCCCCCTACGATGTGCCGGAGATCGTGGCGCTGAGGCCGGAACAGGTGAGCGAGGGGTATGCGCAGTGGGTGGGGGAGAGTGTGCGGTGACGCCGCTACGAGAACAATGTCACCCCTTCAATGGTTTGGCGGCTCCTCGCGCACAACCGCCCCTTCTGCACGCTGATGCTTAATGCTCAGTTCCGACTGGCGGTTGACGGTGTGTTCATCGCCCTGCCTTTGAATGGCATCTGCAATGATGCGATGCAGATCAAAATCAAACTTTGCCGCCAGTGTCTCCCTGACAGCACGGACTTCCTGGATGATCGGGTTGTTCATGGCGGCGATGTTAAGAGGGATGCAGGCGTGCAAATGATCGGGATGTAAAGGTCATGGTAGCGGCAATATTCCACCAGTTCTTTCTGCAGCACCGGGTTGGCCAGGTGAGTGCAGTTCCAAGTCAAAAGATAATCCATTTGATGCAGAATGCACATGGCCAGATGCGAAGCGTCCATGACGGCCTTCGCTGGCAGTTTCAGCAACCGAACCAGATCACCAGCCAAAGGCTCAAGCTCCGGCTTGAGAGTGTTGCGCATGATTAACCTTCATCATGTAATCGTAATCCCATCAGACTCTCCAGCTAGGTGATATCTACCGTCGGGAGACTGCATCTCAATCCGACTGCGCCTTTCGTCCCGTTCAGCGACTTCGACGATCACCCCTTCAATCGGGCCAAAACCGAGAGCTTTTCCATCGCTCGGATAAGCTAATACAACATCCCGAGCAACTCGCTCCCATGAGTCAGTCGAAAACACACCACGTCCAGAATGTGAAATCGTCAGCAAATACTTCCCAGTCGCGTCGAACCCCATCGCCACTAAACCTCCAACGAAAAGTTGTATAGGCGATCTCATAGATTTCAGACAAGTCTTTCAGACTGCATTTTCCACCACCTCCCCCAGCGCCCTCTCAATCCGCGCCAGCGTCTTCTCCTTCCCGATCAAATGCGCAATCGTCGTCACCCCAGGCCCACGTGACTGACCACTCAGCGCGAAACGCAGCAGCGGCATCATCGCACCCGGCTTCACGCTCAGCGCCTTAGCTGCCGCTTCAACAGCATCATGCACGCTCTGCTCAGTCCACTCCGCAGTCTGGGCCAGTTGCTCAGCAGCAGCCTTCAGCAGCCCCGCATTCTCAGGCTTGGCCTTGAGCTTCGTCACCACATCCGCCTCGAAGGGATAGTCCTCGCGGAAGAAGTAATGCACCCACTCCGGCAGTTCAGTGAGCAGGCTCACCTTCTCGCGCACGCTGTGCACAGCCGCTGCAGCCATGGCGTCATCGGTCCAAGTCAGCCCCTTGGCCGCGAGGAAAGTCCGGCCATGCTTCAACAACTCCTCCGGGCTCAGCTCACGCAAATACTGCGCGTTGAACCAAAGCGCCTTCTTGAGGTCAAACTTTGCATTGCTGCTGTGAATCGCATCCGCATCAAACAGCGCAGTCAGCTCCTCACGCGAAAGCTTCTCGCTCTCCGCCTTCGGCGTCCAGCCCAGCATGCAAAGGTAGTTAAACACCGCCGCAGGCAGGAAACCCGCGTTCATGTAGCTGTGCTCGATGGCGCTGCCCTCATCCCGCTTGCTCATCTTGCTGCCATCCGGATTCAGGATCAGCGGAATGTGCGCATAAGTTGGCGGCGTGGCACCAAAGGCATTGAATAGATCAATGTGCTTCCAGGTATTCGAAAGATGATCCTCACCACGCAGCACGTGCGTCATGCGCATCTCGATGTCATCCACCACGTTCACAAAGTGGAAGATGTAGCTGCCATCCGGGCGGCGAATCGTCATGTCCGGCTCCTCCGTTGGGGCGAAGGTCACATCTCCACACACCAAGTCATGCACCGTGATCGCCGTGCGGCTGAATTTGAAACGCATCGCGCCATCGGCCTCCGCATACACGCGCCCGGCGTCTTCCAGCTTTTTGAAATACGCGTCATAGATATTCTTCCGCTGGCTTTGGAAATACGGGCCGCAGTCACCGCCCACTTCCGGGCCTTCATCCCAGTCCAGCCCGAGCCAGCGCATCCCTTTGATGATGCCCGCAGCCGCTTCCGCCGTGTTGCGTGCGCCGTCGGTGTCTTCCACGCGCAGGATGAAGGTGCCGCCACTCTTGCGGGCCATAAGCCAGTTGAACAGCGCCGTGCGGGCGCCTCCGACATGAAGATCACCGGTGGGGGAAGGAGCAAAACGAACGCGAATGGACATGGGTGGAAGGAAGTAGTGCGGGCAATCCTGCCCGCTCAGAACGAGCTAAAACAGGGGGCATGACAATAGCCGGGATTCGCCAATTCAAATTTCAAATTTCAAATCGCGTAAGACTGTTTATGCTCACCCCATGAAGATCACCCGCATCATCCTCATCCTGCTTGGCCTCGGGCTGCTTCTCGCTGTGGCCGCACCACTGGCCGGCGTCTGGTGGCTGCGCCAGTATGTGAACAAAGAGCGCATCACGCTGGAGACCGAAAAGAACATCAATGCACGCATTCATCTGGACGATGTGAATCTTGCCATCCTCTCCTGGCCGCCCAGCCTGCGCCTGACGGGCATCAAGATCGGCCCGCGTGATCAATACGCCGGCACCCCCATCGCAGCGCGTCCGCCCATGCAGCACGCGCCGGTGAAGGCCGAAATGGCCTACCTTGAACTCGTGCCCGAAGGCCTGTGGCACCGGCATTTTTATCCGCGCGTGCTGCGCATCATCGGCCTGGACGTGACCGAAACCGTCAGCCCTCAAGATGGCAGCTCTCTGCAAAAGCTCTTCCAGCCACCGCCGGAGAAACTGGCGCAGATGCAGCAAGAAGAAGTCCCCCGCGCCATCCCGGTGCAGTCCCCACCGCCCGTAGCCGCCGTCCCTTCGCCCGGAGAGCCTGCTCCCGCCTTGACCACGCCACCTGTCGCACCCGCTGCCCCAGCGGAGCCACAGCCCACGGCCACTCGTCTTTCCCTCCAGGAGATCAGCATCGAGCAAGCGCATTTCCGCATCACCAATCAAGGCGTGGATTCACAGTTCAGAGCCGACATCAGCGACTTCAGCCTCGCTCTCACTGACCTCGACATCGACCCCGAAGACCTCACCGCGCACAACCGCCTTCACGTCCGCCTCGCCGCCAAGGTCTTGGTGGATGGCGTGGCCAAGATCGGCGGTCAGACCCGCCAGGTGCGTTTTGCCGACATGACCCTCCATGGCGAAGGCGACGTCAATCCCGTGGACCCCGCCACACGCATGTGGTCCCCTGCGGCGGATCTGAACCTCATCATTGATCGCGGCTCCTCCATCGGCGGCAACATGACCATCGGCGAGACCGCCGGCCAGCATCTGGACAAGCTCATGAAATACGGCATCGACCTCAGCGCCGTCCGCATCGGCGGCATGCTCGCGCAGGACGTCCACGCCCACATCCTCTACCGCGAGCAATCCATGCGCTTCCTGGATGACACCCAGTTTGCGCTGCCGGACTATGAGTACACCATCAAGCGTGACTCCTGGATGGACTTCGCCAAAGACCAGCAGGGCATGCTAAGCCGCCTGTCCTGTGGTGAAGCGATGAAACAAAGCCTCATGCAGGGAATCGCCAGTCGCGGCATCAACCGCACCATCTCAAAGCTGATCGTGGAGGGCCTCTCCGACAGCCGTGGCCGCCTCACCTTCGACCTCACCATCACCGGCTCTCTCTCCCATCCCGAGGTCAAACCCGACCTCCAGGTAAAGCTCGAAAACCTCCTCGGAAATGACATCGAAGACAAGGCCAAGGACCTGATCAATACCTTCAAGGGCCTCAAAGGCCTGTTTAAATAACTCGGCCGCGACAGCCCGCCAGTTGTTTGATTCCACCAATATTCCACTATTCCGTAAGACAAGTGAGATGCAGCATCAATGCTGGTCACGAGCACTACTAACTTGAGGCAGTTTTTTTCACTCTGTAGCTGCCGACTCTCATACCACGATTCGTAGAAAACAGGTCTGTTCTCCACTGGCAGCAGATTTCTTCTGGAACAGACGCGCAGCGAGCCGCTCCGGCCGTAGGTTGGTCGTGTTTGGCGTCGAAAGAGTGCTTCGCTCCATCACTTCCTCCGCCAAACCGCCCGACCACCAGCGCGTTCGCATGCCAAAGTGCGTTGCATGACGTTCAAATACGGGCGGGCTTCCGCCACCCCCACCCAACGACGTCCAGACAAATGAACTTCATTGCACACAACCCATCATGCTTTTTCAGCGCAAAGCTCTCTCTGCAGGTGGCCCTTTCCAGACTCGTTTTCATCTACCTATGAAATCAGCACCAAAGGTGCGACCTATCGCAGCCCAGGGCATGCCGAGCCTAAGCGAGGCCGCCCTGGGTACATGCCCACCTTCTCGGGAAGCAAACCCACCGCATTCTTCCAACGCCGCGCCCACCAGCAGCGTCTTTCAACGCCGCATCGTCGCTGCCTGTGTGTCCAACTTCCAAACCCACGAACAACGCCCTTAACTCAGCGCCATTCATACTTGGCAAATTCACCCATGCCGCTTAGCATCTCCCCTTATGAGCAATAAATCTTATGGATGCCTGATCGCCCTGCTACTGCTCGGCCTCCTTGTCAGTCTCGGCCTCAATCTGGGCATGTTCCTCAGCAAGCTGGACCTCGATGTCGGCGCTGACGCCAGCTTTTCCACCGCACGGCCCAAGCGCCATCTGCACGAAACCACCGTCGAGTCCCCCAAGCAGTCCTCCCAAGACAAGATCGTCCACATCGACCTCGAAGGCGTCATTTCATCCGCATCCATGAGCGGACTTTTTGCCGAGGCCATGCCCAGTGTGGAGTCGCTCAAAAACTCCCTGGAGCAAGCCGTCGCTGACACCAAAGTCAAAGCCATCGTCCTGCGGGTAAACTCCCCCGGCGGCGAGGTCACCGCCTCAGACATCATCTACAATGCGGTCAAAAAAGCCGCCAAGGTAAAGCCTGTCGTCGTTTACATGGATTCCATGGCGGCCTCCGGCGGCTACTACGTGGCCTGCGGCGCCACCAAGATCGTTGCCAGCGAAACCACCCTGACCGCCAGCATCGGCGTGATCATCGAGACCATGAACTACAGCGAACTCTTCGGCAAAGTCGGCCTGTCCATGACCGCCTTCACCAGCGGCGCTTTCAAGGACTCGCTCAGCGGCGCACGCCCCATGCGCGAAGATGAAAAGGCCTACGTGCAAAATCTCGTGATGCAGATGTACGACCGCTTCCTCGGCATCGTCTCCGAGGCACGCGGCGTCCCGAAAGAACTGCTCAAGAGCACCGTGGCCGACGGCCGCGTGGTGACCGGTCGCGAAGCCCTCGCCGCAAAACTCGTCGATCAAATCGGCTACGTGGAAGATGCCTATGCTCTCGCACGCACCCTCGGCAAAGCCGCAGATGCAGGCGTGGTCAAATATCGCCACGAAGTGAGTCTGTTTGATGCACTCGGCATGGCCTCAGCCAAAGCGGGAGCACAACCGGCCAAGGTTCAGCTCGATCTGAGCAGCGGCCTGCTGCCAAAGCTTCTGCCGGGCGTCCCGTATTATCTTCCCCCGAGCTTCGCCCACTGATCATGCTCGATGTGAATTCATTCGGGGTCCTGCACGATCTGTCCGTCTTTGTCAGCATCGCCACCGCAATGGCGCTGCTTGCTTACTGGCTGCTGCGGCAGGTCCGGCCCGAAGTCTCCTGGAACAACGAAGGGGCCGTCCTCTCCCGCTCCTATGGCGCGCCGGATCTGCTGGTATTGGCCGGCATAGGGCTCCTTTTCATCCTCTCCATGCAGCCTCAAGCAGCAGGTGGCGGTGATACGGTCAACGACACCAGCCTAGTCATCGGCATGGTGTTCCATCTCACCGTCTGCGCAGGGCTCCTGCTCTACCTCTTTCAGGTCCGGGGCCTGAATCCCGCTGAACTCTTCGGCCTGCAAAATCTTCACTGGCGCTCCCTGGCGGTCACGCTCGGCCTCTTCACGGTCATCATCTTAATCTCCGTGAATGCCGTTTCGGCCATCACGGTGACTTGGTTGCAAAAATTCTGGCCAGACCTCGACGTCCAGGAGACCGTGAAAGCCTTCCAAAAATCGGACAGCATCGCCCTCAAGTTCCTCGTGATCTTCCTCGCCGTAGTCATCGCCCCCCTGGCCGAGGAGACCCTGTTTCGCGGCTTTGTTTACGGCGTGCTCAAACGCTACACCGATGCCCCCTTCGCAGCGCTGAGCTCCTCCCTCATGTTCGCCATCATCCACATGCACGTCGGCAGCCTGCTGCCCCTGTGGATGCTCGCCGTCCTCTTCTGCCTCGCCTACGAAATCACCGGCTGCCTCCTCGTCCCCATGCTCCTCCACGCCACCTTCAATGCCGTCAGCATCCTGGCCATGATGTTTGGAGAAGGAAGCTAGAGCCTCGAAGCTCCATCTTAGATGCTCGATCCCAGAGAAGGAAACCCCGCAGAGTTCTCCTCACCGGATTTCAGCCTCTGAAATGATTCTACCCCCAATCATTCTACCTCAATTCTGTCCAGAGTCACTTCCACTCACGGTCAGCATTGAATTCAAAATCTCAGCTCAGATCCGTCTCCGGCCATTCCTTAGCCAAAAACAGCCGCTGTTAAAACAGCATTCCGCCAGATGCCGAATTCCGTAATCCAGCATCCAGCATCCAGCATCCAGCACCCACCTCACATCACCATCCCACCATCCACCGCCAGCACCTGCCCCGTGATATAACGCGCCGCCGGGCTCGCAAGGAAGAGAGCCGCCTCAGCAATGTCTTCACCGGCGCCCAGATCACCCAGCGGGATCTTCTTCAAAATCTCACCCTTCACCGCATCATTCAGCACATGCGTCATGTCCGTGGCAATGAACCCAGGGCAGATGCAGTTCGCCGTCACACCACGACCCGCAAACTCGCGCGCCAGAGACTTCGTGAACCCAATCAGGCCCGCCTTGCTCGCCGCGTAGTTCGCCTGCCCCGCATTGCCAATGAGGCCAATCACAGAACTGATGTTGATGATTCGCGCGCCCTTTTGCTTCAGGATGCTGCGCTGAAACGCCTTCACCATGTTGAAAGCACCCTTCAGATTCGTGTCCAGCACCACGTCCCAGTCTTCCTCGCTCATGCGCAGCAGCAGACCGTCCTTGGTGACACCCGCGTTGTTCACCAGAATGTCCACATGATCATAGTCCGCCAGGATCTGCTTGCCCACTTCGGCACACGCCGCCCCATCGGCCACATCCAGCGCATAGGCCTTCGCAGCATCAGGATAGGTGGCGTTGATGCCATCCGCAGCGCTTTGCGCATTGGCCAGCGTGCGGCTGACGACGGCCACTTTCGCCCCCTCAGCAGCGAAGGTTTCGGCGATGGCTTTGCCAATGCCACGTCCGGCACCGGTGACGACTGCGATCTTATCTTGAAGTTTACCCATGCCTTCATCCATGAACGGCATGCATCGCCGTGCAAGAAGAAGGTGCATCCACACCGCGCATGCGTAGTGTCCCCCATTGCCGATGAGTGACGACACGCCGCCAGCCGACAAACCTATCCCTGTCAAAAAGACCGTCACACTGGGCGGGCTTTGCGATGTCATCGTCTTTCTGGCCCTCGCCTCCACCTGGCTCGGCAGCCTCGGCCGCTATGGCTGGGTCTTCGATCTCATGTCCCACTTCCGGCTCCAGCACCTGATCGCCTGCGCCGTCGTGGTACTCTACGCCTTGCTCCGTCGCCGCACCTGGCTCGTTCTCATCTCCCTGATCTCCGTCCTCTGGAATGCACAGATCATCCACGCCTTCCATCAAACCGCTGAAGCCGTCAATGCGCCAGGTGAAAAAGCCCTGCGCGTCATGACCTTCAATGTCCTGACCGAAAACAAAAACCATGTCGCGGCCATTGACCATGTGCTCAAGGCAGACGCCGACATCGTCTGCCTGCTGGAAGTCGATGAAACATGGCACCCGAATTTGGAGCCACTCCGCGTGAAGTATCCGCATCGTGTTGAAGAGCTCTTCCATGGCAATTTCGGCATCGCCTGCTACACCCGCCTCCCCTTGAAGAGTTCTGAAGTCCGCCGCTTCACCATCTGGCAGCTTCCCACCCTCGTGCTCAATCTCGATCACCTCGGCCGCCCCCTCACCTTCATCGCCACCCATCCCGAACCCCCGCTCGGAGGAGTCCGCGCCCACGAATGGCGGAAGCAGCTCTCAGACATCGGTGCCCTCGTCGCGGGTCTCAGCGGCGAAGTCATTGTCGCTGGCGACTTCAATGCCACCCCCTGGTGCGAAGGCATGCGCCTCCTGCGCGAAAAAGGCGGCCTCGACTTCCACTCCGTCGCGCCCGTCTGGCCCCCCACCTGGGGACTCCACTTGCCCATGATGATCCCCATCGACCACGTCCTCACAAAGCGCGGCCTCACCATCCAAAAACGCACCCTCGGCCCCGAAACCGGCTCCGACCACCGCTCCGTCACCGTAGAGATCACACGCACCACGCCCTAGCCCGCATTTCTCACCCCCCAAGAGAATCCAGAGCCCTTTGAAAAGGGATAGAACGCCAAGGCCACAGCCCTCTCCGGATGGTAGGGATGCGCTGTGCGCGACCCTAGCTAAAAGTCCTCCATAGCGCGTGAAGAACCAAAAGCCAACCCAAGCGCTCCAACCTCCCGACTAACTCACGGCTATTCTTAGTACGTAGTTGAGGTGCTTCGCGGCTTCGCAGCAGCCCGTTCCGGAAGCCCCGCAACACCCCAGATTTGAAGCAAGCCAACGCACGTATTGTAGTCCCGGCTTTAGCCGGAATCTGGGAGCTTGCTTCACGCGCGCAGCTCCCAAATCCATGCTTACCCTCCGTTCCACCATCCAGCCAACGCACGTATTGTAGTCCCGGCTTTAGCCGGAATCT
>JAIXYN010000049.1 GCA_027490195.1 Verrucomicrobiaceae bacterium | reverse complement strand
TCACGCTCATGGACGGACGGGCTGTCGCCACGTCCATCCTACGTCCCAGCATGAAGTGCCGGGCCTGATGCTCTGCTTGGAAAACAGGCCTCTTCCTTCAGACTCATTTTCAACTGTCCTGGGTATAAGCTGGCACAGGGGAGTGCGGTGACGCTGACCGGCAGACAGGAGAACCGAGGCTTGGGGAGACAGGCGAAGCCAATCTGTCGTACGTCAAAGCGTCTGAATAAACCGGTCCGCCTCAGCAATGGAGCGGTTCATTTGATCCAGCAGACGCTGGATGTCGCCCTGAATGTTGTCCGCCGTGCCACGCAGCGAGCCGATAGCTGCGGCGTTGAGGTTGTGCTTCAGGAAGAGCACCTGATCGTGAAACTGGCGCAGCACGGGGGCCATCGTGGCTTCCGCCGAATGCAGGGAGCGCGAGAGCGGCTCAAACCGGCTGCGGGTGTCCGCCAGCTTGCGGCGGCTGTCAGCAGCTAGGGAGGCGTTTTCATACTGGCGGATTTCGGCCTCCCATTCGCGGAAGAGATCCCTCGCCACCGTGTCCACTTCGCGGATCTGGCTGCGCACCCGAGTTGCCTGGGCTTCGCAGTCCTCGTATTCTCCTTTGAAGCGGTTGTAGGCGGACTCAAGGTTGCCTCCGTTGAACTGACTCAGCTTTTTGAGCTGGGTCAGGGCATCTTGAAACTGCTCGCCCGCCTCCTTCTGTTCACCACGGGCTTTTTTGACCGCGCTCTTGAGCAGGTCACGCTTCTCGTAGCCCAGCTTTTCCCAGGCGGCGTAATAGACGGTGTTGCAGGCAGCGAGTGACACCGCCAGCCCAAGGAGGAAAAGCCGGGAACGCATGCCGAATTAGCCAACGAATTTCAAAGTGCCCACCTGACCTGCGGCCATGGCGGCGTGCTGCGCGTCGGTGCAGGCGGAATTGGTCGGAGCGTCAGCCGGAGCATCGTTTGCTTCGAGCAGGCCGTTTTGCTCCATCCAGGCTTCCACTTCAGCACCGCTGATGTCGGCCAGCATGGTGCCGTTGATTTCCACGCAGGGGGACAGCGGTTGGCCGCTCTTCTGTTCCATCTCCCAGCGGAAGGCCGGATTTTTGATGATGTCTTTCTCTTCGAAAGCGAGATCGTATTTGCGGAAGATGGCACGGACGCCTTCGCTCCAGCCGCAGTAGGTTTTAAGGTAGGCGGTAATTTTGGGTGTTTGCATAGCGCGTTGGGTTTACGCCCTCAGCCTAGCGGGCGATGCAGCGAATGCAACCCTCCGCCGCCGATCACTTCCACCCGAGATTCTGTTTCAAGAACTCAAACGTCCCTACCCCGTGGATGGTGTGTGGGCCGTCGAAGTGCTCGATGGTGGTGCGGTCGCCGATGAGGAGTTTGTTGTAGAGGCGGCGGACCTTGGCGAATTCGTAGTTCACCCATTCATCCACGCCCACACCGTCGTTGTGACCGCGCTCGACCATGAACGGCCTTGGCGCGATGAGGGCGGCCATTTCGGCATAGTTGTAGGTGCGGCCCATGTTCCACTCCCAGATTTCATACTCGCCGGTGGCGATGTAGCTCATCGGCATGTCGGTGCTGACGCACTTGCGCACCCATTCGTTGAAGTCGCCGCTGCAGATGCTCAGGCAGTAATCGGTGAGAACAGCAGGCGTGCGCATGGCGGATTTGCCGCCGTAGCTGAGGCCGTAGAAGGCGATCTTGTCTTGTTGCGTGAATGGCTGCGCCTTCAGCCATTCCAGAATGCGCTGGTGCTGGCCATTGATGACGCTGTAGAGCGTGAGACCCAGCGGGTTGAGCTTCCGCTGCAGAGTGCGGAAGGCGTCTTTGCCGCGATACGGATTGTGCGGAGCGAAGGTCACGAAGCCCTGCTCCGCAAGCCGCTGCGCGAAAGCGTGGTAGTAGCCAACGGCGCGATTCGCCGGATCATCGGTGATCGTGTCCTCCGGAATGCCTTCCAAACCATGCTGGCACACGACAACGGGCCGCTTCTCGCCGGGCTTGAGGTCTTTCGGCAGGCACAGCCAGCCCCAGGCAAAGACATCGTCCCACACATCCATCGTCACCTCATAGATCGTCACCTTGTCCGTCTCGCGCACGAAGCGGCTCCGGGCATTTACCAGCAGGTTTGGGTCTGGTAGGCGTCCGATGACTTCATTCCAAAAACGATCTCGTTCGCTGGTGGTGTGCTTTTCAAACTCAGCCACGGAGGTGAGCGGCAGCTTGTCCCAAAACTGCGCTTTGCGCTCCAGTTCGGTGGTCACGAGCAGACGCTGCGTGAACGTCTCCAGTTCGCGCACCATGCGCTTCTGGCGCGTTGCATCCACTCGGGCATGCTGCTCGTTTTTCTGCGGCATGATCGGCTCAATGCGTTTTACGAGCTGTGCTGCGACATCCGCTGGCAGCAGATGGGTGACCACTTCCTTCAGGCCATGCTCTTCCGTGGCCAGCATCAGCCAGTTACCGGGCACGAGTGCTTTCGCGCGGGCAACTTCGGCTTGCACGGCTTCGAACGTTGGTTTGCTGATCTTGCCGGGGGCTGCGATTTCACGTTCTCCCTGCTTTGCTTTCGGCGGGCCCAGCACATTCGGGAAGCCGAGGTTTTGCACTACCAAGGGACGAGGCCCAATGAGGGATGCCACTTCGGCATCGCCAAAATCACGCAGCAGCTTGAAGACATTGCGGTAGATCGGCTCGGCCCACACGCCCTCACGTGGCTCAAAACAGCCCCAGACATAGACGGAGCTGATGCGCTCATCGATGGCTCCAGAATACATAGCGATCAGGCCACCTTCACCAAGTCCGGCCACGAGCAGTGGCAGCTTCGGCTGTGTGCCGAAGTAATCGACGAGTGACAGCATCTTCTGCACCTCATATCCGATGATGTGACGACCCAGCTCATACGACTGGCGGTAGATCCATTCGCGGTGCGGCACGTTCGTCTTCACACCGAACTTTTCATTCGTGCTGAACTCGCTGCCTCGGCTGATGAGCGCAGGAATGACGATCTCGCAGCCGCTGTAGGCCAGCATCGCATCATTCGCCAGCTTCTCGGGATCGGTGTCGGCGTCCGGGATGTAGATCACCCGTGCCACCGGCTTGTCTTTCGGCTGAATCAGAATGCCTTCGCCATGCACGCCGTCAAACACCGGCCAGCGCACCCGCAGGATGCGAGCGGTGGCGGTTTCCGCCAGGAGCGCCGGGTTGGTGGTGTCACCGATGAGTTCCAGCGCCGTGATGGGGAGGCGCTCATCGACCACGCCAAGAATTGCCTTCAATCCCTCGCGCGTCGGCTTCCGGCCCGTTTTCGACTGCTCGATCAACCGCAGCGCCATTTTGTCGATACCCGCTACCATGGTGGCCGAAAAATCGGGATTCGGTTCCAACGGCTGCGTTCCGGGCAGCACCTGAGCCTGCAATGAGGAAGCAATGAGAAGCGGGAGGAGATGTCGGATCATGGGAGATCAAACGCCCGCCGGGCCTGTCGCCTGTCATGGCTTCTTCTGCTCAAACAGCCACGTCCAGAAATCCGGATTGGCATAGGTCTGAGTCCACGAATCATGACCTACGCCGGGGTAGATGGTGAGTTTGACCGGCGCATCGATCTTTTTGAGGGCGTCATAAATCTTCAGGCTGTTCTCCACAGGCACTGCGCCGTCTTTGTCGCCATGGAAGATCCAGCAGGGCAGGGATTTGAGGCGCTGGGACGTCACCCAGCGTACCCCGGCACCGCCACAGATGGGCGCGATAGCGGCATAGGTGTCTGGATACTCAAAAGCAGTCTCCCAGGTGCCAAATCCGCCCATGCTGATGCCCGTGAGATAAACGCGCTTGGGATCCACCTGCAGGATTTTGACCAAATGATCCGTGACCGCTTTAACGCTATGCGGATTCCACAGGGTGTTGGATTCGCATTGCAGGCTGGCGATGATGGCGGGAAACTTCTTTCCGGCGGCGAGCAGCTTCGGTGGCCCGTGTTTTTTGATCAGTTCGAGGTCGTTGCCGCGTTCACCGGAGCCGTGCAGGAAGACCACCAGCGGCCATTTTTTATCTGTGCTGTCATCATAGCCCTCCGGCTTGCTAAGGAGGTATCGATAGTTGACCTTAATGACAAAATCACCGCTGAATGAGGACGGCGTTTGTGTGTCTGCGACAAGCACGGACGAAGAGGCAAGAATGAGAAAGGCAGCAAGTTTAACCATGGGAACAGAACGTCACCCAGGACGGATGCCTTGCCACGTAGATCACTGCGGCCTCATCTTTCCCGTGCCGGGCAGGGCGCTGAGGAAAAAATAGCGCGGCGAACGCAGCAGATCGCCGACTTCACGAATGGCCATGCAAAAAAGCAGTTCATCAAGCCGGCCGCCAGCCTGGGGATGATTTTTGAGATATTCATCCAGGAAGCGGCGCAGGCGCTTGTTGGCATTGAATTCCAGCGGCACGCTGCCGAGGTTCAGCAGCAGCAGGATGACGATGACTCCAGCGGTGACGAAAATGGCATTCTTCGCGATGAGAATACGGGCGATCATCAATCCCACGATGGCGAATACCGCAGCCATGGGAATGTAGCGGCTCATGCGGATGCAGCTCTGCCGCCACTTGAGCTCGCTCAAGGATTCGCCGGTCTGCAGCGCATGCGCTGCCTCATGCAGAGCGATGGCCCAGGCGGACAAAGTCGTGCCCTCGGCGACATCCCGACGCAGAAACAGCCGGCGGCGGGTCGGGTCAAAGTAATCGGTCACGACAGCGTTGTGCTCCACGATCTGCACGTCATCCACGCCCTCAGATTTCAGGAACATGAGGGCGATCTCGCTGCCGGTGTGTGCGGTGGGGGCATTGGCACGAAAGCCTTTGAGCATCATCGACTCATGGCGTGCCTGCGCCCAGCGGGCGACGGCAAGGCCGAGAAATAGTGCAGCGACAATGAGAATAAAAACCATGAGAAGAAGCGGGAATCACCCTCGCAGGAATACGGGTGCTGGCAAACCATCCATGCGTTGATCTTGCGCAAGGGCGGCAGGCATGATTGCATGGCTGCATGATTCGTATTGTTATCTTCTGCCTGCTTGCCGCAGGTTTTTCCCAGGCTGCAGACATTCTTGGCCAGGGGGAGTTTCGTTATCGGGTGGTGCCTGACTGGGGACGTGAGGCGCTGGCGCAGGTGAGTGTCAAAAATGGTCACGCAGTGAATATTGATGCAAATGGGCGCTTGTTGTTTCTGACGGATGATGTCAGGAACAATGTGATCATTGTTGATCCGAAAACGGGCGCTTTGATCAAGCACTGGACGGCGCGCATGCCGGGGGCGCATGGGATGAGCCTGGTACGGCAAGGGGAGCGTGAGGTGCTTTTCATTACGGACACGCAGCTCCATGAGGTGCGCAAACTGACGCTGGATGGCGAAGAACTGGCGCATTATGCGTGGCCTGAGAGCACCAAGCTGCATGCGAGCGCAAATGAGTACCGGCCCTCGAAGACGGTTCACTTCGCGAATGGGGAGTTCCTTGTTTTTGACGGATATGGAAAGGACTACATTTTTCACTACAAAGCGGATGGCTCGCTGCTGCGGTGGTGGGGTGGAAATCTGGGGGAAGGGGAGGATCAGTTGAAGCATTGGGGGCCGCATGGGGGAGGGATTTTTGGGGACGGACTTGTGTCGGATTCGGCAAAAACGCGGGTGATTATTGCCATGAGTGATCAGCAGGAAATCAAACGGTTCACGGCCGAGGGGAAGTTCGTGGACAAAATCGCCATGCCGGGTGGGAATCCGCGAGACATTGTTTTTTGGGGGGAGCACGCGATCGTGCCGCATCTGGGGGACCAGTGGCCGAAGGACAAGAATGCGCCGGGTTTCATTTCCATCGTGGATCGGGAGTTTCGGATCGTGTCAAACATTGGGGCTCCGGCGGCGGTGTATCAGGATGGGGTGCTGCAGCCGATGAGGAGTGATGGGAAGACGTTCATTCATCCGCATGGCGTGGCGGTGGATGCCGAGGGAAACCTTTATGTGGCGCAGTTTGCTTCCCAAGCGGCCCCCTTGCTGAAATTGGAGCGTCTCAAGTGAGTGCAACTTTTGGAAGGCAGGCGGGTTATTAGCCTCAATGAATACTGAGACCAGCTATCAGGTTGCCAATGGAGCGCAGCGGCGGAAAATGTCCTCTATGCGTCCTTTGGCTCTCCTATTGACCTTTGCCACGGCTGCCCTTGCTCAGTCCGCAGGTGACAAACCGATGCCACCTCCGCCTAAACCTGGCGATGGACCGCCGTTGCATCGTGACGGTGATCGTTATGGACCTCCGGGCATGGGCAGACCGCGTGGGTTTGACGGGTTTGAAAAGCTCTCTGAAGTCGAGAAGCAGAAGGTGCGTGCGGCGTTTGAAAAAGCCTGGCAGCGTCCTGAGGTGATTGAGGCGCGGGACAAGGCGCTGCGTGCGAATGAGGAGATGCGCAACATGCTGCACGGTGCGCTGAAGGAAATCGATCCTGAAGTCGTGGGCATTTTGGAGAAGATCAAACCGCAGTTCCCGATGGATCAGCGCGGTATGCCGGAAATGCCGAAGCCGGATTCACCCAATTTTGCGCACATGGCGGCCATTCGTCTCGGCGCGGAGCTGCAGTCCATCTCTAGGCCTGAGCGTCGGGATGAGACGAGGGGCTTTCATGAGCGTCTTTTGCAGTTGCCGCGGGTCCAAGAGGCGCTGACGAAATTGGATGCGCTTCCTCCGGGAGAGCGCATCGAGGCCTTCAAACGGTTCCGTGAGATCTACCGTGAGGCGGCAGGGCAAGAGTTTATGAAGTTTCGCGAGCGGGGAGGGGAGCCTAAGGATGGTTTCCGCCGTCCGCCGCCGGAGCAGGACAAGCCTGCTCCTCCTGCTGGGGAACCGAAGCGGTAGAAGGGAGTTTGCGGTGGTTGGCGGGGGCGCTGTTTTGGGCAAGGGAATGAAGGAGCAAGGGAATGGCCGGAGGGTTGAACCTCTGACTGGCACCTAGGCATGCCGGAGATGGATGGGGAGACTGTTGGACCATGAGACTGTCGGACAATGAGACAATGAGACAATGAGACAATCAGATGGGGAGACAATCAGATGGGGAGAGGGGAGTTGACGGTGGTTGACGGTGGTTGACGGTGGTTGACGGTGGTTGACGGTGGTTGACGGTGGTTGGCGGTGGTTGGCGGTGGTTGACGGTGGTTGGCGGTGGTTGGCGGTTGTTAAGGAAGCCGGAGAGGGGCACCGGAGAGATGACTTATGGAGCCGAGCGGAGAGTTGGACTGGCGGGATTGCGGGACGGGCGAGGGATGCCAAGGTAAAATGATGGGGGGTGAAATGATGGCTTCTGGATCTGTCTGATCCGAATTATTTTACCCGTCATCATTCTACCCGTCCTTCGTTGTACCCTTTGGGTACCAAATGCCCGGCGTCTCTATGTTTTGGCAGCGTGAATGGCCGGGATTTGCACGGCTGAGGCTGGAAGGGCGCGGAGGGGGAGTTGGCAGAGGTTGGCAGTGGTTTGCGGTTGTTGGCGATGGTTTGCGGTTGTTTGTCCGGAGTTTCAGATGGATGGCGTGGGGACTGGTGGACAATGAGACAATCAGATGGGGAGAGGGGGACTGGTGGACAATCAGACAATCAGACAATCAGACAGGGGGACTGTCAGATTACCGGAGAGGGGCTGGTTGGTGGTTGTTGGCGATGGTTGAGAGGGGGAAGCGAAAGAGGGGTGAGGATGAGTGCCTGAATTGCAGGGGGGCGAGGAGGGGCTTTCATTGCTTGGGCGTCGGTATGACCGGAGTTTTGAACCACTCATCGTACTCTGATAAAACACTCATGGCGGAGTTCAGAATGGGGCAGGGATGCTGAGTTTGCGCTGGCTCTGAGCGGTAGCGGCCCGTGAGAGACTGACTGGAAAGAGAGGCGGAGGATTTTTGCACCGCTGAGATTCGGAGAACGCGGAGATTGGGAGGACGCGGAAGTGGCTGCTGAGGAGGGGGCAGTGGGGGCGTTGGCGGTGGTGCGGAGACACGGCAAAGTTTTATCGAAAGAGTCTTCGGTCCTTGCCATGGGAAGGCTTCCCGGCTTGGATAAGAAATCCCTGCTTCATGGTTCGCAACGCATTCTTGAAATCTGACTTTCCCTTTGTTCATGCCCTCTGACGTCATTTACCAGGTCGTTTCAGACCCCCGGCCTTCGATTGTCCGGGAGGATAGCATCGAGGACGGATTCATTGGGAAGCTGCAAAGCCTCAAATACGAATACCGCCGCGACATTACCAACTGCGCCACGCTGGAGCAGAACTTCCGCGAGAAGTTCGAGGCGTTGAACCGCGTCCGCCTCACGGATGCTGAATTCGCGCGCCTGCTGGATGAGACCGTCGCTGCCGATGTCTTCACCGCGTCCAAGACCCTGCGCAGCATCAACAGCTTCACCCGCGACGACGGCACGCCGTTGAACTACTCCCTGGTGAATCTCAAGGACTGGTGCAAAAACCACTTCGAGGTCATCAACCAGCTTCGCATCAACACGGACAACAGCCACCATCGTTACGATGTGATCATCCTCATCAATGGCGTGCCCGTCACCCAGATCGAGCTGAAGACCCACGGCGTGAATCCGCGCCGGGCCATGGAGCAGATCGTCGAAGACAAGAACGACCCCGGCAACGGCTACACCAAGACCCTCCTCTGCTTCCTCCAGCTCTTCATTGTCAGCAATCGCGACAAGACTTTCTACTTCGCCAACAACAATGCTTTGCGGTTCTTGTCGCGGGAAAACGAATTATCACTCACACTGGCTGCTTAACATGGCTAAAATTGAAGACCTTATTGCACAAATCCCGGACGAGCGGCTGAAGAAGGCCATCGGGGCGGAGGTGCGCGAATTGAAGAAGAACAAGAAGTTCGGCCTCGTGTTTGAGGAGCATCTGCCGGAGACGGTGCGGCTGCCGAAGCTGCCTGTGAAGGAAGGCGAGTTGGTTGCCAAGAAGTGCGAGACCGGTAATGAGCTGTGGCGCGTGAAGACCATCCGCAAGGGCATCGCCACGCTGGAAAGAGCCGTCGAGGGTTATCCACTTCCTTCGGAGACGGGCATTGAGGTGTCTGTGGCGGAGCTGGTCGTGGTGCGCAGTTTTGGTGACCCCATCTATCCTGTGCTGGTGCCTGTGGACCGTGTGGCGCGAGGCGGACCGGACAAGCCCTGGCACATGGTGATTAATGCAGACAACTTCCACGCTCTCCAACTCCTCCTTTATGCCTACGAGGGAAAGGTGGACGCAATCTACATTGACCCGCCTTACAACTCCGGGGCTCGCGACTGGAAATACAACAATGATTACGTCGATAAGAACGATCCTTGGCAACATAGCAAATGGCTCTCGATGTTGCAGAAGCGCCTGAAATTGGCGAAGCGCCTCCTGAATCCCACAGACTCAGTGCTGATCGTCACAATTGACGAGAAGGAATTCCAGCGGCTGGCCCTTCTGTTAGAACAATTGTTTCCGGGCTGCACAGTTCAAATGGTAACGACGGTGATTAACCCCAAAGGCACAGCTCGATACAATGAGTTCTCCAGAGTGGAGGAATATCTCTTCTTTGTTTTTATCGGAGCTGCAAAACTCCAATCGACTGGCAGCGACATGCTAACAGAGCGTGATTATGCAATAGAGACCGATGTGCGTTGGCGCGGCTTGGCAAGGACAGGGCGGAAGGGCTTGCGGTCGAACAACCCTGGTTCGTGGTATCCGATCTTTTTGAGGAAAAGTGATTTTAGCTTTCACTCGATTGGCGATGCGATTGGGAAGGACGTTGATGAATCGACAGTGAAAGTTCCACAGGGGACAATCGCAATTTGGCCACCCAACAAAGACGGACATGAATATAGTTGGTCCACTGTTCCGGAGACCCTTCGAGCAATTCACGCCAAGGGTGGTTTCAAGACGGGTCGTGTTAACCCCGCGAAGAATTCGTTTCCGTTCTATTACCTTTCGACTGGAGCTTTCGAGAAAATCGAAAAGGGAGAAATTGTCGTCACAGGACGAGGACCGGCGAATGAACTACTCATCGAATTTGCGGACGGGGCTAAATCCGCAGCGCCTCGCAGTGTTTGGAATCAAGTTGCACACGATGCAGGGAGCCATGGGACAAGCCTACTGCAAAGACTTATACCGGGAAGAAAGTTTCCATTTCCAAAGAGCCTTTACGCTGTGGAAGATGCGCTAAGGTTCTTTATTCAGCGTAAATCGAACGCCCTTGTTTTAGATTTTTTTGGCGGGTCTGGAACCACTACTCATGCTGTGGCCCGGTTAAACAAACAAGATGGCGGAACTCGGCGGTCACTCCTGATTACCAATAATGAAGTATCAAGTGACGAAGCGGTGTCGCTGCGGCAAAAAGGCTTTGAACCCGGCGATCCTGAGTGGGATTCACTTGGAATCTTTGAACAAGTTACCCGCCCGCGAATTATTGCTGCGATTACTGGCAAGACCCCTGAAGGCGACGCTATCAGCGGTGACTACAAGTTTAACGACGAATCTCCGATAGCCGATGGCTTGGAGGAGAACGTCGAATTCTTTTCGCTCGATTTCCTCGACCCTGACGAAGTTGCTCGTGGAGACGCCTTCAAGGCAATCGTGCCGATCTTGTGGATGATGGCAGGGTGCTGCGGCGAGCGTGAGGATTCGAAAGGCACGACGCCATGGTTCATCCCGAAGCACTCGCCTTTTGCGGTGCTGATTCAGGAAAAGCAGTTCCGTGCATTCCGCGAGAAGCTCGCCGAACGGAAGGACATCGAATGGGTGTTCATCATCACGGACAGTGAGGAGAACTTCGGCCAGATGCGACGGACCCTGGGCCGCAAGTATGAATGTGTTCAGCTATATAAGAGCTATCTGGAGAACTTCCGCATCAACACGCAGGACGCGCTGAACGGCTAATCCACCTTTCCTATGAAGTTCGAACTCAAAGACTTTCAAACTACATCCGCCCGCAACATTCTCGATGAACTCGACGAGGCGCGGGTGGCGGCTAGCAAGGGCAAGCTGCAAGCGGTGGTGCTCAGCGCGCCGACCGGCTCAGGCAAGACAATCACCGTAGCGGCGGTGATTGACTGGACCTTCGGTGGCGCGGACGGCATTGCGGCTCGGCCCAACACGACTTTCCTCTGGCTATCAGACTCGCCGGAACTGAATCAGCAAAGCAAGGGCAAGCTAATGGCAGCGTGCGACCATGTGCCTTTTCACCGACTGGTGACCGTGGACAGCGAGAGCTTCGACGAGGAGCGGCTGGCACCGGGCCATGTGTATTTCATCAACACGCAACTGCTTGGAAAGGATAAGCTGCTGACCAAGGGCGGTGACAAGAAGACCTTCACCTTCTGGCAGACGGTGACGAACACCATCGCGGCAGGGCCGGAGGATTTCATTTTGATCATCGACGAGGCGCATCGCGGAGCAGGGGTGAGTGAGCGGGCGCGGAAACCGACGATGCAGAAGTTTATCACCGGTTCGGAGGTGGATGGCCTGCCTGCCGTGCCGCTGGTGCTCGGCATGAGCGCCACGCCGCAGAGGTTCACCGAACTGCTCGGCAATACGACTCGGACGCAACGCCCCGCCAATATAACGCCGGAGATGGTTCGGCAAAGCGGGCTGCTCAAGGACTTGATCGTGGTCACAACGAACCAACAGGAGACGGTGCATAGCGACCTCACGCACCTGCAACATGCAGCAGCTCGATGGAAACACTTCCGGGAACGCTGGGACGGCTATTGCATAAAAGAGAAGGAAAAAGAGATCGTGAAGCCTGTGCTGGTGGTGCAGGTGCAGGATGGACATGGCGATAACCTTACGGCGACGCCGTTGCATGATGTGGTGACGGTGATTCAACGGGAGATCGGCGCTCTAGCGGTGAATGAGATCGTCCACTGCTTCCAAGACAAAGAGGAGATTCAATACGGCGGCTGCATCATTCGCCGAATGGATGCATCCCGCATCCAAGACAGCCCCGACGTGAAGGTGGTGCTCTTCAAGACGGCTCTGACGACCGGTTGGGACTGCCCCCGTGCCGAAGTGATGATGAGTTTCCGGCGTTCCGTGGACGCCACGACTATCGCCCAGCTTGTGGGCCGGATGATTCGCACGCCACTGGCGCGGCGTATTGAGAGCGATGAGGCGCTGAACGTAGTGGAGCTGTTCCTGCCGCACTATGACACGGCAAACCTTGAAAACGTGCTCAACGCGCTCCGTAACCCCGAAGCACACGAGGGTTCTCCAAGTAACGTCACGACCCAAGCCGTGGAGTATGCGCGCAACCCCGCGTTTGCCGAAGTCTTCGAACATCTGGCAACTTTAAAGACCTACAGCGTGGATCGTGCTCCAAAGATGACGGACCTGAAACGTGCGCTACGTCTTTCCGGGATGCTCATGCAAGAGGGAATCGAAGAGAACGCAGACGAACAACTGCGTTTCAAACTCACTGACAAACTCAAGAACCTAGCCGAAGGCTACACCACGAAGGTCAAAGATTGGGGCAACGTGATACGCGAAGGAGGTGAAATCGAAGTCGATGTGACATCAGTCGCCATCGGTGCGATGAACGTGACGGGGCGCAAAACCACACGGATGCTGCTCTCAGAGGAAAACATCGACCAGCTTTATGAAGAGTCCGGTCGGACGCTCGCAGCTGGTGAGGGGCTCCATCGAACCTACTGGAAGCGCTTCCAGGACAAGGGAAAGCCGTCAGACACGAAGCTGGAGTTGTTCGCCATCATGCGGCAGGCAGAGACCTTGCCCGCGCTGGAGAAGCTGGCTGGTGCTGAGTTCAAAAAACTGTGGGATGCTCACAAAGGTGAAATCGCCAAGCTGCCAGCTGCTGACAAGGCTCGGTTCCAAAAGCTCGTGCTCGCGAGTGGCAAGGCCGTCGAACACGAATGGGAACTACCGGAGCGCATCGTGGAGAAGCAGGGCAAACATGTTTGGAAGAACCATTTGTTTGCCACAGAAAACGGCGAGTTTTCCGCCGATTTGAACGGTTGGGAAAAGGCGTTTATGAAGTGGACTCAGGAGCAAAGCGATTTTGTGTGCTGGCTACGAAATCTGCCGCGCCGCGAATGGGCTTTTTGTGTGCCTTATGAAAAGGGCGGAGAAAAACCGTTTTACCCGGACTTCGTGATTGTGCGAAGGAAGGGCAAAGGTTTTGTGGTGGATATTTTGGAGCCGCACGATGACAGTCGTCTCGATACTTGGGCCAAAGTCAAAGGGCTCGCGAAGTTTGCTGACGAACATGAAGTCACCTTCGGAAGGCTCATGGTTGGCCGGAAGGTCGGCGATGCCTTGCAAGTCATCGACGTTGCCGATCACCAAGTCCGCGAGAAGGCGAGGAAGATGGGAGCGCCTGCGGATTTGGAGGCTTTGTTTGAAACGCTGTAACCACACGGCTTCACCTGCCAGCCCCGAATGAACCAAGTCGTTCCTAATTTTGCATGGTATCTTGCCGAGGGCACACGGCTGGGTTTGAAGTCGCCTCGGTGCCCATTTGCATCCGTCCACGCTTGTCCACGGTATTACCAGAGTCTCTCATTACTTGGCAGCGCTGGGTGCTCTCCCATCAAGAAGGAGGTGGATGATGAACTGCTCGGACGCTGGAAGAAACATCCGCTTTGGCCGGTAACGGGCGAACAAGAGACGGGTATATCTGGGGGTAACGATGTACCAAACGGGTATCACAACTTCTGCCCTGAAGTCGCCTATGACACTTTTAAGCTATTTGCGACTTACTTGGGTAGGCATGTGGGAGAAATTGACCGTGACATCGCTGCTGCCCAATTGGCGAAGGAAGGTGCACCGTATGATGATCCCCGCTGGACTTGGTGCTCAGTGGTCCCCCAGCACTATATCGAATGCCCACTTTACTCAGGATTGTCACACGGTTCGCCCAGTCACATCACACCTGCGGCGGATAACAATCAAGGCCAACAGCCACGTCCGAATCCTACCATTCCCAACCCAATAGCAGCGAACGCAGTCCCCCAACGTAGATTCCGTGTAGCGCTATCATTTCCAGGGGAACAGAGAAGCTACATCGAGAAGGTGGCAGCGTTGCTCGAATGCGTTCATGGCAGAGACAAGATCCTCTATGACCGTTTCCATGAGGCGGAGTTCGCTCGTCCAGACTTGGATGTGTATCTCCCAAATTTGTATCGCACCAGTTCAGACCTGATCTGCATTTTCCTTTGTTCTGACTATGCGCGGAAGCGGTTCTGTAATCTTGAGTGGAGATTCATTCGCCAGCTAATTGCTACTGAAGACCACGCTAGAATTATGTTCTTTAGCTTTGATCCCATTGGCGCAATCCCTGACATAGGCATCCTTAGCGGTGACGGTTATGTTTCGATAGGCACCCGCTCCGCAATCGAGATTGCCATGCTCATTGACCAGCGGCTTGCGCTCTAAAAAGCCCAAAATGGCTTTACCATGCTGCTGCACGGGGTGAAGGACACGGAGTTCGAGATCTTCCACGGCGACACCCTGCTCAACGAGTGGGACGTGATGCGGGATCCGGGAGGTAACGATGAAGCACAATGGGTTTTTGAAGGAGCTGGGGCTGCCGCTGCTGCCGGTGGGTGGCAAGGAGGGGTGAGGGCGGGGGCGGCGTGGCGGGGAGACGCCCATTCTTCGCTAAAGCTACGAAGGGCCAACTGCTGGAGGGCGCGGTGTGTGACGAGGGCGCTGGGTTTGCTGCCCGGATTGGTTGGCTGGTCACCCAGGGGAGCGCTCGCTGAGGCTCGGCACTCCTGGGCTGAATGACGGAAGGCCGTTGGCCTTCAAGAGAGGAGCGAGTCTCAGTCGATTACGCCAATCTCGATAGGTGGGCCAGTCGCCGCTGGTGGCTCTTTGCGGGTGCTGCTGAAGGCTTCTGCGGGGCTGGCTTTCCACGGTGCAAGGACGGCGCACTTTTTTTGGCGGCTGCGACGCGGTAGACCCGAAGTTTGGGCACGGACGCAGCGGGGCGCTACCAGACCGGATGCAAGCGGGACGCTTGCGCTACCTCTGATGCAAGCGGGACGCTTGCGCTACGGGACGGAGGTGTGACGCCACGATCCTTTGAAAATGGGGCTTTGGTGAGAAGTGCGGTGCTCACCTGCAAGCGGGACGGCATCCAGAGCCGGTTAAAAACCGGCGCTCCCAGTACGGCAGGCTGGCTCGGCCGCGCAGACCTCTTTTCAACTGTTTCTGGTATGAGGTGGATGAGTCGTCGCCGCGGGCTTCTTTGCGGGTGTTGGTGAAGGTTTCCAAAATCGCCAACGCGAATGGACGCGAATATCCGCGAATTATTAGGAATGACGCTGGGTCAATTCGGGGGGCGGGAGGGATCAGTCGTCGCTGCGGGCTTCTTTGCGGGTGTTGGTGAAGGCTTCCAAAATCGCCAACGCGAATGGACGCGAATATCCGCGAATTATTATACCCAGGACAGTTGAAAATGAGTCTGAAGGAAGAGGCCTGTTTTCCAAGCAGAGCATCAGGCCCGGCGCTTCATGCTGGACGTAGGATGGACGTGGCGACAGCCCGTCCGTCCATGAGCGTGAGGCAAACGTCTTGGGCCTGCGAGCGTTCGGGCAGCCTTGAGCGCACCGTGGGTGCTGGGGCGTACGAACGTCTTCGCAGTCGGGC
>JAIXYN010000087.1 GCA_027490195.1 Verrucomicrobiaceae bacterium | reverse complement strand
TGGAGAAGGTGGAACTCATCAGCAAGCGACTCATGCAGCGCGTCATCGACGTCGGCGGCACGCTCAGCGGTGAGCACGGCATCGGCAATGACAAGTCCGCTTACATGCCGCTGGTCTTTGGGCCGGACTCCATGCGTCTCCAACTCTCCGTGCCTGCCGCCTTCAATCCCGCACATCAAATGAATCCGCTCAAGGTCTTCGACAATCGCCGCTTTATCGCATGAACGTCTTCCCTCCCATGCAGAACGAGCGGCTCTTTGTTCCCTTCCTGGATGAAGTGGATGGAACGCTCTGCCTGCCCGCGAACGCAACAGCGGCTGACATTGTCTCGCAAGCTCGCGCGCATCGCCTTCGCTTTCCGCTTCTCTTGGATGAAGCGAAGACATTGCGCGAACAAATCGCTGCCACTACTCATGCGCCAGCGTCGTGCCGCTTTGGGCCGTATTGCGATAACATCCTTGGCATGAATTGGCGGTTGCCGAGCGGACGCATCGCGCGCATCGGCGAGCGTGTGGTCAAAACCACGACCGGCTATGATTGGCTCCGCTTCCTGCTGCATAGCGGTTCACGCTACGGTGAGCCTGTGGACTACGTTTTGAGGTTGCGACCTGATTGTGGATTCACGGCTATCGCCCGCTTCGATGGAGACACCAAGGCTTTGCGCTCCTGTGTATCAAAACTACTTCACAGCGGCTGGATGCACTGGTGGGATGCGGTGGATTACGTCACGGAAGGCAGGGCATCGTTCGTGCGTGTGATGATCCATTGTGTGCCCGAGGAAGCATCGATCTTTACCAAGCAGCTCGAACAGATCGCGGCATCGACAAGCACTCAGCTTACGCTGCAAAACAACGCGCCTCCGCCTCTCGATGGCCTTCCCGATCTCGTGATCAAGACGACGTCTGATCGAGTTATTGGTCTTGCTGCGGAACTTGCGCACGCTGCGCGGCGTTGTGTGGCGCTTTGCTACAGCGGTGTTGTCCACGTCTACATGAACGAGAGCGATGACTTCACCGAACGCACGCAAGCTCTCGTCCAACCTTACACAGCAGAACTCCACACTCTCGGCGGCGACTGGCACTCGCGCTGGCTGCCAGCTACACCACCGACCATCACCGAGTCTGCGTGGCTCAACACGCTGGAGGAAGCCATTCATGAGCACTGAAGCAATGCCTCCAGACTACTTCTCCAATTGCACCCACTGCGGCTTCTGCCTTGCCGTGTGCCCAACTTACAAGCTCACCGGCGATGAAAATAACTCACCGCGTGGGCGATTGCGTCTGTGGAGTGAGGAAGCGGCTGGCCGACTGCCTCAGGATAAATGGACAGACTGTTACACCGCCGAATGTGTCGGTTGTCTCGCCTGTGAAACTGCCTGCCCGGCGACAGTGCCTTATGGTGAGATCTTCGAGCATGTTCGTCATGAGCACGTCGCCTCGCATCGCTTCAAACCAAAGCTCGCGCTCCGATTGGCAGCCGCAGCGGTCACCCGGCCGATGCTGTTCAATCTCGCCATGCTGCCCGCGCGGCTCCTGCGAAGCGCGGGGCTCAGCCTTCATCGCTTTCTTTTCCCTGGCCGTCCGGCGGCTCTGAAAAGCACCGCTGCGTATGCAAACGAACTCATGCAACGACATCGTCCCACCGGACCGCGTGCGGCCTTTCTCACCGGTTGTTTGATGGAAGCCATGTTCCGAGAAATCAACTTCGCCACGGTGCGCGTGCTCATTGAAAACAACGTACAAGTCATCATCCCTGACGGTCAAGGCTGCTGCGGCGCGTTCCAGGAGCACACTGGACTTGATGGTGTCGAAGCCCTTCGCGATCAGAACCGGCGAGCGTTTGGCCCGCTCGATGTCGAGGCCATCGTCAGCAACTCGTCCGGCTGCGGTTACGCTTTGGGCAAGACCTTGCAGCCCGGCAAACCCGTGCGTGATGTGCTCGGCTTCCTCGGTGAACTCAGCCCCGTGCGCCGTCAGCGTTCCCGCGATGACGGCACGCGAGTCTATGTCGATCTGCCCTGCCATCTCGTGCATGGACAGAAGGCCGCAGGCATTCCCGCGAATGTGCTCGATGCCACTGGCTACCGCTGGGAACTCGCGCCCAAGGCCAAAGATTGCTGCGGCTCCGGTGGCGTTTACAACATCCAGAAGCCCGAGAACGCACAGCAGATCCTCGCCGACAAATCCGCCTTCCTCAACGAAGCCGAAGGCGCACCCGTCATCCTCGGCACCTCCAACCACGTCTGCATGATGCAATGGCACAGCGCCAGAGCCACCGGACTCGTCACCCGCCCCTACGAGGTGAGACACATCATCCAGCTTCTCGATCCAGGAGAGAAGTTCAGCATTCCTTCCAACTCACCACAGCCATGAACCACAACGACCTCGCCCTGAGTCACGACAAAAAGATAGGAGACAAAAAGATGAAGAACAGAAATCCATTTTTCTGTCTCACATCTTTTTGTCTTCTCATCGTCACACTCCACGCCGCCGAGCCGGTTGATCCGAACCGCTATGAAAAAGAAATCCTCGTTCCGGCGGCGCGTGATGCGATCCAGATGGAAGTGCTGCCCGGTGGCGATGTCATCTTTGCCGAGTTCTGGGGCACGATTAAACGTTGGGACGCAAAGTCAGGCGGCGTGAGCATTCTGGGCACGGTGCCGACGTATGCGAAGGGCGAGATCGGACTGCTCGGCATGGCGGTAGCGCGGGATTTTGAGCAGAGCGGGCATGTGTATGCCTTGTTCGCACCGATGGCGAAACTCGGCACCGTGCGGGTGAGCCGCTTCACGGTGAAGGACGGCAGGATGGCGGCGGAATCGGAGTTGGAACTGCTTTCATGGCCTTATGATACCGAGCATGTCTTCCACATGGGCGGCGCGATGTGGATGGATGGAAAAGGCGATCTCTACATCGGCAATGGCGACAACTGTCACTATGATCCGGGCTTGCCTCAGGACACGCGGCCGGATCGCAAAAACTGGGACGCCTTCCGCTCCGCCGCCAACTCGCGCGACCTGCGCGGCAAGGTGCTGCGCATTCATCCGAAGCCGGAGGGCGGCTACTCCATCCCCGAGGGCAATCTCTTTGCCGATGGCAAGGACGGCAGGCCGGAGGTCTTCGCCATGGGCGTGCGCAATCCCTTCCGCCTCTCTGTGGATGACAAGACTAGCACGCTTTACTTCGCTGATGTCGGCCCGAACATCATGCCCTCGCTCGGCGTGAAGCCGGATGGCTACGAGGAACTCAATGCCACGCAGACCGCTGGGAACTTTGGCTGGCCGCTCTTTGTCGGGCCGAATGAAGCGCTGCCACTCTATGATTTCGCCGCAAACAAGGAGGGCAAACGCTACGACCCGCAGTCGCCGGAGAATCTATCGCCGCGCAACACGGGCATCCAAAAACTGCCACCGGCCAGACCCGCGCTCATCTGGTATTCGAGCTTGCCTTCGAAGGACTTTCCCACGGTCGGCAGCGGAGGACGCTCGATCATGGTTGGGCCGGTGTATCGCTACGACGCGGCGAATCCTTCACCCATCAAGCTTCCCGAAGCGCTTGATGGCCGCCTCTTCATCTACGAGTGGATGCGCAACTGGATTCAGACCGTGAAGCTCGGCACCCCAGGGCCGGAGATCGAGCCCTTCGTGCCGTCCTGGAATCTGCGCCGCCCCATCGACATGAAGATCGGTTCCGATGGTGCGCTTTACATGATCGAGTATGGCGACCAGTGGTGGGAGAACAATGACAGCCGCATCGTGCGAGTCGTGTATCGTCGCGGCAATCGTGCGCCAGTGGCACGGATCAGCGAGAGTGAAACTGCGGGCAAACAACCGCTCGCGCTTACCTTTGATGCTTCCACCTCCACCGATCCCGATGGCGATGCGCTGAAGTTCATCTGGAGCATCGCGGGCAAAGAACAGACCGGCGGCGGAGCGAAGTTTGCGCACACTTTTGCTCAACCCGGCAGCTATGAAGTCAGCATGACCGCGCTCGACAGCAGCGGCGCGAAGAGCATGGCGAAGGAGATGATTCACGTCGACAATGGTCGGCCCCTCGTGCGCTTCGAGTCGCCCGCGCATGGCTCGTTCTTTGATTGGGATTCCAAGATTCCTTACCAGGTGTCCGTCACCGAAACCGATGGCGACGCGGTGCAGACCAATCTCGCCACCGTGCAGGGCGAGTTTCGTGGTCGCCGTTTTGCCAGCGAGGGCGACAAGGATGTGCTTGATCCCGGACTCGCGATGATGCGTGCCAGCACCTGCTTTGCCTGCCACATGGCCGACACGCCATCGGCCGGTCCGCCTTACAAAACCGTCGCCTTGAAATACAAAGACGACCCCGCTGCTGCCGAACGGCTCGCGCAGAAAGTCCTCAGCGGTGGCACCGGCGTGTGGGGGCAGCTTCCCATGCCGCCACATCCGCAGCACAGCATTGAGCAACTCCGCCGCATGGTCGCCTGGGTGCTCTCGCTCAAGGACGATCCCGCCAGCCCGCCGCAGTCCGGAGCCAGCGGCACCTTCACCGCGCCGAAGAAGCCCGAGAAAGGCACACGCGTGGACGAAGGCGTGCTCATCCTTACCGCCGTTTACACCGATGATGGCAAGCAAGCCACCCTGCCGCGCCTGCGTGGTGAAGGAACGGTGGTGCTGCACTCCCGCCGCAAAAAAGCCGCGCTCTATGATGAGAACCATGGCATGGCCTATGTCGAGCACGCCTACGGGGAGAAGGCCATCGTCGGCCACTTCAAAGACGGCACCCACATCCTCTGGCGCGACCTGAACCTCACCGGCATTTCGCGCATCACCGTCCGCGCCGGCTGCTTCGACACCAAAGGCGGCACCCTCGAACTCCGCAGCGGCTCACCCACCGGCCCCGTGCTCGCCAGTGTCGAAGTGAAGCCCTCCGGTCAAGCCGACTCAGGCGAGTTCCTCTCCATCCCCGCCACGCTCACGAACGCCAACGGCCTCACCGACGTCTGCGTCGTCGCCCGCTGCGCCGACAAAAACACCGAACTCGGCCTGAACTGGATCGAGTTCCAACCGTGATGCGATCTGCCATGAAACACACACTCACCCATCGAGACGACAAAAAGATCGCAGACAAAAATAGGCAGACTCGAACACCATTTTTCTGTCTCACATTTTTTTGTCTTATCACCTCACTGCACGCCGCCGAGCCGATCACCAACTCCATCGGCATGAAGCTCATGCCCATCCAGCCCGGCACATTCACGATGGGCCAGGACGGGCCGCCGATGGAGGATTACATGGGCCAGAAGCGGCTCGGGGAGATGTATAAGGACTTCGATCGAATCGACTTCGACGAGAAGCCCGCACACAAGGTCACCATCACACAGTCGTTCCTCATGGGTGTCACCGAGGTCACGGTGTCGCAGTATCGGCAGTTTGATCCCGGCATCAAAACGAGTGATGCGAAATCGAAGCCTGCGGATGATGATGCGGCCAGTGGTGTGACTTGGGATAAGGCGGTGGCGTTTTGCGAATGGCTCTCGAAGAAGGAAGGCAAAACGTATCGCCTGCCGACTGAGGCGGAGTGGGAGTATGCGTGCCGTGCGGGAACGACGACGCTTTTCAACACGGGCGACACCTTGCCCGATGCTCACCAGAAGTGGTTTGGCGATGAGAATCTTCGCGTCGCCTATTTTCCGCCCGGGCCGATGCCACAGGAGTATGATTGGCGGAAGGTGGGAGAGAAAGCGATGGCCGGTTTGAAGTATGGCGAACTTGTCGGCGGCTCATGGACTCCAGAGAACGCCAGACATGATGCGGCGGGTTCATTGCGCGTGGCGGAAAAGACGCCGAACGCCTGGGGCCTGCACGACATGCACGGCAACCTGGCCGAATGGTGCAGCGACTGGTATGGGCCGTATGAGAGCGGCGCGCAAACAGACCCGCTCGGGCGTGTGGATGGCGACTTTCGCGTGTTCCGGGGTGGATTTCATTCCTCGCTCATCCGCTTCCTGCGCTCGGCGAACCGGGGCTCACGCGTGCCATACGATGCGTTTGATCGCATGGGGTTTCGCGTCGTGCAGGGTGAGCTTCCAAAGGGAACGATGCTACCCAAAGCACCGCCGCCGTTGAATGCGCAAAACGTTAGCCAGACTGTGCCGCGCATCGTGCCGCAGCCCGCCAATGTGCCGTTCTTTGCGGGACCGAAGCTACTGGTGCATGTCGCGGATGATGCAGTCGGGCCGGTGTATTGCAGTGAGAATCATTCCATGACGATCACCGAATGCCCGAATGGTGACCTGCTTGCGGCATGGGTTTCGACTCCCGCCGAAACGGACCTCACCTGCTCGCATGCAGCGTCACGACTGCGCTTCGGTGCGAAGGAATGGGAACCCGCCTCGCCCTTCTATGATGCGGCTGATGTGCTGGACGGAGCGCCGCAGATCTGGTGGGACGGAGACAAGACCCTCTATCACCTCGACGACGTGTATTATAAGTCCGGGTGTCAGAGCCTGCGTCACTCCACTGACAACGGAGCCACCTGGTCGAAGCCGGAGTTCTTCCGTGCCGCCGGAGACTAGGCCAATCAGTTGATGCGCACCAAAGACGGCGTTCTGGCGATCCCGTATGACCTCTTTGAAGTCATGGTCAGCGAGGACGGTGGCAAGAGCTGGCAGCAGCACGGTCGCAGGATTCGTGGCAGCGATGACGTCAGGCCCGGCAACAGCGGAACTTTCATCGCCGGCGTCCACCCCAGCATGGTGGAACTTGCCGTTGGGCGCTGGATGGCCTTCGGACGGCTTGACGGCGAGAAAGAGCAGGCGCGGTTCGAGAACCGCATGCCCGCGAGTTATTCGAATGATCGTGGCAAGACATGGCAGTGGGGCATGAGCGAGTTCCCCGTCGTGAGCAACTCGCAGAAGCACGTTTTGCTGCGTCTCAAAGAAGGTCCGCTTCTGCTCTGCTCCTTCACCGACCAGTGGCGGAACTGGAAGAGTCGCAAAGGCCTCGTCTTCAAATCCACCATCGGCGACTACACCGGCTACGGCCTCTTTGCCGCCGTCAGTTACGATGAGGGCAAGACCTGGCCCGACCGACGACTCATCACACCCGGTGGACCGGAGCGGAAGTGGATCTCAAAGGAACGAACGCCCTTCCTCATCAGCGACACGCTCGCCGAACCCGTCAGCTACCTCACCGCCACACAGAGCCGCGATGGAAACATCCAGCTCGTCACCAGCCGGAACCACTACGCCTTCAATCTCGCCTGGATCAAAGCCCGGGCACCCGCACCGAAGAAGTGACGGCCCACGGAACACACTGAATACACGGATGATGAAACCCAACGACAAAAAGATCGCAGACAAAAATATGCAGACTCGAACACCATTTTTCTGTCTCACATTTTTTTGTCTTATCACCTCACTGCACGCCGCCGAGCCGGTCACCAACTCCATCGGCATGAAGCTCATGCCCATTCAGCCCGGCACTTTCACGATGGGCCAGGACGGGCCGCAGACAGACTATGATATGGAAAAACATCCCGAGGAGTCGGATCGGGCGGACTGGGATGAGAAGCCCGTGCATCAGGTAAAGATCTCTAAACCTTTCCTCATCGGCGCCACCGAGGTCACCATCGAACAATACCGGCAATTCGATCCCGAGTATCGCCAAGGCAAGGGCTTGCCGGACGAGGCGGCCAACGGGATCAGTTGGCACAAAGCGGTCGAGTTTTGCCAATGGCTCTCGCAAAAGGAAGGCAACACCTACCGCCTGCCGACCGAGGCGGAGTGGGAGTATGCCTGCCGTGCCGGGACGACGACGGTTTTCAATACCGGAGACAAACTGCCGGATGGTTTTCTGCCGTGGTTTACGCGGTTTGGATACCCGAAACTGTTCACCTGGAACTATTACTTTCCGGACGGTAAAGGAGCGCCGGAATACCTGCCTGTTGGTGCGGAGGGGGCGTCTTTGAAATTGGCGGCGGATGGGTTTGTGATTTCCGACGAGGTCGTGGCGGCAGCGAAGAAAAATCAGCCCTTGCTGCGGGTGGCACAGCGTCCGCCGAATGCCTGGGGCCTTTACGACATGCATGGCAACCTCTCCGAATGGTGCAGTGATTGGTATGGTCCCTACGAGGCCAGGGAGCACACCGATCCGCGCGGTCGCAGCGACGGTGACTTCCGTGTCTTCCGCGACGGGCCGCATTCGATGCTTTCAAGACTGGTGCGCAGCGCGAACCGCGGGGCATGGATTCCAGAATCCAGCGCGAGCATTTTCGGGTTCCGCGTGGTTTTGGGAGAGGAGCCAACAGGAGAGTTGCTCGCAAAGGTGCCACCACCGAAGCACGCGCGGGATGTGAAGCAGGAAGTGGCCAAGATCGTCATGCCGCCGCAGGACGAGCCGTTTTTCAGCGGCCCGAAGCCCTTTGTCAAAATCCCGGAAGGATCTGCGGGCCCGCTATTCTCCGCGCACAACCATAGCCCGGGAATCACCGAATGTCCCAACGGGGACCTGCTTGCCGTTTGGTTCTCCACGGTGCTGGAAGGGGCCACGGAACTGTGCAATGCCGCCAGCCGGCTGCGCTTCGGGCAAAGCGAGTGGGAGGAGGCTTCTCCCTTCTGGGATGGGCAGGATATCAACGACCACGCCCCCAAGCTGTGGTGGGATGGAGATCAAACCATCTACCATTTAGCCAATGGCCACTCGGAGAACATCGTCCGCACCTCCACCGACAATGGCGCCACTTGGTCAAAAGCCCAACCGATCTATCCGCAGGGGGAAACCGGCGCTGGAATGATCCGCACCCGGGAAGGAGCGCTCATCATCACACAGGATGTCGGGGTGTCGCTGCTCAAGAGCAGCGACAACGGCAAGAGCTGGACTTCGGTCGGCGCCCGTCACCCGAATGATGATGTTCGTCCGGGTGGCAAGGGAAGGCGGCACGCCGGGATTCATGCGCCGGTGGTGGAACTTGCCGATGGGAGGCTCATGACCATCGGCAGGCCACATCCTGCACAGGTCGCCGTGTTCGGCGGAAAGGCCTTGTTAAGTTTCAGCAGCGATCAGGGCGAGACTTGGACCTATGCAGCCAGCGAGTTTCCGGCTGTCACTTCCGTCCAGCGCCCCGCGATGATCCGTCTCCGCGAAGGTCCCATCCTGCTGTGTTCGTTCACCGATCAAGTTCTCGATTTCTACAAAGGAAACCGCAAGGGTATGACATTCAAGAGCGTGGATGGGGAGTTCACCGGCTACGGTTTGTTTGCCGCTGTGTCCTATGACGAGGGCAAGACTTGGCCGGACCGTCGGCTGATCACCCCCGGCGGCCCGGCGCGCGAGGTGAGCACCATCAACCGGGGCACCTTCACGCTCAGCGACACGATGGCCGAACCGCAGGGCTACCTCGCCATCACGCAGACCCGCGACGGACGCCTCCAGCTACTCACCAGCAAGAACCACTACGTCTTCAACCTCGCGTGGATCAAACAACTACCACCCACACCAAAGAAATGAAAGCCACCCTCATGCTCCTTACTCTCCTCGCCGCCCTGCTGCTCGCTTCCTTTGCCGCGTTGCAAGCCGAGCCCCCCAAGCTTTTACCTGCTGAATGGAATGCAAAACGCGCTGGCGATGAAGTGCTCTCCACCCTCATCAAAGTCAGTGCGCCGCAGGTGAAGGGTGCGCATGATGCGGACCTCGTCTTGGTTGGCGAGCTTGCCTTCGTCGTTGAGCACGACAATGACATCAAGCCCGGCCATGGCGCTGGAAAGGCGCAGTATTGCGTGCTGACGGTCGTGAATGTGAAAACGATGACTGTGGAGCGAGTCGTGCCGATGGCGAAGTCCGCGCAAGCCTTCGCCAATCAAACACTGCCAGTCGGGGCCTGCTTTGTCCCGCGCATCATCCAGCTCAACGATGCCACGCTGCGCTGCTTCTTTGTCTGCGAGGATCAGAGCGGCAAGAGCCAGTCGCAGGCGTGGTATCGCGACTTCGACATCGCATCGCTCACCTTTGCGCCGGACATCCATCGGGTGAAGCTCAAGACCAGCGACGGCATCTTTGACATGCAGCCGCAGTATTTTTATGCGGATGCTGCCAAGCACGGCTTCAAGCAACCCGCCAAGGCCTTCGGTCTCTACCTGCTCGATGCGTTCAAGGTCATCGACGGCAAGACCTATCTCGCGATCAACAACTTCCCAGGTGCGCAAAACGCGCTCGCGATGCTGAACGACGCACGCGACACCATTGAAGTCATCGGCCACTACAACGAACCCGCCGAGCGCAGGCTCACCGAGTCCTCCGTCAATCGCCTGCCTGATGGCACCTGGATGGCCATCTGCCGCACCGAGAGCGGCGACCGCAACTACGTCTTCACGAGGAGCAAGGACGGCAAGACGTGGACGCAAGGCGAGCCTCGACCCTTTGTCAGCAAAGGCAGCAACTCCAAGCCCACCTTCGACAAGTTCAACGGCATCTATTACCTCGGCTGGCAGGAAGCCACGCGCATCACCGACGGCCACGGTGTCGGACGCTACATCTTCAACATCGAAGTCTCCCGCGATGGCATTAACTGGGAGCGCAAATACCGCTTCGAGTCCCCGAACTCGTTCCAGTATCCAACCTTCCGCCAACATGATGGCACCATCTGGTTCACCGTCACCCAAGGCACCGGCGGCAGCACCGACCGCATCATGTTTGGGAAGCTGGAGTCGTCACAGCCATGAATTGAGTCCTCGTTCAAGAGTCATCACACCATGAAACACAACCTCACCCTCCTCACCGTTTTGCTGCTCTCGCCGCTGACTGCGATACACGCCGCCGAACCCATCACCAACTCCATCGGCATGAAGCTCGTGCGCATTGAGCCGGGCACGTTCACGATGGGCCAGGACGGGCCGCCGATGGAGGATTACCTGCGGCAAAAGCGGTTTGGAGAGATGCACAAGGACATCGACCGGATCGATTTTGATGAGAAGCCTGCGCACAGGGTCACCATCACGCAGCCATTTCAAATCGGAGTCGCCGAGGTCACGGTTGCGCAGTTTCGGCAATTCGATCCCCAGTTCAAAATGAACGATCCCAAGTCGAAGCCTGCGGATGACGATGCGGTAACCGGTGTGACGTGGGAGAAGGCGGTGGCGTTTTGCGAATGGCTCTCGCAGAAGGAGGGCAAGACCTATCGCCTGCCGACCGAAGCCGAGTGGGAGTATGCGTGCCGTGCGGGCACGACGACACTTTTCCACACGGGCGACACGCTGCCGGACGCGCACCAGAAGTGGTTCGGCGAGGATAACTTTCGCGGCGTGTATTTCCCCTCGGGGCCGATGCCGCGTGAGTATGACTGGCGGAATGTCGGGAAGCCCTCAGCGAGCTTGAAGCAGGGGCAAATCATCGGCCTCAATCATCCGGTGGAGGAATCGAAGGCAGGTGGCGCGGGTTCCTTCCGTGTGGCGCAGAAGACGCCGAATGCTTGGGGCCTGCACGACATGCATGGCAACTTGGCCGAGTGGTGCAGCGACTGGTATGGGCCGTATGAAAGCGGCTCGCAGACTGATCCGCTCGGTCGCGCCGATGGCGACTGCCGCGTCTTTCGAGGTGGCTTTCATTCCTCGATGATTCGCTTTCTGCGCTCGGCGAATCGCGGCTCGTGGGTGACGAGCTCCGCGAGCGAGCGCATCGGCTTCCGCGTCGTGCAGGGTGAGCTTCCGAAGGGAAAAACGCTCCCCGTGGCCACGCCGCCACTGAACGCGCAGAACGTGAGCCAGACGGTGCCGAACCTTACGCCGCAGCCAGCGGACGCGCCCTTCTTTGACGGCCCGAAGCCCTTTGTTCGCATCCCCGAGGGCGCGGTCGGCCCGGTGTTCATCAGCCAGAATCACAGCCCGGCCATCACCGAGTGCCCGAATGGCGATTTGCTCGCCGTTTGGTTCTCCACCCTCGGCGAAACCGATCTCACCACGTCCAATGCCGGCTCGCGACTGCGCTTCGGTGCCAAGGAATGGGAACCGGCCTCGCCGTTCTGGGATGCGCAGGATGTGAATGATCACGCGCCGAAGGTCTGGTGGGATGGCGACAAGACGATCTTCCACATCGTCGAAGGCCGACAGCATGGCGACATCGCGATCCGCCGCTCCACTGACAATGGCGTGACCTGGTCGAAGGCCGAAGTGATGCGGGCACACGGAGAGTCGGCCAGCAATCCCATCCGCACGAAGGAGGGCGTGATCGCGATCCCGTTCGACTCCGCTGGCCTGTCCATCAGCCGCGACAACGGCAAGAGCTGGAGCGAGACCGGGCGGCATCGACGCGGCTCGGAAGACATTCAGCCCGGAGGCAAAGGTCCTTTCATCGCGGGCATTCACTCCCCCATCGTCGAACTCGCCAACGGACGCCTCATGGCCTTCGGTCGCCTCTCGCCGGAGGAGCCCGCGCAGAAGCTATTCGACCTCAAGATGCCCGTCAGCTACTCCAGCGACCTCGGTGAGACGTGGCAGTGGGCCATCAGCGAGTTCCCCGTGGTCAGCAACACGCAGCGCCCCGCCATGCTGCGTCTCAAAGAAGGCCCCATCGTGCTTTGTTCCTTCACCGATCAGGCCCGCACGCCGAAAAACGAGCGCAAAGGCCTCACCTTCAAATCCACCACCGGCGACTACACTGGCACCGGCCTCTACGCCGCCGTCAGCTACGACGAAGGCAAAACCTGGCCCGACCGCCGCCTCATCGCCCCCGAAGGCAAAACCACCGCCGACATCGGCGGCTACCTCGCCGCCACCCAAACTCGCGATGGCTGCATCCAGCTCATCACCAGCAAGGACCACTACGCCTTCAACCTCGCTTGGATCAAAGCGCTGCCGACTGCGCCGAAGAAATGAATCACCTCACCGCCATGAAATCTGCGTTACCTTTCATCACCACTCTGCTGCTCGCGACGGCGTTCTCACTGCAAGCGGCAGATCTCAAGCTCCCCTCGATTTTCTCGGATCACATGGTGCTGCAATGCGCCAAGACGGTGCCCGTGTGGGGCTGGGCGGATGCAGGTGAGCAGATCGTCGTGGAGTTCGCCGGGCAATCCAAGAGCAGCACCGCGAATGCGGATGGCAAATGGACGGTGAAGCTCGATGCCCTCGACGCCAGCGCTGACCCTCGCGAGATGATCGTGAAGTCTCCGACTCGGAATCGCAGCGTGAAGATCGCGGATGTCATTGTGGGCGAGGTCTGGGCGGGCGGCGGGCAGTCGAACATGGAGTTCGACATGAAAGCGATTACGAGCGCGTCCGCCGAGATCGACGCCTCGGCGAATCCGACGCTGCGACAGTTTCATGTGCTGAAAAATTCTTCCGCCAGGACACCGGCGGACGATGTGCAGGGCTACTGGACGGTGGCGCGACCTGGCACCACGGAGGATTTCATCGCGGCGGGCTACTACTTCGCGAAAAGCATCCAGCGTGAGCTGAAGACGCCCGTCGGGCTCATCAAAGTGTGCTGGGGTGGCTCGAAGGTGGAGCCGTGGATCAGTCCGGCCTCGCTCGCCAGCGTGCCCGAGTTGGCGTCAGGTGCCAAGAACCTGGATGCGATGAGCGAGCGCAACAAAAGCGCCTTTCGCGAGTGGTTGAAGCAAACGCAACGCGAGGATCGCACCTCGGGCGATGTATCGCGATTCCTCAGCGGGCCGGTTTCGAAAGACGACGGCTGGGTGGCGGTGAAGGACAGCGGGCCGGTGTCCGATCCTTCCTTGCCGAAACTCGGCGCGTTTTGGTTTCGCAAGGATCTCTCATTGAGCGCACGGCAGATGGGAGCGGTGCAGGTGTTGCAGTTCGGCCCCACGGCGCAGTTTGACCAGGTGTATTGGAACGGCACGCTCATCGGCGAGCGCAGCGTGGACAACTTCACCGGTCTCATCAGCGTGCGCCATTACTTGATACCGCCCACGCTGTTGAAGGAGGGCGCGAACCACCTCGCCGTGCGGATCTTCGCACCGGCAGAGCCACCGGGATTCAGTTGGTTCCCCAGCGTAGGCACCACGAAGATACTCGGCGGCTGGATGGCGAAGGCGGAGTATGCGCAGCCTCCACTCGATGCCGCAGGGAAGAAAGCCGTGCCGCCACTCACCGGCCAGCACGTGCTGCCCGGCAGGCTTTTCAATGGCATGGTGCATCCCATCCTGCCCTATGCCATTCGCGGCGTGCTCTGGTATCAGGGCGAGTCTAACACGGGCAACGCCAGCCTCTACCGCACCTCGTTTCCGTTGCTCATCCAAGACTGGCGGCAGCACTGGCTGCAGGGCGATTTCCCCTTCTACTTCTGCCAGCTCGCCAACTACCGACCGAAGACGAACCAGCCCGGCGAGAGCGTGTGGGCGGAGCTGCGTGAGGCGCAGTCGAAGACACTCTCCGTCCCGAACACCGGCATGGCCGTGCTCATCGACACCGGCGAATCCGAGGACATCCATCCGCAAAGCAAGCAAGTCGCCGGTGAACGCCTCGCCCGGATCGCGCTCGCGAAAACCTATGGCCGCGAAGTCGTGCATTCCGGCCCGACTTACGCGTCCATGAAGATCGAAGGAAGCATTATCCGACTGAGCTTCGATCACATCGAAGGCGGACTCATCGCCAAAGAAGTGCCCGCGATTTATGCGGTGATGCGCAAGGCCGATAAGACTGCGCCGCTCTTGCGCAACAGCCCGCACAGCCAACTCGAAGGCTTCGCCATTTGCGGCGAGGATAAGAAATGGGTCTGGGCCAATGCGAAGATCGACGGCGACATCGTGCTCGTCTCTTCCGATCAAGTGCCTGCGCCTATCGCCGTGCGTTACGCCTGGGCGGACAATCCCACCTGCAATCTCTACAACGCCGCCGACCTGCCCGCTTCACCCTTCCGCACGGATGATTTCACCATTGCTGCCGCGAGTCCTCAGCCGGCGGCCAAACCCTCTTCAATCGCCAAGCCAACAGGGTCTAAGCCCAACATCCTCCTCATCCTCGCCGACGACATGGGCTGGGGCGATTTGCGTTGCCATGGCAATGCCAAACTGGCCACGCCCTCGCTCGACAGGCTGAGAACACAGAGTGTCGAACTGGAGCATTTCCATGTCAGCCCCGTTTGCTCGCCGACGCGCTCTTCGCTGCTCACCGGGCGACATCATGCGCGGCTCCATGTGATCAATACTTCGGACAGCCTCGAAGTGATGCATGGCAATGAAACCACGCTCGCCGAGGCGCTGAAGCCCGCAGGCTATGTCACCGGCTGCTTCGGCAAATGGCACAACGGCTCCAACCATCCCTCCACCGCACGCGGTCAGGGCTTCGATGAGTTCTTCGGCTTCAGCGGCGGGTTCTTCTCGAACTACTTTGACCCTGCGCTCGAACACGATGGCGTCATCACACCGACCAAAGGATTCATCACTGACGTGCTGGCCGACGCGGCCATGAATTTCATCGAGCGTAACAAGGCGCAGCCGTTCTTTTGCTATGTGCCATTCAATGCCTGCCACTCGCCCATGCAGGCACCCCAGGACTTGTTTGAGAAATATCGCACCCTCGGCTTCGAGCCGAAGGACGCGGCGGTTTACGCGATGATCGAGAACCTCGATCGGAACGTCGGCCGCATGCTGCAAAAGCTCGATCAGCTCGGCCTCGCCGGGAACACCATCGTCTTCTTCACCACCGACAACGGACCGAACACCGCCCGCTACAACGGAGGCATGAGAGGCGGCAAGGGCAGCGTCTTCGAGGGCGGCCTGCGGGTGCCGTGTTTCCTCCGCTGGCCTGACAAACTCAAGGCCGGCAGCTGCATTGCCGAGATCACGCAGCATGTCGATGTCCTGCCCACGCTGCTCGAACTCGCAGGCGTGCCATTGCCGAAAGGCCCGCCTCTCGATGGACTCAGCCTCGTGCCACTCCTGCAAGGCAATGCCTCGTGGCCGCAGCGCACGCTCTTCGACATTACCGGGCGCGGCGGCAAGGATGGTGAAGCCATCCGTGAGTATCCCGGCACCGCGAGGACCCCAACGCATCGCTGGGTGCACGACGGCAAGCAGGCCATGCTCTTCGATTTGCGAACCGATCCCGGTGAAAAAACCAACATCGCCGAGCAACAGCCTGCCCTCGCTGCCGAGCTGGAGGAAGCTTACCTAGCATGGCTCCATGAAGCCACCTCCCCCACTCGCGGCAAGGTTGAGCGCTTCCCCATCACCTTGACCGAAGGCACCGATTTGCTCATTCCCAATGCCGCCCGCATCGGCGGAGCGCAGCTCTTTGGCAAAGGCTGGGACTACGATTGGGCGACCTTCCCCACGCCCACCGCCGCGATGGCCTGGCATCTCAACGTGCCCGTGGCAGGACGTTACGAAGTCAGTGCACTGCACACCGCCAAAACAACAGGCGGCGAAGTCCGTGTCAGCATCGGCGATAGCCAAGCCCACAGCACCATCGCCACCGTCTATGATCCGCCGGAAATCCCGCGCCGCGATCTCATCCCACGCTGGGAAGTGCCGGACAAAGTCTTCAAGCCTCTGAGCATCGGCACGATCAGCATCCCCGCAGGATCGCACGACCTCCAAGTCACCGCCGCCCCCGGCATCGAGATTCAAGCCGTGCGCTTGAAGCAATTGAAGTGAACCCAAGCCATGAAACCAACTCTCACCATCTTCACCACCCTGCTGCTCGCACCGCTGGCCGCGTTTGCCCAAGCCAAGCCCGAAGTCGCGAACGCTACCAAAGCCGCGAAACGTGCCTGGGAATCCGCGCCTGCCGAAAAGAAGGCGCAGTGGCAGCAGCAGCGCGAGGAATTGACCCACATCGACCTCTCCGATGACACGCAGCGGCAGATCGTCATCGCTCGCGGATCGCCAAAGCCTGACGAGTATCACGCGCATCCGACCACGGCGATGCTGGCGGACAACAAGACGATGTTTTGCGTCTGGAACCTCGGCCACGGCGGACACGCGGGGCCGATGTCTCGCAGCGATGATGGCGGATTGACGTGGAAGCGCATCGACGACGCACTGCCGCCGAACTACGTCAACTTCAAGAACTGCCCCAGCATCTATCGAATCATCGACCACCATGGCAAGGAGCGCTTGTGGGTCTTCGCCGCACGCACCTTGACCAACAAGGAGAACCCCAAGCTCATCGAAGGCCGTCACGAAGGTTTCATGCCGCGCATCGTCAGCGAGGACGATGGCAAGACATGGCGCGAACTGCCGCCCATCGGCGGACGCATTTCCAAAGACGACTCCTTTCGCAACATCATGACCTTCTCCAGCATCGTGCGGCTGAAGGACGGTTCGCATCTCGGCATGTTTCATCGTGGCAGCGGCATCGGCGAGGAAGGCACGCTGCAAGTGCTGCAATCCATCACCCGAGACGGCGGCTTCACCTGGTCGCCGCCCATCGTGGCCTGCGATGGCACGAAGCTCGACGGCAAGCACCCCTGCGAGCCGTATGTCTTCCGCTCACCCGATGGCAATGAACTCTGCTGTGTCATGCGCGAGAACAAGCGCAGCGGCACCAGCCTCGTGATGTTCAGCAGCGATGAAGGCAAAACATGGTCGCAAGCCAAGGACGCACCGTGGGGCCTCACGGGAGATCGTCACCACGGCATCTCTTTGCCCGATGGCCGCATGGTCATCGTCTTCCGCAACGCCTCGCCGAAGTCCAAGGACAAAGGCGGCTTCATCGCCTGGGTCGGCACTTTTGACGACATCAAGCAAGGCAAGCCAGGTCAGTATCGCGTGAGCCTGCTGAAGACCTTCAAAGACGGCTTCTACCCCGGCCTTCATCTGCTTCCCGACGGCACCATCGTCGCCACGACGTATGCGAACTATCGCAAGGAAGATGTCGGCTGCTCCATCGTCAGCGTTCGCTTCAAGATGAGCGAAGTGGATGCGATGGCGAAGACGATGAAGTGACCACCTTTGATGAAACACCGCGCCAATTACTCCTCTATGAACGACAAAAACATGTCCGGCAAAAGTTTGAAGACCCGGAGCCCATTTTTCTGCCACGCATCTTTTTGTCGTCTCCTACTCACCGCCCTGCTGCTCGCGCCGCTCACCGCGCTGCACGCAGCCGACGCCCCGGACCTTAGGCCAAATATCGTCCCAGAAGGTTGGGATGCGCTTCAGGCCGCCAACCGCGTCATGGAGCGACTGGTCAACGTGACCGCACCGCAGGTGAAAGGCACACACGATGCGGAGTTTGTCTGCGTGGGCGAGCGCGCTTTCGTGGTCGCCGAAGCAAACGACGTGCAGCCGGGTGAGAGCGCGGAATGGCCGTTCCAATACGTAACGATGTCCGTTGTGAACCTGAAGTCGCTGAGCGTGGAGAAGGTCATCGATTTCGCGAGGGGCGAGCAGACGTTCGAAAACCAGAGGTTGCCCGCAGGTGCCTGCGTCGCGCCACGCATCATCCAAAAAGATCCTAGCACGCTGCGCTGTTACTTCGACAGCAACGATCCCGGCAAACGGCAGTCACAGGTCTGGTATCGTGACTTCGATCTGAAGCGCGGCGATTTTGCCCCGACCCTCCACAAGGCGAAGCTCAAAACCGCGGCGGGCACCTTCGATTTCCAGCCGCAGTTTCTTCATGCGGACGCTGCTGCCCGCGGCTTCACGAACAAGCCCTGCGACTCCACGATGCATATCTTCGACTCATTCAAGCGCATCGACGGCAAGACCTACTTTGCGTTGAACAATTTTAAGGGGACGCAGAATGCGCTCGCACTGGTGCATGATGATTGGGAAACCTTTGAAGTGATCGGCCACTTCAACGAGCCGGAGAGCGCGGCGCTGAGCGAATCCGCCGTCAACCGCCTGCCCGACGGCACCTGGATGGCGATTTGCCGCAGCCAAAAGGGAAACTACCATTTCACCACCAGTCAGGACGGCAAGACGTGGACTACCGCCCGTGAGCTGCCGCATGTTCCTGATGGTGCCAGCTCGAAGCCGACATTCGACAAGTTCGGCGGCTTGTATTACCTCGGCTGGCAGGTTCGGGGTGCAGGCCGCAGCGTTTTCAACGTGGACGTCTCCCGCGATGGCAAGACGTGGGAGCGAAAGTATCACTTCGAGAACCTGCGGTCATTTCAATACCCCACTTTCCATGAGCACGAGGGCACGATCTGGCTCTGTGTGACGCATGGCCGCAAGGAGCGCATCATGTTCGGTAAACTGGAGTCCTTAATACCATGAAACGCACCCTCACCCTCGTTACCGCCCTGCTGTTCACGATTGGCCTCCAGCATTCTGACGCTCAGAGTGCTCATCGTGCGACCGTTCCCAATGTTGTGTGGATCATCGCCGATGACATGTCGCCGGACACGGCAGCCTATGGCGTGAAGCAAGTGAGCACGCCGAATCTGGATCGTCTGGCCAGTGAAGGTTGCTGTTATACGCGGGCTTATTCCACCGCACCGGTGTGCAGCGCCTCGCGCTCTGCATTCATCCTCGGTTGCTATCAGACGACCACGGGCTTGCATCCGCATGATGCGGAGAATCCACAGCCGCTGCCCGCGCCTTACCAGCACCTTCCGGGCTTGCTGCGCGAGGCGGGATGGTTTGTCACCAATGCTCCGGCACCGAACACGATCCGGAGCGGAAAGAAGATCACGAAGGGCAAGACGCACTACAACTTCGCACACGATGCGGCAGAGATCTTCGATGGTGATGATTGGCGGAAACGCAAACCTGGGCAGCCTTTCTTTGCTCAATTCCAAATCGCCGAGCCACACCGGCCCTTCCCGATTCCCGCCTCCTTTGACGAGGAGAAGCTCCGCGCCATCGAGTTGCCGCCAAACTACCCTGATGTGCCTCTCATGCGACGCGATTGGTATGCCTATCAACGCAGCGTGGAGGTCGTGGACCAGCATGTGGGCGCGATCCTCGATCAACTCAAAACCGAAGGCGTGCTCGACAACACCATCGTCATGTTCTTCGCCGATCACGGTCGGCCCATGCCATGGGGGAAGCAATGGTTGAGCGTGGAAGGCCTTCAAGTGCCCCTGCTCATGCGCGGCCCACAGATTGCGGCCAAGAGCACGGAGGATCGTTTGGTGAGTCTCATCGACCTCGCGCCCTCTATGCTGAAACTCGCGGGGCTTCCCATTCCATCGTGGATGGAAGGCAAGTCAATCCTCGGCGGTGAGTTTCCTGAGCGCACTGTGTTGTTCGCTGCGCGTGATCGATGTGGTGATGCAATGGACCGCATCCGAGCGGTGATCGGCCGTGACTCGTGGCTCATCCAGAACTTCAAGCCCGACCTCTCGCGACTCAATTGGTCGGGCTACAAAGAAGCCATCTATCCGGGAATGCCGCTGCTGCGCGTGCTGCAAGCGTCTGGCGGACTCGATACCTTTCAATCGCGATGGATGGCACCAACTCGACCCGAGATCGAGTTTTATGATCTGAAGACTGATCCACAAGGCCTGCACGATGTCTCCCAACATCCAGAGCATGCAGCAACCATCGCCGCTATGGGTCAGCACCTCGATGCCTGGATCACCAGCAGCAAAGATCGCGGTGCCACAGGCGATCCATCCACGGAGCCTCCCATGGAGCAGATTCAAAAAGACAAACGCGCCGACTACCAGCGCACCTGGAAGTCTCGCCTTAAAAAGCCTGAACCCACCGATGCCGAGCGTCTGGACTGGTGGATGAAGAGCTATGGATTGGACTGAAAACACCAAGTTGAAAGACCGCCCCGATCGAATCATGAAACCCACCCTCACACTCCTCACCGCCCTGCTCCTCGCATCGTCAGCCCCGCTGCACGCTGCCGATGCTCCCTCGCTGCAACCTCCGCTTCATCTCGGCCCACCGCGTGCTGATCAAGCGGTGACGAACCGTGCCTTCACCGGCATCCCAAGCATGGCCGGCGCGCCACAGGGGCGCATGTGGGCCACTTGGTATGCGGGTGTCACACCGGGCGAGGATTTGAACAACTATGTCGTGCTCAGCACCAGCGGCGATGATGGCAAGACATGGAACGAAGTGCTCACCGTCGATCCCGACGCAGGCAGACCTGTGCGCAGCTTTGATCCCGAGCTGTGGGTATCGCCGGATGGGAGGTTGTTCTTCTTTTGGGCGCAGATGGAAAAAGGCCGACGCGATGTCGAACTCGGCGTGTGGGGCATCGAGACAAGTGAGCCTGATGCCGCGCAACCGAAGTGGTCAGAGCCACGCCGCATCAGTGATGGCGTGATGATGTGCAAACCGCTGGCGCTTTCCTCAGGGGAATGGGTGCTACCGATTTCCAAATGGAGGGAGCACGACAACAGCGCGCAGATGATCGTCTCGAACGATCAGGGCAAGGCTTGGTCTCTACGCGGCGGCTGCAACGTGCCGAAGGACGTGCGGCAGTTCGACGAGCACATGTTCATCGAGCGCAAGGATGGCTCGCTCTGGCTGCTCGTGCGCACCACCTACGGCATCGGTGAAAGCGTCTCCACGGATCACGGCAAGACGTGGCCGGAACTGAAACCATCGATCATCCTACACACGCCTTCGCGCTTCTTCATCAGCCGCCTTGCATCGGGAAATCTGCTACTGGTTAAACACGGTCCGCTGGATACACGCACCAGCCGCTCGCATCTCACGGCTTACATTTCGAAGGACGACGGCAAGACATGGGGCGGCGGACTCATGCTCGATGAACGCCTCGGCGTTTCTTATCCCGACGGCCAGCAGACACCTGATGGCCTCATTCGCATCATCTACGACTACAATCGCGTGTCCGACCGAAACATCCTCATGGCGGCGTTCCGCGAGGAAGACGTGGCCGCAGGCAAGGACGTGAGCGGCGCGGTGAAACTTCGCCAACTCGTCAGCAAAGCCACCGGCGGCCAGGAGAAACCAACGCTCTCCACGGCTCCCGTTCATGCCAACGCTGACGGCAAAGCCATGCGCACGACAAAGCCCGGCACACTCACCAGCGCCGATGCCAAACCGCAAGCCCTCATCCCCGGCGCAAAGCTCTTCACCGACCGCGCCTACATCGCCGCCGAACTTCCCGCCGCGCTCAAGAACGCGCACTTCCTGCCCATCGCCATGAACGGCCAGAAGACGATCAAGTGCGAACGCGCTGGCACCGTCTTCTTCCTCACGCCCATCCTCGAACGCAATCGCGACACCACCGCGCAACCATTGATGGACCAAGGCTTCGAGAAAGTCGCCCTGCCCGAAGTCCCGCTCTTCAATCCCTCCTCCACCAAGAACTTTTGCACCCTTTTCCAAAAGGACTGCGCCGCCGGCGAAACCCTCCTCATCAGCAAATGGGCCGTCCCACTCTTCTTCCCATGAAACGACGCACCTTCCTCTCTACCACCGCACTCGCCACGCTTGCCTCGCAGGTCGAACATCTCCGCGCCGCCACAGCGGGCACGAAGATCAAAATAGGAGCCTGTGACTGGACCATGAAGCTCGCCGCGCAACCGGCCTCGCTGGATCTCGCCAAGCGCATTGGGCTGGATGGCGTGCAAGTCGATTTCGGGAGCAAGCCGGATGCCCAGGGATGGCTGCCGCTGTTTGATGAGAAGCTGCAGGACAGCTACCTCGCCAAATCCGCCGAACTCGGGATCGCGGTGCCTTCTTTGGCCTTGGCCACGCTCAACGGTGTGCCGCTCAAAAGCGAGCCCGAGGCCGCAAAGTGGGTGCTGGCGAGCCCCAAGGTCGCCCAACGCCTGAAAGCGCGCTGCGTTCTTTTGGCCTTCTTTGGCAAAGGAAGCCTCGCTGGCGATGAGGCAGGCATCGAGAAGGTCACCAGCATCCTCAAGAAACTCGCGCCGCTCGCCGAGAAGGCAGGCGTCATCTACGGCATCGAGTCCACGCTGAAGGTGCCAGTTTTGGAAAAGATGCTCGAAGCCGTGCGCTCGCCGAACATCCAGGTCTGGTATGACGTGGCCAACATGGAGAAAGAGGGCGAGGACTACAGCGAGGCCATCCGCAGGCTTGGCAAAGAGCGCATCTGTGAGTTTCACGCCAAGGACTTCAAGGGACTCTACGGCCAGGGAAACATCGACTTCGGAAAAATGCGCGACGCCATGCACGACATCGG
>JAIXYN010000006.1 GCA_027490195.1 Verrucomicrobiaceae bacterium | reverse complement strand
CGGCTTGTCAGAGTATTCAATGGGCAGGTTCACCATCACGGTGATTGTGCCACATGCGTCAATGCCTCTTTCTAACAACGCTTTACACCTTCGTCTCCACTTCTATTGCATGTTCCGGGATAAAAGGGGGCGAACGCCGAGTCAGCAGCCCGTCATGGGACGAAGGATTCCAGGGACGCGCACAGCGCATCCCTACCCTCCAGAGCAGCGCGTGCCGCAGGGCTGGCAGGGAACCGCTGTGCGGGTCCGTGATTTCGGGTCTGCGAAGACGCAGGCGCTCAAAAAGGTCCGCCGTCCTTGTCGTCGCCGATAGTCGGGAGCACAGCACCCACTCAGTTCGAGACGGGTTTCTTTTCAAAGTTGGTGATGCGCGGCAGTAGAATTCACTGCACTCCCGCTGCGGCGCGTCCAAGAATCCCGCTTTTCACTTCTCAATCTTCTTCACTGGCTGCCCTGGCGTTTCAAAGAACGAGGCCAGCGCGAGCAAGATCGCCGCGCTCACGACGCAGGAATCGGCCACATTGAACGAAGGCCACGGATGGAAGGGCCAGAAGCCGAAGTCGAAGCGCAGGAAGTCCACGACGTAGCCGTCGAAGAAGGTGCCGTCAAAAAGCTTGCCGCCGTCGTGGTTGCGGAACAGGCGGTCGGTGAGATTGCCGAAAACGCCAGAGACCAGCAGGGCCACGGCCGTGCGGCTCAGCTTGCCGGGAAACAGGCCTTTGCCATGCATCACGTAGATGAAAACAAGCGCGGCCAGCGACACGGTGGCGAAGGCATAGTTTGCGTACTGCGTGCCGTTGAACATGCCAAAGGCCACGCCGGTGTTCGACGCATGGTGCAGCCAAAAGACACCGGGAATGACTTCGTGGTCGGTTTCGTAGAGTTTGAAATGCTGCACGATCCAGCTCTTGGAGAACTGGTCGAGGATGTACAGCGGCAGCGAAAGGAGCAGGAAGAGGCGGATCATAAAAATGACGAAATCAGAGCCGAGCGGAGCGAGACAGACGACTGAAAGGAGCCCGAAGGGAAGCGAAGCGTATCAATGAGGAATGAGGAATTAATGACGAGGCCGTAATGGATCAATGACGAGAAGCCGGGTGTATTGGGCATTCGAGCTTCATTCGTCATTCCTCATTCTGGTTTCGTCATTGGCGCAGCTTGCTATCAGGCCGGCTGCAGCACGACCTTGAGCAGGCCTTCCTTGTTGTCGTAAAGGCGCTTGAACCAGCCGGCACCTTCTGCAAGCGGGGCTACGGCGCTGAGCAGCGGCTCCACCTGGATGCTGCCGTCCTGAATGCGGCGGATGGCTTCGGGGTATTCACCAGCACAGGAGCAGGAGCCCTTGATGGTGAGCTGGCGGGTGACGACTTCCTGAAGAGGGAAGGGAGTGTTCGGCTGGAGGTTGCCGATCAGCACCACCTGGCCGCCTTTGCGCACGCTGCGGATCGCGAGATCCAGCGGGGCACCTGCGCCCACGACTTCAAAGCTCGCGTCAGCACCGTCGCCGCCGCAGATCTGGCGGATGTGCAAGGCCAGGCCTTCCTGCTTGGCGTTGAAGACTTCCTCGGCACCCAGCTTGCGGGCGAGTTCCAGACGGCTGTCGTCGAGATCCACGGCAATGACCTTTTCCCAGCCGCGTGCCTTCAGCGCCTGAATGACCAACAGGCCGATCAAGCCAGCGCCCACCACGACGGCGGTGCCGCCATTGGCTTCGTCCGCGTCGTCTTCCACTGCGGCTCCGTGCTCGCAGCCATGCTCACAGCTTTCATCATGCGTGTGCTGGAAGGCCTCACCCACCTCGATGCCATCGGCCAGATTCACGGCGTGCAGGGCGATGGAGACTGGCTCTGCGAAAGCCGCCTTCTCATAAGAGAGATCATCCGGGATGCGGTAGAGGATGCGCGTTGGCAGGGCGATCTTCTCAGCAAAGCAGCCGTGCCGGCGGTATTCGCCGGGGGAGACGCCCAGCACCTTGCGGTTCGGGCAGAGATTGACGTAGCCCAGCTTGCACTCCTCGCACTCGCCGCAGTATTCGGTGGAGTCAAAGGTCACGCGGTCGCCGAGGTTCCAGTCTGTCACGCCTTCGCCCACGGCGACGATCTCACCGGCGGCCTCATGGCCCATGACGATGGGCATCTGGCGGCGTCCGCTACGGCCGTCCATGCCATGGATGTCGCTGCCGCAGATGCCGCACGCGGCGATCTTGACGAGCACTTCGCCGGCGGCTGCGGAGGGTTCAGGAAATTCGAGGTCGTAGTTGAACTCGGAGGGGGCGGTAAGGACGAGCGCTTTCATGGGGAGCGCGGATCATGCCCCGAGTGTGGCCGGAGGCAAGGGGGGAAGTGGTTTGTGGAGCGGCATTCTGAGGTCGCACTGTGCGTTGGGGCAGTCCAAATGACGAAACAAGAATGACGAATCAATGTCGGAGCTACTGGTGGGACTCAGGCATTCCTCCCATCGTTCCGCAGGCCACAGCACACGTATTGTAGTTCCTGCTTTAGCAGGTTCCGGGCGCGCCATCCTGAGCCTGCTAAAGCAGGTGCTACAATACGCCCGCCAGGGCAGGCGGAGATGTGCGACCAGCACGTCCAGTCAAAGCGCCGCCCCTTCGTCATTCATCAGACATTCGCCATTCTCCACTCAGTCCTCCCCGCCCACCTTGCCCCGTCCTTCCTTGATCCCCGCCCGATGCCTCTTCCCCGCGACGTAGCGGCGCTTTAGGCCACGGGGGCGGGCGCGGGTCTGGCGGCGGAGTTTTTCGCGGTCGTTTTGGATTTCCAGCTTCGCGGCTTGAAAGGTCGCCTCCAGGCGGTCGCAGAGCTCCTGACGTGCGATCAAGCGGTTTTGCGACTGCGAACGCTCGCGCTGGCAGCGCACCTCCAAGCCGCTGGGCACATGCCGCAGCACAACGGTGGAGCTGGTCTTGTTGATCTTCTGGCCGCCCGCGCCGCCGCCGCGAATGAACGACTCCTCCAGATCCTCCTCACGGATGCGGAGTTTCTGCATGCGAGTGCGCAGTGCGTTGTCTTCAGGCAGATCGGCCATGAAGTGAGTATCGCGGAGCAGGAAGGCTGCTGCAACTGGCACGTGAGCGGAGCGGGGAGACGAAGGCACACGAAAATGACGAAACCAAATTGGCGAATGACGAATGAATATCGAAATCCCAAGGTGCATTCGACATGGATGCATTCGGATTTCATTCGGCATTCCTCATTCTGGTTTCGTCATTTTCCCCGCTCTCTCACCTCTGAATCCCTGAGCACCTAAAAAATTGCACTCTCCGCCCGCCCCGCTATGGCTGGACGATGGAAGAATACCACCGCCTGCTGCGCAAAGTGCTCGAACACGGAAGCTACCGTGAGGACCGCACCGGCACGGGCGCGTACTCAGTGTTTGGCGAGCAGAGCCGCTACGATCTCAGCACCACCTTCCCGCTCGTCACCACCAAGAAGCTGCACCTGCGCTCCATCATCCATGAGCTGCTGTGGTTTCTCAAAGGCGACACCAACGTGAAGTACCTCCAGGACAACAAAGTCACCATCTGGGACGAATGGGCGGACGAAAACGGCGACCTCGGCCCCGTCTATGGAGCGCAGTGGCGCCGCTGGCAGGGCGCGCCCGAGGCGGAGACGCATGACCAGATCACCCGCCTGATCCAAGGCATCAAAACGAATCCGTACAGCCGCCGCCACATCGTCAGCGCCTGGAACGTGCCGCACATCGAGAAGATGGCGCTGCCGCCCTGCCACTGCCTGTTTCAGTTCTTTGTGGATCGCGGTCGGCTGAGCTGCCAGCTCTACCAGCGCAGCGCCGATCTCTTTCTTGGAGTGCCCTTCAACATCGCCAGCTACGCCCTGCTCACCCAGATGGTCGCCCAGGTCTGCGACCTCCAGCCCGGCGAATTCGTCCACACCTTCGGCGATCTCCACCTCTACAAGAACCACCTTGAGCAAGCCCAGCTCCAGCTCACCCGCGAATGCCGCGCGCTGCCAGTGATGAAGCTGAACCCTGCGGTGCGGGAAATCGACGCTTTCAAATACGAAGACTTCACGCTGGTAGGGTACGATCCCCATCCGGCGATCAAGGCGGAGATCGCGGTGTAGAGGTCAAAATGCCGGTGGGTGCGCGGCTGGCGCGCCCAGTTTCCAGGTTCATTTCCAGCATCAGACGGCTTTTCGCCGTTTCTCTGGGAGGGAAGTCTGGCAGGGCCGCTTCGTTTCCCGTTTCCACTCCTAGAGGCCCTCTGGGTGGAAACGAGTGGGGCACTGGGGAATTGATGACGCCGATTCCTTCCAGGGAGGCCATGGTTCTCTTTGGCGGCGGGCTGAGGACAGCCAGCGCTTACCAGTGCTTGCTATGCGAGGGTAGGGCGCTTGGTCCTCCAAGCGCCGCCGAGCGTCTCCACGCCCGCTTTCCAGAAATCAGTGTCGCAAAATGCGGTGGGAGCTTTAGCGGATCGCGGCACACACAGGCGGCATTGCACGCGCGGGGCCGTGCGACAAACCCAGACCCTCCTCTGGCCACCATGGGTGTTTATGAGGGCAGCCCTTCGTACACTGTCCAGCCTGCACAGGCACCTCCCGCCTGGTTGCTGCCAGGATTTCAAGTTTGTTGATGGTGCCTGCGTGGCGTGCGCCTGATAATAGATCAGGCTATGAAGTGGTATAGTAAGACACGGTTGGCTGAATGCAAATGGTGTCTGCCGGGGTTGGGCGGCGCTGTCCGTGCGGCCCTCACAGGGCCGGTTTTCCTTCGTTTCCAATTTTGAGTCCCCTGGGATGGAAACGTGAAACGAAGCAGAAGGCGGGGCTGTGATTGCCCGATACAAGCGGTGGCCTTATTTAAATTAAGTAGGTGACAGGGTGGTGAATTTCGAAAGAACAAGTTGGCTTGCAATTTGACAAGGTATTATACTGTGGTCATTGTTTAGTTAAACAACTACGTAAAAATAATAACATTAATTATTATGCCAAACGTCCCACTTCCTCCACGCAACGCTGACGGCAGTTACACCACCCCGCTCGCAGGCATGCAGATCGATGCTGATGGAGCCAATGGCCATAGCGGCGGTATTCCGGTGTACGCGCCCAGTGGCTACACCCCGGCCCCTCTGGACTTCCTTGCGAATGCGGGCAAACCTGGGAACTGGTTTGGAGTGGTGACCGATACCGGCAAGAGTGACGGCAAGCCGGTGAAGCAGGGTGCCAATGGGCCCGCCCCGGGTGCTACGTCAGCGCCACGAGCTACCGCTGGCCGCATTTTGCCCGCATCGACCCGCTGGCCTATGTGGACGCCGCCAGCGTGCCTTACATCGTGCTGCCAGCGCATTGGCGCGCGGAAGCGGTGGGGGTTGTCCTCGGCTGCAAGGCCACCATAACCGACACTAAGACGGGCAAGGTCCTGATGGCATCGGGTGTGCTCGACTTCGGCCCCAAAGCCAAGCTCGGCGAGGCATCCATCGCTTGCGCAAAGTTCTTTGGCATCCCTCCCAGCCCAAAGAACGGCGGCACCAATGAGAAGCGCTTCATCTACACCTTCTTCCCCGGCGTCCCCGCAGAAATCAACGGCATCACCTATCAGCTGCAGCCGGCATCCTGATTTCCCAATCCTGCCTCTTTCCGCTCATGCACCATGGGCGGAGGAGAGCTCTGGAAAATGTAGGGAGCGCAGATAGCCAGCACTGCGAACGCAGTGAGGCAGCGCTTGGCGGCACGATGCTTGACCTGAGACTGCCTTGACGGTTCGCGGCTTACCTCCCCGTCTCGATCATCCGGGCGAACTCGGCGAAGAAGTACTTCGCGTCATGCGGGCCGGGGGCAGCTTCGGGGTGGTATTGGACGCTGAGCACGGGGGCTTCGCGGTGGCGCATGCCTTCGACGGTGCCGTCGTTGAGGTTGATGTGCGTGACCTCGACGTTGCTGGGCAGGGATGAGGGATCGATGGCGAAGCCGTGGTTCTGGCTGGTGATGGACACCTTGCCGTTGCGCAGGTCCTTCACGGGCTGATTGCCGCCGCGATGGCCAAACTTGAGCTTGAAGGTCTTGCCGCCGTAGGCGTGGCCGAGGATCTGGTGGCCGAGGCAGATGGCGAAGATGGGCGTCTTGCCGATGAGTTCCTTCACTTCCTTGTGGATGTAGTCGAGTGCGGCGGGATCGCCGGGACCATTGGAAAGGAAGACGCCGTCGGGATTCCGGGCGAGCACGTCTTTAGCGCTGGTGGTAGCGGGGACGACGTCCACGCGGAAGCCATGCTGGCGCAGGCGGCGCAGGATGTTGCGCTTCACGCCGAAGTCATAGGCCACGATGTGGTGCTTGGCTTCGGGAAGGGGATGACGCACTATGCCGTCGGCACCGGGTTCGCGATTTTGGGAAGGGCTGGGGATGTCCCAGTCGCCGCTTTCGAGGCCTTCAGGGTCCCAGAGGTAGGGGGCCTTGGTGGTGACTTCCTTGACGAAGTCGCTGCCTTCCATCTTCGGGCTGCTGGCGGCTTGTTTCACAGCTTCCTCTGCCGTGGCCGTGGTGGTGATAACGGCACGCATGGCACCCCGGGTGCGCAGGTGGGCGGTCAGGGCGCGGGTGTCCACGCCCTGGATGCCGGGGATGTTCCACTGCTTGAGAAAAGCGTCGAGGCTCTGCGTGCTGCGCCAGTTGCTGGGCATGTCGCAGAGTTCCTCGATGACGAAGCCACGCACGTGGGGCTCATGGCTTTCCATGTCCAGCGGGTTCACGCCGTAGTTCCCGATCATGGGATACGTCATGGTCACAATCTGACCGCGATAGGAAGGATCGGTGAGCACCTCCTGATATCCGCTCATGGAGGTGTTAAAACAAATTTCGCCGGTGTGGGTGGCATCGGCGCCAAACGCCGTGCCTTCAAACACTCGGCCATCTTCAAGAGCAAGGAGGGCTTTCTTCATCAAGGTGCGCCGCTGGTCATAGCCAGAAGGACGGGGGGTGCAAGGGGGAAGGGAAGGAATGACGAAACCAGAATGCCGAATGTCGAATGAGAAGGGGCGGGTTCGTCCTTGTTCTCCTACCCGAACTCGTCCTCGGTTCTTTAGTGTCGCAGGGGCATGGGGCGGGAATAATGACGAATGACGAAATCCGAATGACGAAATAATGCCGAAGTGGCGGAAAGCCATGCCTGCCCGTAGGACGGATATGGCGACAGCCCATCCGTCTGCGAGCGTGCTGTGAGCGTCATGGCGTACGAACGTCCTCGCAGTCGGGTGGTTTGGCGAAGGGCGCTGGGGTGTTTTAGAAATCACGGCACGCCAAACACAACCGACCTACGTCCGGAGCGCCGGGCTTTACTTCGCCTCTGCGATTTCCAGCCTTGGAAATAGCGGCACGGGTGCGCCGAGTTGGTGACCACTGGCGAGCAGTCCCCATTTCAAATCGCTGATTTTAAAGCCTTCTGGCAGAGTCCAGCCGACCTGGGCGCGGGCAGTGGCCATGGCGGTGGGCATGATGGGATTGAGCAGCACGCTGACGTGCGTGAGAGCCTCTGCTAGGTGATAGAGCACGCTGTCTAGGCGGGCGGCCTGTGCGGGGTCTTTGGCGAGGGAGAAGGGCTTCGTGCTGTCCACAAAGGCATTCGCATGCGTGACGATCTTCCACGCGGCGGCGATGCCTTCGTGGATGTCCCAGCCGTTCATCTTTTCAAGGTAGAGCGGCGTGGCCTCAGCGACGGTTTGCCGCAGCGCCTGATTGATCTCGTCATCGTAATCGCCCGGCGTGAGCACGCCTTCGCGATACTTCTGCGACATGTTGATGGAGCGGTTGAAGAGATTGCCCAGGCCGCCGGCGAGTTCCTTGTTGTAGGACATGATGAGGCGTTCGTCGCTGAAATCGGCGTCGTAGCCAGTTGCGATGTCGCGCATGAGGTAGTAGCGCAGGCCGTCCGGCGTGAAGGTGTCTGAGAGCACGTTCGGATCGATCACGTTGCCGAGGCTCTTGCTGATCTTCGCGCCCTTCATGTTCCACCAGCCGTGGACGACGAGCTTGGGCATTACCGCATCGGTAAAGCCGAGCGCGTGCAGCATGATGGGCCAATAGACCGCATGGGCGGGCATGAGGATGTCCTTGCCGATGATCTCGGCATCGGCAGGCCAGATTTTTTCAAACTGTGGAAGGCCTTCATTGCCCACTTCATCGGCCAGATAACCGGCGAAGCTGATGTAATTGGAGAGGGCGTCGAACCAGACGAAATTCACCGAGTCCTCGTCAAAGGGCAGGGGAATGCCCCAGCTAAGGCGGTCTTTCGGGCGCGAGATGCAGAGGTCGATGCCGCTTGAGCCTTCGAGGGCATTGAGCACGTCATTGGCACGGTGGGGCGGGTAGATGAAGTCGGGATTGCCGCGAATGTAGTTTTTGAGCCACTCGGTGTGCTCGCTGAGCTTGAAATACCAAGCGTCTTCTTCACGCCATTCCACCTCGCCCCACTCCGGGCCGAAGTTGCCGTCGGGGCCGCGTTCTTTGTCCGTGAGGAACTGCTCCTGCCGCACGCTGTAGTGGCCGCTGTAGCTCTTTTTGTAGAGCTGGCTTGCGTCGTGCAGCTTTTGCAGCATGGCCTGCACCACGCGCTTGTGTTTGATGTCTGTGGTCGCGGCCCAGCCGTCAAAGCGCACGTTCAGCTTGTCCCACAGCGCGGTGAAATGGGTGGTCACGCCATCGACAAATTCCTGCGGCGTCAGACCTGCTTTCTCAGCGCTTTTCTGCACCTTCTGGCCGTGTTGGTCCACGCCGGTGAGGAAGTACACCTCACGCCCGTTCAGCCGCTGGAAGCGGGCCATGACGTCTGCCAGCACCTTCTCATAAGCGTGGCCGATGTGCGGCGGCGCGTTGGTGTAATCAATGGCGGTGGTGATGTAGTAGGGCTTCATGGGTTGGGCGCGTCATCTCCATGCCTCCCTTCCTCCTGCAATTCAAGTGTTCCTGAGGCGGAAAGCGCAGGGTGCATCCCTGCCCCGGGCCTGCGCGTTCAGTGCAGCATGCCCTTTTCCTTCAGTTTCAGGAACACAACCCCTCCGATCACGCAGATGTAGATGATAGAAAGGATGCCATGAAATTTCCAAAACCGCCGCTGTTCGCGCAAGGCAGCGCACAGATCTGTGAAGGACTGTGATTCCACCAGACGCCCAATGTTGGAGGCGTATTTCGTCAGCTTCAACGTTGGGTAGATCACCAGCGCGGCCCCCAAGGCAATGAAGATCGCAACACCGGTCATCGTGCCGAGTCCTTCGGCGATGTCGCCTTTCATCAGCATCTGGCTCCCCATCCTCAGTTGCTCCATCGAACTGATCAGCAAAAAGGCGAGGATCAACACGCAGCCAATCCACATCAGCACCGAGATCAGCCGCACCCACGGCTTTGTGCGTTTCAATTCCTGGAACACCAGCAGCGGCACCACGCTTCCATCCATGGCAATGGTCTGGCCGGTGAAGACGGGGCTTGCATAGGGATTGTGGTCGTCGGGGGGATGCTGGTTGGTGGCGGGCATGAGAGAAGCGGGGGAGGGGGCTGCGACGGCTTTGTTAGTGCCCACAATTTCGAACAATCCCTGCCAGCCGGAGGCTTCACGCCAACCCAGATCCGACATGCGGAAAAAGCCGGTCTTCAGTCCTTTTTCGATCTTGGAGGTTTTGAAGGTGCCAAGTTCCTGTCCTTCGCGGGTGACCAAATAGGCGCTCATAGGTGCCGGGCTCTGAGCAGTGACCATGCCCAGATGCCCAGATGTTTCTTCTTGGGAAGTGTTGCATGCATCCGAAGCGCGGCACTTCCCTTCCTCCTGCCATTCAAGTGTTCTTGTGGAAGAAACACCGCTGCCGTGGCTCAGCGTGACATGCTGCCAATACCGATGCCAGCGAACATGAGCAGGATGAACAGGACGAAAAAGCTCAGGTAAATGATCATCAGGATGCCATAGAACTTCCAGAAGCGACGCTGCTCCCTAAGCGCTGCGGTCATGTCTGCAAAGGATCGCGAATCCGCAAGGCTGCCGATGTTTGAGGCATATTTGCTCAACTTCAAAGTCGGATAGACGACGAGCAAGGCCATGAGGCCATAGCCGATGGTGGAGCCGATCATGAATGCCATACCTGCTCCCGCCGATCCGGCTTTGATCAAGCTGCTGCCACCCCATACGCTTAGGAAGAGATTGGCTACCACGAACAGCAGAAAGACCGAGCAGCCGATCCACATCAGAACCGAAAGGAACCGCACCCAAGGTTTGGTGCCGAGGAGTTCATTGATGACATCCTGTGGTACCACGCCGCTACCACCTGAAGCCTGGGTGTTGGCAGTGGGCGCGGCATAGGGATTGATGCTGCCTGGCTTCTTGATCTCTGTGGGCTGCCTGACTGGAGCGCTGATGGGGGTGGAAATGGCGCTGGCCTTTGGCGCTGTGGCTGTCTCGAGAATCGCAGGGAGAGCCTGCCAGTTGGCCATGCCCTCCCGCCATGCCAGATCGGTGGCTAGGAAATAGCCGGTTTTTAGGCCCTCTTGAATCTGGGAGGATTCAAAGGACCCAAGTTCCTGACCATCGCGGTTGATTAGATAGGCGCTCATAGGTGACTGTCTTTTAATCGCGATTCGTCCTGGGTGTCGAGATGTATTTAGTCAGAATACTGTATCACCCGCCATTTGATTTCACTTCGGCAGCATCGTGAGATACTGGTCGTTCATCTGCTTCACCTTGTTGCGCATGGGGTCTAGCTGAGGCTGCAGCTTGGCGATTTCAGCGGTGGCTTCGGCGATGATTTTGTCCTTCTCGGGGATTTCCTTGGTGGCGGCGGCGATGGTGGCCTCGGCGTCGGTCTTCTTCTTTTTAGCACCTTCGAAATCGGTGTTCGCTTTGGCAACTTCGGCCTTCTTGGCGTCGAGGACCTTCTGCTCCGCGTCCAGCTTGGCATGGGCGGCAGCGAAGGCCTGCTCCAGTGGTGGCTGGGCGGTCTTGGCGGCGGCGATGGCGGCATTGAGCGGCGCGATCTTGGCGGCGTAGTCCTTTTCAAGCGCAGCCGGCGCAGCCTGCTTTTCGGCGAGGGCCTTGGACTGGGCTTCGATCTCCTTCTGAATGGCGTCACGCTGGGCACGCGGCGTGGCGGCCTGCTTCTCGGCGGCGGCTAGCTCGTTTTTGGCCTGCGCAAGCTGCTGCTCAGCGGTCTTGATTGCCGCTAGGGCCTTGGCCACGCTCTGTGCAGTGACGGCGTTGACGGCACGCGCCGTATCACGGGCTTTCGTGGCCTCGGTTTTGGCGTTCTTTTTCGCGCCGGCTTCGCCTTCAGCGGCCTTGATCGCACTGGCAATGTCTGCGGCTGCTTTTTCTGCTGCCGCAACCTTGGCGGTGATGGCGGCATCGCCGGCTTTGGTGGCGAGTTCTTTCTTGGCAGCGGCCACGGCGTCAGCGGCAGGCTTCTGCTTGGCGCGGGTGTCGTTCAGGGCTTTCTCTGCATCGGCCTGGGCGGCCGTCGTCACAGCCAGCACGGCCTCGGCGTTTTTGTGGGCCTGGGCCTTGGCGGCGAGATCAGCGGTGGCATCTGCGTGCGCTTTCTTGGCGACAGCAAGTGCGGCGTCTTTAGGCACCACGGCATCCTGCTTGGCCTTAACGACTTTCTCTGGGGCGGCGAGTTTGCCATTCACTTCAGCGAGGCTCTTCTTCTTCGTCTCGATGAGCTTGGCGATGTCCTCAGCGGCTTTCTTCGCGGCGGCGATGCCTTCGTCCTTGGCCTTCGCAGCAGCGGCGATTTCAGCCTCCCTGGTGGTGATGATGGTTTTCTGCTCGTTCACCTTGGCTGCGGCTGCGGCATCGGCATCGCGCGTGGGTTTGATGCTGGTTTCGAGGCCGGCCTGCTCGCCCTGTACTTTTTTCAATGCGGCTTCCAGTCCGGGCTGTGCGGCGGTGGATGCGGCGATGGTCTTTTTGGATTCCTCAATGCGCGCTGCGGCAGAGACTTTGGCGGCTTCCGCGTCCTTCTTGGCTTCGGTGAAGTCATTGAAGTCGCCTTCGAGCTTCGCGAGCTTATCCTTCTCGGCGAGCACACCCGTATTGAACTGGGCGGCTTTCAATGCGGTGGGCACCTTTTGCAGAATGCCGATTTCATCGCTGGCGGATTTCGCGGCAGTCTGCGCAGCTGCGAGGTTGTTTTTGCCAGTGACGGCATTTGATTCTGAATTTTTGATGCGGTCTGGACCTGCTTTGACAAGTGCGGGCAGTTTCGGCAGTTCGGCCTTCTTCGCTACGATGCCGTCGGCTGTGGCTTTGATCTTCGCATCGGTCTCGGTGATGAGCTTGTCGAGATCTGCCGGAGCGGCAGGTGCAGCGCCCAGTTCAGCTTTGGCTTTGGCCAGAGCGGTGGTGAGTTGATCGGCCTTGGCTTTGACTGGGGCGAGCTTTTGCTGCCCGGCCTTGGCGGCGGCGAGCTTGCCTTCGCTGTCTTTGACCTTGGCGGTCAGGGCGGCATCACCGGCTTTGGCGGCGAGTTCCTTTTTAGCGGCTTCGAGTGCGGCGTTGGCATCGGCCACGGCCTTGTCAGCAGCGGCCAGTTTGGCGGCTTCTGCGGCAATAGGGGCGAGCTCCTTTTCCTGTGCGGCAATCTTGGCGGATTTCTCTGCGTGGGTCTTGATGGCGGCGGTGCGGGCGGCTTTGTCCTGGTCAGCCTTGGCACGTGCGGCCTTCAGCGCAGCCAGAGCTTTCTCGTCATTGGCGATCTCGCCGGGGAGATTCTTGCTGCGCGCTTCATTGGCAGCGACTTCGGCACGGACTTTGGCCAGTGCTTCATCGCGTGCTTTGGCATCGGCCTCGGCGGCTTTGATGGCTGCCTGCAACGTCGGAAGCTTGGTGGTGAGTTCGGCCAGACGCTGCTCGGTCTGCACGATGCGCTGGGCGATCAGTGAAGGATTGCTGGTATAACGGCCCGACTCATTGAGCGCCGTGGCACCAAAGCTCCACTGAATGATTTCTCCGCGCCAGTTGGCTGAGATGGCGGTTTTGGAATCGAAAAGAGAGACCACTTTGGTCACGAGGTCACCCTGGCTGGGGGCTTCACCGAGCTTGTTGCCATTGATGTCCCAGACGCGTACGAGGCCGTCGTTGCCGGAGGAAACGATCTTGCCATCGGGGGTGAAGGAGACGGACTGCACGCCGCCGCCGTGCGCAGCCCAGTTTTTGACCTGCTTGCCTTCGCTCATTTCCCAGGTGCTGATCGTGCCGTCCATGGCGCAGGAGGCGAGGATGTTGGAATCGGCGCGCCAGGCGACGTCCACGCAGGAAGCTTTGTGCTGCCCGAGGGGGTAGAATTCACCACCGTTGGCGGCTTCCCAGACATTGACGTTGCCGTTGCGGTCGCTGGTGGCCAGCAGCACACCATCGGGGCTGAAGGCGGTGCTCATGACCCATTCGGTGTGTTTGTTGATGACGTATTCCTCTTCGCCGTTGGCGGTGTTGTACACCTTGACCTTTTTGGAGGGGCTGCCGATCACGACCAATTTGTGGTCGGGGCTGATGTCGGCGGACATGACCTGATCAAACTCTTTGCCGACTTCGGTGATGCGCTTGCCGGTTTTGACATCCCACACAATGGCGTGGCCGTTTTTGCCGCCGCGCCCACCGCCCATGATGAGTAGGGAGCCATTGCGGCTGAAGCGCAGGCTGCGCGCGTAGCCTTCGGTGTAGGGGAAGATGCCGACGAGTTGCTTCGTGTCTGTGTCGTAAAGGAGGATCTGCTTCGGCGCGGCGAGCGCCATCAGCGAAGTCCACGGACTGGCGGCCATCGCCGTGATGGCTGTGGTGTGCTGGGTCACGATGACGGGCTCCAGCAGCACGTGCTCCGGCTTCGCAATGGGGCCTTCGGGTTTGCCGCTGGTGACGGAGACCGCCATGTCCACCTTCGGTTTGGCGGATTTTTTGGCGATGCTCGATTTGGTGTCGAGGATGCCGCCTTTGATCCAAGCTGCAATGAGATCGAGATCCTTTGGCCCCAGCGGTGCCCCTTCCGGCGGCATGAAGGGTTCTTCCTTTTTCGCGCAGGTGCTCCAGATGCGGCTGCTGTCCACATTGCCGGGATCGACCACGGAGCCACCGCCGCCACCGTTCATGAGGGCGCCGAAGCTGGTCAGGTCGAGATCGCCCTTCTTTTTATCCGGATTGTGGCAGGAGAAGCATTTGTTCTCCAACACTGGACGGATGTGATCCTGATAGGTGATTTTTTCGCCAGAATCCTGGGCATGAAGGGACACTGCGACGAAAGTCGCACAGGTCAGCAAAAGGGTGGTTTTGGGCATCATAGATGGGGCACCGTGAAATACGCAGTGAGGAGCCAAAGACTTTCGCGCCTTCCCTTGCAGCATGCACGCAGGAATTGCGCTCCCGCCCCCGAAATTGCAGGGGAAAGGTGGTGCTCACGGGGGCTGGTCAGTCAGGCCGGCATTTGTCCCAATAGGCCCGGTCGTCCCAATGGGTGAACAGGCGCCTCTGCTGCCTGAAATTGGTGACGACAATGGCCATGAGGACGGCGGCGAAAGCGAACAGGCTGAGTCCATCGATAAAGAGGATGAACACCTGGCCCCCGCTGGGGGGCGCGTCTCCGAGGGAACGCAAGAACAGGGATGTCATCAACGTCATGGGCATGCGGAGAAGCAGCAGTACCTCAAAGGCGATGAGAAGGGGGCCGAAAGAGACATTGGAATGGAGGAAATCTCGTTTCAAGCGGCTGAGGTAGCGCATGTCCCGCAGGCAAAGCAGCGGCATGACCAGATTGGCAAACGGGGCAAACCACCACAGGCCCGAAATCCGGCTGCGGCGGACCATGTTTCCATACAATTCCCTGAGTGAGGCAAAGGCGCAGCCCTGCCAGACCACTGCTGTGAGGATGCCCACCAGAATGGAGGTGTGCATATGATCGTAGCCCAGCGTCCCGGCCATTTGCGCGCCGAATAGCCTGAGCCATTGAGGCCAGTAAGACGGGTCTGTAACCATCGACGCCTGAATGAGACAGACCGAGACGTAGCTGCACGCCGCATAAAGGAATGACGCCAGTTGCAGGAGGACGCCGAACCAAAGAATGACCGGGAGCTTGGATTGCTCCGTCGTCAGATTCGTGGATCGAGGGGGCGCATAGACATCTGAGGCCCCCGGAAGGTTGGAATCATAATGCAGCTCTTTATCAGCCGATTCCTGGGCTGTCGCAGGCTCGTCAGGCCCAGGGGGCAGACTGGGGAGCACCTGTGCAGCGGTGCTCCATTCTGTTTCTCCGGACATTCTCACGCGGGTGTCTCCCTGAAGGCGGCCGCGCCTGATGAGACTGTGGAGCATGGCCCCACTGATCGGGCCAAAGGAGGTCTCCCCGCGCATGTAATGCCATTCGTCCATGGAGATGAGAGCTAGTCGCGGGTGTCAGGTGAAAGCAAGGAATTGCCAGAGGTTCCATGACTTGTGCCAGGGATGGGCGCATCTCTTTCAAAGGGCGGTTTTATAGTCAAGTGAGCGTGCTTCCTTGTCGCGATGATGATGCTCGCTAAAAACATTTCGAATCTCCTCGATGGTCGTCCACTCCACTCTCATAGGCTGAGGTGGAGTGACTCAAAGATAAAGCGGTCAGCCTACTTGCCCAGCTTGTAGATCGCGCCGTTCCAGTCGAGCACGAGCATTTCTCCGGCGGCATTGGCGCAGAAGGCGGTCGGTTTGACCAGCACGGTGGGCTTCTTCTTGGGGTCAGTGGCAGGTGTCTGCGGGCTGGTGTAGAGCAGTTCGTTGCTCAGTTTCTTGCCGGTGTCGTCGGTTTTGAGCGCCCAGACTTTGCCGAGAATGAAGTCGCCATAGACATAGGCACCTTGCAACTCAGGCAGGGACTTGCCGGTGTAAACGATGCCGCCGGTGATGCTGAGGCCGTCGGCGTGATTGTAGGCATGGATGGGCTCGATGAACTTGGCGTCTGCGGGCGGCGTGTCGGTCATCAGGGGGAAGGCGGCGGGGCCTTCGCGGAAGTTCCAGCCGTAGTTGCCGCCGTTGGTGATCCAGTTGATTTCTTCCCAGATGTCCTGGCCCACGTCCGCGCACCAGAGGTGGCCTTTGGCGTCGAAGCTCAGGCCCCAGGGATTGCGGATGCCGTTGGCATAGATCTGTGGCAGGGCGTTCACGCCGCTGGCATAGGGGTTGTCGGCAGGAATGCCGTAGGCCTTGGCGTATTCGCGGCTGTTGACGTCGATGCGGAGGATCTTGCCGTAGAGCGTGGCATTGAGCTGGGACATTTTGAGTTCGCCGTTGCGCTTCGAGTTGTCGCCCACGCCGATGTAGAGGAAGCCGTCGGGCCCAAAGACGATGTTGCCGCCGTGGTGGTTCCAGTTGATGAGCGGGATTTCGATCAACGAGCGCTCGCTGCTTTCGTCCGCCTTGTCGCCATTGGCCTTCATCTCGGTGATGACGAGACGCTTCGGCTTCTGCATCGTGTAGCAGAGGTAAAACAGGCCATTGTCCTTGAACTTCGGGTGGAAGGCTAGGCCGTTGAGACCTTCTTCAAAAAAGCCGTCCTTCGCCTCCATGCCACGCGGGGAGAGATCCAGAAAGGTCTTGGCCTCGCTGCCTGCCTCGTCCTTCGGCAGGATCAAAATCTGCCCGCGCTGCAGCGCCAGGAACTCGCGCCCAGTGCCATCCTCCGGGATCACCACCGCGATGGGACGCTCCGTGGGAAGCTTTTCATAAACACGTGTCAGCTTGTGCGTGTCGGCGGCAAGAGCCGCAGAGGTGAGGAAGGCGAGATAGAGAAGAGAGCGCATAGGTTCGAGATAGTCAGTCTATCCGGGGCGAGTCTTGCAGGGCAATGAAGAAAATCTGCATCCAGGTGATCTTCCAGCCATGGCAGGGCTTCTTGGGCGTACCGGCAAAGTTTCATTTGCCTTCAATCGACCAAGAAATAGAATTTGAGGCATGAGTCTGGAAACCCTCATGGAAGAAGCTCGCAAGCTTGGCGAACAGGAACGTCGCCGTCTGGCAGCCTTCTTGACCACGCTCAGGGGACATGGCGAACCAAGCTTTGCAGAGGAAATGGCCCGCAGAATTGATGACAAAACGCCTGGACACTGGGTGACGTTGGAGGAATTGAACAAGAGATACGCGGCTGATGCATGATCGAATACCGACTGCTGCTGGCGCATGAGGTCATCGTGTTTCTTGACTCCCTCAAGGCGGCGGATCGGAAACGATTGATGAAGCGTTTTCTGGAAATCACCAGTTATCCAGCGCGATACGCCGACTACGAAGAGCGTGACGCTGCGGGGCGCAGGCTCGATGTGAACATCCATGCAGGCTACGCCATTGCCTATTGGGAGGACTTCGCCGATCGGCACTTGAAGGTTCTCGATGTGAGGCCAGCAGATCATTGACCGCCCGCCGAATGCTTCTATCCTGCGCGTCCCTAAATTACCATGAGCAACGCCACCGCCATCACCCCCACACGCGCCCAAGATTTCCCCGAATGGTACCAGCAGGTCGTTCGTGCCGCCGATATGGCGGAGAACTCAGAAGTGCGCGGCTGCATGGTGATCAAGCCGTGGGGCTACGGCCTGTGGGAAAACATCCAGCGCCAGCTCGATGTGAAATTCAAGGCCACCGGCCATGTGAACGCTTACTTCCCGCTGCTGATTCCCCTCAGCTATCTCGAAAAGGAAGCGCAGCATGCCGAGGGCTTTGCCACCGAGTGTGCTGTGGTCACGCATCACCGCTTGGAGGCACAGAAGCAGCCAGACGGCACCACGAAGATGATTCCCACCGGTGAGCTGGCCGAGCCCTTCGTGATTCGCCCGACTTCCGAGACGATCATCGGCGCCGCCTTCGCCCGCTGGGTGGAAAGCTACCGCGACCTGCCGTTGCTCATCAACCAGTGGTGCAACGTCATGCGCTGGGAGATGCGCCCGCGCCTCTTCCTGCGCACCGCCGAGTTCCTTTGGCAGGAAGGCCACACCGCCCATGAAACCGCCGAGGAGGCCATCGTGGAAACACGCACCATGCACAAAGTGTATGAGGACTTCATGCGCGATCACCTCGCCATCCCGGTGATCCCTGGCGAGAAGACGGAGCGCGAGCGTTTCCCAGGTGCCATGCAGACCTTCACCGTCGAAGCGATGGTGCAGGACAAGAAAGCCATTCAGGCCGGCACTTCGCACTACCTCGGCCAAAACTTTGCCAAGGCGGCGAACATCCAGTTCCTGGGCCGTGACAACACGCGCCAACTGGCCCACACCACGAGCTGGGGCGTCAGCACGCGCATGATCGGCACCGTCATCATGGCCCATGGCGATGACGATGGCGTCATCATCCCACCACGCGTGGCACCGAACCAGATCGTTATCCTGCCCGTCACGCCAAAGGCGGACACACGCGATGAAGTCATCGCCGCCTGCGAAGCTCTGGCGCAGACACTGCGGACGCAATCGTTCGCCGGTGAGCCGCTGCGCGTGCACGTGGACAAGCGCGACCTCCAAGGTGGCGCGAAGAACTGGGAATGGATCAAGAAGGGGGTGCCGATGCGTCTTGAAATGGGACCGCGTGACATCACCAGCCGCAGCGTGGCGGTGTGCCGTCGCGATCAGGGGCCGAAGGCCAAGGAATTCGTGCCCAAGGAGGAGTTCATCCAGTCCGTGACCGAGCGCCTGCAAGAAATTCAGGACGCGCTGCTCGCACGTGCCACCGCCCTGCGTGATGCGAACATGAAGAAGCTCGAAACGCTGGAAGAGTTCAAAGCTTTCTTCGCGGAAGACTCCGAAGGCGGCTTTGCCATGATGCACTGGGCCGGCAGCAGCGACGATGAAGACACCCTCAGCAAAGACCTGAAGGTCACTATCCGCTGCATCCCCCATGGCGATCAGTTTGCCGAAGAGGGCAAGTGCTTCCTCACCGGCAAGCCAAGCTCACGCCGCGTGGTGTTTGCACGGAGCTATTGAGGCGGAGGGGGCGGTCAAGAAGTGGGTGAGAGGTCAAGGCTCGCGCCTTGGCTTCATTGCGCCAGTGCTCACGCGAGCGCGAAGCTTCTTGGAGTGCGGTGACAGAGATGCAAGGCGCAAGCCTGCATCGACGGCACCGCTTTCGTTAGCCGGGCAGTGCTTTTCCGCGACCGAACTTCCTTCGCAGGATCCTGTCAGGCGGACGAATATTTTCAGATTTTTGCTCCTCCCTCACCTCGTCGATAGCGGTGCCGCGCCAAGGCTTGTCACCGCACTCCAAGACGCAAAGCGCACGCGCATGCTTCCTCCTACCGCAGCACCTCGCCCTTCGTCACATCTCCGGGCACGTCGAGCAGCATGATCTGATTGATGGTCTTGAACTGCGCGTGGTCGGCCACGTTCCAGACGATCTTCTTGTCACGGGTGACTTCGATGACCTGGGCCTGCTCGCCGATGTGACCGTGGCCGAGATAGACGCAGAAGACGGTGTTGCCGTTGGGCAGGCGCTGGCATCCGGCCATGAGGCGCAGGGGGTAGCCGGGGATGTCGTTTTCAGCGAGTTCCCACACCACGTTTCCTTTGGCATCCAATTCGCGCACTTGGTGGCCGTCGCCGCAGGTGATGAGCATGCCGCCTTCAGGCAGTGGCACGACTTCGTGCGGATCTCCGGGTACTTTGATCTGGCGCAGCACTTTGCCTTCGCCATCGAGTTCGACGATTTTGCCTTCGCCTTTGAAAGTCACGAGGTAGTGGCCGTTGGCGAGTTTGCGGGTGCCGCGAAACTGGTTGTGCAGCTTGATCTCAGGGGCCGCATTCAGCTTGATCTCCTTGGCGATTTTGCCGGCGCGATCCACCTCGATAATGCGGCTGGTGCCACATTCCACGATCAGCACATTGCCGTCCGGCAGCGGCTGGCAGGAATGCACTTCGACCTTCACATCCGTCGGAGCCTTGTATTCCCACACGACTTTTTTGTCTGGAGTCACCTCCAAGGCACCACTGACAAAGCAGAAGAGGTAGTTTCCATTGGGCAACTTCCAGCAGTCCTGCGGGCTTTTGCAGTCCCACTGCCATTCGATTTTCCCTTCGGCAGACACTACGCAGACCTTGCCGCCACCGTAGTCGCAGCAGAGAAACGGACGGGCCGCAGAAGCGGTGGAGACGATGGCGAAGAGGACGGCGAGAAGTCGGAGCATGGGGAAGGGCGGAGGGTGAATCCGACAACAAAGCATGAGGAATCTCGTTTGCTTCAACTTATTCTAAGCGCAAGCCCGCCAAAAAATCAGCGAATAAAGTAGCTCAGATTCTCCAGTTCCACAGCCAGATCCACGCTGTTCACCACGACGTTCTCCGGCACATCGAGCACGGTGGGGGAGAAATTCAGAATGGCCTGGATGCCGTGCTGCACCAGATCATTGACCACGGACTGGGCATTGCTGGCGGGCACGGTGAGAATGGCCATTTTCACATTCTGACGGCGGATGAATTCGGCCATTTCAGTCATCGGCAGCACGGGCACCGTGACCTGCGGCTGCTGGCGCGGGGCGAGATCAAACGCGGCCGCGACTTCGAAGCCTTCTTTGCGAAAGCCGCCGTAGCGCAGCAGTGCAGAACCGAGATTGCCGACGCCGACCAGGATGACGGGCTGTAGCTTGTTCTGCCCCAGCACATCCCCGATCGTGCCACTGAGGGCGTCCACATTGTAGCCCAGACCCCGGGTGCCAAGCTGGCCAAAGTAGGCAAGATCTTTGCGCAATTGCGTGGATTTCACCCCGGCAGCTTTTGCCAAGGCGGCAGACGACACGGTGTCCACCTGGTTCTCACGCAGACGCTGCAGGCAGCGCTGGTAGATCGACAGGCGATAGATCGACTTGCGGGGAATGTCTATTTTGGCAGGCATTGGTTGGAACAATGTGAAAATTCACCCGAAAATGTCGGATGTCAACCAAGCCAGGCTGCGGGCCTATTGCCTTTGGGGACCGGACTGAGGATCTGGGATTGTTCTTACCGGAACTGCATCAGGAATGCGCTGAGCCGCAGGGACGCGGAGGTTATTCTCCAGCATCTTGAGGAATTCGATCAATCCGGGAGTGGCCTTTTTCTCGTCGTAGAGCTTTTTTAAAATGGCGTACCCCTTGGCCCATGAGGCCGGGTCGTTTGACTGAGCGTAGGCAAAGCCAGCGAAGCGCTCGGTGAAATTCAGGCCGCCGTGCTGAAAGGAGCTCAGGTAGGCATCCCCCGACGCCTTGAAGTCCTTGCTGCGAGCCCAGTGCAGTTCGCCCAGTTTCTGCCACAGACGCGGATTGTCCGGCATGAGCTTCAATCCATCCTCCAGAATGTCGGTGCCGCGCTTCACATAGTCATGGAACAAGCTTCCACGTAGCGCCGGCTTTAGCTCCTTGTTGTAGAGGTAATAGGAGGCTGCATTGTAGGCCATGTGCCAGGATGCTTCCTCCCAGTAGCGGGCATTGCGTGGCTGGAGCTGCGTCACAAACCCATAGAATTTGTCCACCTGCGCCCAGTTCACCCGCGTGAACTCCACATGGGCGCGCAGTTGGAAAATGGTGGCGATAAGCCCGCGTAAGCCGCCGAACGCTGCAGCTAGCCCCATCTGCCCCATGTTTCCCTTCACACCCAGATGCAGCGGTTCATCCACCAGATGCATCGTGCGCAGATCATGCGTCACCCGCTGTTCCAGCGGCAGTTTCAGCACACCAAAGATCAGCAGCACTGCGGCAGCCTGGAGTTTTCGTTTCATAGTTCCTTCTCCACAAAGACCAGATGCGTGACGAAGAGGTACACCGTGATGTAGAGCGCTGCGATGCCGGTCATTTCATACACTGCTGACCAGGGCACAATCTCGCCGTTGGCCACGCTGTCCACGACATCAAACTGAGCCAGGTCGGGACAGATGGCGGCCAGCAGGAAGGACACGATGCGAATGGAGGTGCTGCCCAGATTTGGCTGAAGCAAGAATTCACGGATCATCGCATGACCATGGCCGATGATGGTGATGCAGAAGGTGATGACGATGGTGAACAGCGTCGAACTCGCGATGCAGGAAAGCAGCAGGGCCACGGTGGTCACCACGGTGGCTTTCAGGAAGATGGCCCACACCGCCCAGTGCAGGTTCCAAGTGAGCCCCTGCCTGGCCAAGATTTCGCGCATTTGCGCCACTGCCTCAGGCGAATCCTGGTTTTCCGAATGAAGCTGGGACACGGCGGAGGCAAACAGCATGGACTGTTGCAACCACAAGATCAGACTGAGCACGGCATCAATGATGATCAGGCCTGAGGCGATGAGCATCAGTACGCCGATCAGCTTGCCGAGAAGGTAGTCAAAGCGTGGCACAGGCTTTGACAGGATCGTGTACAGAGTGCGGTCCTCCAGGTCTTTCGGCAGCAGCAGGGCGGTGGCAACAATGCCGAAGACGATGCTAAACACCTGCAGCACGCCCAAAGACATGGTCTTGAACTGGCTGAGCTGCTGCTCGGGATTGATGGTAGAAAAGCCAAAGCCCATGGCCGCCACCAGCGCGCAAAACAGTAGCAGGAAGGGCAGGATCTTCATCCGCATCAGCTGCGTCATCGTCGCATAGGCCAGCGTCCACACGCGCCGGGGCGAGAAGCGCACCGGAGCCACGGAGGCGGCAGCAGAACTTGGGAGGGCTTGGCTCATGGTTTTTTCGGTTCGTTGGTTGCTTCAATGAACAGACGCTCCAGCGTCGTGCGTGGGTGGCCGCTGCGCAGCAGGCGCGTGCCGCTGCCTTCGGCCTTTACCAAGGCATCAATCTTGGCCAGCAGGTCAGGGGAGGCGTTTTCAAGCACCAGCTCGGTTTGATTTTCCACGGCGATCAGCTCGTCGAGCCGTCCTTCGCGCACCATGCGCCCGTGCGCCATGATGCCCACGCGGTCGCACACTTCCTGCATCTGCTCCAACAGGTGTGAAGTCACCAGCACCGTGATGCCGCGAGTGCGGAACTCGATGATCAGGTCACGGATGATGCGCGAGCCGGAGGGGTCCACACCGGCGGTGGGTTCATCCAGCACAAGCAGCTGCGGCTCATGGATCAAGGCCTGCGCCAAGCCGAGGCGTTGCAGCATGCCTTTGGAATAACCTCCCACACGCCGCGTCGCCGCATCTTCAAGCCCGGTCAGTGCCAGCATTTCCTGTGCACGGGATTTCAATGGGGCACCGCTCATCCCGCACAGCTTGCCGTAGAAATGCAGCGTCTCGCGTCCGGTCAGGTGCTTGTAGAAATACGGATTCTCCGGCAGGAAGCCCACGCTGCGGCGGCTGGCCACTTCGGTGCTCGGAATGCCGAAGATACTGGTGTGGCCCTCGGTCGGATTCAGCAGGCCCAGGATGGCCTTCATCGTGGTGGATTTGCCGGAACCATTGGGACCGATGAGGCCATAGACCTCTCCGGCTTCCACGGTGAATGACACATCATGCACGGCACGAAAGGCACCTTTGCCAAGGTGGCCTTTGAAGACCTTGGTCAGATGGTTGACGGAAACGGCGGGCGTGGCGCTCATAAGGGTTGGGACAACTTAATCACGCAGAATGCTGAATCCACGCAAGTTTGGTTCTGCGGCAATGGCCGTGACTTCGCGTTGCTTGATGTGCGAGCCCAGACTGCTCTGCTGGATGTCTTCCAGGAATGCCTCCAGTTCATCGGCTTCCAATGCCTGCGCCAGCAGTTCCACGCGGCCATCGGGTAGATTTTTGATCCAACCGGTCACATCAAAGCCCGAGGCGATGCGTTTCGTGCTGTAGCGAAAGCCCACGCCTTGCACGCGGCCTGAATAGAGAACATTTTTTGCGGTCATCACTTCATCAAAAGTTTCAATGCGGCCCTGGCTTCCTCGCCTGCCGCTTCAATCAACACCACACCCGCGTCGCTGCGATTGCGCAGCAGGCTGACAAACCGGCCCTGCGCGGTGAATTCACTTTCGCCCTTGGTCTCGTAGCGCTGTTTCAAAGAGTTGAGCATCGCCTTGTAAAACGCATCAGCGGAGGGCTTGTCCATAAATAGCGTCTGCCAGGCTGCATGGTCGCGCTTCGCACCGCCATCCGCCGCCCAGGTCAGCAGACGATCCGCCACCAGTCCGCGTGCGCCGAGCGCGGCCTCTTCATCGGTGTTGTAGGTGCGCAGGGCAGTCACGCAGGCGAATTTGCCGAGGCAGTCATCAAGGTAGGGCAGCACGCCCTTGAGCTTCACCTCATTCAGTTGGATTTCGACTGGTGCGAGGCGCTCGGGATCGAGATACATTTCCGGCTCAATGACCTCCGCCGTGCTGATGGGCGGGCGGCTGTAGGCGGCATTGAGCTGCGGGAAACTGCCGGCGCTGTGCAGGGTCTGGGCAAAATCAAAACCACGATTGAAAGGAAACAGCGCCAGTTCGCGCAGATAAGTCGGCATGGGCACCTGGTTGATCGGATGATCTGGATCTTCCGCCGGCAGATCATCCTTCAGCTCTGATGCCGGGTTTTGCAGCGAGTGCAGAAAGCGCGTGAGTGCCGCATCTCCCGCGATCAATGAATCCCGCGCCAGCCGCATGTCGGTCTTCATGGGGCCATGCTGTGGCTGATACAAAATGCTTCCATATTCGCGCAGCAGTTGGCCGAAGGCGATGCCCAGCGGCTCGTTCGAAGTCACCGCAGGGCCGGAAGCTGTGGAGGAATCAATCGTGAACATCGTCTCCGACTCATCGTCATACCAGCCACCTAGCAGGCGGGCCAGCAGTGCGGCGCGCAGCGGCAGCGGATCAATCGCCTCGGGGATCCATCCCAGTGCCGCGAGACCGCGCGCGAGTTTCATTCCCTCTTCATTCGGCTGTTGGCGTTTGAGCCAGGCCAGGATGACTTTTTCCACTTCCTCCTGGCTGACCGCTGTCGTCACCAGCGGCAGCGCATGCAGCTTGCGCATTTTCATCATCTCCAAACCCATGCCCACAAAGTCCGGGGCCACATCGTCTTCAGCCTTCAGAGTCATCTTCGGCGCGTCCTTCATGCCTAGCGTGCCGAGCTTCTGAATCATCTGCGCGTTCTCATCTTTCAGGGCGTCATTCTGGCCCTGAAGATACTCGATCTGACCTTCCAGCAGCACGATCTGCTTCTTGAGATCTTCCACCTCCTTGTTGGTGACATCGATCGGTGCGGCTTCCACTTTCAAAGCGGCCACAGGTGGCGGTTCCGGCTTCACTCCCGCCAGAAACAATGCCGCCGCACCTCCGAGCGCGAGGAGGATGATCAGCAGGGTGGCCGGGTTGAGCTTCATCATCAAACCATGCAGCGGGAAAGTGGCCCGGGCAATGTCGCCCGCTGATTTTCAGCGTACTTTTCTACTTGGCGCAGGCCCGATCCAACTCAACATACCCGGCATCGGGCATAGCCGCCCGCACCACCCATGTTCCGCTGGCGATTCGGCAACCACGATCTCGATCTCACCCATCGCGGTCTCGTCATGGGCATTGTCAACGTCACGCCCGACAGCTTTTCCGACGGTGGCCGCTTCAATGATCCCGGCCGCGCCGTGGAGCATGCCTTCACGCTGCTGGCGGAAGGTGCGGACATTCTGGACATCGGCGGCGAATCCACCCGCCCCGGAGCCGAGCCTGTGAGCGAAGCCGACGAACTGCACCGCGTGCTGCCCGTGATTCGCGCTGTACGCTCACAAACGAAGGCGCTCCTTTCCATCGACACCATGAAGGCCTCCGTCGCCCGTGCAGCATTGGATGCCGGGGCCGACATCATCAATGATGTGACCGGTTTGCGTGGCGATGCCGCAATGTCGCGTGTCGCAGCGGAGTCCAAGGCGGGGCTCGTGGTCATGCACATGACCGGCACGCCGCAGACCATGCAGGCCAAGCCTCAGTACGACGATGTCGTCGCTGCTGTGCGGGACTACTTTGAAAACCGCCTGCGCGTTCTGCAAAACGAGGGCATCGATCCCGAGCGCATCGTGCTCGATCCCGGCTTTGGCTTCGGCAAAACCCTGGAGCACAACCTCACCCTCATGCGCGAGTTGCCACAGCTCGCCACCCAGCGGCCTTTGCTCGTCGGTGTGTCACGCAAGTCAATGATCGCCCGCGTCATCCACTCCGAAGCCATGGAAGACCGCTTCTGGCCCACCATCGCCCTCAGCGCATACGCCCGCGAGCATGGAGCACGGATCGTGCGCGTGCATGATGTGAAGCCGAATCGGGAGGCGCTGCGGATGATGGAGGCGATTTTAGAGCCTCTTGCAGCTGAGAGTTGAGATGGAAGTGCTTGATTGCCGTCACGCGAATCGAATGGATGTATCCGACATAACCGATCTAAACTTGAATGATTCAGAGATCGTTCAAATACTCATCAACTCGGCCTTTGAGGTTGAGATGCTGGTAAACTATATCCTCGATTATTCATCACAAAAAACCGCCCTGTATAGACTGGTTTTTCAGGATTGCCTCTCCGCTGACTTGCAACTTCGTCTCGCATTCCAAGGCCCCAACTCAATTCTTGGAGGGCACGAGGAACCTGAGCCGAATGGTTATCGAAAGTTCACCATTGAAACAAACACGACAGCCAGCCTGCTAACTGTCACCGCCAAACATTTGAGGATGATGCCTGCTTCTGATGGTTGAGCCTAATGCTTCCAACGAAAGCGGTGCCGTTGATGCATAGGCAGCGCTTTTCATCTCTGCCGCTACATTTAAAAGCTGGCGTCGCATCACTCCCCAAACAACGGAATCCCCAGCTTCTGCGCCAGACGTTTCGGCCTGCGCATCGCTTCGGTCATGCGCTGAGCTTCATCGGCACCCCGCAGATCTTTGCAGTCCGGGTGCGCTTCAGGAGATTCAATTAGGCCAAGCTGGTGCAGCACGTGGGCGGTGCTGTGTTTGTAAGGCGAGGCGCTCATGCGGTCGTCGAGGCGGAAGACGAGGTCTTCGAAGGACTGGAAGGCTTCGAAGAGTTTATACACGCGCGTGTCGAAGCGGCCGGTGCCGGTCTTGAATTTCTTGTCGGCCACGCTGTCCAGCAGCCACATGTCGCGGGCGGCGCAGATGAGCGGGCAGGCGCTGACGCCGGCACCGATGAGCAGGGGCAGGCCGAGCTTGATGGCGGTGGCGATGCCGTAGTCATCGCCGCTGTGCGGGGAGAATGGCAGGTCCAAACCTTTGCACATCGCGGCCCAGTAGTGGAAGTGCGGCTCGTCGAGCGTGCTGACCTTGCCACCTACATAGCTCGGGTGCAGCGCGATCTCATGGAACAACCACGGATCAAACGGCGTGGCCCAGGGCACAAAGGAGGGCTCCAGAGCATGCGCGAGGCCTGGGCGGATGAGATGCTCGGCGATCTGGAAGTAGGCGTCGCGTCGCGGCTCGTTCTCCAGCGTGTTGAGCAGCTTGCTGGTCATGATCATCATCTCGCAGTTGTCATGCTCCTGCGCGATGTCCAGCAGTGGCCAGTAGCGTTCGGCTTTGAATGCGGTGTCGTTTTCTGCGCCGCGTGCCGTCACGCCCACGATGAAACGCTGCTCTGGAAACTCCGCACGGAAACGCTTAAGTACTTCGGCATACAATTCATTGCTGAGATCAAAGATGTAGCCGGTGTCTGCATTGAGCACGAAGACCATCTCCACGCCGTAATGCAACGCGCACTGCTGCATCCAGCGCACGCTTTTGGTGAAGCCTTCCCAGTCGGGTTTTTTGTCCTTGAAGGGCAGCAGCGTGGCCACGCACAGGCGGGCCTTCGTGGTGTGATCGACGAGTTCCTCCTCGCTGGTGTATGCCCAGACCGTCTCGTTCCAGGCGGTGGAGGGCTTTAGGTCTGCAGGATTGGAAATGAGGGCGCGTGGGTCTGCCATGCAGCCAGTAGAGCATGCCCGGTCCGAGGGGCCAAGACGAATTGCGAATGCCGAAGATCGGAAATTCTGATCACCGGATGATCTTTAGCGTGCCCGCTGCGCCCGCAGGCCATGCTGCGCCTTCTTTGACCCATTTCGCCAAGATCGCATACTCATCCTCCGTCAAACGCTCACCCACTGCCGGCATAACGCTGACCTTCTGATGCGCAGACTTCACATTCGCCACCAGCAGACTGTACTCTGGATGCCCTGGCACGATGTAGGCACCCAGCGCACCTGAACGCGTTGCTTCCTGGCGGTTTTCGAGACTTCCGTGGCCAGGCAAAGCTGTGCGGTTGTGGCACATCACGCATTTGACCTCCAGCACCGGCTTCACATGCGCCACGAAATCGACAGGACCAGCTTTCGCGGCGTGGATGGCTTCTTTGCTCAGCACATTCTCACCCATCGGCTTGGTTTCCGAATCGGGTGGCGTGGCGCAGGATGCGAAAGCGAAGACGCAGAGCAGGCTGGAGAGGTGGCGAAAGTTCATGGGATTACTGGACTGCCATATAAGGCCGTATGCAATGCGCAGAAGTGCGCAATTTTTGAGGGGTTGCATGCCTGCCCTGCTCTGCATTAAAAGAATCAGACATGAACCGCCGCCACTTTATCCGCTCCGCCGCCGCACTGCCCTTCATTTCCGCCATCGCTGCTGAAAAGCCCAAGCGCCTCATCCTGCGCTCCTCCTGGCAGACGGTGAACATTGGTGACATCGCGCACACGCCGGGTGTGCTGGCGCTGCTGGAAAAACATCTGCCAGACGTGGAGGTGCGGCTGTGGCCGAGCAATCTGGATAATGGAGTCGGGGAGATGCTCGCGGCGCGTTTCCCCAAGGTGAAAGTCATTCGCGGTGAGGATGTGAAGAAGTCCTTCGAGGAATGCGACTTCCTGCTGCACGGCTCAGGCCCCTCGCTGGTGGCACAGGCGGATGTGGTGAAGTGGAGTCAGGCCACGGGCAAGCCCTACGGCGTGTATGGCATCACCTTCTCAGGTCAGCAGAATCCGAAGACCATCAAAGACAAGTCCGTCAAGCCGGTGCAAACCATCGACGTGCTCAGCGGGGCGAAGTTCGTCTATTTCCGTGACTCGGTGTCTCTGGAACTGGCGAAAAAGATGGGCTGCACCTGCCCGCGCATGGAGTTCGGCCCCGATGGTGCCTTTGCGGTGGATTTGAAAAATGATGCGAAGGCCGAGGCCTTTCTGAAGGCCAACAATCTCGAAGAAGGAAAATTCCTCTGCTGCATCCCACGTCTGCGCAACACGCCCTACTGGACGCTGCCGGAAAAGAAGGCGGCGGTGGATGAGAAGAAGGACTCGCGCAACAAAGCCATGATGGATCACGACGGCAAACCGCTGCTGGATGCCATTGTAAGCGTGATCAAGAACACCGATCTTAAAATCCTGCTCTGCCCGGAAGACAAGACGCAGATGAAGATCGGCAAAGAGATGCTCTATGACAAGCTGCCGGAGGATGTAAAAGCACGCGTCGTGTGGCGTGAGAACTACTGGCTCACCGATGAGGCGATCAGCACCTACCGTCGCAGCGCGGGGCTGTTTGGGCATGAGATGCACAGCCCAATCATGTGCATCGGAAATGGCATCCCCGCCATCGTCTGCCGCTGGGCCGAGCAAACGAGCAAGGGCTACATGTGGCGTGACATCGGTCTGAACGACTGGCTTTTCGATCTCGACAAGGAGGGCGAACTTCAACATGTCGCCACCACAGTGCTCGCGATGGCTAAAGATCCTGTCGGATCGAAGGCCAAGGCCGAGAAGGCGCGTGACTTCGTGATGGCAAAGTTTGGTGCCAGCATGGGCGAGGTGAAGAGCTGCCTGCCAGCCTGAGCCGAGGTGAATCCCAGGCACCTCCACGACTGGCACGCAACGATTCTGCACCTGCGCCGCTTTTGTCACACCAGTCTGACCTATTTACGTGGCTGACGAATGTGGGCGGCGAGGTGGCGACCGGGCTAATGGCCTAAGATTTGGATTGCACCTGTAGCAGACTGAGCGGTAATATCGAACCATTCACCATGCAGGTTTGTCTGTGTGGATCAGACTGATTCAAACCACGAAAATGCCATGCAAGACGGTTCCTCAGATGATTCTGCAGCTTCAACTAGGCGCTCCTCAGGATGTGGAAAGCTTTTCATGGGCCTGCTGCTGGGCGGAGCTCTCGGAGCCGGGGCCTTGTATGTCACCAAGGTGGATCCGTCGTTCCTAGCGAGGGTGACTGCGACAGCGCAACCTGCGACCGCCGCGTCTTCAGGCGAGGAAGTGGATGTGCCGGTCAAGGATGAGGGGCTGCCACGCACACCGTTTGAGAAAGGCACCCTGCCAGCCGATGAGCCGGTGGATTCGATCAAAATCACACTGGGGGTAGGCACAGAAGGCACGGCCTTGAGCGAGCCGGTGGATGTTCATCTGGGACTCGGCTTCCCATTGCGCCTGTATCCGCTGGGCGGTGCGAGACGGGAGCCTTCGTTTGCAGCCTTTCCGCACAAGTCATCGTTGGATGGCATGTCGGATGCCATTCAGCCTGGGCAGATGGCGACGTTTGAATTTGTCGCAAAGGGGGGGGGTGAAGCCGGTCTTGATTTACTGCGCACTTCGCAACAGTTGCTCGCCGATGTGAAGTGCGGCGATTTGCAGCGCATCGGCTTTGCCTCTCAGGGGCGCAATGACTGGGTGCTGGCGGGATATCGCATTGAGGTGAATGGCAAACTCTTTGCCGCAAACGGTCAGGTGGATGCACGGGCGCAGGAGAAACTGGCATCCAGTCGCGCCAGCCTCATGAAACTGCTGCCGGACTATGAGGCGAAGACGAATGCGACGAAACTGACCGAGGATGAGAAAGTGGAACTGAAAACCACCCATGCGCTGGTCCGTGCATTGAGCGGACGCGTGGTGGGAGCTGTGCCGTGGTTTGAAGAAAGCAATGAGGCGCTCAATCCGGCACCGCCGATGGGCACCAAGGTGGAGAATTTGCGCATCACGCTCACGGGTGGCAAAGGGCCGCAGCAGGGCACGCGCCATCCGGTCTATCTCGTGGCAGGTGCGCGGAAGTTTCTGCTCTCATCTGAGATGGACCCGCTGCGTGATGCCAATGAACCGCAGCTTTTTGATCTGGCCGCGTTTGAGCTGGCGATGAATCCGCTGACGAGAGAAGTCCTGAGCAAACCGGGCTTGGGCATCATTGGCAGCGGAGCGCCGACCAACAAAATCCCTGATCGTGCGCAGCTGCAGAGCGTGCTGATCGAGGCTGATGGCCAGGTGGTTTATGACAGTGAGAAGCAGCCGGATGACCAGAAAACGCTGCCTGCGATTTGGCTGACACCTGCGGCCTACTTTAATGAAGCGGGCGATCTGATGCGGCCCGCGGCCGCTGCGGTGGAAGTGCCTGTTTGGAAGTCGGGCATGAAGCTTCCAGGTGGCTCACCAGTTGTCGCATTGCCACCCGAACCGCCTGCTCTGCCGCCTCTGGTGAATGTCCCGCCGATTCCGCCACTGCCTCCGCCCCCGCTGCTGCCACCCGTGCGCACGATTTTGCCGGGAGGTTTGCCTCCTCCGGGTGGTGGTGGTGGACTGTTCCCGCTGCTCAATGCGCTGGCGCAGTTGCTTTTCCCGCTGCCGCCACCCGCAGCACCGCTGATCAGTGGTGTGCGCATCGCCCCAGGGACACCGATTGTCTGTGACGGTGATGCGGTGACCGTGAACTGGAGCGTTGGGGGCAACACTGCCAACATCACCTCCTGGCGGGTCGATTTGTTTGCTGTGCTGCCGCACAAAGCCGCGCCGGTGCTGATCACGCCCATGGCGACCAAGATCGGTGGCTTTCCTGGAGCCACGAGCGCCTTGATGCCGCCCATCAACCGTGCGGCGATCGCTGGTCTGCTGACCGCAGGCTCCGCCGAGGCGCTTTATCTATATGTGCAGCCGCGTGTCACCGCGCTGGGTCCCTTGGGCAATGTCATTACAGCAGCCAATGGTTCGCTGCTGCCGTTGTTCCCGGCTGGCACAACGACGGCCAATGTGGGGCTGAAACGCGGGGGCATTCTGCCGCCTTCTGGCCTCGGCAATGCGCCTGCGCCAAGCTTTCAGGTCACACCCGCAGTGACTCCGCCGTTTTTGAAATGGCAGGGCATGTCGCTGGTTGACCCGCTGGCGATCCGCAATGCATGGAGCCTCACCGCCGAGCATGGCAGTCATTTTGGTCTGTTGTTTGCAAGTCATGAAAACATCCCCGGTGCGGTTACGCTGCCCGCTTGGAGCACGGCGGTACGTCCCACTGGTAATGGCAGCGAGATGATCACCGTTCGGTTCGAAGGGCTAGTGCCACTGCCTGCGGCTGCCAATGGTCTGCGTGCTGTGGCCTACATCGCCTTTGTGGGCGGTTCTTCGCCTGTCACCAAAGCCCAGGTGCTTGCACGTGCTGAGCTGAGCAGTGACCGCATCCGCCGCAATGCCGCTGGCAATGTGATGCCCCTGCCATTTGGAGCGCAGCCGTTCTTCACGCTGCAAACCACCAGCCTAGTGCCAGCGGCTCCCTTGGCCAAATCCCAGCCATTGCTGCTGGTGGACATGCCGCTGCGGTTTGACCGCATGGCGGCGAACAACTTTGTCGGCTACCCGCTCGATCCTGTGAACGGTGCCAGTTATTCGTTTGCAGGACCACCGGCCTTCAATCCGGCCGCCTACATCGCCCAAGCGGGCACGGGCACGATGTATGTCACGCTCACCTACATGGTCACGCTGAACACCACGGATGCGACGGACGCCGTCGGTGTGCTTGGAGTCCGTCTCGTTCCTGACAACACGCCATGAAAACGCTCCTGCCTATTTTCATTCTATTGTGCGCGCCGCTGCTGCATGCGGCCAGTGGTAGCGTGCATGGCCGTGTTTATGGCCAGAACGAAAAGGGTGAAAACCTGGGTCCGGTGGCCCATGCGAAAATCGAATTGAGAACCGAAATGGGGGGCGCTGCGCCCACGGTGACGACGAATGAGTACGGTTATTACCAGATCGCCGCGCTGGAGGTGGGAGCGTATCGCTACAAGGTCACAGCAGCCGGTTTCCGTGATGAAGATGAGACACGCGGCTTTGCCATGCCGCAGGACACGCGCGAGTTTGTGCATGACTTCCTCCTCACGCGCGAGCCCAAACCCGGCAGCACGCCGCAGCAGTCCAATATCGTTCTGCCTGCCGTGCATGGCCGGGTCTATGGTCAGACGGAAAAAGGCGACAATCTCGGGCCTGTTCCCGGAGCGAAGGTGGAACTGCTCTCCGGCCCGGGTGGCAAGGTGGTAGCAACTGCCACGGCCAGCTCACCCGGAGGCTATTATGAGATCAAAAATCTGGCACCTGCTGATTATGCTTATCGTGTGACGGCTGCAGGATTCGCGCCAGAAGATGCTGGTCGAGGCTTCACCGTGCCGCAGGGAACGCTTGAATACGTGCATGATTTTCTCCTTTCAAAGACGCCGCCTAAACGGGACAAGTGCGATCTGGCCGTGCTCGTCGTGAAACGCATCAGCAGTGGCAATGATCGTTCGAATGATGCCCGTGTGCCGGTGGCGAATGCCAGACTCGTGCTACAGCCCGCAGGAAACCTCCCCACTCCGCTCAATCAACCTTTCATGACGGATGCGAAGGGCGAATACAGCGTGAAGGATCTCGCGGAGGGAAAGTACACCGCGGCTATCGACGCTCCCGAATGCGAGCCGTTCACTGGGGAATTGACGGTGAACTGCGACAAGGATGGAGACGTCATCTTTGAACTCAAGCCCTGCAACGAACTTCTGCATGGCTATGTGCGTGCGATGCTGAACGAAGGCTGGGGGGCTTCGGCGCAGGCCAAGGCCGCAGCTGAACGTGCCTATCAGCGCGCGATGAAGGCAGATGCCAAAGATTGCAGCGTGAACTACGCCAATGCGCTTTCGTTGCTCAGTGCGGGAGATTTGGCCGCAGCGCAGCAGAGCCTCTCGGCAGCGATTGGCAAGAAAAGCGACAGCAGCACCTGGGACCGTGCTTGTGAGGCGCGGCTCTGGATGAACCTGTGCCTGCATCAGCCGGCGCAGGCTGCGCGTGAGATGCGCTCCCTCGCGCAGAATCATTATGCAAATCGTGCGGCTACCCAGGCAGCGAAGGATACGGCGTATGTCTGTGGCATTGGTCTGGGTTTGATCCAAGGACCTTGGCAGGATCAAGTCGGCGCAGGTGAAGCCGTGCTGCTTGAGAACGAAGTGCTCTCTGCTTTCAAGGGCGATCTTCAATCCGAGTGGATGAAGGCACGTGATCACGTGACTGCTGAATACGGCAAACTTAAGGCTGCGGAGGATGCTGCGCGGAACACCCTGATGGCTGGCATCACGGAGAAGCGTAACGCCGAGGTCGCACGTTTGGCGGAGCGGCAGACCGCGATCAGCAAGGAGGTGGCCGCCCTCGACCCTGACATCCAAACACTGCAGGCCAGCGTGAACCAGTTTGACCAGCAGTACCGCATCCAGGTGGCCGGGTTCACCCAGCAGCAGCAGGCCAATGCGGCGCAACTGCTGGCGCTGAATGCGAGATTGCAGCAGATCAGTGTCTGCATGGCGCAGGATCAGGTGCAGCTTCAGGGGGCAGCCCAGGAGCAGATGCCCCAAACTCCCACGATGCAGCCGGGAATGCAGCCTGGAATGCGTCCTGGCATGCAGCCTGGAATGCGTCCTGGCATGCAGCCTGGAATGCGTCCTGGCATGCAGCCTGGAATGCGTCCTGGCATGCAGCCCGGCATGCAGCAGCCGGGGGGGGGGACTCAGGCCGTCATGGTGGAGATACAGCAGCATCAGGTGGAGATTCAGCAGATCCGCCAGCAGATGCTTGTCATTCAAAACCAGGACGCGCAAATGGGGGCAAAAATTGCGAATCTTCAGACGCAGTTCAACCGCAATGCAGGAGCTGCGCAGACCGATCTAAACCTCAAACTGCAGCGCCGGGGAGTGCTTGCTGCCGAGTTTGAAACCCTCGACCGCCAGCGCATGGCCCCCTTTGATCCCGCCGCATTCAGCACACCTGAGATAGATGACCTTAGGCGCCGTGAGCGATCTTTGAAAACTTACCGCGACCTGCCTTTGGAGGTGCGGCGTGAGGAATTGCTCGATCAATTCGACTGTGGTGCGGCGAAGGAGCCTAAAGGACTCGCAAACGCAGCCAGAGCGGCAGAAATCAAGGAGCCAGCTTTTATTAGCACCAGATCTCCAGCCAGGAATGCACCGGCACCGCCTGCAAACTCCCCTGCGGCAGCACCCACTGTCATGCGTGCGCAACCGGCCACTGAAAACACCGGCATGCCGCCGCTCAAGCCTCTGCCTGCGTCCGCGACGGCCGCCAAACCACCGCCCAACACTGGCGATCCCTCTGACGTCGTCATCACCAACAACCACACGGGCGCGGTGCGCGTTTTTGGGCTTTCACCGGGAGCGGATAATGACCTGTTTGTGCGTTCTTTGGAAGCAGGAGAAGAGGCAATGATCCCCGGCCGCATCGGTCAAACCTTGATCATCAAGACCGCTAGCGGTGGCCGTGAACTGCAACGCCACAAAGTGGCCAAGAAGCTGGAAGTGCTGAAATTGGGCGGTGCTCTGACAGAGTGACCAGACTACGCGTGCCGCCCTTTGAAGGTGAGTTCCGCGATGCCTGATTTGTCGAGTGCGCCGAGACCAAGTGCGACCATCTTCTCATACTGCGCTTTGGTGGCATCGTTGAGCGGAAGGTTTAGGCCGACGGTCTGTGCCACATCGGCGGCAATGCCGCTGTCTTTTGCGGCGTGCTCGGCGGAGAACCAGCAGTCGTGCTCGCGGGCCACCATGTCGGCGCTGTCGGTTTCCAGCACGCGTGAATTGGCACCTGTCTGGCTGAAGACCTCGCGGATCATGTTCAGATCGTGACCGAGAGCGGCGGCGAGCCCCAGACCTTCGGCGAGACCGGCGGTGTTGATGTTCATGACCATGTTGACGAGAGCTTTGACTTCCGCAGCACTGCCCGGACCTCCGACGAAACGGCGGTTCATGCTCATCTGCTCGATCAGGGTCTGTACCCGCTGATAGGTGGCTTCATCACCAGCCAACATCAGGTAGAGTTTCCCTTCGCGCGCATGACTGATGGAAGAAGCCATGCAGGCTTCCAGGCTATGTGCGCCGACAGCCGCAGCCGCCGCATACACTTCGCGGTGGATCGCAGGAGACAGCGTGGCACAATTGACGAAGACTTTGCCGCTCGCATTTGTGAGCAGGTTGTCCTCGCTGCCAAAGAAGATGCCGCGCATCGCCGCATCGTTGGTGACGACGGTGAAAATGACATCGGCGGCTGCGGTGACATCCGCGAGCTTGGTGCAGGCCTTGCAGCCTAGCTCAGCGGCCAGATCGGCGGCGGCCTGGGTGTTCACATCGAGAACAGCAGTGACATTATAACCACAATCTTTGAGGCGGCGGGCCATGTTGGCCCCCATTTTACCGACTCCGACAAAAGCAACGGTTTGAGACATGATGGGTTGGGCTGGTTGGGAATTATTTGAACTCAGGATAAAACGGATTGTGGGCTTTTTCTTCTCCGACCGTCGTCATGGGACCGTGGCCGGGGCAGATGACTGTGTTGTCAGGCAGGGTGAAGATTTCCTTCCGGTTGGTGGCAAGGGCGTCCGCGTATGAAACCATGCCACCGCCCATGCTGGAGGCGAATAGTGCGTCTCCCACGATGGCGATGGGGTGCTTCAAACCGCTGACAAGATAAGTGATGCCGCCCTTCGAGTGGCCCCAGGTGCTGCGTGCTTCGATCCGCAGACCGCCGGATTCCCACGACTCGGTCTCGCTGAGCTTGAAAGTTTTAGCACCGGGGCAGGATTCCTTCTCATGCACAAAGGTGGTGACGGCACCATCGGCGGACAATTTGGCGAGATCGAGGATGTGATCGGGATGCGTGTGAGTGAGGAAAATAAGGCTGAGATTGAGCCCTTTCTTATGGATGAAGTTGATCATGGGGGAGGCATCCGCCCCGGTGTCGAAAGCCACCGCGTTTTTGGTTTCGTTGTCCCAAACGAGATAAGCATTCACCGTCATGTCATGGTACGGGGTGTTGAATTGTTCCAGACCGGACACGTTGACGGAGAGTGGCCGCCATTCGCTATGCGCGAGGGCCACCAGTGACAATCCTTCGAGTTGCAGGTGGGGGGCGATTTTGCGCAGTACAAGGTCATCCACTTTGCCGGACTTGGCATCGGCAATGTCTTCGACACTCACGCCGGAGAGGGCGGCAAGGGCGGCATCGTTCAGGCCCAGGCCACGCATGGACTTGGCGATCACATCATTGAAAAGGTCTTCGAGGGGGAGCAGCATGGGAAATGATTCAAAGCGTTCTGACGGCGAAGGCAAGGGCTATGTGACACCGATTCATGCGCCTGACAAAGCGTCAACTGTCAGCGGCGAGTTCTTGCCTCCCGCAGACTCAATAGTAACATCGGCGCGCCATGACCGATCTCGACATTCGTGAAATTCACTTTCTCCGCGGACCCAACATCTGGACGAACGATGCTGTGCTGGAAGCCTGGGTGGATTTGGGGGGACTCAAAGACACCTCATCCGACATCGTGCCCGGTTTTGCCGATCAGCTCAAGGCGTGGTTCCCCGGCATGATCGAGCACCGTTGCAGCATTGGCGAGCGCGGGGGCTTTTTTCAACGGCTCGATACCGGCACCTGGCCGGGACACATCCTAGAACATGTCACCTTGGAACTTCAGACCCTGGCCGGACATACCGTTGGTTTTGGCAAGGCACGGGAGACCTGTGTGGAGGGTCTGTACAAAGTGGTCATTGAGTATCTGGATGAGGTCGTGGCTGAAGCCTGCATGCGCGAGGCCCGAGAGATCCTCCTAGCTGGATATGCCGGCAAGGAATATGACATTGCGGACGCCGTGGCGCGCATGAAGAGGGTGGTGGACCGCAACGCACTCGGGCCAAGCACGAACGCCATCATCGCCGCGGCTGAGGCGCGCGGCATTCCATGGCGGCGGCTCCGAGAGGGACGCAGTCTGGTGCAGCTCGGGCAGGGAGTGAACCAGCGCCGCATCTGGACGGCGGAGACAGATCGCACCGGTGCCATCGCAGAGCACATCGTTCAGGACAAGGACCTGACGCGCACCTTGTTGAGAAAAGCAGGCGTGCCCGTGCCGGAAGGGCGTGTCGTTGCCAATCCCGACGATGCTTGGGAGGCGGCGGAAGACATCGGCACTCCCGTGGTGGTGAAACCACAGGATGCCAACCATGGGCGCGGCGTGTTCATCAATCTCACCACACGTGAGCAAGTGGAGAGTGCATTTCAAACCGCCTCAACTGAAGGTGATGGGGTGATGGTGGAGCGCTTCATTCCTGGCAATGACCACCGCCTGCTGGTCGTCGGCGGGGAACTGATCGCGGCGAGTCGTGGTGATCATGCCGTCGTCACGGGCAATGGCACCGACACAATCGCCATGCTGGTGGACAACCAGCTGAACACCAATCCACTTCGAGGTGTAAGTGATTTCTGCCCCTGGTCCAAAATTGACACCGAAGAATGGGATCCGGCGATTCTCTCGGAACTGGAGAAGCAGGACTACCAGCCGGATTCGATTCCCAATGCGGACGAGAGGGTGCTGATCTCGCGTTTTGCGAACTGGTCCACCGAGGTCACAGGCTTGGTGCATCCGCGTAACCGTGAACACGTTACCATCGCCGCGCAGGTGGCGGGGCTGGACATTTGCGGTGTGGATGTCGTGTGCACGGACATCAGCAAACCCCTCGAAGACCAGGGCGGTGCCGTTGTCGAACTGAATGCAAGCCCTGGTCTCATCATGCACCTGCGGCCTGCCACGGGTGAAGTGCGGCCAGTGGGCGAAGCGATCATCAACATGATGTTTTCCGCTGGCAAAAACGGACGCATTCCTGTGATCGGCATTACTGGCACTCATGGCAAGACCACCACCACTCGGCTGTTGGCGCATCTGATGAAAGCCACCGGAAAATTTCTCGGTGTGTGCCACAGCGATGGTCTGCAGTTTGGCGAACGCAGAGCTTCCACGAAGACAGGTGACCGCACCAGTGGTACGCACGGAGTGCTGCTGCATCCGTGGACGGAGATCGCCATCTGCGAAAGCAGTGCTGAATCGATTCTCCTCGAGGGCCTCGGTTATGACCGCTGCCAGATCGGCGTGGTGCTCAACGTGGGCACCGAGCATCTTGGGCTTGGCTACATCGACACTCTGGAGCAGATGACCAAGGTGAAACGCTGCGTGGTGGACGTCGTCCTGCCCGAGGGGACTGCTGTGCTCAATGCCGATGATGTCCTCGTAGCAGGCATGGCGGAGTCGGAGCACTGCCGGTGCAGCGTGTTGTTCTTCTCTCACGAGGCACAAAACCCTGTGGTCATCGCCCATCGGACGAAGGGTGGGCGCGCAGTCTTCGTGCAGGATGACATGGTTTATCTTGCCGAAGGTGATGATGCGCGCCGTCTGTGTGCGCTTAGCGAAGTAGCCATGCCGCTCACCGGCCACCTCAACTTCAATGTTCAAAACGTCCTCGCTGCTGTGGGTGCCGCGTGGGCCTATGGATTGGGCGACCAGACGATTGTCGAGGGGTTGGGCACTTACAGCTGAAATGGAATACATGCCGAGGGCCACCGCCGGGATTCCACATGCGAGGTGCCCAAAATTGAGGGGATCTCCGAAAACAGATTTGATCTGTGCGCTGACGGCATCATAGCCGGATGTAAATCTTGCGGCGGTACATCCACAGCAGGATTAGCCAAAAAATAATGAAGGTGCAGGTCCCGATCATGACTGGCTGCAGTTCTGGACCGAATACTTGAAACACCCGGGTGCCAAAGTGTTTCCGGAGTGTCTCCGAAAACCAGATGTCCAGAGTATGGCGCATCACATAGATGGCGAGCGAGTTCATGCCGATGACCACAAAGGGGAAGGACCAGCGACGCCAATGCCTGACGTCGATGACCTGATACAGCACACCCAAGATCAGCAGGCAGCCACCACCGCTGAAGAAAACCCAGGCAGGTGTCCACAAGCGCTTCACGATGGGGCAGATGCCGCTGAAATGCAGCACAAAACTGAAGGCAAGGCATGCCACACTCGCGATCATGAGCTGCCTGGCCGGTTGGTCCGCGCGCTTGATCCAAGTGCCTGCCATCAGTCCGAGGATCATGGTGGCGATGGTGGGGATGAAGTTCAGCGTGGTGTACCCTCCGAGATAGCCCACATAGGGGCGCTCACGCGGGAATTGATTCAGCAGCCAGCGGTCAAAGCTCCAGCCCACGTTGCGGTTGTGATTCCAGTGGGCGAAAAAGCCGGTGAAATCATGCTGCCAGCCTTCGGGAGTGTTGAAGTCCATGGGATTGCCATGCGGTGGCATGATGGGATAGAGCACATACAAGAGCCAGTAAGAGACGAGAATGATGCCAAACCAGATCCAGCGTGTGCGTGTGCCGCAGTAAGCCAAGGTAAACACCGCCATGTAGCCGAGGCCGGTCTGGGTCAGGGTTTCATCGAAGGTCCAGTGGGTCGCATCACGATCCACACTGCGCAGGAAGATCCCGAGGAATATCAGAGCCACTGACCGCCACAGGGCATGCATAGTCATGTGCCACTGCGACTGGCCTTGACGCGAACGTGATGAAACGGAAAACACCAGCGATGCCCCGGTTAAAAAGGCAAATGACGGGTGGATCAGGTCATTCAGTGAACAGCCCACCCATGGAATGTGCGAGGAATGATGGCCGAGAAATTGCCAGATGGCGCTGTCTGGAAAGTGTTGGGACACTTCATCGAGCTCCAGCAGGCGCAGACCGAGCAGGAACATCACAATGCCGCGATAGACATCGAGTGAACCGATGCGTGGAGCCGTGGCTGGTGGGGTGTTAACGGGGTTCAAGGTCAGTAGTAGTGCTCCAGCTTCCGTTTGCTGACGCGGTCCAGGCTGGCGACGTTGGGGATAAGATAGCGTGTGTTGCGGCGGTCAACAATGACCAGACGGCCATGGCCAAGTGCTTGGATGCTTTCATCCGTCTCGACTTCAAAGCTGGTGTTGCCACGATCCGTGGTGACATGCCATACATGGCCGTCCGCCAGACGCACAATGCGGTGGATCACCTGAATGATGGGCACGAAGTCACGCATGGCCAGCGCATCGAGCAGCAGGGTTCGTGAAGGCTCGGGCAGACTCTGTGGATCTTCGATGCACAGAATTTCACGCGCCCCTTCGGACTGGATGGAGATCCAGTGGTCTTTCTCGGTCAGAGGAAAGAGTTTGGCGGGATGTACATTTACATGCCGTACGCCGTCTTGATCTACCAGCACCAATCGGCCCAGGTCATCTTTGGCGAATTCGATGCACGATGGCTGCGGCGTGCTCATGCGTGGTTCACCTCCAGCATGGCTTCATGCAGGCGCGCGTAGGTGCCGCTGCTCTTCAGCAGTTCATCATGCGATCCGATTTCCTTGATCAGGCCTTCCTCAATCACCACCAGCCGGCTGGCCTTGCGCAAGGTGCCAAGTCGATGCGCGATGGCGATTGTGGTGCGGCCTTTGACAAGGTGATCCAGCGCCGCCTGGATTTCACGTTCCGTTTCGGTGTCCACGGATGACGTGGCCTCGTCCAGAATCAAAATGGCCGGATCTACGAGAAGCGCACGCGCGATGCTGATGCGCTGACGCTCGCCACCGGAGAGCTGCTGGCCGCGCTCGCCGACCATGGAGTCGTAAGCGTCCGGCAGCCGCATGATGAAGTCATGCGCACGTGCCGCACGCGCCGCAGCGACGATCTCAGCCCGCGTGGCCTCCGGTTTTCCATAGGCAATGTTTTCCGCGATGGTGCCATAAAAGAGATACGGCTCCTGCAATACAAGTCCGAGGTTTTTACGGTAGTCCATCACATCCACATCACTCAAGTTGAAGCCATCCACGAGCACCGCGCCTTCGCTCACTTCGAAGAATCGGCAGGCCAGGTTCACCAGCGTTGTTTTGCCCGCGCCGCTCGGCCCCACGAATCCTACCATCTCGCCCGGCGCGATTTTCAAACTGATGCCGCGAATGATTTCACGGGAACCATAGCGAAATTTCACATCACGAAACTCGATCTCGCCACTCAAACGGCCCACCTTGATCGCATTGCGCTGCGCTGGCACATCCGGTTTCACATCCAGCACGTCAAAAACGCGGTGCGCACTGGCGGCTGCCCGCTGCATGGACGCGGTGAAGCGGCTCATCGAGTCCATGCGCTCGTAGAAGCTGCTGATGTAAAGTACAAAGCCGGTCAGCACTCCCACTGTGATGGTGTCATGCGCCACGCTCCACGCACCGACCGCCCAAACGATCAGCAGTCCAAGGTCCGTCAGCAGTTTGATCATTGGCGTGAAGAACGACCAGGTCTTGTTCACGCGGTCATTGGTGTCGAAGATGTGCTTGTCCGCCACACGGAAGCGCTCGATTTCACGTTTTTCCTGCGCGAAGGCCTTGACCACGCGCACGCCGGGAATTGTGTCAGCCAGCACGCTGGTGAGCTGGCTGCCCGCACGGCTGGCGGCGGCAAACCCGCCGCGCAGATGATCACGCACGCGCTGAACCAGCCAGGCGACGATGGGAACAGGACCCAGAGCGGCCACGGCCAGCAGTGGATTGATGCTGAACAAAATGACCGCCGTGAAAATGAACTGCAGCACATCGCAGAAAAAGTCGATGAAGTTCACCGAGATAAACAGGGACAGATGCTCCGTGTCAGAACCGATACGCGAGATGAGGTCTCCGGTGCGCTTGCGGTTGAAATAGGTGAGTGAAAGCCGCTGCAGATGCTCAAAGGTCTCCCGCCGCATGCGGCTGGTCACATGCTCGGCAATGCGCGCCACCACGAAAGTTTTCCCCCAGTTCAATGCCCAGGTCAGCAAGGCGGCAAGCGCCAGTTCGGTGATGAATACATAGACCAGATGAACATGCACGCGCTCCGTCTGGCTCTGCAGCGGGATGAGCACATCATCCACCAGCGACATGGTGAGCCAAGGGGCGATCATCTGTGCCCCGGTGCTCGCCATGGTGAGCGTCAGCCCGAGAAACAGCAGCCGGTACCATGGCCGTGCGAAGCTAAGCAGGCGCAGCAGCGGTTTCCCAGGTGGGATGTATCCTTCAGCATCCTCAGCGGCAAAGATTTCTTCCTCATCCTCCTCGACCTCATGGTCGCGGGCGGCAGCACCAGTGTCCTCCCCGCTCAGACTGCGGTGCTGCTCCCTGAACCGCGCCAGAAATGCCTCGGCTTGGCGCAGACAGCCGGAAGTCACCCTCCACTGGCCGAGGAGGGTGCCGTTTCCAATGAGGTGCAGCGCAATGGTCGCGCCCATTTCCTCCAGGTTGAACTCCTGTAGACCTGCCAGCTTCCAGGCGAGGAAGCTCGGCTGGCTGCTGCCTGCATCCTCAAAATGCAGCAGGCGCGTGTTGGTCAGCACGATCAGTCCGTGCCGGAAATGCAGTCCTGCATCCAGATCCGTCATCAGCCGTGCGACCATGCGCTCACCGGATGCCAGTTTGGATTCGGCATGCTGAAGCAGGCGGTCGGGAAGGTCTTGGATGAGGGGAGGAGGCAAAGTGAAGGCGGATCGTGGAACCTGCCGAAAGTCCAATGTTACCAGAGCTTGTCAAACCGGGGCGGATTTTTCCCCAGCATGGGCGCAGGAAAGCCTGGACCATCTCATTTCAATCTGATGTTTCCCTTGACCTCCCTCAGGTCTGTGGACAATTCCGCGCGTTCCATTTCCTGCTTGCCCCACACTGCTCCATCCTGCGAACTCCGTTCCTCCATTGTTCGCAAAATCCTTGCTCTTCGCGGCCCAAATCTCTGGGCACGTGAGACTGTTCTGGAATGCAGGGTAGAGTTTCCCGAGTTGACCGATCACGTCACGAACTGGCGGTCTTGGCTACTTTCCTGGCTGCCGGCGCTGGAGCCGCAGCTCAGCGAAACCTGCGTTGCGCCGAAGGCGGATGCCTTGGCCACCCTGCTGCAATCCATTACGCTGCATCTGCAAAGCCGCTCCGATCTTCAGGTGATCTTCGGCAAGGTGATGCCCAGTTCCCAGCCACTGACGTATCGCATCATCACCCAATTTGATGATGAAACCGTTGCTCGCGCTGCCTTCGAACTCGCACGGCGTTTGATCGATGCCGCGCTCTTCGGCCAGACCATGGACGTGAATGCGGCCATCACGGAACTGAGCGATCTTGCCCAAAGTGTCTGCCTCGGCCCGAGCACGCGAGCCATGGTGGATGCCGCACGCCTGCGTGGCATCCCGGTGCATCGTCTCACCGAAGGCAGCCTGGTCCAGCTTGGCTGGGGCTCAAAACAAAAGAAGATACTCGCCGCCGCCACCAGTCAGACGAGCGCAATTGCCGAAGACATCGTTCAGGACAAAGACTTCACCCGCAGGATGCTCAATGAAATCGGCCTGCCTGTCCCCCAGGGCCGACCCGTGAAGAATGCTGACGACGCTTGGGCCGCCGCCAATGAAATCGGCCTGCCCGTTGTCGTCAAACCTCTGGACGGGAATCAGGGCCGTGGCGTCGCTTTAAACCTATACACCCGCGAGCAGGTCATCACCGCCTACGAAGCCGCCCGGGAGGAAAGCAGCTCAGTCATTGTGGAGCAGTTTGCCGAGGGGGAGGACTACCGAGTGCTTGTGATCGGACGTGAACTTATTGCCGTCTCACGTCGCCACCCAGCGCATGTCATCGGCGATGGTGTGCATACCATTCAGGAGCTCATTGCCGAAAAGAACCGCGACCCACGTCGTGCTGCTGATCATGCCGCCGCTCTGAGCCGCATTCGCATTGATGCCGTCGCCACCGGTGTGCTCTCCGAGCAGGGCGTCACGCCAGAATCGATCCCCGAAAAAGATCGGATGATCCTCATCCGCCGCAACGCAAACCTGAGCACCGGCGGTACTGCCGTGGACTGCACTGCCGAGGTTCACCCCACGATCTGCGCTGCCGCCGTCGAAGCTGCGCAGATGGTCGGCCTCGACATCTGCGGCCTCGACATGATCGCCCCAGATATCACTCAGCCCCTGAGCCCCCGCAACGGCGTCATCATTGAGCTCAATGCACGCCCGGGGCTCCGCATGCACCTGTATCCTTCGGAAGGTGAGCCGCGCCCCGTTGGCCAGGCGGTGATCGACACCATGTTTGCCCCCAATTGCCGAGGGCGCATCCCCATCGTTGCTGTGACCGGGGTGAATGGCAAAACCACCACGACACGCTTCATTGCGCATCTGCTGACTCAGAACCAATGGCGCGTGGGCATGACAAGCACGGACGGCGTTTTTGTCGGTTCGAGGATGATCGACAGCGGCGACTGCAGCGGTCCCAAGAGCGCCCGCAGCATCCTGTCCTATCCCCTGTGTGATGCTGCCGTGCTGGAAACCGCCCGTGGCGGCATTTTGCGCGAAGGTCTGGCCTTTGACCATTGCGACGTCGCCGTCGTCACCAACATTGGCGCGGGCGACCATCTGGGCATCAATGATATCGACACACCGGAGCAACTGGCTGAGGTGAAGCAGTGCATCGTCGCCGCCGTGTCTGCCGACGGCAGTGCCGTCCTCAATGCCGCTGACCCGCTTGTTGTAAAAATGGCGGAAACCTATCCGCGCAAGACGATCTTCTTCGCCTTGGACGGTGAGTGCGCCGTCATCGTCCGCCATCGCATCAAAGGTGAACGTGCTATTTATGTTCGTGACGGTCACATCATCCGTGCCACCGGCCCCCATGAGGATGTGTTCATGCCCCTGAGCCAAGTCCCGCTTACCCATGGCGGGCGCATCGGCTTTCAGGTCGAAAACACCCTCGCTGCGGTGGCGGCGGCATGGGCTCTGGGCATTGACGACGAGCTCATTCGTCAGGGCGCGAGCACCTTTGTTCCCAGTCTCGAACAAAACGCCGGTCGCTTCAACGTGCTCGATCTGAAAGGCGTCACCGTGATCGTTGACTACGGTCACAATGTGGACGCCCTCCGCGCCTTGCTCGACGGTCTGCGTCAGTTCACCAATCCGCGCCGCATCGTCGTTTACAGCTCCGCTGGTGACCGCCGTGATACTGACATCATCGAACAAGGGCGCATGCTAAGCACGGAATTTGATGAAGCCTGGCTTTACGAAGGCGATTACGTGCGCGGTCGTGAAGCGGGCGAGATCATGAAACTCCTCGCCACAGGCCTGGAAAACGCTTCGCGCACACGGCGCGTGGAGTCCATTCTCGGCCACCTCAAGGCGGTCGATCTGGCCCTGGAATCCGCGCAGGCGGGGGATTTGCTAATGATTCAGGCTGATACAGCGGATGAAACCGTGCAGTATCTGAAAGAAAAGCACGGGGCGAAATGACTTCAGGTGGTTTCGACCTGATGAAATGCTTGCCAGAGCACGCTGAATTCGGCTACTAGGAGTCTGCTCACGCCATGACCACAACCACCGCCACTCTCCTCAGCATCGCCTGCGGCTATCTATGCGGCTCTGTGCCGTTCGGCTATCTCGCCGGCCGCCTGAAGGGCATCGACATTCGTCAGCACGGTAGCGGCAACATCGGTGCCACCAATGCCATCCGTGTGCTGGGGAAGGGGATTGGAATCCCTGTCTTCCTTCTCGACATGCTCAAAGGCTGGTTGCCCGTCTGGCTGGCAGCAGGCTGGATCGCCCATACAGGGGCAGCTCCCGAAATGATCTCACTGGGCAAAGTGCTGGCCGGTTTCGCCGCCGTGATCGGCCACATGTTCACCTTCTGGCTCGGCTTTAAAGGTGGCAAAGGCATCGCGACCACCGGTGGTGTGCTGCTCGGCATTTCGCTGGCCGGAATGATCGGCGGGTGGATCGGCTTTCTCACCTTCCTCTTCGCTTTTCGTTATGTTTCTCTTGGTTCACTGGCGGCGGCTGTGGGTGTGCCCACGGCGATGGCCATTCAGATGTGGCGAGTGGGGCGCTGGGATTTCGTGCTGCTCGGCTTTGGCATCGTGGTGATGATTCTCGCCTTCATCCGGCATCGCGCCAACATTCAGCGCCTACTGGCTGGCACGGAGAGCAAGGCCTTTACCAAAAAGAAGCCGCAGTCATGATTCGGTCCGCCACAGTCATCGGTGCTGGCAGCTGGGGAACTGCACTTGCCTCATTGCTTTCTTTGCGCGGGCTGAAGGTGCAGTTCTGGGGGCGCGATACTGAACTGATGGCGCAAATCCGTGACACACGCCGCAATGTTCGTTATCTCCCTGATCTGGAACTCTCGCCCGAGATCACCGTTACTGCCGATCTGGGATCTTTGCAGCCTGCGGACATGCTCGTGTTTGTGATTCCTTCGAAAGCGATGCGCGGTACTGCGGAACTCGTCGCCCAAAGCCGGGCGGCGTCACAGGCTCGGGTGCTCGTGTCCTGCTCCAAGGGTATCGAACTCGAAACCGGCAGGCGCATGAGCGAGCTCATTGGTGAGTCCATTCCCGGCGTTCCTCTCGCGGTGCTGACCGGACCCAACCACGCCGAAGAAGTGGCGCGTCAGCTTGCCACCGCCGCCGTCGTGGCCTGTGCGGATGATGAAATGGCGAAAGCGGTGCAGGCCTGCTTCACGCTGCCATTCTTTCGCACCTACACCACCGATGACATCATTGGCGCCGAATGGGCCGGAGCGATGAAGAACCCCTATGCCATTGCCTCTGGCATCGCCCATGGTTTGCAGCTCGGCGACAACACCCTCGCCGCCCTGGTTACTCGTGCGCTGGCTGAAATGGTGCGCCTCGGCGTGGCTGAAGGCGGCAAAGTGGAAACTTTTTATGGGCTCAGTGGCGTGGGGGATCTCATGGGCACCTGCTATTCAGAGCACAGCCGCAATCACCGTGTCGGCGTCATGCTTGGGCAGGGGCGGCCGTTGGACGAGATCATCTCCAGCACGCGCATGGTCGCCGAAGGCGTGCTGAACACCGCCAGCCTGCACCGCGCAGCCCAGGCCCGAGGCGTGCGCATGCCGCTGATCGATGAGATCAACGCCGTGCTCTATCAGGGCAAATCCCCCAAGGAGGGAATGAAGGCCCTGCTTTCACGCGATCCACGGCCTGAGGCCGATTAATTTTCCCATGGCTGATTCAAACGGTTACGAACTCCTCGACAGCGGCTCATTTCAAAAGCTGGAGCGCTTTGGCAGCGTCGTGCTCTCACGGCCATGCGCTCAGGCGGTATGGCAGCAGACCTTGGCCAAGGCCGACTGGCAGAAAGTGACCGCCACTTTCTTCCGCGACGGTGGCAATCAATGGCGCGGTCGAGATAAACTGCCCGAGACATGGACCATTGAGGTCGATGGCACGAAGTTTCAGCTCAGTTCGACCGATTTCGGCCACCTCGGTATCTTTCCCGAGCAGCGCGATCAATGGCGGCGCATCCGCGAAGGCTGCACGGAATATGCCAAGCGCCACAACCGCCCGGCTCGGGTGCTGAATCTTTTCGCTTACTCTGGCGGCAGCACCCTCGCGGCGGCGCATGCCGGAGCGGAAGTGTGTCATGTGGACGCATCCAAGGGCATGGTGGATTGGGCGCGCAAGAACGCGGTGCTCAACGGACTCGAAGAAAAGCCGATCCGCTGGATCGTGGATGACGTGACCAAGTTTTTGGAGCGTGAGCTGCGCCGTGACCGGAAGTACGACCTCCTCATTCTCGATCCGCCAAGCTATGGCCGTGGTGCCAAGGGGGAGGTCTTCAAAATCGAAAACGACCTGCCGCCGCTGCTCTCACTGCTCGGTAAACTCATGTCACCCCAGCCTCTCGGGGTGCTGCTGTCCTGCCACACGCCGGAACTGACGCCTATCTCGCTGCACCACCTCCTCAAGCAGCAGTTTGGCCGCAACGGTGGCAAAGTGGAGCACGGCGAGATGCAGCTACGGGGCGCCGCCGGTGTTTTGCCAGTCCCCAGCGGCAGCTTTGCATGGTGGCTGGGTGATTGAGCAATCGACATTCCGCCTTCGTCGTTCGACATTTCCGCGATGCTTCCCTTTCTCCTCCGCCGCACTTTCAGCAGCGTGATCGTGATCTTCTGCGTGATTTCGATCACGTTCGTGCTCGCACGGATCACGCCTGGAGGCCCGTTTGACACAGACAAAGTGGTAAGTGACCAGGTGATGAAAGCGAAGCTCGCCCGCTATCATCTCGATGGTTCTCCTTGGTCTCAATACACCGCCTATGTATCAGCCATCATTCAGTGCGATCTGGGGGTTTCCACCAAATACCGGGACTGGCGTGTCTCGGAGTTGTTGCGTCAAAAACTGCCCAACTCATTTGTGCTAGGTGGTCTGGCTTTTGTTATTGCGAGCTGTGCCGGCGTCTTCCTCGGTGCCCTAGCCGCGATGCGCAAGGACACCTGGATCGATCACTTTGCGATGTTTGGCTCACTGCTTTCCATCTCGATTCCATCCTTCATCAGCGGTCCATTCTTGATCGCCATCTTTGCATTATGGCTCGGGTGGCTTCCTGTCGGCGGCTGGGGCACGGTGTCGCAGATGGTTCTGCCTGCGATCTGTCTCGCCGCACCCTACATCGCCTACGTTGCCCGATTGATGCGAAACAGTCTGCTGGACGTTTTGAAGAGCGACTTCCTGCGCACCGCACGTGCTAAAGGCCTCAGCGAAACCCAGGCTGTGGCCAGGCATGCATTCAAAGTGGCCATCCTGCCCGTCATCACCTTTCTTGGTCCACTCGCGGCGCATCTGCTCACCGGGTCGATGATCGTGGAAGTGGTATTCAACATCTCTGGAGCAGGGATGATTTTCGTGAACTCGATTCAAAACCGCGATGTCTTTGTTCTCTGCGGCGCCGTCATCGTTTACTGCGTACTGCTAGTACTCTTCAACCTGTTGGTGGACGTGATTTACACGCTGCTGGACAAACGCATCAAACTCTATGCCTGAAGCCGCCGCTCCAGCATTTATCGCACGGCCGGACGGCTGGCAGGTCTTGAAGCGCAACCGCCCCGCACTCATTGCGCTCGGTTTTCTCGCAGTCTTGTCGCTCATCGCTATGGTCGTGCCCATGCTGCTGCCAGAGGCGCTGAAGCTCACCAGCAGTGAATCGTTTGTGCCGCCTTCCAAAGCACACTTTCTGGGGACTGATGTGAACGGCCAGGACATGCTCTACCGCTTGCTTTCCGGTGCACGTGTCTCGCTTGGCGTTGGCTTGGTCGGCGCATTGATCAGCCTCGGCATCGGCACGCTTTATGGCATGATCAGTGGCTACGCAGGCGGACGAATTGACGGTGTGATGATGCGCACGGTTGAAGTGCTGCAGTCTGTGCCGCGAATCCTGTTCATCATGATTCTCATTGCTGCTCTTGATGATTATATGAAGGGGTGGATCGACGGTTGGCGTCTTGCTGCAGAGAAGAACGGCTGGACTGATCTGGCTAAAGACGTCAGCAAAATGAAGGCGTACACCAAGGTGCTGGTGATGATCGTCTCTCTCGGCCTCGTCGAGTGGCTGACCATGGCGCGCATCGTGCGCGGCCAGGTGCTCGTGTTGCGGGAGATGACCTTTGTCACTGCCTCTCGTGCGATGGGCCAGAGTTCATGGGGCGTGCTGCGCCGGCACCTGCTGCCCAACCTGAGCACCATCATCCTCACCTACCTCACGCTCACCATTCCCGCCGTCATTCTTGACGAGTCATTCCTCAGCTTCCTCGGTCTTGGCATCGAAGACCCCGCCGCAAGCTGGGGCTCGCTGCTCAAGGACGGCGCACAGGTCATCAACCCGCTCGAAAGCAAATGGTGGCTCCTCGTTTTCCCCGCTCTACTTATGGCCGCCAGCCTACTCGCCCTCAACTTCCTGGGGGATGGCCTGCGTGATGCTTTTGATCCGAAGAGCGGGGAATGACGGTTTTTATTCTTCGTCGCTTATTCTTTCCCTTCGTCTTCCTCTGGCTGTTGCTCCCCGAGCGCGTCTCCCAGTTGCTCCATATAAGCCTGCATTTCTGCCTCATTGAGCGCCTGCTGTGCTGCCAGTTCATCGGGATCGAGCTCCCAGTGCCGCTCGGAGATGGAGATTTCATACTCAGTCGTCTGTATCACTACCCGACCGTTGAAATCGCTGAACCATTCGACATACAGTGCGTTCTTCATCTCCCAAGGTATCTCGTGCATCCGTCGCTCTTCATAGGCTTTGAGCCACACCTCATCCGGCACCGTGAACTTCTTCACTTTCTGTGAAGCCGTGATGTCTCCCACTGAGCCCGTCTGATTCCGGCGCAGTCCTTCGTCATACTCCGGTTGCGGCATGGGGCTGGGATTCACGAAGGTCAGCTTGGTCCCCGCCACATCCGGCCAGGCGTCACCATTCAGATCAAGGATCATCGGCTGCTCGAGCCCCAGAAACCAGATGCTTCCAGTCACCCGTCCTTTGACAGTGTTGTCGATTTCACCACGAACGATGCATTTGTCGGGTCGCCAAGCCATGATGGGAAGAAATACTCTGGTTGCTTCAATTCAAGCATCAGTCTCGTGTAGGCTGAAGATCGTCCAGCATTTGAGCGATCGGTTTGCTATCTGAATTTCTGGCTTCGGTTTCCATGGCGCGCAGTGGCTGCAGAATGTATTCCTCCACATCCAGTGCGTGCCCAAACAGACTGGGCCATAGATTTTCGACGTTAAGACGAAAATAGTTCATTTCACCGTGTTCTGGCAGGCGAAAGTATGGCGCACAGTCGAGCAGATCTTCGATCAGGTCTTCTTCCTTCGGATGTCCTCCGCAGAGCTGACGCACTCGATGAAACGCACGCAGGTCTTTTGGCGCAAGGCCTTCTTGTTCTGACGTGCGGGAACGGTGGAGTTTGCCAATCAGAACATCGCGCACATGGGGTACGATGACTTTGATGCCATGACGCATTTCTACATGAGCGCGCTGGAGGTAGTGTGCCGTGGTTCGAAAGAAATAACGTGGGCAAAATTGCAGGCCGAAAACGGGGCGCACTGTGCCACCTGCCGTCATCTCCAGTTTCCGCGCCACTGCGCGCAGCCGCGTCGGATCGCCTGAAACCATGATGTCCGCATCTGCACTGGTGAAGGCGTCATCCAAACAAAGCTGGATGGGAACGGAGCCAAACAAAGTCAGTGGTTCCGAAAAATCGGGCAGCTCTGTATGCAGTCCCGCAAAGAAAGCATCCAGAACATGTCCTGCCGGACATGACCAGTTCGGCTGCGGCACGTCCCAGTTCATTAGGGAATGTTGGTTTTTCCAGGTTGCATCGACAGCCATCTCATCGCCTGCTGGACGAGCCTGTCTTCCACACTGGGATCCGCCGCCACGATCCGTGCCACTTGGCACCATTTCCGGCGTTGTTTCAGTCTCCGGCTCAAGAGCACCCGTGCCACCAATCGCGCCAGCCGCTGCGGAGTATCCAGCCCGCCTGCAGCTGAAATCCGCTGCAACCGCTCCAACACCTGGGCGGCATCAGCTTTTTTGGCGAGCTGCTTTTGCATGTTGATAAGTAGCTTCTAAAACCGTGAGCATCAAGCGTCAGGAAGCAGGTCAATGCGCCTGCAGCCAGTTTTGCCCCGTACCCGCTTCAACTTCCACCGGTACACCATCGAGCGGCAGGGCATTCTTCATCGCATCAAGAATGATCGTTCGCGCCTGTTCGACTTCGCTCTCGGGCATTTCGAAAAGCAATTCATCGTGAACCTGTAGCAGCATACGGGTTTTCAGACCTGCTTTCGTCAGTGCGGCATCGACGTGGATCATGGCCAGCTTGATCATGTCGGCGGCAGTCCCTTGAATCGGAGTATTCATGGCAACGCGCTCGGCCGCACCGCGTACGGTGGCGTTGCCGCTGGTGATGTCGCGAATGGTGCGACGGCGTCCGGTGAGTGTCTCGACATATCCGCACTGTTTGGTATCCTCGATGACCTTTTCCATGAAATGCTTCACACCGGGGAATTGCTTGAAGTAGTTCTCAATGATGGTGGCAGCCTCACCGCGAGGAATGCCAAGACGCTGGCTCAGGCCGAAGGCCGAAATGCCGTAGATGATGCCGAAGTTGACCATCTTGGCCGTGCGGCGCATCTCGGGCAGCACGCCGTCGAGTTCGACGCCATAGACTCTTGCGGCAGTGGCCTGATGAATGTCGAGACCGTTGGCAAAGGCTTCGATCATGGCCTTGTCGCCGCTGAGAGCGGCCATGACGCGGAGTTCGATCTGCGAGTAGTCAGCGCTCATCAGCACCCAGCCATCGAATCCAGGGACGAATGCCTTGCGAATTTCGCGGCCAAGATCACTGCGAATCGGGATGTTTTGCAGATTCGGATTGCTGCTCGCCATGCGGCCGGTGGCGGCCATGAGCTGATGAAACGTGGTGTGAATGCGGCCAGTGACGCGCGAAACGGCATGTGGCAAAGCCTCGACGTAAGTGTTGTTGAGCTTGGTCACTTCACGGTAATCGAGGATGTCCTGAATGATGGGGTGCAGGCCCAGGAGGGACTGCAGCACCTGCTCGTTCGTTTGATACTGGCCGGTGGCAGTCTTCTTCGGCTTCTCAATGAGCTTGAGGCGGTCAAACAGCACTTCGCCAAGCTGTTTCGGGCTGTTGAGGTTGAAGGGACCGCCCGCATTTTCCTGAATGCGCTTTTGCAGCTCGGCAGCTTTCCTATCGAGCTCGACTCCGTATTCGCGCAGCGCCTGCACGTCGATCTTCACACCATAGTTTTCCATCTTGGTGAGCACGGGTAACAACGGGCACTCGACCTTTTCGAAGACATACTGTTGATCCTTCAATTCAAGGCGCATCTTTGCGGCAAGCTGCCACGTCACATCCGCATCTTCGGCCGCATAGTCTGCCACCTTGCGGGCATCTTCTGCCGCGACATCGGCCATGGTGGTCTGGCTGAATAGATCGTCCTTCTCCGTGCCAATAAGCGCGGTGATAGGCACAGGGGTGTACTGCAGATACGATTCCGCGAGGTAATCCATGCCGTGGCGCTGATCTGGATCGATGAGCGAATGTGCGAGCATGGAATCGAAATAAGGCCCGCGAACCTCGACGCCATGCGCGAGCAGCACGCTGAGGTCGAACTTGAGATTGTGACCGACCTTCTCAACGCCTTCTCGCATGAGTAGGGCACGGAATTCTTCCAGCACAGCTTTTGCTTCGTTTTTCTCGCGCGGGAAATGCACGAACCATCCTTCATGCGCCAGCCATGAAAAGGCGATGCCGACGATCTGCGTGTCGCGTGGGTCGAGTCCGGTCGTTTCGAGATCGAAGCAGAAGGACTTCAGCTCAGTGAGCTGAGCGATGAGGGTTTGTCTTTCGTCGGCCGTCTGCGCGAGATGATAAACATGCGGCGTGTCTGCAATGGTGGTGAGCTTGGCTGCAGCGGGTTCGGCAAAGAGGTCCTCTGCTGACGGTGTCTCAGCCGTCTGACCGGCAGCTTGTTCTGCTTTCCGTCCCCGACCCGCTTTGAACTCATCTCCGTAAACTCGACGACCGAGGGCGTTGAATTCAAATTCGGTGAAGAAGGCCTTCAGCGCTTCGTCGTTGTGTGGCTGGATCACGAGATCGGCCACCTGTGCGTCATAAGGCGCGTTCACAAAGATGGTGGCGAGCTGCTTGGAGAGCAGCGCATCCTCCTTGCTCGTTTCGAGCTTCTCACGCTGTTTGCCTTTGAGCTTGTCGGTGTTGGCGATGAGATTTTCCACGCTGCCAAACTGCTGGATGAGTGCGGTGGCGGTTTTTTCGCCGAAGCCTTTCACTCCAGGGATGTTATCGACCGCGTCTCCCATCAGCGCGAGGATGTCGATGACTTGCTCTGGTCGTTCGATGCCCCAGCGTTCACAGATTTCCTTAACGCCGAGGATTTCCACATCGGCACCGGAGCGGCCCGGTTTGTAGATTTTGACATGCTCGGAGACAAGCTGGCCAAAATCTTTGTCCGGTGTGACCATGAAGGTCTCGATGCCTTCCTTCTCGGCGCGTTTGGCCATGATGCCGATGATGTCGTCGGCTTCGTAGCCATCGCGCACGAGGATGGGGACATTCATCGCCTCCATGAGGCGTTTGATCTGCGGGATGGCCATGCTGATGTCTTCCGGCATTTCTTCGCGCTGCGCCTTGTAAGCCGGGAACATCTCATGGCGCGGTGTGGGCGCGGAGGTGTCCAATGCCACGGCAAGATGCGTAGGTTGCTGATTCTTGAGGATATCGAGCAGAGTATTGGCAAAACCGTAGAGCGCTGAGGTGTTCAAACCGTCGCTGGTGCGGATGGGAGCTTTGATGAAGGCAAAGTGCGCGCGGTAAAGCAGCGCCATGCCATCGAGGAGAAAAAGGCGTTGGGACATTTGCCCTCAGCCTAGGCGGTATGGGGGCCTGCGCAAATGATGGTCACGCCCCCTGCAAAGTGATCGCTGCATCCTCCATGGCGCGGCTGGCCTCGGTCTCGTCGTTCACGACCTGCGTGGCACCGAGACGCTTGAGGCGCTCAACATCGGAACTGAAGCGCGCGCGGGCGAGCACCGAGATGTCTGGCCGATGCTCGCGGATCATGGCAAGGGCCTGGGCATTGACTGTGGCATCAGGAAAGGTCAGAGCGACCATTCGGGCATTTTTCAACTGGGTGAGTTCCCAGGTCTCCTCATGGCTTGCATCGGCAAACAGCACGGCCTGACCTTGCCGCTGAAGTTTTTGCACGGTGTCGGCGTTCAATTCGACCACGAGGGTGCGCACGCCAGAATCGAGCAATGCTTTGTTGAGTTTTTCACCCACCGGACCATGGCCGCAAATGATGGCGTGGTCAGTGAGGCCGCTGATGCGCTGGCGCAGGTTGCCGCCATCGACCTTGACCGGTTTTCCACGGCCCCAGCCACGCTTCACCAGCCAGTCGCCAAGCGGTATGCCGAATTTCAGCAGGGCAGGGAGGAGGCCCATGGAAAGCGCACTCGCGGCTAGGAGTGTCTGCTGCGTGTCATTGCTCCACAGATGCGCCCCCCCTGCGTTCTGCAGCAGTACGAGCGAAAATTCCCCAGCACTGCACAGGCCGAGTCCGGCCATGAGCGCCTGCTTGTGGGCGAGGCCGAGATGGCGTGCAATCACGGTGACAAGACCTGCTTTGCTGAGCATGAGCACTGCGGTGAGCGTGCAAATGGGCAGCCACAGGACCATGGCGGCCTTGACGTCGATCATGAGGCCGACGGAAACAAAGAACAGCGTGAGGAAGAGATCCTTGAGAGGCATCACATCGGCCAAGATACGGTGCTTGAAGATGGATTCGCTGACTGCGAGTCCAGCGACAAACGCTCCAAGTGCAAGTCCGAGCCCCAGCAAACCACCGACGAAAGCCAAACCCACGCAACTGCCTATGACCGACAGCGTGAATAGCTCACGGCTGCGGGTGCGCGTCACCGCGTTGAGCAGCCATGGGATAACCCACCGTGCGGCCACGCCCGCTAGAATCACAAAAGCGCCGCCGCGCAATGCCAGAGAACCAAGCCTTGGCATCAGTGCCGTGGCAGCGCCTTCATGCGGGAGGAGCAGTGGCAGAAACAGAAAGAAGACGATGATGAAGAGATCCTGAAAAATCGCCACGGCCAGCGCCATACGTGCACCAGGGCTGGCTTCGAGACCGAGGTCTTGAAAGCTCTTCAAACTGACTGCCGTGGAGCTCATCGCGAGAGCGACGGACAATAGCACTGCTCCCTGCCAGGAGGAGGAATGAAGCGCGGTCGAAGCAACAGCTACCACAACCATGCAAAGTCCCATCTGCCAGCCGCCGCCTACAAACGCCAGTCGGCGCAGAAATCGCAGATCGCCAAGAGAGAACTCCAATCCCAGGGTGAACATGAGCAGCACGACACCGAACTCCGCCATCTGCGAGACCTGGTCATGCGATTCACCTCCGCCGAGCAGAGCCAGCACGCCGGAGTTCGCAATCAGAACGCCGCAGATGAAATAGCCTGCCAACATCGATTGCCGCAGGCGTAGCAGCAGCAGCGAAACCATGACCACCCCTGCAAGCATCAGCGCCAGCAAGGCAAAGAGAGGCGGAATGTTCGCCGTCGCCGCTATGACGAGCGCCGCACTCATGAATCATGTTTGTTATCAGCGCTGAACTGGAGATTGTAGAGGTTCTGGTACACTTGGTTTCGATCCAGCAGTTCCGCATGCGTGCCGCGGTCAAGGATGTGGCCCTGATCCATGACAATGATTTGGTCTGCTTCAAGAATCGTCGAAAGCCGATGCGCGATGGCGACGACCGTTTTACCAGCAGACAGATTGTGAATGGCTTCCTGAATGATTTTTTCGCTCTCGGTGTCGAGCGCGGAGGTGGCTTCATCGAGCAGCAGGATCGGCGCATCACGCAAAATCGCACGGGCGATGGAAATGCGCTGTTTCTGGCCACCGGAAAGATTGCAACCTCCTTCGCCGACAATGGCGTCGTAGCCATTGCTTATCTGTTCGATGAATTCATGCGCATGCGCTTTTTTCGCAGCGGCAATGATTTCCGCCTCGCTGGCATCAAGACGGCCATAACGGATGTTTTCACGGATGGTATCGTGAAACAGATAGGTGTCCTGATTGACAATGCCAATGTTGGCGCGCAGTGAATTCTGCGTGATGGAGCGGATGTCACATCCATCCAGCATGACCGAACCCTCGTCGGGGTCATAAAAGCGCAGCAGCAGAGAAAAGAGTGTGCTTTTGCCGGCACCGCTCCGACCAACGAGAGCGTAAAATTTGCCGGGGTCGAGCTTGAGACTGATGTTCGTTACCGCTGGAGCCTCCTTTTTTTCTCCATTGGTTTCACGATAGAAAAAAACTGTGTTTTCGAAGCCAATTTCACCGCGCGAACGTCCGACATCCACCGCGTCGGGCGCGTCTAGAACGTCTGGGGTGCGTTCCAGAAGTTCAAACACCATGCCTGCCGCGACGGTGGTTTTTTGCAGCATCATCTGCACACGGCTCAATTCCTTTACCGGTGGATAAATCTGCGTGAGAGCCATGACGAGCAGGAAGAAATTTTCCGCCTCAAGACCACGATCCCATGCATACACCAGGCCCGCGGCGATGCCCAGAGAGGCAATGGTTTCCACGCAAGGACCCACGAATTCGACGGCTTTGGCCCAGCGCACCATGTTGCGGGTCATGCTGGCGTTGGTACGTTCAAAGCGCTGCTCGGCGTGTTTTTCACCGGCATAGGCTTTGACCAGTCTGATGCCTGCAAAGGATTCCTGCATGGCCACCATCAGCTCTCTGGAATCATATTCCTCACGCGCACCGCTTTTGCGCACCCGTTTGCCGATACGAATAATCGGCAGAAGGCAGGCAGGGAAGACGACGAGTGACATGAGGGTGAAAAACCAATCCTGAGCAAAGAGGACGACCAGAATCGAAATAATGGTCAAGGGGCGCTGCGCAATAATTTGAATCAATTGCATGGCATTGCGCTGGACCATGGCAGTCTGGTTGGTGACCGTCTGCATCAGTTCGCCTGTTTTGGCGGAATTGAAAAAGACGGGAGACTGCCGCATCACGCAATGAAAGGCATCATTTCGAAGCTGATAGGCCACCCTGCTTGTGACCCACGCCTGCATGTAGCTGGACAGGTAGCCAAAGAAGCCGCGGAGAAAGATCAGCACTGGAATGAAAGAGCAGGCGATCATGACACCGGTCAGACCAATCGGTGCGTCAGCGTCGAGCCCAAATATCTTTGCCAGATTGATTTCACCAATCAAAGGCAGTTCGGTGCCCTCTCCCAGGGTGCGGGTTTTGCCTTTCAAAACCAGTGAAAAGATCAACTGGAATCCAATGAGCATGAATCCATTGAATACAGCGCTGAGCATTCCAAGCAGGATACTCAATGCGAATCGACCGCGATAAGGAAGGACATACTTCCATATGGATGTGAGCGTCTTTTTTACCAGGGCCGCGAACTGAAGGTCTTCCGTTGGTTGCATGAACGATAATGTAGCAGGATGTTGGAAATGCGCAGCCTTATACTGGCTGAAGTATTGGCATCAGCACAAGGCTGAGCACTCGCCGAGATGCTGACGATAGATGGCATCCAGTTGGTCGAGCATTGCATCGAGACTGCAACGAGTCGTCACAAATTGCTGCCCGGCGCGGCACAGGGCCTGAGTTTGGAGCTTTTGTTCCAAGGTTTCACGAATAGCGGCGGCAAGAGCAGCAGCATCATGAGGTGGCACGAGCCGACCTGTCTCACCATGCCTAATAATGCTGGGAATGCCACCGACGTCGCTGGCTACGACTGGAACTCCCATTGCCAGCGCCTGCAAGCCAGACTGGGGTATGGCTTCGTGGAATGAGGGGATTGCGATGATGTCGAGGGACCGCATGATTGCGGGCACATCTTCCCGATGGCCTAAAAAGGTGAATTGTGTCTCAACCGAGAACTGTGAGACCACGGACTTCACATATTCGAGCGCCGGCCCCTCCCCCGCGATGATGCAGTGTACTTCAATGCCGTGCTGAGTTTTGAGCAGATGAACAGCTTCCGCCAAGACCTGAATGCCTTTGGCGGCACGAATCACCGTGATCATGCCAATGAGCGGTCTCTGACGGGGAATCGCATATGCGGAGAAATCCGCTTTTGGCCCGTCTGGCTTGAATCGTTTGAGATCTACGCCGGTAGGCAGGGTGGTGATTTCATCAGGGGTCAGCTCAAAGGTGGAAATCAGTGAACTGGTGATCTTGGGACTGGTGGTAAGGATGTGATGACTCCATTCTTTATACATCAGGCGGCTGAGCGATTTGTTCGGAATGGGTACATCGAAATGGCGGCTGCGGATGATCAGCGGCACTCGTGCAATGCGCGCAGCGATGGTGAGCATCCAGCCATCCCGTGAACTATGAGGATTCACGATCTCGATGCGCTGGCGATGCAGCCACCAGGCAAGTCTGAGGATGTGAAACGGCAGCAGGTAGCGTTGATCAAAGCGCTGGGCTAGCACCGGCACCCCGGCCTGACTGGCGCGATGAAAAATCTGGCTTTCAGCGGGAGCGATCAGCCAGACTTCGCTGCCGCGACTGCGGAATCCGTTTATTTCCGCCAGAATTCGGTGTTCCTGCCCCCCCCAACCAAGGGAGGCTTCTGAGTGAGCGATGCGCCAGGTGCGCTTGAGAGAAGTTAAATCAGCCATGAAATCCACGCTGCTCTATTGCTCAAGCAGCATGGAGCCAAATCTTTTTTGAAGCGATGTTACTGCCAGCACTGGCACTGGCTGCGATAGATCATCTCATCCAGCCTGGCGGGCGAAATAGCGCAGACAGTCTAGTGGCAGCAGACTGCGTTCAAAAGTGCAGGCATGGGAATTGATGCCTGCTGCCCGTGCACGCTCAAAAATCTGGCTCTGCGGATGTGCAATAAGTGATACTGAGCAGCCGTGTTGCCGAAAGCCGATCAATTCGGCCGTGACACGTTGTTCCTGTCCGCCCCAACCGAGTGAGGCTTCAGAAATGTACGATGCGCCATTGTTGAGATTGAATCTCTGACGGTTCAGATCACTTTTTATGGGACGATTTTCCTCGCAGCGTCCTGTTTGATGAACACAAAAAAGAGGTGACGTCGATTTAGATTTTATTATGGTCATTCGTTTAAAATAAAAGTGCTATGTTTGTGTGGCGGTCAGCGCTTCAAAATGTCAGGTGGCGAACCTTTTTGGGAAAAAAGTTCTGGCAAGCCTTCTGACTTGCCGTCATATCCAATTTTCTCATACCTCCGACTTTCTACATGACGTCATCCACTATCGGCATCATCGGCTTGGGCTACGTGGGCCTGCCTTTGAGCCTCCAATTTGCCCGGATGGGCAGTACTGTGCTTGGATTCGACATTGATTCCTCCAAAATCAAAGTCTTGGAAGCAGGAGAGACCTACATCCTGCACATCTCAGCAGACTCAATACGTGCCCAGCTCGAAGCTGGGCGCTTTTCCGCCACCACGGATTTTTCGCGTATCTGCGAATGCGAGGCCATCATCATCTGCGTACCAACCCCGTTGGCTAAACACCGCGAACCTGATCTCAGCTATGTGCTGAATACCGGTCGCGCTATTGCCCCCCATCTCCAGAAAGGCCAGTTGGTGGTTTTGGAGTCCACCACTTACCCAGGGACAACAGACACCGAACTGCGAGAGGTGCTAGAATTGGGCTCCAACCTCAAAGCGGGAACGGATTTTCACCTTGCCTTCTCGCCAGAGCGTGAGGACCCAGGCAATCCGCAGAGTGATGTTGCAGTGATTCCCAAAATTGTCGGTGGATTCACTCCTGAATGCCTGAAGCACGCACTGAGCGTTTATGGCCGGGCGATCAAGACACTGGTGCCGGTGGAGTCCTGCCGTGTGGCGGAGGCGGTGAAACTGACGGAAAACATCTTCCGGGCGGTGAACATCGCCATGGTCAACGAACTCAAGGTCGTCTATGCCGCAATGGGCATTGACATCTGGGATGTGATCGATGCGGCAAAGACGAAGCCCTTTGGTTTCATGCCCTTTTATCCCGGACCTGGGCTCGGAGGCCATTGCATCCCGATCGATCCATTTTACCTCACTTGGAAAGCTCGTGAATATGGTCAGGAGACGCGCTTCATCGAACTCGCTGGCGAGGTCAACACCGCCATGCCTGCCTACGTGATACAGCGTGTGGGGGAGGCCCTGGCCTCGCTGCACCTGACCATCCGCGCCAGCCGCATTCTTATGATTGGCATCGCCTACAAGTCCAACGTCGATGATGACCGTGAAAGCCCGGCCTATGTCCTGTGGGATCTGCTGGAGCAGCAGGGGGCGGAAGTGCATTACCATGACCCGCATGTGCCGGTGATCCGCCCCTCACGCGAGCATGCGCATTTCGCAGGACGCAGCAGCGTGGCCCTGGCGGCAGGAACGCTGGCAGATTACGATTTGGTGCTTGTGGCTACGAACCACAAGGCCGTGGATTTCGCGCTCATCGCAGAGCACGCACGCCTGGTGGTGGATTCGCGCAATGCGCTCAGCGCCTTGATGAAAGGCAGATCAAACTATTTTAAAGCATGAAAGCTCTCGTCACAGGTGGTGCAGGTTTTATCGGCTCACACATTTCCGAGGCACTCTGTCGCAGAGGTGCTGAAGTCATTGTGTTGGACAATCTTTCGCTCGGGAATCCCGCCAATCTTCATTGGAAACAGCCAGGGGACAAGATTGAACTTGTGGAGGGGGACATACGCGATCAGGCGCTTCTGGCAAAACTGATGCCTGGCATCGACTGGGTATTTCACCAGGGAGCGCTTGCTTCGGTGCCGCGTTCAGTAGCCGAGCCGCAGGAGACCCATGCGAACAATCTCGACGGCACCCTGAATGTGCTTCTCGCTGCCAGAGACGCAGGCGTGAAACGTTTGATGTTTGCGTCTTCTTCCTCTATCTACGGAAACGCCGACGTTCCTGAAAAACACGAAAGTCTGCCAGTGCAGCCGCTCTCTCCCTACGCACTGCAAAAATACGGCGGAGAGCGTTACTGCCAGCTTTTTCATCAGCTCTATGGCTTTGAAGCCGTGGCTTTGCGCTATTTCAACATCTTCGGGCCTCGCCAGGCTTTCGATTCTCCCTATTCCGGTGTGATCGCTAAGTTCTGCACCTTCATGCTGGAGGGCAAGCCTCCGTTGATTTTTGGTGACGGAAGCCAGGCACGCGATTTCACCTTTGTGGCCAATGCCGTCTCCGCGAATCTGCTCGCAGCCGAGGCCCCCGCAGATCGTGCCGCAGGCAAAGTCTTCAATGTGGCTGCCGGTCATTCCATTGATCTGCTCCGCCTCGTCAAAGACATCAACCAGCTGACCGGCCAGCAACTGCAGCCGCGGTTTGAACCGGCACGTGCAGGAGACGTGCTGCATTCCCTGGCAGACATTAGCGCCGCTCGTTCCTGCTTGGGTTATGAAGTGAAAGTCGGCTGGGAGGAAGGGCTGCGCCAAACTCTTGAATTTTACCGGCAGGAAGCAAAAAACTAGCCGCCACTGCCAATTAGGCTTCTAAAAATATGAAGGTTGTTATCCTATGTGGTGGTAAAGGCACCCGTCTTCGTGAGGAAACCGAGTTCCGTCCGAAGCCGATGGTCCCGATTGGCGGCCAGCCCATCCTCTGGCACATCATGAAGTCCTACGCGCACTACGGGCACAAGGAATTCATCATTTGCCTGGGCTACAGGGGAGAATGTATCAAGGAGTACTTTCGCAACTATCTGTGGAACACTTCCGACGTGACGTTGTACCTCGGCCAAAATGCGGCGCTGCAATTTCATGACAAAAATGATGCAAAAGACTGGTCCGTAACTCTCGCTGAAACCGGTGAACACACGATGACCTCCGCTCGCGTGAAGCGCGTTCAGCGTTACATCCCAGATGGCGAGCCGTTTTTGCTCACCTATGGGGATGGCGTCTCCAACATCGATATTAACGCCTCCATTGCGGCGCATCATGCTTCGGGCAAGGTTTGCACCCTCACCGCAGTACACCCCGCCGGACGCTTCGGTTCCCTGCGCATCGAGAATGATAATACCATTCACATGTTCAACGAAAAGCCGCAGTATGAAGAGGCTTATGTCAATGGGGGATACATGGTGTGCAATCACCAGATGTTCGACTACCTCAGCGATGACCCTGAAGTCATGCTCGAGCGGAAGCCCATCGATAACCTTGTCCGTGACGGTCAGCTCAATGCCTTTCGCCATGAAGACTTCTGGCAGCCGATGGACACCTACCAAGAGATGCAGCACCTCAACGAACTATGGGCGCAAGGCAAGGCACCCTGGAAAATCTGGTAGTCCCTATGCATTTCGCTGACACCTATCGCGGCAAGCGTGTCCTGGTTACAGGTCATACAGGCTTTAAAGGCAGCTGGCTCGCTGAATGGTTGCTCTCGTTGGGTGCTGAGGTGACTGGTCTCGCGCTGGAGCCCAACACTCAGCCTGCAATCTTTGAAGAACTCAAACTCGCCGCTCTTCTTGTCCATCACATCGGCGACATTCGCGATCCTGGCCTCGTCAGCCGCTTGGTCGAAAAAACGCAGCCCCATTTTATCTTTCACCTCGCTGCACAGCCACTGGTTCGGCTTTCCTATGCACAGCCGGTGGACACATTCGCCACCAATGTGATGGGCACAGTGAATGTGATGGAGGCCGTCCGCATGGCTGCCCGGCCATGCACCGTGCTTTGCATCTCCACTGACAAGTGTTATGACAACCGCGAGTGGGTGCATAGCTACCGGGAGGTGGATCCACTAGGCGGGCATGATCCCTACAGCGCGTCCAAAGGTGCTGCCGAGATCGCCATCAGCTCCTATCGACGGTCGTTTTTCTCTGGCGCGGACTCAGTTGTCCACCTCGCTTCCGCGCGCGCAGGCAATGTGATTGGCGGTGGAGATTGGGCGCTGGATCGCATCATGCCTGATTGCATTCGTGCTCTCGCAAGGGGTGAGTCTATAGCCGTGCGCAACAAAGTGGCCACACGTCCATGGCAGCACGTGCTGGAGCCCCTCAGTGGCTACCTGCACCTCGCCGCCTCCATTCACCAGGCCGCTGAAAAGAAAGCACCTGAACTCAATCAGCTTGCTAGCGCCTTTAATTTTGGCCCCTCTCTCAGTTCTAACCGCAGCGTTGCAGACGTTGTTAACGAAGCCCTCAAACACTGGCCCGGTACTTGGGAGGACAAGTCTGACCCACATGCCGTTCACGAAGCCACCTTGCTCAATCTTGCCACAGACAAGGCCAGGCACCTGCTCCGTTGGCGGCCCGTTTGGAATTTTGAGCAGACCGTCGCTCGCACGGTGGAGTGGTATCACCAGATCCATCTCAATCCCGCTGGTGCTCCCATTCTGACCGCCCAACAGATCGCTGATTTCACGGCAGCCGCCACTAACGCTGGCCTCCCATGGGCCACCTGACTCTTTTTTGTGAAACGTTCCCCTTCCGACCTCAAACAGGAAATCCTTCGGCTCACGCGCGAGTACTCCGCACTCATGCACACGGCCAATCGTCCCGGTGCCGAAAACGCCGCCCCCTTCATTCCTGGAGAGACCACCGTGCCCTATGCAGGCCGCGTCTTCACGGAAGATGAGGTCGAAGCCGCCGTCGGTGCCACGCTTGACTTCTGGCTCACCCTTGGTCCTGAAGGGGCAGCCTTTGAGCAAGAGCTCGCCGGCTTCCTGGGCGTCAAGCACTCCCTGCTCGTCAATTCCGGCTCTTCCGCCAATCTGGTGGCTTTCGCTGCTCTCACCACGCACAAACTGCCACCGCACAAACGCATCCAGCCCGGAGATGAAGTCATCACCGTCGCGGCAGGCTTTCCCACCACCGTAGCCCCCATCATTCAGTGCGGTGCCGTCCCAGTCTTCATCGACAACGACCCCAATACAGGCAACGCATGCGTCGAGCAACTCGAAGCCGCCTTCGTCGCCGGCAAAACCAAAGCCGTCATGATGGCCCACACCTTGGGCAATCCCTTTGACCTCGCTGCCGTCATCGAGTTTTGCCGCAAGCATGACCTCTGGCTCATTGAGGACAACTGCGACTCCCTCGGCTGCACCTACTCCATGCCGATCGGGCGCGCAGCCGCTCTTGGCTTCAAAGAAAACTCCCCCGGCATCCCTGCGGACGGCACTCACATCACTCGCTACACTGGCACTTGGGGAGACATTTCCACCCAGTCTTTTTATCCTCCGCATCACCTCACCATGGGGGAGGGCGGGGCAGTCAATATCGTCCACCGTCCACCTCTCAAGAGCTATGCCGAAAGCTTCCGCGATTGGGGCCGAGATTGCTGGTGCGCCTCAGGCATCGACAACACCTGCGGCAAACGCTTTGACTGGCAGCTTGGCCAGCTCCCCAAGGGCTACGACCACAAATACATCTACAGCCACCTCGGCTACAATTTAAAGCCACTCGACCCTCAAGCCGCCATCGGACGCCAGCAGCTCAAAAAACTTCCGGCCTTCATTGAGGCACGCAAACAAAACTGGGACTACCTCCGCGCAGGTCTTGCCGACTTGGAAGAGTTCATCACGTTCTCCCTTCCCACTCACGCCACAGGCTGGTCACCGGAAGGATTCATTTGGGACGACACGGGCTGTCGCGTGGACTGTTCCTGGTTCGGCTTCATGATTCGAGTCAAACAGAACGCCCCCTTCACCCATACCGATCTTGGCCGGCATCTCGATCAAAAGAAGATCGGCAATCGCATGCTCTTCGGCGGCAACCTTCTCCGCCAGCCAGCCTTCGTTCAGCTCCAAAAAGACCGCCCCGAAGCCCTCCGCGTCGCCGCCCCGCTCACTGGGGCCGACGAGATCATGAACACCGCCATCTTCCTCGGTACCTACCCAGGACTTTCCAGATCAATGCTTGACTATGAACTTGCGGTGATACACGACTTTGTCCTCGCCAAAGTCAGGCCTCATTCTACCTAGATTCAATGAACAAATTGCTCCAAATAAAAAAGGACTTTCAAACAGGTCAGATAGACAAGGCGCGCTTTATCGAGGCGATGAGCGCAGAATATGCGTATCTTTTTTCTTATCCTGAATTTTTAAAGGATGTAAACATCGCGGAAATAAGAATAAGGCATGATGGAATCGTGGCAGAATTCAACGATCCTCGTATTTCCCTGTACTGTCCTCCGGGTGACATGCGAAGTGCGCCTTTCGAAGCATTAAATTTTAATGATTACGAGCATCAAGAAATTCAGGCAGTTCGGCGCATCATTTTTAAATTAGGTGGTTCTGCAGCACGCTTCATTGATATTGGGGCAAATGTTGGATTTTATAGCTTAGCTCTAGCTCATTATTTTCCAGGCATCAGTGGAATTGCGTTTGAACCGATTCCAGAGACCTATGTGACGCTAAAGAGGAATTTCGAATTGAATGGCGTAACGAGTGTGCGTCCGCTTGATTTAGGACTCTCGGACAAGAGCGGGGAGATCATTTTCTACAGCTATCCAAGCCTTTCGGCAGCAGCCGGCATGACTCGTATCCTCGACGGACCCGATGTCAAGGAAGTGCGCTGCGAGGTTGTTCGTCTGGACGATTACTCCCAGGCCAATGATGTGAAGGCAGACTTCATCAAATGTGATGTGGAAGGAGCAGAGTTGCTCGTGTTTCGAGGCGCGGAAAAACTTCTCGCGCGTGATCGCCCGGCGGTCTTCGCCGAAATGCTGCGCAAGTGGAGCGCTAAATATGATTATCATCCGAACGATCTCATCCACTTCTTTCAGCAACTGGGATATGGATGTTTCATTATCGACGGCAGTCGCTTGCATGCTTGCCCTGTTGTAACTGAACAGACAAAGGACACAAATTTCATCTTCCTCCATCTCGAGAAACACGCTGAGCTTCTTGCTGACTGGGTTGATTAAAGTCTTTTCCCATCGCATGCATCCCGTCATTACTGAGGATCTCGAAGACATCCTGGCCTGCCCGCTTGATTGGCAGCGTTTCCGCCGCAAGACCGTGCTGGTCACAGGGGGAAATGGGTGTCTGCCCTCGTACATGGTCGAAACACTTCTTCGGCTGAACTCAGTGGCTGGCATGGACTGTCGCATCATCTGCCTCGTGCGGAATCTGGCCAAAGCCAAAGCTCGTTTTGCTGCATACGAAGGACGATCCGACTTGTCTTTCTTAGTTGGCAATGTTTCGGAGGGCATTCCCGTCAATCAGCGCTGTGATTTTATCATTCACGCAGCAAGTCAGGCCAGCCCGAAGTATTACGGCCCCGATCCAGTCGGCACAATGACTGCAAACCTGATGGGGATTCGCCACCTTCTCGAACTCGCTCGGGTTTGGGGCTGCGAAGGATTTCTCTTTTTCAGCAGCGGTGAAGTTTATGGGCAGGTGCAGCCGGACAAGACGCCCACCTGCGAGTCGGACTACGGATACATTGACATTTTGAACCCTAGGTCCTGTTATGCAGAAGCCAAAAGAGCAGCCGAGACCTTGGCGGTCTGCTATGCGCAACAGTTCCAGATTCCTTGTGTTATCGTCCGCCCATTTCACACGTATGGTCCTGGCATGGCGTTGGATGATGGCCGTGTTTACGCCGATTTCGTGAACGACATTGTCAACAGGCGCAACATCGTCATGCGTAGCGATGGTAGGGCAGTGCGTGCGTTTTGTTATCTTAGTGACGGTGTGAAAGCGTTCTTCACCATCTTGCTCAATGGCCAGCCCGGCGAAGCTTATAATGCTGGCAACCCTGCTGCGGTCTGCAGCATTGGGGAACTGGCTGAAACTTTGGTTTCCTTGTTTCCAGAATGGAATTTGGGCGTCGAACAAATGGCCAGTCCCAAGGACGGCTATTTGGCCAGTCCGGTATCTATCAGCGTACCCAATGTGGATCGTCTGATTGCACTTGGATGGCGTGCTCGCTATTCCGTCAAGGAGGGCTTTGCAAGATCAGTTCGCTACTTCACCGAGCGCTTCGCGCCCTCCGCTCTTGGAGTTGGGCAAGTTAACTGCGAGGCATTTTCCAAATGAAAGCTGCTGACTACATTTCCAAGTATCTCGAACATCGTGGAGTTGGTCATGTCTTCGAACTTGTCGGCGGGATGATCACTTTCCTGCTCGATTCGCTGCACCAGCAGACCAAAATTGAGATTGTTAGCATGCATCATGAGCAGGCGGCCGGCTTTGCTGCCGAAGGTTACGGCCGCATCACTGGAGTGCCTGGGGTGGCGATGGCCACCAGCGGTCCCGGCGCTACGAATCTTCTCACTGCCATTGGAAGCTGCTATTTCGACTCCACCCCTGCGGTTTTCATCACCGGCCAGGTGAACCGCCATGAGCAAAAGGGAGATCGCGCTATCCGCCAGCTCGGCTTTCAGGAGACGGACATCGTGGCGATGGCCAGGCCTGTTACCAAGGCCGCATGGCTGGTCAACGATCCCGACGATCTTCCACGCTTGTTGGAGGAGGCGTTCGATCTAGCATCTTCCGGCCGGCCAGGTCCCGTGCTCATTGATGTGCCGATGGATGTGCAGCGCGCGGAGATCACTGATATCAGTCGCTTGGATAACCTCAGACCACAAAAAGCCGTGGAGGTGGCTGCGAATCCAAATGCAGTGGAGTTTTGGGGTGCATTTAAAAAGGATCTCGCCGCAGCAAAGCGGCCATTGATACTGGCTGGAGGAGGCATCCGTTCCTCGCTCACCGCTGGATCTTTTCGCGAGTTAACCCGCAGCTTGGGGATTCCCGTGGCCTACTCATTGATGGCGGTGGATGTGCTCCCTTCGGATGATCCGCTTCGAGTTGGACTGATCGGCAGCTATGGCAATCGCTGGGCGAACATCGCACTCGCTGAAAGTGACCTCCTTCTCGTTCTTGGAAGCCGCCTCGATGTGCGCCAGACCGGTGCAGATACCGACGGCTTCAAAGAGGGCCGCACGATTTATCACGTGGATTGCGAGGCGGGAGAACTGAACAACCGGGTCAGTGGTTGTAGGGTTCTGGTTAGCGAGTTGGACACATTTATCGAGCATGCCATCGCAGAGCCTCCGATGTCCTCCACCATTTCTGAATGGAAAACCCGAATTGCAGAATTAAAGAGTCACTGGCCTGATACAGCGGAGTTTCGAGATGGCACGGGTATTAATCCAAACGAACTCATGCATCGGCTCTCCGATGTTTCCAAAGCAGCTGTCGCCTATGTCTTAGATGTCGGACAGCATCAGATGTGGGGTGCCCAATCGCTTGATCTGGCATCTCATCAGAGACTGCTCACTTCAGGTGGAATGGGTGCCATGGGATTTGCCCTGCCTGCCGCGATAGGTGCCTGCTTAGGTGCCCGCAATAAACCTGTGGTCGTTGTTGCTGGGGATGGTGGCATTCAGCTCAATATTCAGGAATTACAGACAATTTTTCGCCTGCAGTTGCCTATCAAGATCATTGTCATAAACAACAAGTGTCATGGCATGGTCCGGCAGTTTCAGGAGTCTTATTTCCATGGACGGTACCAATCCACTCTTTGGGGCTACAGCACGCCATCATTTAGAAAGCTGGCAGAAGCCTATGAGATTACTTCTGCTTTCGTGGAAGACACTGCGGAGCTGACCACTGCCCTTGAGCAATGCTGGGAGAATCCTCAGGCACCTTTTCTTTTGGAGGTCGGTATTGCGACCGAAACGAACGCCTATCCTAAAATGGCGTTCGGGCTGCCGATGTCGCAGATGGAGCCTCTTGCTAAGCCGGTAGAAATGGAAGGCACCTGAAAAATGATTGAGATAATATCAAATAGCCGGCTTTCGTTAAGTGCGCCTTGATAACACAACCATTAAATCAAACCACATCAATTATGAACGGCAAAGTCATTCAAGAGTGTCAAGATAACGGTTACTCACTTGTTCGAGGATTTATAAACGGCGCAGAACTTGGCCGAATACAGGAAGAAATCCGCCAGCTAGCCTTGGCTTTTTACAGCCAGATGAATGTCAATGTGAAGGAAGCTCCGCTTGCCGAGGTGGATAGATTGCTTGTAGACATTCTGCATCAAAGACCCGACTGGCAGTCAATTCTGTATCAACGTCTTCAGCAAATTCCGTGGGTTCTTGCGGCCACGACTCTGCCCCAGGTGCAAAGTTTGGCCAGACAGCTTTTAAAAACTGAGGCGATCGGGATTTGGCCGCGGGTGCAAGTGCGTCTTGATCTTCAGGATGATAAAAACAACCATATAAAGTGGCATCACGATTATCTATACAATCGCGGAACTCAAGATTCATTCACCTACTGGATCCCCTTGGTGGACATTGATAAATCGATGGGGCTGTTGCAAATCGCAGAGGCATCTCACATCAATGCTGACAGTTTTAATTTCGAACGGACAGGCGATTCCAGCAAGTTTGACTACAACTTGAGCGACGAACAAGTTGAGCGCCTGAAAATCGAAATTCCAGACCACTACAAGGCTGGTGACCTCGCGATCTTTCATAGCAAAACCATTCACAGTGGTGCATTGAATACCAATCCTGACCGCGCACGATTAACGCTTCTATTCCGGTTGCAGAACTTGCACACCATAGAAAATCTCAATTCCTAGAAATTATGAAACAGCACCAAAATGATGAGACAATTATGGCGGAGTGGAATCGCCAGTCACCGCGCGATGTTCAGGCAATGGACTCATACGGGACTCTTTTCGATGAAACCCCAGGGTCTTCCTTTAGCAAGCTGGAGTCCTTTTGCCGTTTTGTTCGGCGCCAGCGGTTGTCGAAGTTTCTGGCTCATTCAGATATCTTTCGCAAGATTATCAACGTCCATGGTTCAATTCTAGACCTCGGGGTCAATGCTGGGCAGAGCTTGTTCACTTGGGCGCATCTCTCTTCTATTTTGGAGCCTGTCAATTACACAAGGGAGATCATCGGCTTTGATACTTTCGAAGGAATTCCGGAGGTGACCGGCGAAGATCTCACAGGAACTAGCCCGTCCGCTCATTTGAAAAAGGGTGGTTTCCGCTATTCAGATGTGGATCAGTTGTCGAATGCTGTGCGTGTTTATGACAGCAATCGATTCATTGGTCATATTGAGAAAATACGTTTGGTTCAGGGCGATGTCTGCCAGACACTTCCAAAGTTTATCGAGGACAATCAGCATCTCGTCGTCAGCCTCCTGCACTTGGATATGGATGTGTACAAACCTACCCGGCTTGCTTTGGAGCTTATTCTGCCTCGTATGCCCAAAGGAGCCGTCGTTGTGTTCGACGAGGTAAATCAGGTTCCCTATCCCGGAGAAACCAAGGCGATTGTTGACAGCATTGGGTTGCATAATCTTCGCTTGCAACGATTTGGCTTTGAGACTGGGTTGTCTTATGCCGTTCTTGAATGATGCTGGTGTAGCAACAACTGGGGTACTGGCACTTTTTTGTGATTGTTAGATGGTATTGCCAGTAGTGAAAACTACTTTTCTAGTCTCATTTCATGCAAGCTTCTGTTTCGCCTAAAATTAGTTTTCTCCTGTTAGTCTATAACGAAGAAGCGCGCATCCGCGCTATCTTGGATCAAGCTGTTACTTGGGCGGATGAAGTGGTCGTTGTCGATAAATCGTCAATCGACGGTACGAAGGCAATCTGCGAAAGCTACGGAGCAAGGATCAAGCACGTGATCGTTCCTTATGCGCCTCAAGGGCAGGACGATTTGCAGACCTTGGTCAACGCCACGAGCTGCGAGTGGATCTATTTTTCGACGGCGTCAGAGATGCCGACTAAGCGGCTCGTTGGCCGTTGTCGGGATTTGCTCCAGGAGCGTGGCCAGGATCTGGATTTGATCTTTGTGCCTCGAAAGCGCTACATGTATGGAGTCAACACGCCGTATGGAAAGCTTGCGGATGTGACGGAGTACCCGTTTCTCGTTCACCGGAGTCGCGCACGAGTGCAGGACCGGATCCACGCCAATTTTTCCGCCAGCGACAAATCTCGTGTCGATCGCATCGAATACACGGAAGACTGCTGTGTTCATCATCTCTCGTACCCGACCGTGGCAGGTTTCATACATAGCCACGGTCAGTATATGCAGGTGGAGGCTCAGCAGACGCCAGATAAAGAACTGGATTATTTGATTCAGCGGATGTTTCGCGAAGGTGTCGAGTTCCTCGAAGAAATCTGTGTGCTGCAAGATGCCAGACCCTCAGTGGGTGAAGCATGGCTGGGCCACTACTGTACTCTGATGGTCCAGCGCTTTGGTCTTTGCCTGCATTTCTGGGAGAAGCGACGCTCCGCTGATGTGAAGAAGTACTATCAAGAACTGACTGCCGCGTTGCTGAACAACGAATGGACCTCCCGGCCTGCTGTGCCCCTGCCGCAGCTGCAGGTGGCCTCAACAGACCTGCCCACAGTCACGAAGAGAACGAGCATGAACCGCTTTTTAAGAGCTGTATTGCCAGTGAAGCTGCGCAACACCATCCGCAAGCGCCTCCAGTCGCTGGTCACTTGGTTCAAGTGAGTGAAAAATGCTTGGCCACTTTTTGGAACATGCGCGAGGCCATTCCCTCGTAGTCATGCTCCTGACCGGCTTCACTCTCCAAATAGGCTCTTCCCACCCGGATGATTTCCTCCGCCTGCTCTTCTGTCATCTCATTCAGATGCTTTTCCAGCTCAGTCAGTGTTTTAAAGCGCCGCAGATCTACGAAGCTTCCTTCAGGAATGTGTGAAGTCACATCCGGATCTCCCAGATACAACGGCACCACTCCGGCCACAAAACAGTCAATGATCTTCTCTGTCAGATAACCCGGTGCGGCAATATTCTCAAGAGCGATGCAAAACTTATACTGGGAGATGGTTTCATGCTTGTCCGCACATTGCTTTGCACTCAGTTTGCTGAGCACGGGCCCAAGTCGTCTGCGCCAGGAGAGCGGCAGATTCTTGACTTGATCCCAGCCTTTACCATACAGGTCTAGTCCCTTGTCAGCAAAGTGATGAATCAAGCTGAGCCTGTAGTCATGCAACTGGTGCTTCATCGTATGACGATTGATCGGTGAATTGCTCAGGCACAATTTGCTGCGGATCCAGCCAAAGATGCTGCCCGGCTTTTTGAGCAGCCGCTTGAGTTCCAAAGGGTGCCTCCAGTACTTGTTGCTTGCCACCATGGCCATGGGCTTCCTCTCAGTCCACGGCATGCCCGGCTTAAAACCGTCACTCCTGCGGTAAATGGCAAAGCGAGTGCGCTGCGCCAGTGCATCGTTCGGGTAAAACTGGTTGATGGTTCCCTGAAAAAGAATTTTGATCGGATAAGGGTCGCAATAAAATGAAATCCGCTCATAGAACTTGCGGGCAAACATCGGTGACTCCGCACAGATCATGACGCCTGGCTGACACCCCAGCTTGATCAATTCCAGGCCATGCCTGGCATGCTCACCGCTTATCAAGATCGTGCGCTCAGTCGCCAGTTTTCCATCCGCGATCTCCTGCAGTGCAAAATCACTCGTCAAAAAGGTGTGCCCTGCCTGCTTCACTTTGTCGGCAAAACAGGGAATCCATCCCGCGCCCGGGAACTGAACTGCATAGTCATGGTTACAAATACGGTTGCCCCAAAAAGGCTTGATTTCAGAGCACAAAACAATTGTCCAAGACATCACAGGAGTGTAGTTATTCGTTTTATCCCCAACAAGTTAATTTTTTGCGTGCCGCTGCGAACTCGAGGATGCGCCCGCAGCTCAGAATCAGATAAGTTTCATCATCACCGCTGTCATTTCATTCCACGATGGGCCTGTTAAAACGAATTGCACGAAAAATCCTGGAGTCTGACCAGAGGATGGTCACAGCTCAAACCAGCGTTGAGCAGATGCAGAATCTTATCGCTGCTTTGCGTCCGCGTGCCTCCGGTCATGAATTGATCCGCATGGGACCCGATGGTGATGGCGGCTATCTGGTTCCTGATGATCTCTCTGGCATCTCCGCCTGCCTCTCCCCCGGCGTGTGCAGCGTTTCTGATTTTGAAAAATCCTGTGCCGATTTAGGCATGCAGGTTTTCATGGCGGACAAATCCGTTGAGGGACCGGCATCCACCCATGAAAAGTTCCACTTCATCAAAAAGTTTGTCGGGTCTTATTCAACAAGTGACTTCATCACGATGGATGAATGGGTGGCCTCATCCAATCTGGATTCAAACTCCGATTTGTTGCTGCAGATGGACATCGAGGGGTTTGAATACGAAACGCTTTTGAATCTGTCGGATCAACTGATGCGCAGGTTCAGGATCATCATCATCGAATTTCACGCCTTGGATGCACTCTGGAACCAGGGATTTTTTAAACTGGCCGGGCGTGCCCTTGAAAAATTGCTGCACACCCACGCATGTGTCCATGTGCACCCGAACAACTGCCGCGGCGCTGTTGTGAAGCACGGCATCTCCATTCCGCCAGTGATGGAGTTTACCTTTCTCCGAAAGGACCGAATGAGGGAGTCATCTCAGAAACTGGTTTTCCCTCATCCATTGGATTTCGACAATACACCAAACCCGACCCTGAAATTGCCTGACTGCTGGTCACGGTAGCAGCGAAATTGATAGCAAAACTGAGGAGACAACTATGGGCATGTTTAGCAATTTTAAGCGCAAACTCAGGCGTCGCCTGCATGAAATGGTTGGCTCGGACAAATATTCACATCCAGGTCTTGGGGGAATTGATCGTGAACTGGAAAAGCACCTGAATTTCACCAACGGCTTCTTCATCGAGGCTGGCGCCAATGACGGCTACTCACAGAGCAACACCTACTTCTTGGAGAGGTTCAAAGGATGGCGCGGCGTTCTAGTTGAAGGGATGCCCGAGCTTTTTCAGAAATGCAAAAAGGAGCGGCCTAAATCCAATGTCTATAACTGCGCGCTCGTTTCCAACACTTGCACGGACAAGTTTATTGAAATGCGCTACGCCAATCTAATGTCTCTAGTGAAGGGGGCCATGAAGAGCCAGGAGATGGAGGACCAGCACATTGCAGATGGCATTCGGGTCAAAAGACTGGCGGGTTCCTACACTGTTCAAGTTCCAGCCCGGACACTGGAGTCCATTTTGGATGAGCAGACCGGCCTAAAGCAGATCGATCTCCTCTCTCTTGATGTGGAAGGCTACGAGCTGGAGGTTCTAAAAGGCATGAACCTCGCCAAGTACAAGCCGCGCTACATTCTGGTCGAGGCGCGTTTTTTTGACGATATTAACGCGTTTTTGTCCCCCGAATACGACATGGTCGCCAAGATGAGCCACCATGACTTCCTTTATCATCTCAAGTCGGATTCGCGCCCTTCATAAAAGCCGCTGAGCGGTTGATCGGCGGGATATGATTATTCAAAAAGGTGCGGATTTTTTGAGCAAGGGAAAAATCTGAGACCCGGTTGAACCTGCGCATGTAGCGCTTGCTTGCGCCCTTGTAATGCAGCGCTAGAGCGCGCACCTGGCTACCGTCTGCCACTCGGCTGAGATAAGGAACAAGTTTGCCTTGCTCAATCCGCCATTCCACACGTTTCAATTTTTTGCGCCCGGGCCAGAGGTCAAACCCATGAGCCACTGACATGGTCTGCTCCACGATGAGATCAGGCCACTCGGTTTGATCAAAGACAGCACCCGGATTCTGCTGCACATAATAATCCAGCCCAGCCATGTCGCAGAAGAAACGCCGCATTTCTCTCCAGTTCATCTGAGCCCAGTCGCGATAGTACTCTGTCTGGAAAAGCGTGCGCAGCGTGGCGACCATGCCAGCAATCCCTTCGGGCCGAAAGAGCGCGAGATGCGGGTTCCCATCCGGACCGAAATAGCACAGGGCGCTCTCAGGCAGAAGTCTTTGCCCCAGCGCATCAGCCGAATCAAAAATCAGGCAGTCGCTGTCAAGATGGATGGCGATCTCTGAACCATTGGCCCGGACTGCTTCATGCAGATAAAACCAACGCGCAAAACAGAAGCGCTCAAATGCCTCCGGATTGCCCGACGTGTGGCGATAGGAAGCCTGAAAGAAGTCTAGATCGGCATGAGGCAGCGTATCGAAGGGAATCAAGGTAACGCCAAGCCGCTTGAAACTGGAGTGTGAGGCATCACCCAGGAGAAAGATTCGTGCTCCTGGGTTGAAGACACGCGTGTTTTCCATCGAACAAAGCAGGTAATGGGGGATCTTACCGCGATGAATGTAATAGATGTCGGGTGTCATAAACCATATTTCTTCAGCCCGCGCAGCCTCGCCAGTTCGTAATTCACGCGTTTGCGAATTCTGTCCCAATGGCCACGCGGGCGATTGGTGAAATAGGCACGGATTTTTTCATCCATGGCCTCTGTCGCAGATATGCTTTCTGGAAACTCCCAGACGGCGCCATCGAAAGAATTCACGGGTTCAAAGAGGCGGCGTGCAGGGTCATTCGCCGTGCAGTTTTCTCCCGAGCCATCAAGCCCAATGTTCTCCGTCAAACGGGTGCTAGGGCAGAGGTGGAGCAGGTCATGCTGCAAGGTCCACAAAGCCAGCAGTCGGTCCCAGGTCATCGCTTTGCGTCCCATGCGGTGCTGACGGTGCGCCCACTGGCAGTCGGTGCCCATGCACGACGGTATCTGCCAGTAGTGCTCGTAGGGCCATGTGGTCCCATTGAGCAGCGGCAGCATGGCCTGCCAGCGGTCTGCCCAGGTGGCCCACCCCCAGCAGAAAAAGCGACGAGAAAAAAACGTCGTTAATGGTCCTTCTTCGGTAACGATGGGGTGGAACGCAGCAATGGAAAAAACTTGGTGCTGATCTCGATAGGCGGCTTCGGCCTGCGCCAGGTATTCAAACAGGCCTGGCTGTGGTATAACATCCTCCTCAAGTACAACGGTGAATGGGGCTGTGCTTAGCGCAGTCGTGATGCCCTGCACAATGTTTTGATTCAGTCCCAGATTGCGCTCACGCACGACAATCTTGGCCCCGGGATGATCCTCTAGGAAGCGCTGCGCCACTTGCTGCGTCTGCCTGCATTCATTTTCATCTGCTGCACCTCGTGCTCCATCGCAAAACACAAACAACTCCGCTGTGGGAAAGCTGCGCAAAGCCAGACGCAGTTGTTCCAGCTTTTCTGCCCGGCGATAGGCCAGAATGGTCACGGCGATCCGCGAAAGTGGTTGCTGCTTGTTCATGCTTGGAGCAGGCGTTGGTAAATCTTCGTATACTGAAGAGTTTGAGTTTCAGGTGTGTGCTGCGCCAGCACGTATTCACGCGCTGCATGTCCAATCTGTTCCAAAGGCTGCTGCCTGCTGCGCAGTTTTTCAATCAACGCCGCCAACGCCGCAGCATCCTGGCTTGGGAACAAATAGCCACGCTCTTCGTGCTTCACACGTTCAGGAATGCCTCCTACCCGGCTGGCCACCGGCACTGTGCCGACTGCCATAGACTCTAAAACGCTCAACGGCCCGGTGTCACCCTTCGTGGGACACACAAAGGCATCAACCGCTGCATAGAGTGTTGCCAGTGTCTCCGCAGAATCCACGGATCCGGTGATTTTAACCGTCAACCCACTCAGTTCAGGAATCGTTGGCGGCTGCCCCCACACCAGCAGTCCCAAGCCCTTGCAATCGATCTGTGACAGCGCATTCCAGAGCACGTCCATGCCCTTGCGGTTGTTGTTCCAGGTGGCTCCCACGCCCAGCCAGAAAACATCGTCCGCGAGATTCCACTTGGCTCTACTTGCTGCAGCGTCTTGCGGCACCAAAAACTCTTTTCGAACGACATGCGGCACCATTTCATTGTGCATGTGGTAGCGCCGGGTCAGGGGGCGCATCACACGAGCCACGTAGGCAGAAGGCGCCACGAGCGTCAAATTGCCGCGTTGTCGCAGCAGGCTGTTTCGTTTCTCCAGCAGCTCCCGGCGGCTCCACGGGCCGATTTCGTAACGGTAGCGCTCTCCCGTGTCACACTCGAGCCATGAACATGCATTGGCCTTGAGCGGCCATAGGTCGTGGATCGTCCAGATGAGTGGAATGTGAGCAGGAATCTTGAGCAGTGTGCTGTGATTGATGTCAGCGGAGTGAATGTTATGGATGTGAATCAGGTCGGGCTTGGCCGTCTGAATCGCATGCAGCAGCGCACGCTCATGGCGTTGACTCCGCCAGCGGGCAGCGACCTTGCGTGAGACATTTTTCACCAAACGTTCGAGAGGTGGCCTCTTGGGATTTGGATTCAGCGAAAGCTCGAGCAGACCTGCACAAAAAAAGCCTCTCCGTGCGGGTGGCGAAAAATGCCAGCGCTCCACGCTGAACTCAGCACGTTCTGCCAGGTCGTTGGCGAGAAGGTTTGCCAGCGTCCCGGCTCCGCCGCTGATTTGGTCGGACAAAACGATGACACTGGCTTTCTTCATGTTCCGAGGAGGCAGGACTTCCAGTCTGAATAGATTTGTGAGGAGGAGAAGCGCTCGTCAAAGGCCGCACGCGCGTTCGCACCCATCTTTCCACGCATTGCAGCATCTTGGATCAATTGGCTCAGCCTTTCACGCCATTCCTGCGGCTTCTCGGCAAAGAACATGCTGCCAGAGCCTTGGCCGATCTCCAATGATCCTGCCTGCGGTGTCGCGATGGTGGGAATGCCGGCTGCCATGTATTGCAATGCCTTGATGGGGGATTTGCCTTGTGAGAAATCATCCGTCGGCAGAGGCAGCAGGCCGATGTGAAATGTTTTAACCGCTTCAGGCTCGCCCCCTTGCCGCCAGGGAAGGTGCAAATATGGCAATGGAGTGCTGAATGTGGGTTGTTTGCCGCAAAACACCGCAAGTTCCACCTCAGGGTGCTCACTCATCACCTGCGCAAGCACGGGTTCCAGGGCTTCAAGGTAGCGCAAATTGACCGGTGCACCTGACCAGCCGATTCGAATACGGGTGGCTTGATTGCCTATGGAAGGTGGCCAGTCATCAGCCTTCAAGGCCATGGGCAGCACCCGGGTTTTTCCACCCAGTGCATCGAGATGCTTGGCAATGTATTGGTTTGCAACGAGTGACACATCTGCGGCCCGTACAATGCTTTGCAGGCGGCGATTGGTGCGCCAGCGCGTCCACCAGCTATGTTTCCTGCCGTGGGGCTGCCAGGTGGCATCATCTATGTCAAACAACAGCCTCTTTGCATGCTTCCTGAGGGTTCGCACCTGACGGGCTGGAAACAGCTTTTTTTGCACCAGCACTGTGTCGGATTCCGCAAGTTTTTCAGGCCGGGGCATTTTTCCAGGTGCCAGAACTTCACATTCGATGCCATCTTTCCGCAACATCTCTAAATACTGAAGCACCCGATAATGAGTGCTTGCGCAAGCCGCATCACCAAATGGTAGAACGAGAAGCTTCATGGTTTCAGGGGAGAGTGGGCGAGAAAGCCTGCGGCAGCCTCCATGACCTCATTGAGAGTGCTGACCTCATCTGAGTTAAAATGAATGACGCGATTCGGAGTTTTCCAGGGGGACCAGTTTCGGGCGTCCGAATCAGGGCTGAAGAGAGCCACTGTTGGAGTTCCTGTGGCTGCTGCAAGGTGCATGGCCGCAGTGTCCACGCCAACAAACAACCGGGAATGGTAGAGCAGCCATGCCAGATGACTCCACTGAGTTTTTCCTTCGGTGCTAATGCATTCCGGTCCCATGGCTTGAACCAACCGCTGACCTAGGGCGATCTCCTCCGGGTCAGGGCCTACGCTGATGACGATTTGATAATTTTGCGCGATCAGGGATGCTCCCAGACTCGTCCAATGGTTCTCATTCCAGCGCTTTCGCTGCCACCGTGTTCCTGGATGGAAAATGACCAGCGGCTTTTCCGAGGAAAGAGAGATTGCAGGCTCAATTGCATGACTCTTTTCAAATATCTGCGGACCTGGTTCCTCCTGCGGGAGCTCAATGAAGTCTTTGATGTTCAAAAAATCGGCCTGAGCCCGGTGGATGATTGACCACTCGCTTTGCCCCAGATGGGTCAAAAGGAATTTCCATGGCCATCCTATTGGATACAGGTGGGAGTTGGCACAGCGCTTTTTAGCGCCGCTCAAGCTGACGATGATGCGTCCGCGGTCGTTGTTGCCCAGGTCAATGGCCGCATCATATTTTTCAAGGCGGATGGCCGCAAGCATCCGCAGATCTTTCCACAAAACCCCGCTGGATCGTTTGCTCTTCTCAGGCGAAGCCGTGGTGTAAATTTTGTTGATGCTGGGGCAGCCGCTCAGAATGCTTTCTGTGCCTGCGCGCACGATGACGTCGATCTGCGCATCAGGATAAGCATCTTTCACTGCCTTGACTGCGGGGGTCATCAACAAGGCGTCTCCGATGTGGCGGAGTTTGACGAGGAGTAGGCGCATCAAGAGGAGGGTGAGGGAATGGTCTCTACTGACTTAGCTTTTTCACTTTCTCAAGCATCTGGTTGAGCACCTGTGGTGGAAATGTGAATGAGCCGTCTGGGGTCCGTGTTGAACCAGAGTACAACGAGATGCCCTGATTGCCGCAGATGTTGGCCACGTTCCGGAATGCGTCACCCCAGGCGTCGGGGCCGGGGCCGCCGTCCAAGTTGATGATGACTGAATTTCTCGCGAAAAGCGAAACCGCCAGGGCCTGTCCCAGCGGAGAGATGATGACAGGGGCTTTGGAGACCAAATCGATTTGTTCGTCCAAAGGCGTTTTGGAGAGCTCAATCACACGAACGGTGCCAAACACTTTTTCCATCTCGGCGATGGCTGCGGGTTCATCGAGCAGATACCGGTTGGGAGCATCTTTTCTGGACAGGAAGAGTGAAGGTCCAGTTTTGGCATGAGGACGATGAAAGTAATCGTTCATGGCCCTGTAATCCTGCGGCCGGGAGAGGCAGTCTTGTACTCCGCGCAGCTGTGGGACGTAAAAGAGATCGTTGCAGCGCGTTGTGCCATCGCTGCATTCAATGATTTGGTCCTGGGTGACGCCGGTTTTTACCAAGTAACGGGACTGCCATTTCAGGTGGCCTTTGGCGACCAGAATCTTAAATTGAGGATTCAACTCCTGCATTTTCTTTTGCGCCGCCATCCAGCGGGGCATGTGCTGAAAGAGAAAGTGGCCGTGGTTTTCATGGTCCCTTCCTGAGAGGTGAAACAAAGGTGTGGTCACCCTTTTTGCTCCGATAGATATGGGCTGCCGCACTTTGCTCAGAGGCAGCAAATCAAAGCTGGGGCATACACGCAGCCACTTTCCATCAGGCGTGAAAATGCTGGCCTGATCACCCACGACCGTTGCGTTGCGAATGTGGTGAAAATTGACTGCGGGCCACCGCATCAAAGAGGAGGTTGCCGTTTGGTTGAAAAACCGCGCCTCCAATTCACAGGGGACTTCCTCCGAGCCCGCTTCGATCAGTGGGATGACGGTGACACCAGCCGAGTTCTTCGGGGAGGATTCGATTTTTGGGTAAAGCCGAACTGCAGACCGTAGATTCGCATAAAGATCATGTATGCGGCGGCTGAAGGATTTCATGGAATGGATTGACCTACAAAGCAGACAATCAATCCGCTGCAACCAATTTAGCTCACCTTGAAAAGGTGGTTTTTTGAGCCATGAATTGATGCTAGGTCAAAGGCTCAGTCATGGCGGGAGAGCCTGCCCTGGCACTGCACGAACTGCGGAGCATTATTTAAAATGAGCTAACAGATTGCGGATTGTGCGTCAGCGTATTAAATTACCCGTTCCGCTTCATGCCATCCAATCTCACCACGCAGAATGCCGCCACTGTCATCTCTTCCTGTGACGCCTATTCGGATTTATGGCCCATTTTCTTCCACTTTTTCTTCAAACACTGGGACGCATCTCCATTTCCAGTTTATCTCATCTCGAACTACCGCACATTTAAGGATCCCAGGGTTGTCACGATTCCGGTAGGTGAGGATAAAAGCTGGTCAGACAACCTCATCATTGCGTTGAAATCCATCAAGGAGGAGAATCTCTTTGTCTGGCTCGATGATTTCCTGGTGGATCGCGACATTGAAACTTCCGCGATGACCGCGTACATTGATCAATTGGATCAGGTTGGCGGCAAGTATTTGGCGGTGGATCAGCGTGGCGATTTGGGTGAAGCGATGGAAAAGACCTCGTTACGTCGGATCGAGAAAGGCAATCTCATGGCGGGACTGAATCTGTCCTTGTGGAAGAAGACCTTTTTGAGCCAGATACTGGAGCCCGGCTGTTCGATCTGGGCTGCTGAGAGCCGGTTGCGAAAACTCAACATCGAAGGTGAGCCCGGGCTGTTTTACCTGAAAAGTGAATCCCCCAAAGTCGTGTCTTATGTTGAGTCGGTTAAAGGACAATTTTGGAAGCCGATAGCGATCGATTACCTGCGGGCGCAAGGCATCAAGGTGAATTTAAAACGGCGGCCATGCCCCCCACAGGGCAATGATTTCATCTCCAAGTTTTTCAGAAGCTGTTACAAGCGCAGGCTGAAAGCGCAGTCCGCCAAAGAGACTCGCGAGGCCTTGGAAGGGAAGGGGCTTGCAGTGCATCCTCTCCAATGAAAGCGTTGATCTGAACCCGGTTAAAAATACAAGCTTTGAGCGACAACATCGTCATGGAAGGTGAAGCAGAAAATCAATCATTTGAGCTCCTCGACAGCGGCGGAGGGCGTGTGCTCGAAAAGCTTGGCACTCTGGTGTCTTCGCGTGCTTCCCATTCGGCTTGGTGGCGGCGCAAACTGCCAGGTGCAGAATGGCGCAAGGCTGTCGAATTGAAACGCGAGGTGAAGGAACCGCTGAAGCTGCGCATTGGCACGTTGCGTTTTCTGCTCTCCCCTCAGGGTGGAGTGCGCGGGTTGGCACCAGAACTCTTGGAACATTGGAAACAGGTTGGCGCGCAATGTGCAGCCTTCGCAGAGCAGCAGCGCCGTCCGGCGCGTGTGCTCCATCTCTTTGGCGGGGCTGGCGGTTTCACGCTCGCCGCTGCGCAGGCCGGTGCGTCCGTGGCACATGTGGATGCTTCGGCAGATGCGATTAAACGCGCGCGTGAGCATGCCGCGCTCAACACGCTGGCCAATCGAGACATCCGCTGGGTGGTGGATGATCCGGTGAAATTTGCCCAGCGTGAACGCACGCAAGCGACCCGATACGATTTGATCGTGATCGATCCGCATACTCCCAAAGATGCCAAGCGAGGATTTGAGCTCGAGCGTGATCTCGGTGCACTGCTGAGCACCGTCAGCGGTTTGTTGTCCGACAAACCCATCGGTGTCCTGCTCTGCTGCCGTCAGGGGGCGGTCTCTCCCACCACATTGCAGAATCTGATGCGGCAGGAATTCAACGTTTTCGGCGGTGCTGTCGAAAGCGGGGAGATTTTGCTCAAGGGGGCCGAGGGAGTGGCTGCGGTGCCGTGCGGAGTGTTTGCCAACTGGCGCAAAGCAGCTTGAGGAAAGACGGTTTGTAAATTGAACTGATCAACTGGCCTGAAGGAGATGTGGCGACTCAGGTGGCCGCTGTGATTGAGGGACGAAAGACAGCCAGTGGTTCGCGGGCCAGCATGATGTTTCAGTCCACACTCGCAGCGGGCACTGTGCCTGGCACCTATCCTTAAACTCACGGTTAAAAAGTGCGCATGGCGGCGTTTAAGCTTCTCCATGAAATGTTTTCTTTTTCTCTCCCTGTGGGTGGTGGCTGCTCAGGCGCAGCTCAGTCCTAATGGTGCTACGGCCTCTTTCAAAGGCAGTCTGCCGCCCAAACCTACTGCGGCGCTTTCAGACCAGCAGGAGGCGGGCATTGCCAAAGAACTTGCGGCTGTGACGCAGTCCTTCAAAGCGGTGAAGAAGCACCCGCGAGCAGCCGATGCGGACATCTTTCTCAAAGCGGTGAGCTACGCACTGGAGTTCGACGAGTGGTATGATAAGAAGCCTGAGGATGGTGTGAAAAAGGCGATGGCGCTGCTCGATGAGGCGAAGAAGCGCATCACGGCACTCGGAAAAAATGAAACGCCCTGGATGAGCGGGAGCGGGCAGAAGGTGCTGGGCTACTATTCCAAGATCGACGACTCACCCCAGCCCTATGGCGTGGAAGTGCCGGAAGGTTTGGAGTTTGGCGCGGGTAAAAAGCCGGTGTCGATGTGGATCTGGCTGCATGGCCGGGGAGATACCGCCACGGATCTGCCGTTTGTGTATTCGAGGCTGATGGCGAAGAAGCCGGGGCAGTTTCAGCCGGCAGGCACGATCGTGATTCATCCGTTCGGACGTTACTGCAACGGCTGGAAGAGTGCAGGGGAGACGGATGTGTTTGAATGCCGTGATGATGCGACGAAGCGTTTCAATGTGGACACGAACCGCGTGGCACTAGCGGGCTTCAGCATGGGCGGCGCGGGCGCATGGCACATGGGCGCACATTATCCGGACCAGTGGGCCTGCGTGCATACGGGCGCGGGCTTTGCCGATGTGAAGCGCTATCAAAAACTCACGCCAGAAAAGTATCCGGTCTGGTATGAGCAGACCATGTGGGGCGTTTATGACGTGCCGGACTATGCGCGGAATTTTTTCAACGTTCCGCTGATCAGCTACAGTGGCGAGTTGGATGCCCAGCGTGATTCGGCGGAATACATGATGGAGGTGCTGGCCAAGCAGGATCTTCACCCGCCGCACCTCATCGGCCCCGGCATGCCGCACAAGTACCATCCCGAAACGATCAAGGAGGTGCAGGCATGGATCGAGAGAGCGGTGGCCAAAGGACGCGATCTCTTTCCTGACGAAATCCACATTCAGACCAAGACGCCGTTCTACGGCCGCGTGAAGTGGCTCAACCTGCACGGCATGGAGGAGAGCTGGAAGGAAGCACGGCTCGATGCCAAGGTCATCGACGGGCAAACGATCGAGATGAAGACGCAGAATGTGACGCGCCTCGTGTTCTATCCGCCGCCGCAGGCAAGGAAGGGCGGGGGATCGCTCCAAGTGAACATTGATGGCACCACGCTGAAACTCAAAGTGGGTCCGGCAGCGCCGCAGTTTGAGACCTTCATGAGTCCTGGGCCCAAAGTGGCGGGAGCGTTCTGCCGACTGATCAAGGAGAACGGAGTCTGGCGTGATTTTGGCAATGCAGAGCCGTTTCAGCACGACACCCCAGCCGGGGGCAAGCCGGGTGCACATCCGGGAACGATGGATGCGAGCTTCATGAAGCGCTTTCTGGTGGTACTGCCGGATGGGAAATCATCCTCGCCTGCAGTGGATGCGTGGGTGAACGCCGAGGCGGCGCATTTCCTGCAGCGCTGGAAGGGCCTCATGCGTGGCGATGCCCGTGTGGTGAAGGCATCGGATGTGGGAGACATTTACGAAGCTGGCAAAACACAGAGCCTCATCCTTTGGGGCACCCCGGAATCCAACTCCTGCCTCAAGCAGCTTGCCAAAGCGCTCCCAGTGCAATGGGACGCGAAGAAGGTGAGCATGGGGGATCAGTCATTTGATGCGAAAACGCATGTCCCTTTGCTGACGTATCCCTGCCTGAAATCACCGGGCTTTGAAGTGGTGATCAACTCCGGCCTCACTTTCCGTGAAGCGCATGACAAGACCAACTCACTGCAAAACCCCAAGCTCCCCGACTGGGCCATTCTGGACATCACTCAGCCGCCGAGTGCCGAGTCTGCCGGTAAGGTGGTGGCCGCGGACTTCTTTGATGAGCACTGGCAGGTGAAGAAGAAGTAAGGCTGGTGGGAATGGCGCTTGGTGATACTGCCGCGCAGCACCAACTTTCAAAAGAAACCCGTCTCAAACTGAGGGGGGGCGTGCTCTCGTCTATCGGCCACGACAAGGACGGCGGACCTTTTTGAGCGACTGCGTCGTCGCAGACCCTAAATCACTAACCTGCACAGCGGTTCCCTACCAGCGCTGAGGTGTCGCGCCATGCAGGACGGGTAGGGATGCGCTGTGCGCGTCCCTGGAATCTTTCGTCCCAACACGCTCAGCTGCCTCACCCATTCCGCATCTTTCCAGCGCCGCTCAGCATCGGCCGTCTGTGCCCCCCATCTGCGAAGTAGTCCCTGCAAAATGAAAGTTTGTGATGCGTGGCAGTATAAGTACTTGGATCGTTGATTTTAGAGGCGTTTTACACAGGCCGCAACGTTGGTGCTTTGGAGGCGCTGCTGGTAAACGCGGCGTGCGTAGATGGTACTGGGTTTGCTTCCCGTAGAGTAGTCCAGTTGCGGCGCAACTGGGCAACTAGGCGGCCGTGCGCAGGGTTGCGGGCCTTCCCTCTATCATCTCCACGCCGGTGAGGTCAGCGCCGTACAGGTCTGCACCCAAGAGGTTTGCTCGGATCAGACGTGTGCCGCTGAGGTCGGCACCGCAAAGATTCGAGTTGGCGAAATTCGCCCGCCGCAGGTCGGTGTCGTGAAAGTTCACGCGGCGCAGGTCGGCGCCCAGAAGCTGTACGCCGGTGCATTTGGCTCCGCGTAGGTCTGCACCTTCCAGGTTCGCCAAGCTGAGGTCTGCGCCGTTGAGATTTGCACCTCGGAGATCGGCGAGGCTGAGGTCTGCGCCCCGCAGGTTCGCCATACTGAGATCTGCCCCGTTGAGATTGGCGAGATGCAGGTCTGCCTGGGCCAGATTCACACGGCGCAAATCCGCCCCGCCGAGATTTGCCTCGCTCAAGCAGGCTGATTGGAGACCTTCATCCAGGAGATACGTGTTCCAGGCATAGGGCCCTTGTTTTAAAACTTCCAGACATGTTGTCTTTTCCATAGTCTCATTTTTACACAGGGCAGGGTCCGGTAAAGTCATGGTGTGTAATGAGTTTGTGCGCAGTTTACGCTTTCGTCACACTTCAAGCGCCGTGCCATGCGACTACAAAAACAGCCGTTTTTCGCAGGTGCGCGCCACGTATCCATGGATCATGCTTGCCGCGTATTCTTTTCCCAACATGAAAACACTCACACGCCATTTATTTCTACCCGCTCTCGCTGCCACGCTTCTGCTCGGCACCGCTGGTGCACGCGCTGCGGCTGGCGGAATTCAAGATGACGGAGCTTTCTTCTCCGAGTTCGCCAAGGTGAACGCCACCGGTACGATCAACGAGATCTCCACCAAGCTGCACAAGGACATCGCTGTGCAGACTTTCGCCGCAGTGCCTGAGGACATGAAGGCCACGGTGATTCATGCAGATAAGGCCGCCACGAACCGGGGCTTTTCCCAGTGGGCGGAGCAGCTCGCCCGCACCAAGAAAGTGAACGGCGTCTTCATCCTGCTGGTGAAACAGCCTGCGCATCTGCAGGTCGTCGTTGGCACGGACACTCAGCGTCAGGCTTTCACGCTGACGGATCGGGTCACACTGATTCAGCGCATGCTCGAACAACTGCGGAATAAAAAGAATGATGACGCGCTGATTGATGCCGTGAACTTCATTTCCACGACCATGAGCGCACATCGCAGCGGTGCTGCTGCCCCTGTCAGTTCTAAAGCGAGCGCCTTTCAGAATACAGGAATTTCATCCTGGCTTCCCACGATCGGCATCGTGCTGCTCATCTGGGTGGGCTTCAGCCTCATTCGCGGCCTGTTCCGCTCCATGTCTGGAGGCGGTGGTGGTGTCGGCGGCGGCATGGGTCAGCCTGGCTTTGGTGGCGGTGGTGGCGGCTTTTTCCAAAACATGATGGGCAGCATGTTTGGCGCTGCCGCAGGCATGTGGATGTATGACAATTTCTTTGGTTCCCACAGTTCGGCTGCCTCCCCTGGTGCTGATCTCACTGATGCATCCCAAAGTGACGGTGGATTCTCCGGCACCGATACGGACTACACCAGCTCAGGCGGCGATTTCGGTGGTGGTGACTCGGGTGGCGGCGGCTTCGATGGTGGTGGTGACTTCGGTGGCGGCGGAGATTTTTAATCTGCCAACTTGCTGTCATGAGTCGTTACGCCAGCAATCAGGATGTGGTGCGCTTCTTTGCCTCTCATAACATTGAGGTGACCCACGTTCGCCGCGAGGGGGCTGTGCGCCACTTGTGCGTTCAGTCCCGGCCGCTCACGCTGCCCATGGATGCCAGTCCTGACGAGTGCCTGCGCCGAGTGCGTGAGGGCATGGCTGCTCCTGTCTCGGCAGAAGGCAAATAGGACTCACATTAAGCTCAGCAGGGCTTCACGCACCTGGGTCTGCCATTTGCCGAAGTAGGCTAGGCGTGCTTGGAGGATTTGCAGATCGGAGAGGGAGGTGGTGTCGCCGACGCTGAGGCGAGTGTCGAAGGCGGGCAGGGTGGCCAGCAGGGCGGTGCGTTCGGCATCGAGCGTGGTGCCGAGGGTTTCAAGGTGCTCACGCAGCCGCATTTCATCGGGCGAGAGGAGGGCTTTGGCGAGCGCGGAGGTGGCGCTCTGTTTGCGCTTGAGGAAAGCGGCGACTTTTTGCAGCGCGGGGCCGAGCTGGCCAAAGAGCGCCATCATGCCTTCGTCAATGGGCACCGTGCGCCAGGGCACCGCATGCAGATCGAGCAGGTGCTTGAGGCGTTTCTCGGGGGCTTGCAGCGTGTCGTAAGCGGTATTGATCTCGGCGGCGCGGGCGGCATCACCGCCGGGCTGGTCTGGGTGGGCGCTGCGGCTGGCAGCCAGCCAGGCCTGCTGTAGCGCTTCGTCATTGAGCGCGGCAATGCGCGGCAGGCCGAGGAGGGCAAAGGCGTTCGACATCGGTCTCAGGCAGAAAAGCTTTCACCGCAGGAGCAGGTGACGACGGCATTCGGGTTCTTTACCTTGAAGCCGCCGCTTTGGATGTCATCGCTGTAGTCCAACTCGGAGCCGGAGACAAACAAGGCGCTCTTGGGGTCGATGACGACGCGAACTTCGCTGGAGGTGACCATGATGTCTCGATTGGCCGGGCCATCGACGAGATCCATCTTGTATTGCAGGCCGGAGCAGCCGCCTCCGACAACGGCCACGCGCAGGGCGCCGTTCTCCGCGCGGCCCTGCTTTTTAAGCAGGCCGAGCAGACGGTTGGCGGCGTTTGGCAGCACCTTGATGAGCTTTTCATTGCCAATTTTGAAACTGGGGGCGACGGCGGTCATGGGGAGGGACAGATAGCGCAGAGATGGACGAAAGAAAGCAAAGCGTCGAAGTGTCAAGCGGGCAGGGGATTTCTATTTTTCCGCATCCGTGGATTAAGCTTGCCTCATCAGCCGATTTTTGAGACGTAAGAGGGACAACTTCAATATCTCCATGAGCGAACTCGAGGTTACACCTCTTCCCCTGCAACTTTTCACCCTGAAAGATGGACTTGTCTCCAGTGACAGCGGTCAGGAAGCCGTAAACAACTTCGCCGCTGATTTCCAAGGGCTGCGTCACTTCGGACTGAAGGTGGGCGAGTGTCTTGAACTCGGTGCCCCGTGGATGGGGACGCTGCAAGAGGATGATTTTACCCTGAACTTTGCCTATTTCGACGCTGGCACTGACGCTAATGATCCCGGTGCTGGCGCGCACATTGGCGAGCGCGTGCCGATGTTTGAACTCCTTACCCGCGCCAATTCCTTGGAGGCATAAACCATGGCTGCATCTATTACTCCCTCTTTACGGTCTGCCCTCGAGCGACTGAAACACGCCGGGTCGGTCAATGGTCTGCTGCTGTGCTGGCGGCGGCAAATTCTGGTCAACCTGCTCCCTTTTGAGGAGTTTCGTGCTGAGCGTCTCCTGCAATCCCTGCATGATGCGCGAGCGCACTTTGGCAGTGGTGGTGACCGTGATGTGAAAACGTTTTGGTTTGGCTATGAGGGCGTGTTTGTGCTGGCTTTGTTTCAAGGGGAGTGCCTGCTGATCACATTGCACACGCATGCCTCGGAGGTGGATTTCATGCGCCGCGCCGGACTGACCTTTTTGGAGGACACGCAGCTTCTCGTGGATGCACTGCTCCAGCCTTCGCCTGACGACGAAATCAGCCGGGTGGAAACGCAGCCGCTGAGCAATTTCGACAACGATGGGCATCCGCCGCAGTCTTCGGGGCTGACAAAGATCATCCCGCGCCATAGCTGAAGAAACAGGGCGGACATCGGCTTCATTAGGGGCTTCCTAATGCCTTGTCCGAGGTGTGATGCAATCTGCACCTTTCGCTGAAAGGTTTGCCGTCGCCGTCCCGAATTTCTCAGCCTGTTTGCAACCTCCTCCATTCCCATGTCTGACCCAGCCGACTCCGCCTTTTCTCGCCGCCGTTTTCTCAATGCCAGTGGGGGTGCCTTGCTCGCCCCTGCCATTTTCACTTCTGCAGGCAGCTTGCTCGCGCAGCAGAAGGCGGACTCGAACGAGACATTGAGAATTGGTCTGATCGGCTGTGGTGGCCGTGGCACTGGCGCGGCGGCACAGGCACTCGGTGCGGATTACAATTCGAAAATCGTGGCGATGGCTGATGCCTTCGACACGCAGATCGAGAGCAGCATCAAGAATCTCTCCGCGAGTTTTCCTGATCGGGTCGATGTGAAGCCGGACAAGAAATTCACGGGTCTCGATGCCTATCAGAAGCTCATCGACTGCGGTGTCGACGTCGTCCTTCTCGCCACTCCGCCGGGGTTCCGCCCTCTGCACCTCACTGCAGCGGTCGAGGCCGGAAAGCACATCTTCTGCGAGAAGCCGATGGCGGTGGATGCGGCCGGTTATCGCGTGGCTCAGGCAGCGGTCGAAAAGGCCAAGCAGAAGAAGCTCAATCTCGTGGCCGGCTTCTGCTGGCGCTACTCCACCAGCCGCATCGAGTGCTACAAACGCCTGCACGAGGGGCAGATCGGAGATATCTCCAGCATTCTGGCCACTTACTATGCCGGACCAGTGAAAGTCATGCCTCCAGCCGCAGGCCGTCCCGCAGGGATGGGTGATGTGGAGTGGCAGGTGCGCAACTGGTACAATTTTTCCTGGCTATCCGGTGACAGCATCGTCGAGCAGGCTGTGCACAGCCTCGACAAGATCTGCTGGGCCATGAAGGACTCGCCTCCGCTCAGCGTCATCGGCACCGGTGGTCGCCAGAGGAAGGCGGAAGACGGCAACATCTTCGACCACTTCCACTGCGCTTATGAATGGGAGGGTGGGGTGATCTGCCATCTCACCAACCGTCAGATCAATGGCTGCCACAACGAAGTCATCGACAACATTCAAGGCACCAAGGGACGTATTGTCATTGGCAAAGGCCCCGCTCCTTTCATTGAGGGCGAGAAGCGCTGGCGCTGGCGTGGTGAGGAGAAAAACATGTACGATCTGGAGCATCAGGCGCTCTTCAATGCCATCCGCAAAGGAGAGGTGATCAATGATGGTGACCGCATGCTGAGCAGCACGCTCATCGCCATCATGGGGCGTGAAGCCGCCTACACGGGACAGAAGATTTTCTGGAAGGATGACGCTGCACCAGCCGCGCCTGAAGGCGGTGGTAAGGAAGCGAAAGCCGACAAAAAATCTGCACGCGTAGCCCTGGCAATCATGTCTTCCAAGCAGGATCTGGCACCTGACAATCTTCAGTTCGCCGACAAATTTGAACCAACGCCGCTGCCGATCCCCGGGGTGACTCAGTTTGTCTGATCTGAGCCTTGCCAGAAATGCAACCGATGGATGGCGGTGTTCGCCTTCGAATGGCCTGCGATGAGGCTGGGCGAGTGCGTTGCTTGAAGTTTCATTGGCACGCCCCTATATTGCAGTAAGTCCATGCCTGCGACCCCACCACACATCAACGACCAGCCCGTTCCCGAAAACGTGCTCGCCATGGCGCGTCAAGCGGTGAAGGACTTTCATGAGTGCTTTTGGTGGTGGAATCAGGACTTCCTGCCAGCCTCGCGCGAAGATGTTCGGGAAATCGTGCTCAACCTGCGCAAAGCTGGCGGCCACCGTGCCTGGCAGCGTGCGCAAGCCATCAACGCATGCCTCTAAGTCCGCTCCAAATCGACGTGTTGAAGCTCATCGCGGCCAATCGTAGCGAGGCCAGTCATTTTGCAGGTGGAGTCGTCCTGAACGCCCCGCCCGATGCGCCGAGATTCAGCCACGATTTCGACATCTTCCATGAAGCTGAAATTGAAGTCGCCAGGGCGAGCACAGCCGATGTGGCATTGATTCGGAACGCGGGCTACACGGTCGAAGAAAAAGTCGGCGACTGGTCCAACCCCAGCAGCTTTAGAAAGGCCAGGATCGTGCATGAGGGTGCCGAACTCGAAATCGATTGGGCGGTGGATGCCGCGTTCCGGTTTTTCCCCATCGAGCCAGATCCCTTGCTGGGCTGGCGGCTACATCTGTTTGACATGGCCACGAACAAGGCCCTCGCGCTGTCAGCTCGCTCGGTCACCCGTGACTACGTGGACATCGTGGAGTTGGACAAGAGCTACCCTTTGGAGGCCATCATCTGGGCTGCGTGCGGCAAGGACGAAGGCTTCAGCCCCATGCTGCTGCTCGAGATGATGCGACGTTTCGCTCGCATCAACCCACGCCAGCTCGAAACCATCCAAGCCCGCAAGTTTGATCCCATCGAACTCAAGAAAGCATGGATCGCCATGTCAGACCGTGCCGAGGCGGAGATCACCCGCATTGCCGACACAATGCCGGAGATACCCATCGGTGTGGCGTTCATGGATGCGGCGGGCAAGCTGGGATGGATCGGCCATGATACGACACTGCGTGTTCATCGTCCCAGCATACGCGGCTGCTGGCCCACGATCACCCCTGCCGGGTAAAAAGGCGCGCACCCGCTTGCATGAGAAGTTCGTCTAACAGACTCATCGCTTGGCTCGCAGTTCCTGACGCAATTGCTCGACTTCATCAAGCAATTGCGTGAGCAGTTTGAGTCCTCTGAGATTCATCTCGCAGGTTTCGCGCAGATGTTCGATGCGGCGCAGGGAGCGCACGGTGTCTTCATCGTAGCGAGGCGGGAGAATGCCATGCTCTTGATACTGCACGATTAACTGCGTAGAGACACCGGTCGTCTCGGCGAGGATTTCCAGCGAGTAGGTTTGAGGAGTGGAGTCGCTCATATCAGGCGCGTGGGTTGAAGTTGGAGGCGCTGCGCAGTTGTTCCCACAACGCACGTTCGGCATCACTGAGCTTGTCCGGAAGCACGATCTGGAGTTTCACAAAGAAATCACCGCGCTCGCCGGTCTTGCCCTTGGGCAGGCCACGCCCGCGCACGCGCAGGCTTTGGCCGTTTTCACTACCGGCGGGGATGCGCAGTTTGATGGAGCCGTCGAGCGTCGGCACGATAACCTCCGCACCCAGCACAGCCTCCCATGGAGCAAGGTTGAGTTCATGATGCATATCGGCTTCCTCTGTGGTGAAATCGGGGTGTGCGGCGTGGCGCACGCGCAGGTAGAGATCTCCCGCTTCGCCGCCGTTTTGGCCGGGTTCGCCTTGGCCGGGAACGCGGATGCGGCGGCCATCGGTGGCACCGGGTGGGATGCGCACCTCAAAGCTGTGTGTCTGCACGGCACCGGTCTGGCGGTTCGCCGTTTGCAGCGAAATCGGTCGCTGTGTGCCGTGCATGGCCTCTTCCAGAGTGACAAGGATGTCGCCCTCAATGTCGTGGCCACGGCGCGCGCGGCCTCTTCCGGCTGACCCTTTGGGACCGGCCTCGTCAAAACCTTGGGGGAATCCATAGCGGCTGCCACCGCTGAAGTACTGTTCGAAGAAGTCGCTGAAGCCGGTGCCACCAAAGTGAAACTCTTGCTCGTGACCGGCTGCCCCTGGTGGTGGCTGATAGGCACCCGCGTCCTGCCAGCTTGCACCGAGAGCGTCGTACTTTTTGCGCTTGTCCGGGTCACTGAGCACCTCATTTGCCTCGTTGATCTCCTTGAACTTGGCTTCCGCTGTCTTTTTATCTTTGGCGGTGTCGGGGTGGTAGAGGCGGGCCAGTTTGCGGAAGGCCTTCTTGATCTCGTCCGCGCTGGCATCGCGTGCGACGCCAAGGGTGGCGTAGTAGTCTTTAAATTCGGCGGGCATGATGTGAAGTAGACACGCCGCGCAGAGACATGTCGTTGTGAATCGTGCTGCATTCCTTGCAGTTAGCGCCAGAAGGCCAGAATGGCCGCGCCCCCTGCGACTGACATTAGCAGACCGAGCAAGGCAGGTTTGATGTAAGCCCTTGAGCCGAGGGCGATCACAAAAAACATTTTGAAACATAGATTGGCCATGCCGCCGACGAGAATCATGCGCCAGGCGACAGAAGTTTCGAGGTGTCCCGTGTTGACCAGCCGTGAGGTGGAAAGCGTGATGGCCGACATGTCCGGCAGGCCGGAAAGGAACGCGGCCAAATACAGCCCGGACGAACTGCTATGCTGGCGGGTATAGGCCACAATGACCAGCACCAGCGCATAGAGCAGGCCGAGGACGACGGCGTTTTTCAGTTCGGACGGTGGGTGCTTGTCCACGGGCTCGGAGTCGGCATTTTCTGCCAGCCGATGTGCCACAGCGGCAATCAGGCCAACCCAAAACATCATGGCGACGAGTGGCGGCAGGAGCTCGCGAATGTGATCGGAGGCGACGATCATCACTTCTGCCAGCAAACGAACAAACGCCACGGCGGAGGCGATCAAAGCCATGGCGGCAAGCGACATGCTGCCTGCAGTGGAGATTTTACTGCGACGTGCGCTGCTGGCTGTCGTGGCGGTGCTGGACACCAGCCCGCCGAGAATGCCTGCCAAAGCTGCTCCTTTGGAGCCCCCCAGAAATTTTTCAGCCATGTAGGCGGCAAGGCTGATGCCCACGATGAGCACCACGATGAGCCAGATGGAAAAGGGATTGAGCACGCCGAGGTAACCCATCTCTCGGTTCGGCAGCGCTGGTAAAATGACGAGACCCAGGAGAACGAGGCGGACGATGGCGCGCAACTCCTCCTCACCGAAATGCCGCACCATGGCATGCAGCCCTTTTTTACTCTGAAGCAGGGCCATGACTCCGCCCGCGATCATCACGGCCAGAAGCCGCTCTCCGAGCATGGTGATGATGCCCACTGTAAACATCACCAACATCGCCATTTCAGTGGCGAGGCCGGTAACAGGTGGGCGTTTGGCCAGCCGCAACCAACTGCCAAGCACGACAATGCCGGCAAAGGTGATGAAGCCTGCGGCAATCACCCAGCTGCCATAGGCATTTCCCAGCAGGCCGGTCAGCGCACCGAAGAGCGTGAGCAGGGCAAAGGTGCGGATGCCAGCGATACGATTCTGCACCCATTCGCGCTGCAAACCGACGAGCAGCCCCAGCCCAATGGCAGTGCCGAGGGATTGCAGCAGTTCCGTGGTTTCGGGCAGCGGGGTTGGCATGGCAGTTAAACGAAGTCTCAAGGAGACTTTACACGGACTTGCCATCGTCGCCATCCCAGTCCAAGAAAAGGACTCCAAGCCACCAACCATGTCCATCTGGAACCACGCCAACCCACAGCTCAAAGACCTCGTCGCTTACGAACCCGGCAAACCCATCGAAGATGTGGCCCGTGAACGTGGCCTGAAGCCAGAGGACATCATCAAGCTCGCCTCCAACGAAAATCCGCTTGGGCCTTCGCCGAAGGCGATCGTTGCGATGCAGGAGGCCGTCAAAGAGGTCAACATCTACCCAGATGGTGCCTCGTGGAAGCTGCGATCTGCGCTGGCGGAAAAATTCAACTTGGAAATGGGCAACTTCATCATGGGCTGCGGCTCCAATGAAGTCATCGAATTCATCGGCCACGCCTTCCTCAAGCCCGGCGACAACATCATCACCGCCGAGCACGCCTTCCTCGTTTACAAACTCATGGCCAAGGTGTTTGGCGCTGACACCATCGAAGTGCCTGATCCTGGCTACGTGCATGATCTGGATGCGATGGCCGCTGCCATCACGCCGAACACGAAGGAAGTCTTCATTGCCAACCCGAACAATCCTACGGGTACGCTCGTTACCCAGGAGCAGATCGACAGCTTCATGGCCAAGGTCCCGGAACACGTCGTCGTCGTGTTCGACGAGGCCTACTATGAGTTCCTCGATAATCCGCCGGACACGCTCAAGTACGTTCGCGAAGGGCGTAACGTCGTCGTGTTGCGCACGTTCTCAAAGATCCAGGGTCTCGCAGGCACTCGCGTCGGCTACGGCATCGCCAACAAGGAACTCATCGACGTGCTCCAGCGCACGCGGCAGCCCTTCAATCTCAACTCCATCGCCCAAGCCGGTGCGCTAGCTGGACTGCTCGACGAAGAGCATCAGAACAAGACCAAGGCCATCACCGACGAAGGCCGCACTTATCTGCAGCAGCAGTTCGGTGACATGGGTCTCGAATACATACCCAGCTACGCGAACTTCGTCCTCGTCAAAGTCGGCGATGGCAACGCCGTCTTCAAATCCATGATGGACAAGGGCGTCATCGTCCGCGCCATGGCCGCCTACAAGCTCCCCGAATGGGTGCGCATCAGCATCGGCACCATGCCGCAGAATGAGCGCTGCATCGAGGTGCTGAAGCAGGTGCTGAGTAAATAGCGGCTTGTCAGCCGCAAGAGGAGAAGGTAAACGTACCCCATGAGCATCTGGGCTGATATTTGTGAGGACAAGTCCCTCCAGGACCTGCCGTACAAGATTGAAACCAACCGCTTTGATCAAATCGTCATTAGTCCCGCGTCTGCTTGGCACAGTGATTTTCAGGGGGAAATCGGGTTCACTCTGAAACGACTCATGCCAGAGGGGAGAATTCTCTCCGAGGCTGCCATTCAAACCACCGATGGTATCAAGGTAGCGGACGTGGCGTGGATCAGCCGTGAACGCTTTTCCCCGCATCGTCGCGAAGCAAGTCTTCCCATCGCCCCCGAAATCTGCGTGGAGGTCGTCTCGCCAGGAAATCATCGTTTTGAGATGACGGACAAACTGCAGCTTTATTTCGCCAGTGGAGCCGAAGAGGTGTGGATGTGCGACAGGGAGGGCCGCATGGAGTTCTTTTTGCGAGACAGTACTGATCCCGTGCCGCAATCACGCCTCTGCCCAGATTTCCCATCACGCATCGACTGGGAGTGAGTGTGCGTGATGCGGCGTGTTTTCACCGCCCTCTCATGAATAGAGAGGGCTTGCAGAATGCATTCTGTGGCGCACACTTTATCTCTATGACGCTGACGCTTCAGATTCCTGACGAATTCGCGGCTTTCCTGCCTAGCAAAGCATCCGATATGGCTGCAGTGCTCTCTGCTGGATTGAGGTCATGGCAAGGGCGCAAAACCGGTGAAATCCAGGCATTGGATGACGTTATCGAGACTCTGGCTGATCTGCCTTCAGCCCAGGAGGTATTGGCGCTGCATCCTTCGTCGCAGTTGGCCGAACGCACCGCCGTCCTGCTGGGGAAAAAACATCAGGCAGGATTGGATGCGGGTGAGCAGGCGGAGTGGGAGCAGATCATGCGCGTTGAGCATCTTGTGCGCATCGCCAAGGCCAGAGCCCGAGCGAAATTGCAGGCGGCGTGAGCACGGCACATATTCCGGCAGAATTGCGCCGGCAGGTGCAGGCCAGGGCTGGAGGACATTGTGAGTATTGTCGAGCTCCAGCGGAACTGGGCTTTCATGTGCATCAGCTTGATCACATCATCGCGCAAAAACATGGAGGAGAGAGTGTTGAGGAAAACCTCGCCATGTCATGCATCGCCTGCAATCAGTTCAAAGGCAGTGATCTTTCTTCCATCGACCCGGTCACCAAGGAGCTTGTCGCGTTGTTTCATCCCCGTCAGCACGCCTGGCGGGATCATTTTGAACTGCGTGGTTTGTTCATCATCCCAAAAACAGGCACAGGCCGTGTCACAGTCAATTTGCTGCAGTTGAATGCTCCAGAGCGGATCATCGAATGTGAATGGTTCATAGCCGCTGGGGCCTTCCCTGATGTTGTCCAATGATGTGAATGGATGGTTTTTCGCCGCGCCGGTGTGAACAGAAACTTGTGAATGCAGCAAATGCGGATTGAATGCCGCATGATGCTGAAACTTTTGCCGTCGAAGCTTTCGTGGGGGCTTTGTGTTCTGTCCGTGCTGCCAGGCACGATTATGGCGCAGGTGGAAACGGTGAAGCCTGCGGTTCCCACCATTGAGCCTGGGCTGGATCTGGTGGTGAAGTGGCCTTGGAAGGTGGAGCCCTCTGCTGCGGCTGCTTGGGGCCTGCCTATCGACGTGCCGGCGGAAGCTCCTGTGGCCAAAGCCAGTGGACAAACCGCTTCTGAAACGGTGGCCAAAGCGACGCCTGCAACCAAGGTCGCTCCTAAAGGTCCGCCAGCGACGATGCTCGAACACGTGGTGGTGAAGGGCGATTCCCTCACGGTGATCGCCCGTGCGAACGGCGTGACGGTGGACCAGCTCAGGATCTTCAATGATCTGAAGAACGACCGAATTGTCATCGGTCAGGTGGTCAAGGTTCCCGGGGAGAATGACATCAAGACAATGGTCGAAGCCGCAGTGGCTGCTGAAAAAGCAGCGGCAAAGAGCCCGGCGAAGGAGAAGCCCAAAAAAGCACCGTCTCCCGTCCAGGAGGTGGCACCGGTATTGATCGCCACCAAGCCCCATCGTGCGCTGCCGCCTGCGGCTTGGGGGGCTGCCTCTTTGGTGCTCATCCAATCATTTCTGGACCGGCAGGGCTTCACCATAGGGCCGATTGATGGCACTGCAGGGCCGGTGTACGATGCAGCTTACAAGGCTTTTGAAAAAGCACATCCCGGAGAGCTTCACACTCCTGAAGGCCATCCCTCGGCGGCTATGAAAGCCATCGGTGGTCCCTACGTCGAGTATGTGCTCACGGCTGCGGACATGCGCTGGATCTCACCTCATCCGGACAGCGTGGTCGAAGGCAAGACGAAGGGCAAGGTCGTGGAACCACCACCCACCTTTGAAGAACTGACGCATGAGACTTTTATGGCTTACCGCTCCGGCTGGGAATTTGTGGCCGAACGGTTTCATGCCGCAGAGTCGTTTCTGCGACACATCAATCCCGGCCTCAAAAACGCCAATGTCCCCGGTGCGGTGTTTCTTGTGCCGAATGTGCTGCCGTTTGAAATTGAAAATGCGCTGTCGGAGCCCCTGCAGCCTGCCGCAGATCCAGCGGCACCTATCTCAGCGAGCATGCTGGGGGTGAGCCGGTTGGTCATTCGTCGCGGAGAAGAAGTCATTGCCAGCATGCCGGTCTCAGCGGCGCGTCCGGGATTGCGTGGACGTAAGATTTGGAAAATCCTCGATGTCGTTGCGCGTCCCCGTCTTTTAAGCACTGGTGATCCTGCTGCACCCATGACCGTGCCTTACAGGCTGTCTGCCGGACCCAACAATCCGGTGGGCATTGTGTGGATCAATCTGGCCAAGAGCGGTGATCCCAAACCGCTGCCCTACGGTCTGCACGGCACCAGCATCCCCGGCACCATGATGAAGCAGGAAAGCATCGGGGGCTTTCGCATGACGAACTGGGACATCGCCCGCGCTGTGCGACTACTTCCCGTGGGCACCGAATTGAAGTGGGAGTAACTTAGCGCAAGCCTCCGGCTTGTGTGTTCTGCCATTGCCACTGCAAGCGGGACACTTGCACTACGGATCAACGCTTCACGCGGTGTTTGCGGATGGAGAGAACATCCCGTGCCATGCGGATCGAATCGCGGATCAAATGCACATGGCCGCCGGGGGTTTCGTGCCAGGCGATGGAAGCCTCCTCAAATCCGCAGCCGCTGTCATGCAAGGCGGCGAGCAGTTCGACATCAAAAGCAAAACCATGAATGCGCAGCGTCGGGGCGATGCGCAGATAGGCGGAGCGTGGAACGACTTTGAGCCCGCACTGGCTGTCGTGTATGGGAATGTTAAGCAGGGTGGCTACGAGAGTGCCAAAGATGCGGCCCATGAGCCGACGCTTCCATTGCCTCTGCACCTTGGAACTGGTTTGATCCCAGCGGGAGGCAAACACCGCTGTCAGCGGGACAGGTTGTTGACGGACACGGCGAATAAGATTGGCGACTTCCGTGGCGGAGCAAGAGCCGTCTGCATCCACAAAAGCGAGCCAGTCCACCGGAGGGGCCTGATCCCAGCCGGCATACACGGCCCCGCCTTTGCCCAGATTCTGCGGCAAAAAAAGCGGGGGGAGGAGATGCTCATTGTGACGGCAAAGCGGGGTGATGATCTCGCGCATGCGTTCAGTCTCGGCTGCGTCTGAGCCGTCCTCCACCACCTGGATGGTCACGCCACCCAGTTCATGCATGAGTGCGCACAGTTCCGTGAGGAACGGCCCGATGCGCCCGCTTTCATGGAAGCAGGGAATCACGAGATGAACGGTGGCGGGTGGCATGAATGGACTGATGACCGATGTTCGGCAGAAACCGTGGGCGGTAAAAGCTAAATCCGTGGAGGCAGTGCATCTTTAAATACGGCTGCGACGGTCTGGTATTGCGGAGCAGGCGGGTTCTGTGTCTTTATCGTGGACTCATCCACCATGCGTTGTCTGCACTCCATTTTCGCGCTGCTGTTGCTGTTGCCTGCATGCAGTTCAACGAATCGCATGCTCAAAGCTCAGCCCGTTGCTCTGTCGCCATTTTTTGAGCAGCCGTGGCTGGCGCAGGACGCGCGTGCACAGCTTGGGTTTCAAAAGATATGGACCACGCCTGATCCCAAGCTGCTCGCGCAGGGAAAGGCGAAGCGAAAACTCTTCATCGCTCCAGTGACGCTGCATTATTTGCGTCCGCTGAACCGGGCCTTTTCCTCTGGAGAGGTCGCTTGGGGTGGGGTGGGGCGCCGGGAGTTGGATGTGGCGGTGCGCCTTCGTGAGGAGTTTGTGGCCGCCTTTCGTCGCTCGCCCACGCCGCTCTATCGACTCGTGAACCGGCCCGGCAAGGATACGCTGACGCTGCAACTGGCGGTCATCGAACTCAATCCCACCAGCCCGAAGGGAAACGCGATGGTCACCGTGCTGAAGTTTGTGGTGACGCCTGTCATCGGACTGGCGGCCTATTTCACCAAAGGCAACATGGCCATCGAGGGCAAGGTGGTGGACTCCGTCTCAGGCCGGGCGTTCTTCCAGTTCGCTGACAACGAGAGCGACAAGCTGACCTTCATTAACCTGCGGGATTATCAGCCCTACGGCCATGCGGTGAACACCATGCAACACTGGGCCATGCAGTTTGAGCAAATGACGCGTTCTCCGCGTGGCTGGAAGGTGAGGGATTCGGGCTCCATCACGCTGCGGCCCAATTGAAAGTCATCCCTATTTCTTGCCGAACAGCCTAGAGAAAAAGCCGCGCTTGGGCTCGGGTGGTGTGGGTGCAGGGGCCACAGGCAATGCCTTGGCGATCACGACCGGGCGCGGCTCAGGGGCCGGCCCTTCAATGATCACCGTCATGCCCTGCGTGATCAGTTTAACCAGCCTTACCACATCCCAGTTCGCCGTGCGCATGCAGCCATGGCTGGAGCTGCGACCGATGCTCTGCGGTGAGTTCGTGCCGTGGATGCCGATGCCCGGGCGGTTCAGGCCGATCCACATGACTCCCACAGGATTGTTCGGGCCGATGGGCAGTTCGTAAAAGTTACGGCTGCGCACGCCATACTCGAGCACGCTTTTGTCCCAGCGGAAGGTCGGCAGTTGGGTGATACCGAGGATGCGCCAGGTGCCGGGCGGTGTGGCGAGGTGGCCGCTGCCGGGGGTGATGGGCAGGCTGGCCAGCAGCTTTTCTCCATCCCACACATCGAGCACTCTTTCCTTGGTGTCGATCTTGATGACACGCTGGAGAAATTCCGGCACCTCCGGCAGCTTCGGCAATTCCGTGAGCTCTTCGATGAGGAACGGCTGCACAGCCGGGACTTTGACCACATCGCCAGGCTTGAGGGCACTCAGCTTCAGGGGCTTGTTGATGAACTCCAGCATCTCCGGCGCGCTGTGAAAGCGCTCGGTCAGGAACTCCAGCAGCGAGTCATAGGGCAGGTACTTCTTCTTGCTCTGCGCGGACGGCTGGCTGGGCAGTTCCCCCACAAACTTGAGGTCTTCTTCGCGAATGGTGTAGTTCGTATAAAGTTCCGGCACACTGGACAGATCCAGCGCATGAGTTTCCATTTCGGTCTCAGGCAGGCCATGCGATTTCTGGTAACGCTTCAGCGCCTTCGTGGTGAACTCACCGGGACGACCATCCAGCTTTCCGGGACCAAAGAGCTGCGTGTCCAGGAAGATCTGCAGCCGCAGAATGTCCTCAATGGGTTCCGGTGCCTTGGGCAAAGGATTCGGAATCACCGCCGATGCGGAGGCGCAGGCGAGGAAGAGCAGGGGAAGGAGACGGGAAGACAGAGAATTCATAAGGACTTAAAAAGCCTGCCGCAACTGCGGCGACCTTTCGGGGAACTGAGCACTGCAAAGAGAACGGTTGCGCACAGGACCGCAAGTGAAGATGCGCTGCACTTGGCAAATGCGCGCAAGAAAGGTGCCATGCCAAGAACCGGCCTGTCACTTATCCAGGACTACTGCTTCAGGCGGTTTGGCCCTGCTGAGTCGGCTTGGGGGCGGGTTATGGAATTTACTCTCTTACCTGCCCGGTCCCATCGACGAGGTACTTGTAGCTGCACAGTTCGGCCAAACCCATCGGGCCTCTCGCATGAAGCTTATCGGTGGAGATGCCGATTTCGGCACCGAAGCCGAATTCGCCGCCGTCGTTGAATCGGGTGCTGGCATTGTGGAGGACGACGGCACTGTCGATTTCGTGTTGGAAGCGTTCGGCGGTGGGGCGGTCCTTGGTGATGATGCTGTCGGTGTGGTGGGAGCCGTAGCGGTTGATGTGGGCGATGGCTTCGTCCAATCCGCTGACGGTTTTGGCGGCGAGGATGAGGTCGAGGTATTCGGTGCTCCAGTCTTCTTCGGTGGCGGGATGCGCGGCGACGCCGAGGTGCAGGCGGGCGTCGTCGTCGGCATGGATTTCGACTCCGGCTTCGTAGAGGCGCTGGCCGATGAGCGGGTAGAATGTGGCGGCGAGGTCTGCGTGTACGAGGATGGTTTCGAGGGCGTTGCAGACGCCGGGCTTCTGGCACTTGCTGTTGACGATGATGTTGGCCGCCATGTCGAGATCGGCATCGGCGTGGACATAGACGTGGCAGACGCCGTCGTAGTGCTTGATGACGGGCATGCGGGCGGTGGCGACGACTTTTTCGATGAGGCCCTTGCCGCCGCGTGGGATGATGAGGTCGAGGTACTGATCCATCTGCGCCATGTGCTCCACACTGGCGCGGTCGGTGAAGGGGATGAGCTGGATGCTGTCGGGTGGGAGTCCGGCGTGCTCGCCTCCGGCTTGCAACGCGGCGGCGAGGGCGCGGTTGCTGTCGATGGCCTCACTGCCGCCGCGCAGGATGGTGGCGTTGCCGGTTTTGAAGCATAGGGAGGCGGCGTCGGTGGTGACGTTCGGGCGTGACTCGAAGATGATGCCGATGACGCCGATGGGGACGCGGACTTTGCGAATGTGCAGGCCGTTGGGGCGGGTCCAGTCGGTGAGCTTTTCGCCAACGGGATTGGGCAGCAGGGCGACCTCGCGCACGGCATCGGCCACGGCTTTCAATCGTTTCGGATCGAGCGTGAGGCGGTCGATCATGGCCTTGCTGAGGCCGTTTTGCTCTGCGCGGGCGAGGTCGAGGGCATTGGCGGCGAGGATGGCGTCCTGCCGGGCCATGATCTCGTCTGCCATGGCGATGAGGATGGCGTTCTTCTGCTCGGTGGTCAGTTTGACGAGGGCGTAGGAGGCGGCACGGGCGCGGCGGCCCATGTCGAGGATGGCGGACTTGATTTCGAGGTCGGTCATGAAGCTGTTCGCTGTTGGAGGGGCGGCTTACCTGGCTTGTACGGTTGTGGGGGCGAGCTGGACTTCTTGGCCGAGGAGGTAGCGGGCGTTGAAGTCGTACATGCGCTCGATGAGTGGGCCGGTGAACCACACGTGTCCACCGTCTTTGCCGGTGATGAGGATGGCGGGGATGCGCGCTTTTTGCAGGGCGGCGTCGAAGTCGGTGGCCTGGGAGTAGGGGACGAGTGGGTCTTTGTCGCCATGGATGAGGAGGAATGGGGCGTCGTCTGGGGAGATGTAGGTGATGGGCGAGGCCTTGCGTGCTTCTTCCTGATGGTCGTTGAGCGGGCCGCCAAGGAGCTTGGCCACGGCGCTGGTGGGGTCTTCGGGATTGATGGCGCTGCCTTTGCCGCCGAAGTGGAGGAAGTCGGAGGGGCCGCAGAAGTCGAGCACGCAGGTGACGCGGCTGCTTTGGTCCAGGTGCTTGCCGAGGTCTCCCTCCAGCTCCTTTTCACCGCCGGTGACGCCGAGCATGCTGACGAGGTGCCCGCCGGCGGAGATGCCAAAGGCGGCGATCTTGGTGGGGTCGAGCTTGTACTCCTGGGCATGGGCGCGCAGCCAGCGGATGGCGGCCTTGCAGTCGTGGATCTGCGCGGGCCACTTGGCCTGGTCGGTGAGGCGGTAGTTGAGGCTGGCTCCGGCGTAGGCGGGATTGCGTTTGATCAAAGTGAGGAGCACTTTCGCGTCTTCCTTGCTGCCCTCTTCCCAGCCGCCGCCATGGACGAAGACGACTAGCGCGCGCGGTTTCTCCGTGGTGGACCCAGGCAGGTAGAGATCGAGCGTCTGGCGTGCATTGCCAGCGCCGACGTAGTCCACGTCGCGCACCGCTGTGTAGCCAGCGGGGAGAGGGATGGCTTTCTGGGCCTGGGCCAGGAGGGGGAAGGAGAGGGCTAGGAGAATCAAATAGCGCATGATGCGGTGTCCTTTAGAGCGGGGGAGCGGGCAAAACAAGGGGCTTGAACTACGGGCAAGACAAGTTGACGCAAGCCTAACCAGACTTACTATCGCCCCGATGAAATTCCACCCCCACGCCCGCCTGTCAGTACTTCTGGCATGTGCCGTTTCATTTCTTGCATTGACGACCTCATCCTCCGCGCTCTGGCCGTTTTCGGGCAAGAAGGACAAAGTGGTCCCCGTGGACAGCGAGCGTGAATCGCAGGAACTCGCCGCCGCCGCCATGCTGGCGCAAGCCCGGCAGGCAGAGAATGCTGGCAAAATCGGCAAAGCTCAGGACCTATATCAGGCCATTGTGAAGAGGTATTCCTTCACTCAGAGTGCGGCGGAGGCATCCTTCCAAAATGCCGTCATCATCCGCCATAATGGCAAGATGGATGATGCCTTTGACGCTTTGCAGACCTTCATTGTGTCCTACCGTGACAGCCCGCACTTCAGTGAGGCTATTGAGAAGCAGTATGAGATCGCCGAAGAGGCGAAAGGCGGCAAAAAACAGCGTGGCATGCTGCTGCTCAGCATGAAGATGAACTCCTCTGAGGTCATCAAATTTTACGAGAAGATAATCAAGAATGCACCCTTTGGCAAATATGCTCCTCTGTCCCAGTTCAGCATCGCAGAAATCCAGCAGGACCTGAAGGAGAAGGACAAGGCCGTAGCCGCCTACAACAAAGTGGTGGAAGACTATCCCCACACCTCGCAGGCGGCTGAAGCCCAGTTTCGTATTGGCTCCATCAGCAACATTGCTGCCCAGCGCAGTGAAGATGCCTCCAACCTGCTGGCCGCTCGTGATGCCTTGCGCACCTACATCGCCACCAACCCCGCAGGAGATCGCAAACAGGAGACTGAAATGATCCTGTCCCAGGTCAACACGGCCGAGGCCAATCAATCGCTCACAGTGGCCAAGTTCTACCAGCGCGTTGGCAAAACCAAGGCAGCGGCCATCTACCTAAATGAGGCGCTGAAGTTTGGTTCTCCAGAGGTTTCTGCACAAGCACGCACCATGCTGTCTGAACTCGCCTCCGCAGATCCTGAGGGTGTGGAAGATGCTAAGAAAGGACCAGGTCAGGACTACACCGCACTCACCGCAGAGAATTTGAAGACTCGGGATGATTATGTCGGGCCGCTGGCCCCAGATCTGGCCCGCCTCAGCCAGAAGCCGAAAATGCGCACGGGAGACGAAGGTTTCATGCCTATTCCATTGCAGGAGCCGACGCTGCCTCTGCGCCCGGGAGCCACCAAGCCTGGAGCAGGTTCGTTGCTGCCACCCGTGCCTGAAACAGAAAAGCCCGCATTGCTGCCTGTGCCACCTTCCCCAAGTGTGCCCTCCATGCTGTCGCCGACACCGGGTTCGGCTGTGCCAGCGCCGCCGGTTCCACCCGTGCCTTCCACGACGAAGCCTGCGTCATAATTCTTGCGCGGTCCTAGCAGCACGCCATTACTCAGCAGGGTCACTTCTCAAACTATTTGGATGAAATCGCTTTTTCTTCTGCTGGCAGCTTGCTGCCTCATGTTCTCCGGCTGCGCAGGCTACACATTGGGCGCTAACAAGCCTGCACACCTTCGCCACATCACCAAGATTGCGGTGCCCACCTTTGAAAATCTCACACTGGAGCCGCGCCTAGCCTCACTCGTCACGAACGCTGTCATCAAACAGCTGCAAAACCACGGCTCGTATCAGATCGTGGCAAAAAGCGAGGCTGAAGCGGTGCTGCAGGGAAAAGTTGCGAACATCAACCGCACCCAGTTCCGTTCCGACCTCAACAACGTTCTGCGCAGCTCGCAGATCATGGCCACTTTGACCTGTTTGTTTACCATCACAGACACCGCCTCTGGCAAGGTGCTTCATGATGGCAACGCCACCGCTGATTCTTACATCATTCTAGAGCCGAATCTGCAGCTCTCAGAAACCCAGCTCTTCGAAGACGCAGCACAGCGTCTGGCCAATAATCTGGCGGATCAGGTTTCCGAAGGCTGGTAACCCTCTGTCCGCACCATGTCGTCGGATCCGGATTCAGCCGCAGAACAGTTCGACGGTGCAGATGATGAGTTGCTTGAGCCTGTGGTCGCCACCGGTCGTTTGACTCCAGGACTGCATCTGGTGGCCACGCCCATCGGCAACATGCGCGATATCACCCTGCGCGCGATCGATACTCTGCGGATCGCCGATTTGGTGGCTTGTGAGGACACTCGCCACTCCGGTATGCTGCTGAAGCATCATGGCATCAGCGCACGGCTCATCAGCCTGAATGAACACAATGAAGCGCACCGCATCCCTCAGCTTCTGGAGCATATTCGACAGGGGGGCAGCGTCGCACTTATCTCGGATGCTGGCATGCCCACAGTCTCCGATCCCGGCCAGCGGCTGTCAGGTGCCGTCGTGGCGGCTGGCCTGCATGTGGAGAGCATCCCCGGTCCCAGCGCTGTCATCACGGCACTGGCGGCCTCAGGGCTCCCCACGACCCCTTTTTATTTTGGCGGTTTTCTACCCCACAAAAAGGGCGCTCGCACCACTGTGCTGACCGCCGCCTTGCAGCGCGACTGCACCAGTATTTTCTTCGAAAGTCCCTACCGTCTAGTCGATACGCTGGCGATCCTGGCGGAGGCTGCGCCGGACCATCGGGTGGTCGTGGCACGGGAGTTGACGAAAAAGTTTGAGGAATTCAAACGTGGCCCGGCAAGCATCCTGCTAACTCATTACCAAACCAAAACGCCCAAAGGAGAAATCACTCTCCTCATCGCGCCGGTCGATCCTCCCAAGTGGTTGACCTGGTAACTCATTCACAACCCAGCACACTCATGGAAGCCCTCGCCAACTGCGCCGTCCTCAACACCACTGACAGCCTCAAACTTTCGATCACGAATCATCTGCGCTTCACGCTGGGGGCCTACATTGAAACAGCCAGTGAGAACGATTGGTACGTCGCCACCTCTCTCGCAGTGCGGGATCGTGTCATGGAGCGTGCCACCCAGTCACGCCGTCAGCATCGTTCTCAAGGGGTGCGCCGTGTGCACTACCTCTCGCTCGAATACCTCATGGGCCGCCTGCTGGAAAACAATCTGCGCAATTCTGGCATCTATGACGCCACCAAAGAGGCGCTGGCTGAAATGGGCAAAGATCTCGATGCCCTCGTGCAAAAGGAGCCCGACATGGGCCTCGGCAACGGCGGCCTTGGTCGTCTCGCCGCTTGCTTCATGGATTCCCTCAGCACCATGGATCTGCCAGCCATTGGTTATGGCATTCATTACGAATTCGGTTTGTTTCGTCAGGAATTCGTCAACGGCAAGCAGGTCGAACATCCCGATGCTTGGATGCGCGATGGCAGCCCATGGAAGATCGCACGTCCTTCCTATCGTCAGACCGTCAAACTCTACGGGCATGTCATCCAGAAATTCGACGAGTTTGGTCGTCCGCATCACGAGTGGATCGACACGAAATGCTTGCTCGGCCTTCCTTGGGACATTCCGATCGTCGGCTATGACAGCAACACCGTGAACGTGCTGCGTCTCTGGCAGGCGCAGGCGGATGAAGACTTCAACTTCAAGGTCTTCAACGAAGGCAGCTACATCGAGGCCCTGCGTGAAAAAGCCATCGCCGAAACCGTTTCCAAGGTTCTCTATCCCAACGACGCCACCGAGAGCGGTAAAGAACTGCGCCTGGTGCAGCAGTACTTCTTTGTCGCCTGTTCGCTGGCCGATATCGTGCGCCGGTTCAAAGGGGGCTACGATTTGCCATGGAGTGAGTTTCCTGCCAAAGCAGCCGTGCAGCTCAATGACACGCATCCTGCCGTCGCCATTCCTGAACTCATGCGCATCCTTGTGGACGATGAGAAACTCGAATGGAGTCAGGCTTGGGAAATCTGCCAGAAGACCTTCTCGTACACGAATCACACGCTGCTTCCCGAAGCACTGGAGACCTGGAGCGCGGCCTTGTTTGAGCGTGTGCTTCCGCGTCATCTGCAGATCATCTATGAGATCAACAAGCGCTTCCTCGAGGGTGACGTCGAAGCGCGCTGGCCGGGGGATGGAGAGAAGAAGCGTGCGCTTTCCCTCATCGAGGAGAGCGGCGGCAAAAAGGTGCGCATGGCGCATATGTCCGTGCTCGGCAGTCACGCCACCAACGGTGTGGCCGCGCTTCATACACGCCTGCTGTGCGAGCGTCTCTTCCCGGAGTTCTTTGAGCTGTATCCTGAGCGTTTCCTCAACCTGACCAACGGCGTCACCTTCCGCCGCTGGCTGGATGTGTGCAATCCGCAGCTCTCGTCTCTCATCACCGAATCCATTGGTGCCGGCTGGTTGAAGGATTCCACCAAGCTCATCGCGCTCGACAAGTTTGCCGACGACGCTTCATTCAAGGAAAAGTTCCAGGCCATCAAGCGAGGGCACAAAGTCCACCTCGCCAAGATCATTCAAGACACCTGTGGTGTCAGTGTCAGCCCTGACGCCTTGTTCGATGTCCAGATCAAGCGTCTGCACGAATACAAGCGCCAGCATCTCAACCTGCTGCACATCGTCACTCTGTATCGCAAGATCATCGCCGATCCGAACTTCGACATGGCGCCCCGTGTCTTCATCTTCGGTGCCAAGGCTGCTCCAGGCTACTACCTCGCCAAGAACATCATCCACGCCATCAATGCCCTCGCGGCCAAGGTCAATCATGACCCACGGGTGAATGGAAAACTGAAAGTCATCTACATCCCGAACTACGGTGTCTCCCTCGCGGAGCGCATCATTCCAGCGGCTGATCTTTCTGAGCAGATCTCCACCGCTGGCAAGGAAGCCTCCGGCACCGGCAACATGAAGCTCGCCCTCAATGGCGCGCTCACCATCGGCACACTCGACGGCGCCAACGTGGAAATCCTCGAAGAAGTCGGCCCGGACAACATCTTCATCTTCGGCCTCACTGTCGAGGAAGTGACCGAACTCTACGCCAGAGGCTACAATCCTTGGGACTTCTACCACGCCAGCGAAGACCTGCGTCTCAGCATCGACTGGCTGGCTTCTGATTACTTCACCGGTAACCAGGATGAATTCAAACCCCTGCGCGACAGCCTGCTTACCCACGGTGATCCTTTCCTTGTCATGGCCGATTACGATGCCTACGCCAAGTGTCAGGCCGAAGTGGACAAAGCCTATCGTGACCAGCCTCGCTGGCAGAAGATGGCCATCCATAACACCGCCCGCATGGGCAAGTTCAGCAGCGACCGCACGATTTTGGAATACGCCAAGAACGTCTGGAACCTGCCGCAGATTGGCGTCTGAAGCAGTTGCTTGCCCAATGCGCTTTGTCCTCAAAGCGCTTGGGCGATCACTTCTCCTGATTTTGACTTCCGCAGCCTAATCTGCCGCTGAAGCATTACAATGCTTCATGGACCGCTTGCGCAGCGCGTGCATAAGCCCCGCCGCTGCCGAGTGTGGCGACGACGTCCGCCAGATCCTGCTGCAGTTGTTCGCGCTTGGTGTCGTTGGTCAACAGTTCCAGCGTGGCTTGCGCAAGCGTTTCCGCGTTGAGATCGCCCTGCACTAGCTCCGTCACTACTTCACGTTTGGCGAGGATGTTGACGATGCCCAGATGCTTGATGCGCACCACGAGCTTAGCGATGACGTAAGTGGGCCAGCTGACGTTGTAAATCAGGGTGTAGGGCAGGCCAAAGCAGGCGGCTTCCAGAGTTGCCGTGCCTGAGGCGACGGCTCCTGCTTGGGCGCGCTGCATCAGATCGTAGACGGTGCCGGTTTCGATCCAGCGCTTCGCCTCCGGCATGCCGTGCTCGTCGGTCATGTTGCGCATGAATCCGGCCAGCGTTTCGTTGGCGGCGGAAACGGCAAAGCGCGCGTTCGGCACGCTTTCCTTGATGATCTTGGCCGCGTCCATCATGATGGGAAACAAGCGGCGCACTTCATTGAGGCGGCTGCCGGGGAACCAGCCTACCAGTTCGGGTTCGCGTTTCCAGTCGCGCTTCAGCGTCACCACGCGGTCCACCATGGGATGCCCACTGAATTCGGTGCGCAGGCCGCTCTTCTCATAAAAATCCTTCTCGAAGGGAAAGATGCAGATCATGAGGTTGAGCACCTGCGCCATGGTCTTCACTCGGCCCTTTTTCCAGGCCCAGACCTGGGGGCTGATGTAGTAGAGGATGCGCCCCTTGTAACCGGCGGTGCGCAGGCTTTTGGCCAGGCGCAGATTGAATCCGGGATAGTCCACGAGGATCACCGCCTCAGGCTTTTGATCGAGGATTGAGTCCAGCACGGCATCCATCTTCTCTTTGAAATAGCGGTACATTTTCACCACCTCCCACAGCCCGACGACCCCAGCGGTTTCGACCCAGTCTTCCACTCCATCGCCGACCACTTCACGCATCTTCGGACCACCGAGGCCGATGACCTTCATGTCTGGCTCCAGTATGTTCAATTCACGCAGGAGTCCCGCAGCATGGGTGTCGCCGCTGACTTCGCCTGCGATGATGAAGATGCGGTTCATGAGGCGCCCAGCGCAGCGTTCTTCTCGATTTGATCGGTGATCTCCAAGGCGATGCGCACGGCTTCCGCGCCTTCCTGTCCGGTGACGACGGGGCGGCGTCCATGACGGGCGCATTCCACAAAGGCGGCGATTTCCAGTTTAAGCGGTTCATCCTTCTCCACTTCCACCGCTTCGCGTACGATCTGCATGCCGTCTTTGCGGTAGATCCAGCCGCTTTGCTCCTGGTAGTCCAGGCTGAGGTAGCTCTCGCTTTGGAAGACGCGGATTTTGCGCATCTTCTCCGGGCTGATGCGGCTGGCGGTGATGTTGGCGATGCAGCCGTTGGCGAACTTGAGACGTGCGTTGGCGATGTCCTCGCGCTTGGTCAAAACGGGAATGCCCACAGCATCCACCTGAATCAGCTCTGATTTCACGAGATGCAGCACGATCTCGATGTCGTGGATCATCAGATCCAGCACCACACCGATGTCGATGCTGCGGTTCGGGAAGGGAGAGAGGCGATGGGCTTCGATGAAGCGCGGGTTGTCCATGCGCTCTTCAAGCTGGAGCAGCACCGGATTGAATCTCTCAATGTGGCCCACTTGCAGAATGACGCTCTTCGACTTCGCCAGTTCGATGAGCGCCTGCGCTTCCGAGTAGGATTCACTGATCGGCTTTTCCACCATCACGTGAATGCCGGCCTGCATCAGCGGCTCGGCTACTTTGCGGTGGAAGATCGTCGGCACAGCAATAGTGGCGGCATCCACACGCCGGGCGAAGTCGGCAAGGTCACTGGCGGCCTGGGTGCCGTACTGCGCGGCAAATTCAGCGGCGCGTGCGGGATCGGCATCATAAACGGCGGCGAAGGTGATGGCACCTTCGCTCTTCGCGGCGATCTCCGCCATGATGCGAGCGTGGTTTTTACCAATCGCGCCGACTCCGGCGACTCCGATGCGAAAAGGGGAACTCATATTAAGTGTAATGATAGCGGCAGGAGGCTATTTCAATGCCAGCCTGAGTCACCGCATAAACCAGACGATGCTCGCTGTCCACACGGCGTGACCAAAAGCCTGCCAGTTGGTGACGCAGGGGCTCGGGTTTGCCAATTCCTGCGAAGGGGCTGCGTTTGATGTCTTTGAGAGGCTCGTTCACTCTGCGCAGCATGCGGTGGTCGGTCTCCTGCCAGTGTTGATAGTCTTCCCACGCGCGGTCAGAGAAGATGAGATTCATGCTTCCAGATCAGGTTCGCGAACCGTGCTTTTGCCCGAGCGCAGTTGCTCGATGGACAGCAGCAGATGGGGGGCGTTGGCAGGGCTGCGCATCAAATGGCTTGTTTCGTTCAGCGCCTCATATTCCTCCAGCGGCAGCATGACGACCGAGTGCTTTTCGTCGTGGATGATGACCAAAGGTTCACGATCATCGCAAACTTTGAGAATCGCCTGGATCAGACTTTTATCGGCGTTGGCGCTGGTGATGGCAGTCATGTTAACAATAGAGCACAGCAGGCCGTGAAATCAAAATTTGCCGGGGAACTTCATGCCGGGCGGAAGTTTGGGCATTTTGCCGCCGCCACCGCCTCCGAGCATTCCGCCCAGACCGCCGAGGCCTCCCATGCCACCGCCGGCACCGCCACCTCCCATCATGCCGCCCATCATCTGGGCCATCATGCCTTTGTTGCTCATGAGCTTCTTCATCATTTCAAACTGCTTGAGGAGCTGGTTCATTTCCATCACCGGTCGCCCGGCACCGTTGCAGATGCGCTTGCGGCGCTGGCCGTTGATGATTTCCGGGCGCTGCCGCTCCTTGGGCGTCATCGAAAGAATGAGTGCCTCGACGTGCTTCATGCGCTGGTCGCTGTCGGGACCGATCATGTCCTTCATCTTGCCCATGCCGGGGAGCATACCGAGGATGCCGCCAATGGGGCCGAGCTTCTTCATCATGCGCAGTTGCGCGAGCATGTCGGTGAAATCGAATTTGTTCGACTGCATGCGGGCGGCCAGTTTCATGGCCTCCTTCTCGTCGATTTCTTCGGAGGCTTTCTCAACCAGGCCCACCACATCGCCCATCCCGAGGATGCGCTGCGCCATGCGGTCGGGATGGAAAACTTCGAGCTGTTCGACCTTTTCACCCACGCCGAGGAATTTGACCGCGCAGCCTGTGACCTGGCGCATGGAGAGCAAAGCACCACCACGTGCGTCACCATCGAGCTTTGTCATGATCAGACCTGTGATGCCGACGGCGGCGTTGAATTTCTGCGCCACGCTCACGGCCTGCTGACCCGTAGCGGCATCGGCCACCAGCAGGACTTCATTTGGCTCCACCACGGCGCGCACGCGCTTGAGTTCCGCCAAGAGTTCTTCATCGAGATCCTGACGACCGGCGGTGTCGAAGATGGCGACGCCGCTGCCTTGTTCCTTGAGCCAGACCATGGCTGCCTTGGCGGCTTTCACCGGATCTGTCTCACCTTCGGCAGGTGCAAACACGGGCACATTGAGCTGCTGGCCCAGCACCTGCAGCTGCTTGATGGCGGCGGGGCGGTAGAGATCAAGAGCGAGGAGCAATGGGCGGCGACCCTGCTTCTTGAGCCAGTTCGCCAGCTTGGCGGAGGTTGTCGTCTTACCAGCACCATTGAGGCCGGTCATCAGAATGCGCTGCGGTGGATCGACATTTAGTGCGCTGGAATCACTGCCCAGCAGTTTGACCAGCTCATCGTGGAAAATTTTGACGATCTGCTGCCCAGGGGAAACCTTGAGCAGCACTTCTGCGCCGATCGACTGTTTGCTGACGGTCTCGACAAGATCTTTGGCGACTTTGAAGTCCACATCAGCCTCCAGCAGGGCCATGCGGATTTCCTGCATGGCATCGCTGACGTTGGATTCACTGATGCGGGCCTGGCCACGCAGCTTTTTGAAGGCGCTTTCGAGTTTTTCAGAGAGGGCGGAGAACATCGGGGGAAGGTAAGGGGCGCGAGATAGTCGGCAGCAGCCCACGCATGGCAACTGCGAAGGCGGGACGAATCAAGCCGGGAAAGGGGACTAAGGAGGGGGCATATAAGCCGCTTCAAGGTCAATCTTGAAGCGCCAGCTCACGACTTCGGCAGGCTGGGTGGCGTCACGCTGAAAGCTGAGGCTGAGGGCGCAGTCCTCTCGGCGCAGTTTGTAGGGAAACTGGAAGCGCACGATCATGGTGGCCGGGTCATAATCCACCGGAACGGTGCCCAGACCGGCGATGCGCAGCTTGATGCTCTCCGGCAGGATGGTGCCGATTTTTTTCAAATCCGCTTCGATGAGGGGGCGGCGCTCGGTGATGACGGCATCAGGCTTGGGCTTCAGTTGGATGAGCTGTTCGCCTTTGTCGTTCTTGGCGTCAGCAACGAGGAATTTATTGGAGCCGACATCACCCCGACCACGGAAGCTGGTGGCGAGCTTGAAGTTGATGTCGTTGTCACCGTGAACGATGTAACGGCCAAGCTTGCCATTGGGGGTGTCCCAGCTGACTTTCTGGCCGTTCACAGTGACAAGAGATTCGTAGCCAATCTGCAGCGCGGTCTCCATGATGGCGTCGTCGAAGTTGCCATAGGGGTAGGCGAAGGAGAGGCACTTGATGTGCAGGTTTTGCTCCAAAAATTCGCGCGAGTCCTTGAGCTCGCCCAAGACCCACTGCTGCTTGTCAGCATCCGTCTTCAGGTTCTTCGGGGGGCTTTTTAGGCTCGCGTGGGAGACGCTGTGACTGCCGACTTCACAGCCGTGCTGCATCATCTCTTTGATCTGCTCCCAGCTCATCGAACGGCCCGCACCGCCGACATAGTTCTTGTAGAGGTAGATGGTGAAGGGGAAGCCAAACTCACGCAGCACCGGATAGGCATAGGTGTACACGCCCTCCCAGCCGTCATCCATGGTTATCACGATGGCATCTTCGGGAATGTTCTTCTCACCCCGCTTCCAAGCCATCATTTCGCTGTAAGCAATGACGGGGATCTTGGAGTCCTTGATGGCCTGCATTTGCGCGCGGAACTTCGGCGCGGCGATGAGCATGGGGCTGCCGCCGCGGTCTTTGAAATCATGGTAGCCAAGGATGGAGACGACGGAGGATTTGTTGAGTTCAAAGGCGGGAGCCGCCGGAGCCTCCGGCGCGGCGGCCTGCAGCAGGGCGGTATCCTGCAGTTTCTTTTCGATCGCCAACTCTTCAGCGGTCAGGACGGGCTCATCGGGTTTGGGCGGTGGTGGGGGCTTCGGGGTGACGCCGCTCTGCTCGGCAAGGCGGCGTAGTTTGGCCTCGATTCGCTTGCAGGAGGGCAGTGTGCCTAGAATGAGGACAATAAAGATAAACGAAAAGGCAAAACGCATGGCGCTAGGGATTGAGGGCGGGAGGTCGCGGCCGGGTGATGAGCAGGCTTTTGAGGATGAGCTGCGGGCTGGCTTTGTCACCGGCGACAAGGCGCAGTGTTTCGCCGCGAAGGTCACTGGTCAAGGTGAGGCTTCCAAGTCTAAGAATACGGAAAGACTGGGCATCTTTGGTCACACGCTCGACCTCCAGTTCTTTTTCGAGTGTCTGCCCGTTGAAGGAGACCACGATTTTCAGCGGTTCCGCCAGTTCCGGACAGGCATAATGCAGGAGAATGTCATACGTGCCCGCAGCGATGAATTCAATGCGCCACTCGATCTCGCCAACGGTGGCCGTTTGCGCATCTGCCGGTGCGTTGGGGGATACCTTCTGGGCGAGCGCGGGTGACAGCGCAATGAGCGCCTGTTTTTGCTCGATGGGCACCGGGGATGGCATCGGCGCCGGCATGGGCATGGTGCCAGACTGCGCCTGCTGCGTGGCGATCAGATCCAGCACCCCACCTGCATTGATGATTTGTTGGATGCGGTTGATTTCAGCCGTGTAGGCAGTCTTGTCGGTGGCATTGGCGGCCTGCCGCTGCAGTTCGATGAGATACTTCCCCAGCAGAGGAATATGCCGTGCGCTCAGCTCTTTCTGGTAGATGCTTTCCATCTGCTGCAGGCGTGCAGCGGGGGCAGGTGCGGGCTGCTGGGCCACGGCATGGCCAGCCAGCAGCAGGCCTGCGGCTCTTAATAGCAGGTGCTTCATGGTTGCTTCCCTCCGTGGGTATCTGCCGAGAGCGCCCAGGCACCGGGTGCGGGGCGACGTTTTCTGGCGGTGTTTTCGATGGCGCTCAGCGTTGAGAGGAATGCGCGCTCCATGGCGTTGTGCTGTTGCTGTCGCGCAGGTTCTACCACGGCTGCCAGTCCGTGATTGACGAGCACATTTTGGTACAAGCCCACATTCGGCAGAAACAGCAGCGCGGCCATGGTGCCGTCTTTGTCGGGGTCAGGGCGGATGAGCAGGCGCAGGGGTTTGTTACGCAGATAACTGGCGGTGAACTCGCGCGCAGCACGACCCACAGCTGGCACATCCGCTTCCTCGATGTTGAAATGCTTGGCGAAGCGTTTCACTCCAGGCTCGTTTTCCTCCAGTGGCGCACAATCGATCCACAGCAGGCGCACCATCAATGTACGCCCTTCGTATTCCACCTTGAATCGTTCGCCAGAGAGCGGCTCTTCATCCGCCAAGCGTGCATCACTGATGTCTTCAAAACCACTGAAGCTGCCACCGGTCGTGGTGATTGCGTTGATGCCACTACGCCCTGCTTTTTGATCTCCCAGCCGCTGCATCCGGCGGATTTCGGCATCGATCTGTCCTTGCAGCGCGGGTTTGGACACAGCGAGGTCATTCAATTCGTCGAGATATCTGGCGGAGGCTGCTTTCCTGGCGGTGTCGATGGCATCTTTCAGCGCTGTGCTGGCGAGCTGCATCGCGGTGGTGGAGCTGGTCTGGGAGAGCGCGGGGGGGGCGGTGTCGGTGGTATCTGTGACGGGGACCAGTCGCAGGTTTCGAATGCGGATGATGTTGGCTGGATATCCATCCGCAGCCGTGAAACGCAGAGTGACTGGATTGCGGGTGAATGTCAGCTGACCGACACGCACGGTGGTGAACGTGGTTTCATCCGTACTGCGGGTGATTTCAAAAGTGCGGTGGTTTTCCGCGGCTGTGCCCAGCAGCGTGACCTCGTCAAATTCAAACAAGGCCTTCTGCTGCGGCAGAAATTTGGGAGAGGCATAGATGCTGCCTGCGACGGGGGCATCACTCATGTTGGCTTCAAATTCGAGGTGGTAGCTCCCCGGCATGAGGCGGAAATTCTGCCACTCCGCCCCGCTGCCGTTGGAGCGCCAGCCGCCGAGCATCTCGCCGGAGGCCTGGGCGGATCCCATCATTCGCGCTTGCGTCAGGGGCAGTGGAGTAGCGAGGCTGGACACCGTGCCGGCATACAGCGCCTGAAGTTGTTCGCGCCGCTGACGGATCGCACGTGCCTCTTCATAATCACCGGCGGTGGCGACTTCCGTTTCCACTTTGGCCAGCGCACGCTCGTACTGCTGGGTGAGCAGCTGCGATTCCGCCATCACCTGGCGCATGAATGCCGTGCGTGTGGCGATGAGGGCGGCTGGCTCCGGCACGGGCGTTTGCGCCAGCAATGCCGTGCAGGCATGCAGGACGAAAATCAGGACTGGCAGAGAGCGCTTCATTGGGTGGCCGGCACGAGTTCGACTGCCAGCAGTTGCATGAGATTGTCAGTGACCAAGGCTTGCGCGGAGAGTGTCAGCGTGCCGTTGCCGTCGCTGATCTTGAGCGTACCTGCACTGCGCTCCTCAGGGCCCTTGAGCGTGGTTTCAATATTCGTGGTGAGGGTGAAGCGCGCTTCTTTGATCAGCAGTTGGCCGCCCTCCGTAGCACCGCAGCGGTAGCGCAGCATCACTTCGTACCCCCCCGGCGGCAGCGTGGGCAGCTTCCAGGTTGCGGCAGCTCCTACCTTGGACCACCCGGTGATGGCACCGCCTTCGAGCCGCAGATCGCTCAGAGTCGCAGCGTCGAGCTGAAACTTGATGCGGTCCGGCAGCAGCGAGGTCTTGAGCGTCTGCTCGCGGGTTTGCAGCAGCAGCAGCTCTTTGTCCAGCCGGGCCAGTTCGTTTTGCAAACGCTTGCGTTCATCGCGTGCAGTGATGGCGTCGTCGTAGTCACGCTCAGCGGCAAACTGTTTTTCCAAGGTGCCCAGCGCGGTGATCTGCTCTTTGACCGGTGCCAAGCTGGCTTCGATCAGTTCCCGCTCATAGCTCAGGCGCAGCAGCGCGATGTCAGAACTCGCCCCAGGATCGTCCGTGCGCTTCTCCGCCATCGGGGCCGACATGGCAAGCCCCGCGCCAATGAGTGCGCATGCGAGAACGAAACCGGATTTCAAATGGATGACAGGAGGGGGTGAAATAAACTGCCTCATGCTAGCCGGAGCGCACCGTGAAACAAGCCCGATCTCAACGTCCCGTCATAGGTGTTTTATTCAAGGAAGGTTACATATCAATTCAGGCTGGCGGTCAGTGGTCGCCTCTGGCAGCATGCGCGTATGCGCCCCATCCTCGCACTCGTTCTTTTCTCCCAAGTGGCTTTGACCGCAGAGCCGGAGTTTCCTCTCACCGAAGATTCCATACCACAGCCGAACGTGCCCAAAGGCACGATGTTGAAGGGTAGCTACCTGGCGAAGCACAGCAGCGTCTTCCCCGGCACCGAGCGTGAATACCAGATCTACCTGCCTCCCGGTTTCGACAAATCAAAGCCTGCGCCTTCAATGGTTTTTCAGGACGGCGTCATTTACCAGGCTCCTGTCGTCTTCGACAATCTCATCGCCAAAAAGGACATTCCGCCGCTGGTTGGCATCTTCATCAAGCCCGGCGTGGTGCCTGCGGCGAATGACAAGGCACTGCCGCGCTTCAATCGTAGCTACGAGTACGACAGCATTACGCCCACCTCCTCGACGAATGCCTGCCCGCCATCGAGGAGAAGCACGGTCTCAAACTCAGCAAGCATCCCAATTTGGCCGCCATCTCCGGCAACAGCAGCGGCGGCATTTGCGCCTTCATGGTCGCGTGGCACCGTCCTGACCGCTTTCGCCGTGTCTTCACCGGTGTGGGCACCTATGTCGGCATCCACGGCGCGGACCAGCTCCCCGTCTTAGTGCGCAAATTCGAGCCCAAGCCTCTCCGTGTCTTCCTCCAGTCCGGCACTGGCGACAACAACCTCTACTGCGGTGACTGGTGGATGGCGAACCAGACCATGGAACGCAGCCTCACCTGGGCCGGCTACGACGTGAACCACGCCTGGGGCGGAGGCGGCCACAACGCCAAACACGCCTCCCAAATCTTTCCCGACGTCCTCCGCTGGCTCTGGCGGGACTGGCAGACGAACATCGAGATCAAAGCGAATGCGAAAGGCGAGTCCAAGTGGAAGGGCTATGAGGTGGTCGGGGAAGGAGAGTGGGAGAAAGTTTATACGAGGCCGCCGCTTCCCAACAGAATTTTGACGCAAAATGATGTGATCGAGGAATTGAATCACCTTGTGGCAGACTCCAAGGGCGTGATTTATGCCAATGGCAATTCTCCGGTTATCGTGCGTGTCGCTGACAAGGTGACAAAAATCAAAATGGAATATGAAAAATTCCGCATAGCTGCCATCAACACGGGAGCGATGAATTGGACGCTCAGTGGTAAAGGTGATGAATTGCTGAAGTCGTTCCCGGCAATAAGTGATCAATTACTGATTGAAGATACAAGCAGCTGCTTCGCATTGGCGGTGACTCATGGTGGGATAGTTTTTGCCGCCCGACATCGAGCGCTTTGGAGCTTCTCGCTGAAAGAAGGAAAAATAGACGCGGGCGTTTACATTCGCAGTCCAGAGACATCGTGGCCGCCCGAAGCCAGATCCATGTGTTTGAGTCCCGATCAAACCCAGCTTTACATGGCGGCGGGTGGTGCAGTCTTTAACGCGATTATCGGTGAAAACGGGTCCGTGGGCAATGCAGAACCCTTTTACATGCTGGACGGAGGATTCGCCACTGGTCTCTGCGTGGACACCAACGGCTGGCTTTATGTTGCAACAGGTGACGATATTCAAGTTTGCGATCAGGCCGGTCGCGTGAACTTCATTATCCCTACACCCAAGCCACCCCTCGACGTATGCTTCGGTGGCAAAGATCTGAGCGAGCTTTTCATCGCCTGCGGTGATGCCATTTACAAGCGTCCGACCAAAGCCCACGGCATCGTCAGCGGCCAGATGGCTCCGATCACGCCGCCAAAGCCGAAGCTCTGAAACATCTTGGTTTGGACGCTTCAATCGGCGTGCGCCAATCGTTCCCCTTTTGCAAGCTCGGCGAAATACTCTCGCCAAGCTAGGGCTGCCGTCAGATGCGCAAAAAATGAAGACGATTCAGATTTGATGCTCGTAGTTTCTATGGCACAGGAACTGCCCCCCAAAAACTGAATGCAGAGTCAAGAAGCCGCGCCACCCAAGTCAGGATCAACATCAAAGAAAAAAATCTCACCTCCTGCTTTACTCGCAATAGGCATTCTGCTGGGGGCCGCGTTCATGAAATGGCACGATCACGCGGAAGAATCCGGGAGCGTCAAATCCGCAGTGCTTGGCCAGCACTTGCGTCCTGGTCCTTGGGGAGATATTTATTACACGCCTTTCACCATCGCCGCTCCTGAAGAACTGTTGCCAATGCGCAAGCTTGAGGAAAATGGCACACGCTGGATTTTCCCTAATGCTCATTACAGCGATGTGGAGCGTCTGCTCGAATCCACTGGGATGCCGGCCAACCTTCAGGCGGAATTGATGGAGCCTGCGGTGCTGGTGCAAACCACCCAGGGCATGGCAATGCTGCCTGCTGCCAATACTCTGCTTTCACTGCCTGCCGGACCTCGCAAAAAGCTCTATCAAGCTCTGTTGCAGCACCCCGAGAACCGTGGTCAGATCACATTCATTCACAAAGACACACTGGCAGATCGCTTTGGTGCTTCTCAGAATGGCGAGCATACGCTGATGCTCTTCAAGCAGCTCTGCTGCGAACATGGCGACTACCTCGTCTTCAGTGGTCTCTCGGTGGTGCTGGCTCAACTTCCGACCTATGAGGAGAAGCGCGATTTCATGCGCGGGCTGACTTGCCAGCGGACTCTGACGATGTGGTTCCGCATCAAACAGGGCATGGATATCAGTGCCTTGGCAAACTACTGGGGCAAAGGAATCAAGGGCACCGATGTGCGCACCATGTTCGAATCCATCGCGGATGCTCCAAACGGCGGGACGCTGGGGATCATCGACGTGCTGCCGCCGCTGCCCTCGTCTCAGATGTTTGTTTATCCCATGCCGGACAATCCTTTGAACGGTCCTGCCCCTTTGCGCGACTGCCACTGGACTTCGTTTAACTTTTTTCAGGATGTGGCTGACCCACAGTTGAGTGATCCGGTTCATTTCATGCAGAAGCTGAAGAACGAATATGCCCCCGCAGCGGGCGATCCTCGCTATGGGGACATTGCCCTGTTCTCCAAACCTTCCGGCAATATCGTCCACTCGGCGGTGTACTTGGCGGATGACATTCTTTACACCAAAAATGGTGCGACATTCACCTACCCGTGGATGCTCGAAACCCTGGCGGACCTTCTCAAGCAGTACTCCTTTCAGGTGGAGCCGGACGAAAAACTGGTGGTGAGTTACTTCCGCCTCAAGAATATGTAGTCATGACATCTCTCGATTCATTGCGCACTCTTCTTCAGCGTCGCCTCGACCTCATCGCCGATCATGCGTTTCGGGATCGTGATCCTGCGGCGCATCTGGAAGCCTTGAAGCAGGTCTCGGAGGAACTCGGAGCCGAGCATCTCAAACTGCGCGCGCAACTGCCGCCAAGGCTCAATCATTTCCTCACTCAGGCCAGCTTCTCAAAAGCGCTGGAATATCTCGATAGCTCGGAGGCTTGAGTGCGTTGAAGACGTTTCAACCATGAACCGATTCATTGCTCTCACGACCCTGTTCTGCCTCGCCTTCGCCGTCACGGCCAGTGCAGGCGACAAACCCAACATCATCTTCATCCTCTGTGATGACCTTGGTTATGGCGATCTGAAATGCCTCAATCCCGATGGCAAAATCGCCACGCCGAGTTTTGATCGTCTCGCCAAAGAGGGCATGATTTTTACCGATGCGCATTCCGGCTCCAGCGTCTGCACCCCCACACGCTATGGCGTGATGACGGGCCGCTATGCCTGGCGCTCCAAGCTGCAAAGCGGCGTGCTCGGGGGGCTCAGTCCGCGCTTGATTGAGCAGGGTAGGCTGACCGTGCCAGCGATGCTCAAGGCCCAGGGCTACTCCACACATTGCGTGGGCAAATGGCACCTGGGCATGGACTGGGTGCGAACTGGCCCCACGGAGGAACTGAACATCGAAAAGGCTGAGCAGGTGAACAACGTGGACTACACCAAGCCGATCACCAATGGCCCCACCAGTGTCGGATTTGACACCTACTTCGGCATCAGCGCCTCGCTGGATATGGTGCCCTATTGCTTCATCGAAAACAATCACGTCGTCGCCAATCCCACGGAAAAAATGAAGCTCGCCATGAACGCAGGCGGCCGCATGAGCTACACCCGCGAAGGCCCCGGTTCCCCCGGTTTTCGTGGCGAAGACGTGTTGCCCACCTTCACGCGTGAGGCGAAAAAAGTCATCGATTCGAAAGCGAAACAAGGCGCGCCCTTCTTCCTCTACCTGCCACTGAACTCCCCCCACACTCCCATCCTGCCCAGCGAAAAATGGCAGGGCAAAAGCGGCATCAGCCTCTACGCCGACTTCGTCATGGAAACGGATGATGCCCTCGGCCAGATCATGCGCGCCACCGAAGAGGCAGGCATCGCCAAGGACACGCTCATCATCATCACCAGCGACAACGGCTGCTCTCCCAGCGCCGACTACCCCAAGCTGCTCGCCGCAGGCCACAACCCCAGCTACAACATGCGCGGCCACAAGGCCGATATCTTCGATGGCGGCCACCGCGTGCCCTTCATCGTTCGCTGGCCTGCGAAGGTCAAAGGCGGCCAGACCTCCGCACAGCTAGTGTGCCTCACGGATTTCATGGCCACCGCTGCCGACGCCGTCGGGGTAAAACTGCCTGAAACCGCCGCCGAGGACAGCTTCAGCATCCTGCCCGCTTTGCTGGGTGAATCCGGCAAGCCGGTGCGTCAGAGCGCGATCCACCACTCCATCAACGGCTCCTTCGCTTTCCGCGAGGGCGACTGGAAGCTCGAACTCTGCGCTGGTTCCGGCGGCTGGAGCGATCCACGACCCGGCAGCCCTGGCGAAAAAGGCCTGCCCAACACCCAGCTCTACAATCTGAAGACGGACATCGCCGAGAAGGACAACATCCAGGATAAAAACCCTGAGATCGTGACGAAGATGACCGCCGAACTCGAACAAATCATCACCAGCGGCCGCAGCACTCCCGGTGCGGCGCAGCAGAATGCGGTTCCCGTTGTCATTCGCAAACCCACCCCTGCCGCGCAGCCTAAGAAGAAAAAGGCGAAGTGATCCGCCCTTTGGCTTGATCCGCATAATTCTCAAAACTTTGTTCGTGCGTTCGTAAACCTTCCCGCTAACCTCGCGGCTCCCTTCCCAAACCAAGCAATCAACATGAGCTACTCCTCACCCAAACTTCACAATGCAATGTGGCCCGGACTCGTCGGCAAAGGCGACGGCGAAGGCCAGGAACCACCGATCAGCCTCGAAAAGATGCTGGATCTGACCGCCGCAGCCAATGTGAACGGGCAGAAGTTCGAAGGCATCGACTACTTCCTGTTCCTTCCTCACACCAACCCTGAGGCCAGTGACGACGAACTCAAGAAGATCGCCGATCTCATCGCCAGCAAGGGCTTCAGCGTCGGTTCCCTCGTGGCACCCGTGTGGCCTGGCACCGTCGGTGACTCCGCCATGGGCGACGACGCGCAGCAGGAAAAATTCCTCAGCGCCGTGAAAATGGCCTGCCGCATCGCCAAGATTTTCAATGCACATGGCGTTCGCAAATACGGCGTCATCCGCATCGACTCCGCCGAGTTCGGCGTTTCCAAATGGCGCGAAAATTCCAAGGCGGGTACAGCGCGCATCGTGGACACCTTCAAGAAGGCTGCCCAGATCGCTGCAGACAGCGGTGAGCGTCTTGCCGCCGAAGGCGAAATCTGCTGGGCCGGCATGCACTCCTGGAAAGACATGCTCGACGTCCTCGAAGGCGTCGGCATGCCAAACGCTCTCGGCTTCCAGGCCGACCTTGCTCACACCTATCTTTACACCCTCGGCTACAATGCTCCCGAGCATGCTCTTCTCAAAGAAGGCTACAGCGACGCCGAGTTCTGGGCTGCCTATGAGAAGATGACCGACGCTCTTCGCCCCTGGACCATCGACTTCCATGTGGCTCAAAACGACGGCACCGTCCATGGCGCCGGCTCGCACGACAAGACCGGCAAGCATTGCCGCGCTGACGATCCGAACGGCAAGCTCGACATCACCAAGGCTTCCGGCTACTGGCTCAAAGATGCCGCTGCCCGTGGCATCCAGCACATCTGCTGGGATGGCTGCATGTTCCCCAACGCCGTGCTCGAAACACCGGACACCTGGAACAACATCCTCTCTGCGATGATCAAGGTGCGCGACGCACACGGCTGGTAACAGCCCGCCCGTCAGATCAACTCAACAGCGCCGCAGAGGAAACTCTGCGGCGTTTTCATTTTCGCCCGCTTCGCATGCATCGTCTTCTTGTCTTGTTCGTCACGCTCGCCTCCTGTGCGCACATGTCTTTTCCAGTTACGCTGCCATCGGAGATCGCTGCTGCCCTGCCGCCAGATTGTCGGCAGGTTTTATACGTCACCGCAGCAGACCAGCAGGCAGCGGTCGCAGAGCTCACGATGCTTGAACGCACTCCAACCAACGAGTGGCACTCTACCGGCGCGGCCATTCCGGTCCGCATTGGCCGCAATGGCATGGCTTGGGGCCATGGTGAATATGGACTGATGGCTCCAGCGGGCTGGCGCATCAAACAAGAAGGAGACGGCTGCGCTCCTGCCGGCGTCTTCCGCATCATCCAGGCCTTCGGCTCCGAACCTCAGCCTGCCTCGATCAAGCTGCCCTACATCCACTGCACCACACATCATTGGGGCATCGATGATGTCCGCTCGCGGCACTACAACCAGATCGTCGATGATCGCAAAGTTGCCTGTGACTGGACCGGCCCCGAAACCATGGTTCCCACCATCGGCTGCTACAAACTGGGTGCCGTCATCGCACATAATCCCCACAACACACCGGGTCTCGGTTCCTGCATCTTCATGCACATCTGGCAGGGTGAGAATGTGCCCACGGCAGGCTGCACCGCCATGTCCGAGGCCCATCTGCGCAAGGTGCTCGCGTGGCTCGACCCCGCTGCAAACCCATGCCTCGTGCAGCTTGTGCAGCAGCCCTGAAAGTACGATGGGCACTCCTGCCCGTCGGTCAGCGTTTTCGCATGCTGCATCGCCTCCGCATTGGCGAAAGGCATTCTCTATCACCGATGCTCAATCACATCGCTGCTCTTAAAGCGCACCTTGGGCAGCGAGGCATAGCGGTCATCCGCATGACGATACCCCGCAGGGCAGAGCACGGCGGTGGTAAAACCCTGGGCTTCGAGTCCCAGCACCTCGTCGTATTTGGCTGGGACAAAACCTTCCATCGGGCAGGTGTCGATGCCTAGCAGCGCCGCCGCAGCCATGAACTGACCGAGAGCAATGTAGGCCTGCATCTTCGCCCACTCGGCGGTCATGTAGCCTTGCTCCAGTGTTCCGGTGAGCATCTTTCGAAAACCCACCAGTGAATCGGGCGTGCCCCCACGCACTTCGGCGATGCGCATGAGGTTGGTGTCGATTTCGACCTCCGACATCGTGCGTTTGGTGGCCATGACGACAAGATGCGAGCAATCCACCACTTGGCGCTGACGCCACGAATGCCCCACCAATTCCTCACGCAGTTCCTTGTCCTGAATGATGATGAATTTCCAAGGCTGCAAGCCATAGCTGGACGGCGTGAGCACGAGCGACTCCTCCAGCGCGGCCCAGGTGTCGTCAGGGATTTTCTTCGTGGAATCGAAGACCTTGGTGGCGTAGCGCCAGTTGAGGGCGGTGAGGAGTTCAGCGGTGGTCATGCGGGGCTGATTTGGCACGAAGAGACCCAAACTGCAATAAGAGAACGGTCACTCCAGCTCGGGCGGCACATTGCCCTAGGTCCAGGGCAGGCTGAAAGGCGGCGTCCTTAGCGGCTCTGGCTTGGGCTCAGCGGTCATCTGATTCGCCAACTCCACGCCTTTCTTCGCCATCTTTGTTCCAGCCTTGATGCTGGAGCTGGGTAAAGGGGGCAGAGCGTGAAGCGTCCGGGTGGGCAGACCGGCCAAGAAGATGAGAAAGAGAAGCCGTGTGGGTGGAGTACTTGCAGACCAGGTCTGTTTGAATATAAAAAACTTACAATACATCTTGGTGCGGATAATGCATAATTCCCGTGCTTCGAACTCTCGTAGAACCGTTCGTTTCCTGCTGATTCGTGGATGCCGCTTATTACATTGCCAAAGGCCAGAAGACACTGGGTCCGTGTTCAAAGGACGATCTGCGCAATTTTCTCGCCTATGGTTCGATCCGCGACAGTGATCTGGTCAAGCGTGAGGACGAGGAGCAGTGGCGTCCAGTTTCGTCCCTGATGGAACTGCATGCCGAGGGACAGATTGTCGCCGACGGCCTCACCGTCCGTCCCATCCGCCGCCGGGTGGCACGCTACCGTGACTACAACCGCGTGCCCTACAATCAACGCGGAGGCGCGGTGCTCCGGCGCATGATCCTGGGTTTTCTCTTTCTGCCGCCCTTGCTTTGGTGGGCGGCGGTGGCCTTGTATTCAGACCATATTTTCCGACAGAAAAAGGATGAAAACGGCTACCTCGTGGTATGGGGCCGCTGGGTGGAGGTGCTGGTGACGATCATGATCATCGTCAATGCCATCGCATGGTGGATGGCCATCACCTACGCCTCGTGGCTGCTGGGGCCGGGCCTTTCAGAACTTATGAAAGGCTTGGGCGAGGCGGTGGACGTGATCAAGGGTATGATCAATGACACGTCAACGAAGTGATTTCGCGCTGACGCCGTGCCAGTATGGGGTGAACGCAGGGCAGTGACTGGATTGCCATTTGGTGTGCAGGATTTGGCTTCCAGAGGCGGATGTGACATCTGCCTTCGGAAGTTGGCGTTGGTTCTGGCATGAAGGCCAGTCACACTCTCTCGTTATTCGCCACCACTCTGTTCGCCGTCGCTGCGCACTCAGCTCCCGTGGACACCGCCACTGCTTCAAAGCAAGTCGATGCTCTGCTCGCCAAAAGCTGGCAGAAGCACCAGATCAAGCCGAACGCCTTGGTGGATGACGCCACCTTTCTACGTCGTGTGTATCTGACCGTAGTGGGTCGCATTCCCACATTGGACGAGGCCCGCGCCTTCCATGCCTCGCAGATGCCGGACAAGCGCGCAAAGCTCATCGATGCACTGTTGGCCAGCGAAGGGTATGCGCAGAATTTCTTCAATTATTGGGCGGACGTACTACGTGCTCAGAGCCAGGGCGTGGCTGGCAGCACCACCGCGCAGAATTACCTGAACTACATCCGCACCGCGCTGCGGGAGAACAAACCGTGGGATCAAATGGCCCGCGAGCTCGTCTCCAGCGAAGGCACCTGCTTCGACACCGGAGCGATCGGCTACTACATGCGCGACCGTGGCATGCCACTGGACAATCTGTCCAACACCACCCGCATCTTTCTTGGCACCCGCATGGAATGTGCGCAGTGCCACGATCACCCCTTCGATAAATGGACGCAGAAGCAGTTCTACGAGATGGCGGCCTTCACGCACAACATGAGCTCCACCAGCTATCGCTCCAAGAGTGCTGAGGAGGCGCAAAAAATGGTGCGTGCCGACAAAGCGCTCGACAACGAGACACGCGACCTCATGCGCCAGGCAATCACGGAAGCAGTGCGCCCGTTGCGCGACACTCAGGTGGTGCAAAACAAAGGCCAGATGCGCCTGCCACACGACTACAAATACAAGGACGCAAAGCCGAAGGACGTCGTGCAGGCCTCCGTCATGTTTGGCAAGCCCGTGGTGCTGCAGAAAGAGTCGAACACAATTGGCGAATTTGGCCAATGGCTGACCTCTCCTGAAAATCCGCGCTTCACCACCATCATCGCCAACCGCCTGTGGCAGCGCGTCTTTGGCGCCGGTCTCTACGAACAGGTGGACGAAATGATGGACAGCAGCGTGGCCTCGAATCCTGAGCTGATGCACTTTCTTGAGCGGCAGATGGTGGCGCTGAAATATGACATGAAAGCGTATCTGCGTCTGCTCCTGAACACGCAGGTCTTTGCGCGTGAGAGCACCAAGGAGGTCTCTCCTGGCACGGCTTATTACTTCCAGGGGCCGGTGTTCCATCGCATGCGCTCAGAGCAGGTGTGGGATTCTCTCGTCGCACTCGTCAGTCCCGATCCTGATCAGCCGAACTGGAGCAGCCGTGAGCGTGAACGTCGTGATCTGGAAAATCGTCATCATCTGGCCGGGCTGCTCGACAAGACCGAAGCTCCACTGCTGTTTGAAGCCGCCAAAGAAGTCGCCTCCGCCATGCGCGAACAGAACAAGGCATTCGAACAAATGCGCAAGGAACTCGATGACGCCCGTGCGAAGGACGACAAGGCCAAATCCCGCGAAATTCAGCGCCGGTTGGGCGAAAGCCAGCGCATCCTGCGTGAGCAGGTTTCTAAGTGTTTCTATGAAGCCGCGAAAAAGTCTGGCAATCAGGAGATTCAGCAGGAGCTCGCCGCTGTCAGTGGTGATGGTCCGATGGAAATGGCCATGATGAATCTCATGCAGGACAGCCGCGTGGACCCCAAGGAAGCGCCACTCAACTCGCAGATCATGACCACCATCAAGGCGGACGAAGCCGTGCTTGGCATGAAGGATGAAAAAAGCATCAAGAGCTTCGAAAACTTCCAGCGATCACTGCACCAGACTTGGAGCCGTGCCGCCGAGCTGCCATCGCCCGCGCCACGCGGCCACTTCCTGCGCGAGTTCGGCCAGAGCGACCGCGAGATCATCGAAAACGCCAGTGACGAGGCCAGCGTGCCGCAGGCGCTGACCATGATGAACGGCTCCCTCCTCAGCCAGCTCACCAGCGCCTGGTCCACGCTGAGCATCAATCTGCGCAAGGCCAAAACCAACGACGAAAAAATCGACACGCTTTTCCTCAGCCTCTACTCGCGCAAACCGAATGCGAAGGAGAAGGCCCACATGCTTCAGACTGTGGAGAGCTACGCCTCCTCCAAGACCCTGTGGGAGGACGTCACCCTCGCCGCTCTCAGCACGCAGCGCTTCATCTTCGTCGAATAGTTCCCGCCTGTTGCAGCAACACCTCATTTGAATACCACCATGAAAAATCCTAACAACGATCTCTCCCGCCGCGCAGTGATGACCCGCATGGCTCAGTCCTGCCTCGGGGTCGGTTTGCTGCCCTCGGTGGAGCATCTATTCTCCAGCAAAGCCTTCGCCGTTGGTGAAGGCAGCGCCACCGCCAAACAGGCCGCCACCGCACGCAATGTCATCTTCCTCTACATGACCGGTGGCCAGAGCCATCTCGACACCTGGGATCCCAAGCCCGACAACAAGGAAGTCGCGGGTCCCGTGAAGGCCATCAAGACCAGCGCAGACGGCGTGCAAGTCAGCGAGTACTTGCCGCGCATGGCGAAGCAGATGCACCATGCCTGCGTCATCAATTCGATGGCGACCAACACCGCTGCGCATGAACAGGCCAACTACTTCATGCACACCAGCTTTGGCCTGCGCAGCACCATCAAGCACCCCGGCATGGGCGCGTGGCTCAGCTTCTATCAGGGGCCCGGCAATCCTGCGCTGCCGCCTTATGTGTATGTCGGCAACGATAGCCGCCACCCTGGAGCTGGCTTCTTCGCGAAGAAGCACGGCCCTCTCATGGTGAACAATCCCGAGGCCGGTCTGCAGAATGTATCTCCACAGAAAGGTGTGACCGATGAACGCTTCGGCATGCGCCGTGAACTCGCCCATTCAATGGACGCTGAGTTTCAGGGCAAATGGGATACACGGGGCGTTAAAGCCTACTCAGACGTTTATGACGACGCCGTAAAGCTCATGAAGAGCGAGGACCTCGTGGCCTTTGATCTGACGAAGGAACCTGACGCTATTCGTCAGGCCTACGGCAAGGACACTTTCGGCCAAGGCTGCCTGCTCGCGCGTCGTCTCGTCGAGCACGGCGTGCGCTTCATCGAGGTCAGCCTCGGTAGCTGGGACACGCATGTCGCCAACTTCATCAATGTGCCGCAGCTCTGCAACACACTCGACACCGCGCTCGCGGCGCTCATCACCGATCTGGAGCAGCGCGGCATGCTGGACAGCACCATGATCGTCGTCAGTTCCGAATTCGGCCGCACGCCCAAGATCAATCAAAACCAGGGCCGCGATCACTACCCCATCTTCTCCTCCGTCATCGTTGGCGGCGGTATCAAAGGCGGCATCAAATACGGCTCCACTACCCCAGACGGTGCCGGCATCGCCACCGACAAAGTCGGCCCGCCCGATCTCAATGCCACCATCGGCTACGCCCTTGGCCTGCCGCTTGATCAGGTCATCTACTCACCCAGCAAGCGCCCCTTTACCGTCGCCGACAAAGGCCAGCCCCTCACGCATTTGTTTGCATAAATCGGGGTGCAAAGCGCGCCTGAAAACGTCGCCGGCTTCTTCGTGAGGCCACAAAGCGAATCCCCTCTCCCCATCGAAGATATGACAATGCCCAGTTTGTTCTTTGGGGAGAGGCAAGGGTGAGGGGCGTCCCACGACATGGCTGACGAAATACGATTAAACAGCAATATATTTTAAACCCTCTAAAACAGAACGGCGTTTACAAACCCACACATAGAAAACGCCCGGCAGTTCACACTGCCGGGCGTCATTGTTTAATTCTGGTACACCAGGCCTGCAGCCCAGTTCACTGGCTTAGATGGACTTGTAATCCCAGCCCTGACGGTAAGCCGCACGGGTGATGAGCTTGTTCGCATCCGCGTTGTCGGACTCCTGCTTGGCGGCGTCCCAGTTGATGACTTTGCCGGGATTGGCGATGGCCAGGTTGCCAAGGAGACAGAACTTGGTCAGCGGCACGGAATAATCAAAGTTGCTGCCGCAGATCTTGTCCTGCTCAATGGCGCGGATGAGTTCAAGCTGCGGTTCGCCTTCGGCCAGCGCGCCTTCCAGCTTCAGCTCGGGCTTTTTGCCACCGAGGAAATCAGTCATCTTGGTGCTCGGGATCAGACGTGGGCTGCCGCAATAGTCGTCGGTGTTCAGGATCACGCCGGCATCGCCACGGAGGAGGAAGCCGCCTCTGATCTTGTCCCAGTCGCGGTCGGCTTCCAGTTCAGCCGGACGCTCTGGCTTCAGGCTGCCTTCATACCAGTGCAGTTTGATCTCGCCGTATTTCTCCGTCTTGAAGTAGAACACCACGTGGGAGGACTTCGGCCAGCTCACGTCGGTGAGTTCGCTGCACTCCGCTTCCATCTTGTAGGGTTCGCCCAGGCCGCAGGCCCAGAAGGGACCGTCCAGCAAGTGGCAGCCCATGTCGCCCATGGCACCAGCGCCGTACTCGCGGTGGCCGCGCCAGGCGAAGGGGTGCAGACCATCGGTGAAGGGGACGGAAGGGCAGGCGGCCAGCCAGTGTTCCCAGTTGAACAGATCCTCAGCGGTTTCGACCATGATGTCTTTGCCATCCGGGCCTTTTTTCTTCTCTTTGATCTTCGGCACGGTGCTGTTGGTGTACTTGGCCTTGGCTTCATTGCCCTGGGGCCAAATGGGGCGGTTGGTCCACACGTGGATTTCTTTGACGTTGCCCACGATGCCTTCGCTCACCCACTGCTTCAGAAAGCGGATGCCCTTGCCGGTGTGGCCCTGGTTGCCCATGTTGGTCTTCACGCCCTTCTTCTTGGCGGCTTCGTGTAGCTGGTTGGCTTCCCAGATGCGGTTCACCAGCGGCTTCTGCACGCAGACGTGCTTGCCGCGCTTGATGGCTTCCATCGCTGCCGGGTAATGCGCGTGGTCCGGGGTGGAGACGGTGACCATGTCGATCTTGTCGCCCATCGTTTCAAACATCTCGCGGAAGCTCTCAAACATCTTCGCGTCAGGGTACTTCTGCTGCGCCTGCTTGAGACGCTCACGGTCCACGTCGCAGATGGCCACAATGTTCGCTCCCTTGGCGGAGATGCCCACGTCAGAGGCACCCTTGCCGCCTGCGCCACCGATCCCGGCGACATTCAGTTTCTTGACGACACCTTCCTGGCCAATCAGCAGATTGGGAAGAAAGATGCTGCCGGCGGTTGCGGCAGTGTTGCGGAGGAAAGTACGGCGGTTGGGGAAGAGCGAGGGCTTCATGTGGATGGATTGGGGCCGCGAAGATAGCGGATTGGCTCAGAACTACGCAATGGGAATGTCACCTCGCGAAAAAATCGTGGTTCGCAGCGGAGAAATGCGTCTGGGGCATTGTTTCTGCTTGGCGAGAGGCAGCTTTACCGCCTACAAGGCTTCATGGACTTCGCCAAAATTGCTTCTGACCTCTCCTCTTTTGTCTGGGGTGTGCCCCTCATCCTCCTGCTTTTCGGCACGCATTTGTTCCTGACTCTTCGCACCGGCTTCATCCAGCGCTTCCTGCCGCAGGCCATCCGGATTTCCTTTTCGCGTGAGAAAGAAGGGGAAGGGGATGTGTCGCAGTTCGGCGCATTGATGACCGCTCTCGCCGCCACCATCGGCACCGGCAATATCATCGGCGTGGCCGGAGCCATCACCATGGGCGGCCCCGGTGCCGTTTTGTGGATGTGGCTCACCGGCGTCTTTGGTATCGCCACGAAATACTCCGAAGCCGTGCTCGCCGTGAAGTACCGCATCACCATGCCGGACGGCAGCATGGCCGGGGGCCCGATGTATGCTCTTGAGCGCGGGCTGAAACAGAAGTGGCTCGGCGTTGTCTTTGCCATCTTCACCTGCATCGCCGCCTTTGGCATCGGCAACATGACCCAGGCTAACAGCATTGTTGAAATGCTCATCGAGAAGCTGAAGCCCGAGTCCGTCACCCAGTTGCGCTGGATCGCCGGCAGCGTGATGGCCGCTTTGACCGCCGCAGTCGTTTTGGGCGGTGTGAAAAGCATCGCCAAGGTCTGCGGCTATCTCGTCCCGGTCATGGCCGTCGGCTACATCCTCGGCTGCGCCCTGATTTTGATCAAAAACTATGCCGCCTTGCCCCAGGCTTTTGCCGACATCTGGCATGGCGCATGGAGCGGTCAGGCCGCCGTCGGCGGCTTCGCTGGTGCCACCTTGAAGATGGTGGCGCAGGCAGGCATTGCCCGTGGCTTGTTCTCCAATGAGTCCGGCCTCGGCTCCGCCCCCATCGTGGCCGCTGCCGCGCAGACCCGCAATCCCGTCCGCCAGGCCCTCGTCAGCAGCACCGCCACCTTCTGGGACACCGTCGTCGTCTGCCTCATGACCGGCCTCGTCATTGTCAGCAGCGGTCACTGGAAGGAAGGCCTGCCCAAGGCCGCCCTCACCAGCGCCGCCTTCAACGACCTCCACACCGTCGGGCCCTACATCCTCCTCTTCGGCCTCATGACCTTCGTCTTCTCCACCATCCTCGGCTGGGGCTACTACGGCGAAAAAGCCGCCGAATACCTCTTCGGTACCCGTTCCGTAAAGCCCTACCGCGTTCTCTGGGTGCTCGCCGTCCTCTTTGGCTCCGTCCAGCCCGCCCAAGCCGTCTGGGACTTCGCAGACGCCGCCAACGGCCTCATGGCCATCCCCAATCTGATCTGCCTCATCTGCCTCAGCGGCGTGGTCGTGGCCGAAACCAAGGCCCACAAGCACGAACTGACCGGACGGGGCTGAAAAAGTCTGCCGTCCCGCTTGCAACAGCGCCGGTCGCCTCTATGATCCTCGCCCGCCACTCACTGCCTCATGGTGTAATGGTAACACAGCAGATTCTGAATCTGTTATTCAAGGTTCGAATCCTTGTGAGGCAACCACATTGAAAATCAATGGTTTAAATTTCGGGATTAGCCAAACTAAGAATCCCGCTAAGAATACGACGCCGACGGTCTCTCGCGCAACGGTGAAAAATTTCGTCCTTCAAAACCCATTCAAGGGCAGCGAAGTCGGCCCGGATCGTTACCCCCTCCCCCCGTCTTTTTTGCTCCACATCACCACGGGGTTTCACTTTGTTTTGAAGGTGGGATAGCCCCTGCGCGTGCTGCTCTTTGAACTCTCGTATGGTGCTCCCTGCGTTCCTACTTTTGGATACCACAGTTCACCAGAACTGCTCCCCAGCCGCGTCGTGCTCCAGTCCTCCCGGCCATGAACGCCGATGATTCCGTTCCTCCCCGCCGCCATCCACAAACACCACGTTGCCTTCTATAACCATCCTTCGTAAGCTTTCTGCACTGCTTGAGCCGCATCACGCCGCGCAGCCGTTCCTCCAGTTTGGGTTGGGGGTTTTGGAATATTCACACAGGGAATTTATTCTCCTATGCCGTAGCAAACACACATTTTTGTTGCCCAGCAACGGCATAGGAGTGTAAAACGACACCCATGAGCGACACGGTCCGTACTTATCCTACATAAATGTGGGCGATTACGCTGCTGACAAACCTTGAAACTTGTTCACCATCTACACTGTTAGGACGCTATGCGCACGACGCTCACACGAATGATCCGTTCGACCGGCTTCACGGTGTTTCTGTTTGTCGTTGGTTTGTCATGCCTCGTGGCTCATTTCGAGATTTATCGTCGGACATCGGCTAGCGCCTTCATCAATCAGCCCGAGCTCTACTTTAGAAACGTCTTCGTCATACGAGACGCCAGCGGACATGCGATTGGAGAAGTGAGCTATGCGACCGGCTTTTTCAGTTACATCACGGCGTTCATCACCGTAGTTGCCCTCGGCTGGTGCGTTTCACACATTATTCTGAGGATGAGACGATGACGCGGCCTAACCATGCGCTGCAGCGAACCCGGGCCATCTCGCTGTGGTTGCAATCCACGCGTCCCGCGGGCCGGGTCGCTGAGCTTAGGTCGTTCTGCTTCTAATCCACTCTCCACATGAATAAGAGATTCTCAGATCGCTGGCCCATTCTTGTTGCACCACTTTTCTTCGACCTCCTAGATTGGATGGTGACGTATTTGAAGCAGCCGCCGCATGGCCTTCGCACTGCTGAGAATCTCACAGAGGGTAACCCTATGGCGAGGATTGCTATGTTGTCTGGCTTCGGCGCGGAACTGGTGTTTCACCTGCTTTGGACACTTGTGATAGTCCTGCCAATTTTGTTTCTGCCGCGTTTCTGCGCCTACTGCTGGTCGCTTGGCTGGACGTTTGGCCATGCCGCTGCCGTGCTCACGTGGCTGACTTACGGCTACGAGCTCGGCTATTGGACTAATTATTGGTATTGCCCGCTGGTGGCTGTGATTGTGGCGTTCACTTCACGGCGATTTTTTTCCGCGCCCCATGAAATCCGAACCTGACGCCCACAAAACGGATGCAGGCAAAGGCTCGCATATCAACTGTCGCGACGGCGCTTTCCGCTCGCCGTCGCGTGATCCGGAAAGGTTCGTCATCATCGCGCCATAACACCCACATCACCCAATTGTTTTCCGACTGATTTGAACACGATGAGAGCCATGATTGACCCCGAGCAACTCCACCGCGAAGGCTATGCCCTGCTTCGCGGAGCCATCCCGGCCCAATGGCTGGATGATCTGCGCGCCGCGTTTGATGCGGGCGTCAAGCCGGCGGACCAATTGCCCGTGCCGCGCGGGGCTGATTGGCGACATTCGTCGCTGGACCTCGATCCCCACGTGCAGGAGGTCTGCCGCCTGCCGGAGATGCTGGCCGTGGTTGGCGAACTGATTGGCGAACGCTTCTTCCTTTCGCAGGTCGAGGGCCGTGAGCCGCTGGCGGGCGGCGGCCAGCAGACGCTGCACCGCGACCTTTCCGCCCAGCGACCAGGCGATACCGTGATCGCCCTGGCCTATTTCGACGACTATGGCCCCGGGAACGGCGCGACCCGGATCGTCCCCGGCAGTCATCGCCCAGCGCCAGGTGAGCCGCCGTTCGACTTCGCCGACGAATCGAGGTCGGTGCAGCTCTCAGGCTCCGCCGGCGATATTCTGGTTTTCGATGCGGATCTGGTGCATGCCGGCAGCCTGAACCCGACCGGCGCACGCCGTCGCACCATCCTGATCTGCTATTTCGCCGAGACGCTTCACGGCGCGCATCTCGAAACGGTAAATCTGCGCAGCATCCGCATGGATACGGCTGAACGGTTCGATCCGGCGGGACCTGCCACGGGTGTGGCATGACCGTCATGTTCAACATAGGGGATGCAGGCAAAGTCACGTATGGCATCTGTCCTAGCATCAACGCCTCCCGCTCGCCGTCGCCTGATCCGAATCGCTCGGTTAAAGAATGAAACGCCTTCTCAAAATTGCACTCAATCTCGACCGCAGTAATTGGCCGAACGACTATGGCTATGCTTTCTACCTTCGGTCACGCAATCTGTGCAATTACATTGAGAGGTCGTTGAGTCGCATCGACGTCCGTGCCGTGAACGCCAACAAATTGTGCATCACGGGTCGTTCGCGGGAGGATGTGAGTTATGTGGTCAACTCATGCAATATCGCTTGTCTTGATGTTCCGTTTTCTCCAGCTGAATACGATAGCCTCCGAACTGATGATGACGTCAACGCTTTCATGGTAAACTTCATGGAATCGGGGCTTGCCTTGATTCCAGCAGGTATTGCGGGAGACGTTGAGCCGATCCGTGAGTTGATCAAACAATTTACTGTAGGGGGGTATCTGAATGAATGGCAACATAAGAGCCGTGCTTTTCGCGATAGCGGCCTCAAGGTTGCCCTACAGTGCTCCCTCACGACCACCAAATTTGAGCTGCACATGGAAGCAACCAACCGCGCCGGGAACGTTTCCAGACGGAGGCTTCTACAGACCGATCCGGATGAGATTGCTTTTCACTATCGATTCGCGGATATCCTCCTGGAAGCCGACCATCTAGTGATCTCCAGCAAGCTCGATAAACCGCTTTGCCGGATACCGCTGGCTGAACTGATCCACCAAACTAAAACCACCGAACAAGTCAGTGGTGGCAACGGCGGACAACCTCGCTAATTCGCTTCGCTCTGGACGCCTCAATCCCGCCGCACCACACTTTGATCGTTCGCCCAGATAAAATGATTGGGCTGGAATAAATCCGACCGCGACCTTTGACCTCCAGCGGTGTTTCACGCGAGCTCCAGCTTATGAAAAGAGTCTTCGCTTTCTTGCCCGCCCTTCTTCTGCTCACCAGTATTCTCCATGCCCAGACGACGGTCAGTCTCGGCACCGGCAAAATCATCGGCTCCGTCACAGGGTTGAGTTCTGCGAGTCCGAATGTCTCGGGCCTCAGCGCGGGCATCAGCTTTGATCTCACCATCACCGCGACGAGCGTCGCCACGCCCGCGCTGACGGTGACGAATCACAACGACGGCATCGGTGTATCGGGCGGCAGCGCGGTCGAGATCGACAATCGAAACAATCTCATCGCCGATGATGATGAGTCGCTTGTTTTTACCTTGAGCAATGTCACCGGCCTTGCCGTCGGGCAGTCGCTGCGGATTTCCGGCATCGGCACCCGCTCCATCGGCACCACGGAAAAGCAATACGCCATCTTCGACGGCACCACCTCCGTCAGCAGCGGCTCGTTCAATACCACACCCTTTGCGATCTCCGTGCCGAATCTCGCCAGCGTGAAGATCACGGCGGTCGGGCCGACCAGCGGCACGGCCTTGAACTCGCGTTTCATCATCAACCAATTGCTCCTCACCGTGACCGGCGGTGGCGGTGTCCTCCCTGGTGGTGGCAATGCAGCAGCGAAGGTGACGAATGCAGGCATTGATAGCAGTGGGCATCCGTTTTTCACCTTCGATAGCATCGCGGGCGAAAGCTCCGAGATCCAGAGTTCCACGGATCTGCTTTCATGGACGCCGCTGGCCACGCTTTCCGGCACCGGCGGCTCCATCACCTACACGGACGAGTTCACCCACGCCCCGAGCGTGCCGAGGAAATTTTATCGCGCCAAGACGGTGCTCACGCCGAATGGAAACCTCGCCAACACCACCCTCAGCATCACACAAACCTGGGCACAGCAGCCGGGCGGTTACGCTCGCACCGCCGTCGTCCAGGTCCCCGCAGGCGCAGGGCCGCACCCCGTTATCATCCTGCTTCATGGCAATGGAGGGACGGGCGCTGGCACCATCGGTGCGCTCAATCCGCATGTCAGCACCGCCATCCGCGTGGCACCGGATGGCTACCTCAACAGTTGGAATGTCGATGGCGAAGCCTCCCAAGCACCCGATGTCGCCTTCATCCGCGACCTCATCGCACTACTGAAGACCTACGACAACGTGGATGCCGGCAAGATCTCCATCTTCGGCAACTCCAACGGCTCCGGCATGACGAACCGCCTGCTCATTGAACTCGATGGTGCCGCTTTTCAAAATGCTGGCTGCCAGGTCTCCCAAATGCTTGCCAAGATGTATCACGACAGCTCCTTTTGGTTCAATGCCACAGGCAGCAATGCCTACGACCAGACCATCGCGCCTGCCAAACGTCGCCGCATCATCAGCATCAACGGCACTTTCGATCCCCTGATCCCTTACACCGGCGGAGCGAGCGTCATAGGCACCTTCATCTCCGCCCAAGAGAGCATCTATCGCTTTGCGCAGGCGATGGGTGAAACCGGACCGCAACAGGCCGATGCCGCCGGTATCCCTGGCAACGGCACAAACGGCTACTCGGCCCCCTTTGTGAAATACACCTACCGCAGCGGCCAACTCATCCACTACAAACTCATCGGCGGCAATCACGGCCTCCAAGTCAGCGGCAGTTTCGTCTATGCCGATGAAGCCAAGCAAATCGTTGCCGCCTTCCTATTGCAATAGCGCTGCTTTGGCCCGTGACTGCACATGAAAATAAATTCAAGTGGCCCAACCATCTTAAAGCCCCGAAGTGAAGCATCAAGGTTTGCCATGGAGGCCCCCAGTTTCGGAGATTCCAACCAAGATCCCGCGTTTCAATGCATGCGGCAAACACTCCTGCCCCAGGCACAGCCACCAACGCAAAACGGCACGGCAACCTCAAAAGGTACACCGTGCCGTTTCGCTAAAACAATGTCTGATCAACAACTCAGGCCTTGGCCTGCGCTGCTGCAAGGATGGCGGAATCCAGACGTGCCAGACGATGGGCGCTGGAGGCGGATTCAATCCCTTCGAGGGCGCGGTAGGTCTTGCCCACTTTCTTCACGAGACCGCAGTTGGTCAGCTTGAGAATCTTCTCATACGAACGGAGGCGCAGCATCTCTTCGCCACCGCTGACCGCGTTTTTCAGCTTCAACCCTTCAAATACTTTCGAAAAGAGGGCTTTAAACTCAAAGGTTTCGCCGGAAGAAAGAACGTTCACCAATTCATCGGTGACGTGATCAACTACCCGGCGGGAGAAAGGCGCTTTTTTCGTGACTGCTTTTGTGGTGACCATCTATTCCGGTACCACAAGAATGTCGTTCTGTCTCAGAAACCCTTCGCAAAACGCACATTTCTGCTGCGTAATGTCACTTTAAGCTGCTAGATACGACTCTTTGCCAGAACGGCTAAGTTTCTTGAAAGAAATTTCAGCTCTTAAGGCCGCCGATTTGTTCTTTTGCGGCCAGGAGCGCTGCAGGCTCACTGGACCCCGACCTCGTGTGTAGCGGGCCCCTTTGCCAGCATTGTGCTGTGAAATCCGCCGCTCAAGGTCGTTCGTGATGCCGCAGTAAAGTGTCCCGTCTTTGCAGAGCAGGACATACAGGTGCCACTTTTTGACTCGGTTGGCTTTGGCGGCGGGCTTTTTCTTTTTCTTCGGCACGGCACACCATAGCTGAAGCGGCAGGAAATCAAAACAGCTCGCTGATGGTCGTGCCTTCCGTCAGGGCGATAGGGCGTCCATCCGCCGATTGGTAGCTGATCTCGCGGTAATCGTATCCCAGCGCCGAGTAGATGCTGGCATGAATGTCTGCTGGCGTCACCGGACGCTCTTGAGGATAAGCTCCGCTGGCATCCGAACTGCCGATGACTTGACCGCCGCGCACGCCGCCTCCGGCCAGCACGACGCTGTAGCAGCCCGGCCAATGATCCCGGCCCGCATCAGTGTTGATCTTTGGCGTGCGTCCAAACTCGCCCATCCAAACGACGAGCGTGGTCTCCAGCAGGCCGCGTTCTTCCAGATCGTCCAGCAGGGCGGAGTAGGCCTGCTCCATCGGCGGCACCAGACGGTTCTTGAGCCCGTTAAAGTTGTCCTTGTGCGTGTCCCAGGTGATGGAGGGCCCGTTCACCGTGGTGACGAAACGCGTGCCTGATTCGACCAAACGCCGCGCCAGCAGGTGCGACTGGCCCCAGCTATGCCGGCCATAACGCTCGCGCACCTTGTCCGGCTCCTTGGTCAGATCAAAGGCGTTCGCAGCCTTGCCGGATTGCAGCATGGCTGTGGCCTGCTCATTAAAAATGTCCATCTGCGCCGTCTGACTGGTCGTGATGGGCCGCGTGGCGGCGCTCATTTGGTTCAGCAGCGCCAGGCGCTCTTGCAGGCGCGCAGGGGTCAGGCTGGCATCCAGTCCCATGTTCCTTACGCGAAAAGCGGCTGCGTTCGGATCATCATCCAGCACATAGGGGTCGAAGCGCGTGCCCAGGCAGCCGCCAAACTGCCCCGGCGTCAGATACACCTTGCTGTCGCAATGCGGAAACGGCGTGATCACATACGGTGGCACTCCCTTGCTGAAACCATCGCGCTGCGCCAGCCAGCCGACAAGGGTTCCCACTCCGGGCAGATCCGTCGGACTCGGTGTGATCAGCGTGCTGTCCACGCGATAAGGCCGCCCCGTGGTCGCCCAGTGCATGCCGCCATTGTGACTGCTGTGCCCATGATGCACCGAGCGGATCACCGCCAGCTTATCCATGCGCTTCGCCATCTGCGGCAGCAACTCCGTCACGTGAATGCCCGGCACATTGCTGCGGATCGTTTTGAATTCGCCCCGAATCTCAGATGGCCCATCCGGCTTGGGATCCCAAAGGTCAATATGGCTCGGCGCACCGCCATTGAAGATCATGATCACCGACTTGGCCTTGCCGAGCCCGATGCTGTTCTTGTTGGCTGACGCACCCAACGCCGCGAGCTGGTTCAATCCCAGACCCAGCATTCCCATGCCACCGGCATGAAGCAGGCTGCGTCGCGAAAGGCGAAGCTCTGGAATAGAAGGGCGCACGATATCCAAACCTACGCAGCCAGAAAAGAGATCTTGCGAATGCGAAGTAATTGGCGTCGCCTGCTATACACTCTGCCGCGCCCCCGTATACCTACCCCATGGACCGCCGCGATTTCATTAAGACCACCAGCGCAATGGCTGCAATGACAGGAGCCTCCGCTCTGCGGTCCGCACCTGCCGCCAAGCGGCAGCCAAACCTCATCAAAACCGAAAACGCCAAACCCGGCGCGAGTTTCCAGCTCACCCGCATGCGGCCGGATGACTCCAAATCCTACCGCACCTCCCTCATCGAGGGCTACTGCTCCCGCCAGTCGGTCAAAGCCGGCGAAAAGCTCGACATCTTCGTCAGCACCAAACCGGCCGCCAAATTCACCATCGACGTCTTTCGCATGGGCTACTACGACGGCGCAGGCTCGCGCTTGATGACCACCCTCGGCCCCTTGGAGGGCAGAGTGCAGCCCGTGCCTGAAATGGCCGACAAACGTCTGCGCGAGTGCCAGTGGGCGTCCTCCACCACCCTCACCATTCCCACCGACTGGCCCAGCGGTGTCTATCTCGGCCGCCTCACCACCATTCCCGAAGCCGCCGACAAACCCTACTGGCAGAGCTACATCATCTTCATCGTCACCGACGACCGCCCCGCGGACATCCTCTTCCAATGCAGCGACAACACCTGGCAGGCCTACAATCGCTGGCCCGTCAATGAATCCCTCTACACCGATCCCCGCGCCGCCCACGCACCCGGCGTCAGCGTCAGCTTTGACCGCCCCTACGGCAAGTACGTGCAGATCTTCGACAACCCGCAGAGCATGGGCAGCGGCGAGTTCCTCCTCTGGGAATACCCGCTCTGCTACTGGCTCGAAAAGGAAGGCTACGACGTCACCTACTGCTCCAACGTCGACAACCTCAACCCCGCCAATCTCTCCCGAGTCAAAACCATGATCAGCATCGGTCATGACGAATACTGGGACCTGCGCCAATACACCAACGTCAAGCAGGCCATCGCCGACGGCCTCAGCGTCCTCTGGCTCTCCGCCAACGACGTCTACATGGTCACACCCTTCACGCCAAACGCGCAAGGCGCTGCCAACCGCCGCCTCACCCGTGAAACCTGCTACGGCGAATTCCGCGAGGAAGAAAAAGAAGCCTATTCCAAAATCCTCGGCCCCTTTGAAAATCCCGGCCCCGACGAGCGCGACATCATCGGCGCACGCACCATCGTCCCCTTCAATGGCGGCGGCGACTGGACCTGCGCCAAGCCCGACCACTGGCTCTTCGCAGGCACCGGCATGAAGCAGGGCGACAGTATCCCCGGCCTCGTCGGCTGGGAATTCCACGGCGATCCCGACACCGCCCGCCCCGGCCTCGAAGTCATCGCCGAAGGCAACGTCTGGGCCAGCGGCGTGCGTCTCGGCAAATACGCCGCCACCCTCTACGAAGGCCCCAAGAAAAACATCGTCTTCAACGCCACCACCATCTTCTGGTCCCAGGGCCTCAGCGATCCCCCCGGCCACATGATCCCCTGGAGCCACTTCTCCCGCCCACATGGACCGGATGAGCGCGTGCAGCGCATCACGAAGAACGCGCTGAAACGAGCAATTGGATAACGACGCGCGCTCCTTTTTGGACTGCGGTTGCGCAGTGAGGCACGAACGAAGCTACCGCTTTCGCAGGCCTCTCAGCACGCGCATGCGATTAAACAGCCAAAAGAAGTCGCGGGTGATTGTCCTCAGGCCGGTCAGCAGCGCGCGCCGCAAGATGCTCGAAAGTGGCAGCTCTCGCCGCCGCACTCCAAAAGCCTCACTCATACACAATCAAGCTCCGCGCCACCTCACCCCTCTGCAGCGCGTCATACGCCTCATTGATCCCCTCCAGTGGATACCGCTTCGTCACCAGCTCATCCAGCATCAGCCTCCCCGACTGATGCATCCCAATCAGCAGCAGCAAATCCGTCCTCGGCTGCGTGCTCCCATACAGGCTCCCTCGCAGCGTCTTCTCCGCATACACGAGCTGATTCACATTGATCGACGCCCGATCCGCCGCGCTCGTGATCCCCACCATCACGCACATGCCGCCCTTCTTCGTCGCATCAAACGCCTGCTCTGCGGTCTTCCCGGAACCGAACGCCTCAAACGCATAGTCCACGCCCTTGCCATCCGTCAGGTCCTTGATCGCCTGCACCGGATCGCCCGCGTTGACATCCACGTAATCCGTCGCACCAAACTGCCGCGCATCGCCTTCCTTCCGGCTGAATTTGTCCACCGCGATGATTTGCCGCGCCCCCGCCATGCGCGCGCCCTGCACGATGTTCAAACCAATGCCGCCGCAGCCGATCACGGCCACCGTGCTGTTCGGCTGCACTTTGGCCGCTCTCTCCACCGCGCCCACACCGGTGATCACCCCGCAGCCGATCAGCGCCGCCTTTTCAAACGAGAACTCCTTCGGAATCTTCACCACCGAGGCTTGCGGCATCGTCGCCAGCGAGGAGAAGGCAGAAACCCCCGCGTAATGCCGGATGCTCTCGCCTGCCGAATTCTGAAAGCGCGTCGTGCCATCCGGCATCAGCCCGGTGAAGCGCATTGCCGTGCCCATGTCACACAGCGCCGGGCGTCCGCTGCTGCAGTACTCGCATTTCCCACAGGAGCCGCGCCACACCAGGATCACATGATCACCCACCTCCACCGCTGTCACACCCTCACCCACCGCTTCGATCACGCCGCTGCCCTCATGCCCGAGGATGATGGGCATTGGCATGGAAAGGTCGCCCTTCATCACATGCAGGTCGCTGTGGCATACGCCCGCAGCCTTCATCCGCACCGTCACTTCACCCGCCTGCGGCGGCAGCACGCGCACCTCTTCAATGCGCAGGGGTTGCTTGGCTTCATACAAAACGGCGGCTGGGGCGAGGGTGAACATGGCAGGATGATGACGCTTCAGGTGAGTTGTGCAACCATCTGCCATATCTCACTCCCCGGTTGCAGGCATCGCCGGTCTCGCTGAGATAGCGTTCGCATGTTTTCCAACCGCAAGACATTCCTCCACCTCGGCGCTCTGGCGCTGCTGGGCGTGACTGGTCTCCGGGCACAGGCCCCGTCGGTGCCTGCGCCGCCGGTCCCCGTGCCTGCTGCTGAAACAGTGCCTGAATTGCAGGCACTGCAGGCGGAGGCACGCGCCGTCGAGGCCAAGCTGCCTTCGGCCGCCTTGCTACCTCAGACTTATTTCGATCTTTCGCCCGTGCAGCGGGATCGCTGGCGGAAATTTCTCCCGCAGATGCTGCTCAAACTTACAAGGCGTGAACGTGTGGAGATCGTGGTGTTGGGGGATGCCATCCTCGATGGTGCAAAGGCCGAAGAAGGCGTGGATCCGGTGCTGAAAAGCTTTGCGGGTGTGTTTGCAAAAAAGCTGGCAGCACAGTTTTACTACACCGGCGGAGTGCGGGTAGTGCGGCCCGGCGGCAAATTGCGCGCCAAGGAATCCATGGTCATGGGGCCAGAGATTTTGATTCAGCCAGTACGCACGTCCAGCATCATTTCGGCGGCCTCGGCACTGGCCACGGTAGGCTTTCAAGGACAGCCGGATGTGGTGCTCGTGGCTCAGGGCTTGGAAGACGGACTGGCTGGAGTGTCTGCGGCGGATGTCGCAGTGGCTTTTCGCAGTCTGCTGGACACCGCGCGCGGCAAAAACCTCGAAGTCATCGTTGCCGGACCGATTCCGCAGGCGGCAGACCCTGAGGAGGCCAGTCTGGCGCTCACCCGAGGCCCCTCCAGCGTGCTGCGTGTGGCCAGTGCCAAGGCGGATGTCCTTTTCTCGGACATGGGGGATTTGTCGCGGCTGCTGGAAACACCTCCCGGTGCCAAAGGGGCGGATCAAATCTTCCCGGCCCTGATACAAGAGTATCAAAGCCTCCTGAACCTGGTTCCTTCCGAAGGAGTGATGACGCCAACGACAGCCATGCACGCGGAAATGGGGCGTATCTTGTATCAGGATGTGATGCAGGGCGCACCCGCAGTCCCATGGCAGATCAACGCAGCAACGGCCACGCTGGCAGGGCAGGGGAAGCTGACGCTGGAGTTTGAACTGGCCAACACTCGGCGCGAACCTTTGGTCGTGACGCTGCTGCCTCTCGTGCCCGCCGGGCTAAAGCCCAAAGACACGAATCCTGAGCTTCAACTGGCTGCTGGCGCAAAGCAGACGGTGCAGTTGAACTACACCATCACAGACACTCGCTATCTGCCACTGACCGATGGCGAAATGCGCCTGTCGGTTCTCGTGATCGCGGGCAAACAGTCGCGCATTGAGGACGTCGTGGTGCCGTTGCGCCCGTTCAGCGTCACCTGGAATGCACGTGCGGCCTTCAATCAAGAAACAGAGTTTTCGCCTGAACTCGAAATCGAAAACAGCGCAGGTTCCAATCTCTCTGCCACATGGGAATCAGATTGGGCTGGGAAAGCTCAGACAGGTAAGGTCACGTTGGATGCTGGTGGTTCGGAGGTGCTCAAGCTGGCGCTGCCACTGCCATCAGGCGAGAAAGCTCCGCTGCGCCGGGTGCTGCCTCTGAAACTGGCCTTGAGTTCCAATGGAGTCAGACAAATTTTTGACCGCGACATTGAAATCACTCGCAACATGGGACTCAAAGAATCGGTGCCCTTGGCTGCTTCGGATGGCCAGGAGAGTGCCGTCACTCTGCGGGCGGATGCTGACAGCATGAAGCTGTTTTTCACCCTCGATCTGACTGGCGTCAGTCTCATGGACGACTCTTCCGGCAAGGCCTTTGAACTGCTCCTGAACATCGACGCTCGCAGCTATGGCGAACGCTTGACTCCGGGTGCCACAGCCGCGCTGCGCATCAGCGGTAAAGCGGCCGATGGTGAAGCGGTGGTCGATCCCATTGCGCCCTGGGCCTTTGGCAGCGGCTATGCAGCCGTGTTCGAGCCGAAAGAAATCCAGGCGTCACTCAGCAGTTCCGCAGGGGGTGGCCGCCGGCTCACTATCACACTGCCAAAAAGCTATCTCTACCGTCACGAATGGGCCTTGGGAAATGGCAACAGCCAGATGGGCCTGAACCTGCGCTTCAACGGTGGCGGGCGTGACTATTTTCTCACCCGCAGCAGGCGGCAGGGGGATGATGCAGAGAGTCTGAGTGTCTTGGAATTGACCGACAAACCCACGCCGCGCTGGACGGTGCGCGTGCAGTAGAAGAAAACGAACATGGCTGAAGAACGAGCGAGTAAAAAATTGTGGGACCGTGCAGCGTGGAAAGACGCGGGCTTTTTCCTGACCTACCTGCGTCCGCATTACAACGTCTTCATCCCGGCGCTCATCGCGCTGGCGATCACAGGCGGCATGACGATCATTTTTATCAAGGAGCTCGCCGCGTTGGCCGGGCGGGGGATTGGTGGGGCCAAAGGACCGGAGTGGATGGCTGAACTCAATCACAGTGCCTGGTTTTTAGTAGCCATCGTGGCAGCCCAGGCAGTCATCGCGTTCTTCCGCATCCTTCTTTTCGCCAAGGCTTCCGAGCGTGCATTGGCCGCTCTGCGGCTCGACACCTTCAGCCGCATTATTCGTCTGCCGATGGCGACGCTGAACCAGCGCCGTGTCGGTGAACTTGCTTCACGCCTCGCCAACGATGTCGAAGCCATGCGCGAGACGTTGGTCGTTACGATTCCAATGCTGATCCGCCACACCGTGATGCTGTCACTCTGTTTGGTGCTGATCCTAAACATGTCGGTCAAGCTCTCGCTGTTCATGGTGGGAACCATCCCCGTGGTGATCGTGATGATCGCCATCTTCGGCTCGCGCATTCGCAAGCTGACCAAGCGCGCGCAGGACAACCTCGCCGCCTCGCAGGTCGTGGTGGATGAGAGCCTCCAGAGCATCGTCAGCGTGAAAGCCTTCCGCAATGAGGCCTATGAACTGGCCCGCTATGACAAAAACCTCAGCGAATACCTCCGCACCGTTCTGCGTGCGGCCATTCCAAGGGCCTCATTCATCGCGTTCATCATCTTCGCCTTCAGTGTGGCCTTGATCCTCGTGACATGGTTCGCCATGCGCATGCTCAACGACGGCGGCATCGGCAAGGAGGAACTCACTCAGTTCGCCGGTCTCAGTGGCATGATCGCAGCATCGTTCATGCAGTTTCCTGAACTGATCACTCAGCTCCAGCGTTCACTCGGAGCCACCGAGCGCGTCCGCGAAATCCTGCGTGATCAAACCGAGCCCGACGACACCGCCGGTGCCTCCAAGCAGCGCTTCAAAGGCGAGATCGACATGCACGATGTCAGCTTCGCCTACCCCACACGTCCGGAAGCCGTGGTGCTGCGCGACTTCAATCTCCAGGCCAAAGCCGGCCAGCGCATCGCCCTCGTCGGTCCCAGCGGTTCCGGCAAATCCACCAGCGTCTCGCTGCTCTTCCGCTTCTACGATCCCACCACCGGCGAAATCCGCATCGACGGCCAGCCGATTCGCGACATGTCGCTCACCACGCTCCGCCGCAATCTCGCCCTCGTGCCTCAGGAGGTGCTCCTCTTCGGCGGCAGCATCAAAGAAAACATCGCCTACGGCAAACCCGAGGCGAGCGAGGAGGAAATCATCAGCGCCGCGAAAAAAGCCAACGCGCACGATTTCATCGCTGGCCTCACCGAAGGTTATCAGACCCTCGTGGGAGACCGCGGCACCCAGCTCTCCGGTGGCCAGCGCCAGCGCATCGCCATTGCCCGTGCCATTCTCGCAGATCCCGCCATCCTGATTCTTGACGAAGCCACCAGCAGTCTCGATGCCGAAAGCGAACGCCTCGTGCAGGATGCGCTCGACAAGCTGATGGAAAACCGCACCAGCATCATCATCGCCCACCGCCTCAGCACCGTCCGTCGTTGCGATCAAATCCTCGTCATGTCCAGCGGTGCCATCCTCGAGCGCGGCACCCACGACGAACTCGTCGCCAAACCCGGCAGCCTCTACGGCTCCCTAGCCAAACTCCAGTTGGAGTAGCCTGAAGTACGACAGGCACTCCTGCCTGTCGGCCAGCGCCTTCCAATCATCCCAAGCTCTCAAGCCCCCCACGCTCTTCAGATCAGGGATGCCTTGCCTTCAATGCTTATTGATGGCGTAGCCATCTCAGCGTGTAGCAAGGGGTTGATCGCAGCGACACCCCTCAACTCCTAAACACCATCGCCGGTTCCAGCTTGCTTACGCGCCAGATGCCCATCAGCGCCGCCAGCGTGCAGATGCCCAGCACCACCGCCAGCGCAGCAAAGGGGACAAACTGCGGCATGTAGAAAGGTGGCTGTTCATTCTTCATGGCCCCCATGGCGAAACCCGCCGTGCCGAGCAAACCAATGCCGTAACCAATCAGGCCAGCGGTGAACGCCTGTGCAATCAGCATCAGGCATAGCGTGCCATTCGATGCGCCCATTGCTTTCAGCGCGCCGAGATGCCGCATGTTTTCGAGCACGAACGAGTAAAACGTCTGGCAGCTCACCGCCATGCCGACGAGCAGACCGATGATGACCGTGGTGCCGAAGGAAATCGGAATGCCGGTGTTTTTGACGTACCACCACACGGTCGAGACATTGAAGTTGTCTGTCTTTGCGCCACCGCGTTGTGCCCAGAACTCGCCAAAGCCCGCTTCACGGTTCACAAACGCCTTCAGGCCCGTCTCACGCTGGATGTCCGCCACCGCCTTATCCAGGCTTACGCCCTCGCGCGGGGCGCAGATCACCGCCTGCAGCATCTTGCGCTGGGCCGGCACATATTGCAGTGCTCGCTCATAGGTCGTCCAGACATAAGGGCCACCGGTGAAGGACGTCGCCGCATCGGCGATCCCTACGACCCGCGCCTCCTGATCATTGAGCTCAAACATGTCGCCCACCTTCACTTTGTTGCCACGTTTGGGTGCCAGTCGCGTCACTCCCAGATCATCAATGATCACTGAATGCGGCAGCCGCAGTTTCATCAGATCACCCTCCAGCATCTTCGCTGGCGCTCCGGCCAGTGTGTTGGCATCAATGCCGATGAGCTGGATCATCTTGAAGTTCCCGTTCTCCAAGCGCACTCGCTGGATGCCCGAATAGATCGGCGCTGCCCAGGCCACGCTGCTAACGCTGCGCACTCGCGCCACATCAGTGTCCAGCAGCGGATTCGTCTCATTGACCTGCTCCACCTTTTCCTCCACCACCCAGATCGGTGCCGGAACGTTTTTCAGCGTCGATTTCGTCCAGCTCATCAGCCCACAAAACACCGCCGTCTGCTGCGTCATCAAAAACGTCGCCACCGCAAGACCCGCGACCAGCATCAGGTACTTAGCCGTGTCACCAAACAGCATTTTCAGAGCAAGGCGGAGCATGTCAGGAATTACGTCTGGGATTGGCGCCGTGGCGCAGCCATCAGCGCCCTCCGCCAAACAATCCGCCAAGTCCGCTGCTGATCACGCTGGTCAGCACGCTTTGAATCTGGCTGCCACTGGGGTTGTTCTCATGCACGTGCCCCTGCGGCGTCAGTTTGTCGATGATCTGCGGCAGAAACTGCGTCAGTAGCGGCAGCACCGTATGCACATGCATGCCCACTTTGCCTGCGAGTGCCTGCAGATTTTCCGTGCCGACAGCCGCCTGCACCTGATCCGCATTGATCGGCAGGTTCGTTCCCGTTCCCACCCAGGATGAAAAAATCTCACCCATGCCGGCTTTCTCAAACTGGGCGCTCATTCCATTCAGGCCACCCGCTTCATTGAGCAGACCGGAGAGCATCGCTGCAGGGTCCATTTTGGCAGAGCCGCCGAGCATGCTGCCCAGCGCGTTTTTGGCGAGTGAATCGAAGAGTCCCATGGTGCTTGCGAGTGTGGGGTAGGGGGGCACAAAGTCAAGGCCCTCCGACGAAGCAAAATCCTAATCGTCCTCCTACTCCTACTCGTCCTCGATCAAAGCACCCCGCCACACCCCCGGCACTCAAGTAACTCCAGACACGTAGGGTAGTCTTGGCTCCAGCCGGTCCGGTCTCCTCCCAGCTTCCACCTGAAGCTCCCCTCTCCCCACAACACTTGACCTCCGATCCCCACCCGCTACTCTCTCCACCCCCAAACCTACGAAAAACCACACAACCATGAGCCAGACCCACGAATTCCAGGCCGAAGTCAAACAAGTCCTCGATATCGTCATCCACAGCCTCTACACCGACCGCGAGATCTTCATCCGCGAGCTGGTGTCCAACGCTGCCGACGCGATGGAAAAGATGCGCCTCACCCAGCTCACGGAAAACGACGTCTTCGACGCCTCCGCCGCGCTGGAAGTCACCATCACCACCGATGAAGCCGCCCGCACTCTGACCATCGCCGATCACGGCATCGGCATGACCCGCGCCGAGCTCGTCGAAAACCTCGGCACCATCGCCCACTCCGGCTCCAAAGCCTTCGCCGCCGCCCTGAAAAACGCCGGCAAGCAAAACGACGCCTCCCTCATCGGTCAGTTCGGCGTCGGCTTCTACTCCGCCTTCATGGTGGCAGACAAAGTCGAAGTCCACACCCACTCCTGGCGCAACGAAGGCGAGCACCTCGTCTGGACCAGCGATGGCAGCACCAGCTACACCATTGATGACTCCACCGAAGAAGCCCGAGGCTGCAAAATCGTCCTCCATCTCAAGGAAGACGCCGCCGAGTTCGCCACCAAGCATCGCGTGAAGCAGGTTCTGGAAAAATATTCCAACTTCGTCAGCTTCCCCGTCATCCTCGACACCGAGCGCGTCAACACCGTCGAAGCCATCTGGCTCAAATCCAAGGACGGCATCACCGACGAGCAGTACACGGAATTCTACCGCTTCGCCGCCCACGCCTTTGACGATCCCAGCTACCGCCTCCACTTCCAGGCCGAGTCCCCCATCGCCATCAATGCGCTGCTCTTCACCCCCACGCAGAACATGGAATCCTACGGCATGGGCCAGATGGAGCCTAACGTCGGCCTCTACTGCAAAAAGGTGCTCATCGATCCAAAGCCCAAGAAGCTCCTCCCCGAATGGATGCGCTTCGTCCGTGGCGTCATCGACAGCGAAGACCTCCCGCTGAACATCTCCCGCGAGTCCATGCAGGACAGCGCCCTCGTGCGCAAGCTCGGCGATGTCGTCGCCAAGCGCCTCCTCAAGCACCTCGACAAAGAAGCCGTCGAAGATCCGAAGAAGTACAACGAATTCTACGCCAGCTTCAGCCGCTTCTTCAAGGAAGGCATCGCGACCGACTACACCAATCGCGACGCCATCGCCAAGCTCCTGCGCTTTGAATCCAGCATGACCGAACCCGGAGAGACCGTCAGCCTCACCGAATACGTGAAGCGCATGAAGGAAGACCAGAAGGAGATCTACTACCAGGTCTCCACCTCCCGCAGCACCATCGAAAGTGGCCCCTACGTCGCCGCCTTCAAGGCCAAGGGCTTCGAGGTGCTCTACATGTTTGAGCACATCGACGAATACGTCATCTCCAGCCTCAACAAGTTCGAGGACAAGGACCTCAAGTCCGTCAACGCCCCCGACATCGATCTCGGCGAAGACACCAGCGAAGGCGAAGCCCTCGCTGAAGCCGATGCCACCTCCCTCTGCGACTGGATCAAAGACCGCCTCGCCACCCAGGTCGAAACCGTCCGCACCGGCAAGCGCCTCGTTGGCAGCCCCGCCCTCGTGCTCACCCCGGAAGGCGAAATGAGCCCGCAGATTCGTCAGATGATGAAGGCCATGGGCAAAGACGGCGACATGCCCGGCTCGAAGGTCATCTTCGAAATCAATCCGCGCCACCAGCTCGTCCGCAATCTCTCCGCCCTTCACATCAAAGATCCCGAAACCGCCGGCCTCATCTCTGAGCAGATTCTGGACAATGCCCTCCTCTCCGCCGGCCTCCTCGACGAGCCCCAGCGCATCATCGAGCGCACCCAGAAGCTCATGGAGAAGCTCTCCGCATAATACGGAATCCATCGTATCGAAAAATTCATCCCCGCATCGCGCAACCGCAGCCCTTATTTGGACTGCGGTTGCGAAGTGAGGAACGAACGTGGCTACCGCTTTCGGCGTGCCGGGTGGTTCGCGCATGCCATAGAATGATCGATGGCTGGAGCGCGTGATCGTTTCCCGCCCAACGTAAAAAATGACACGGAGGTCACCGCGAGGACGCCACTAAAGTGGCCCGCACAGTCCTCTGTGCGGTTCTGGGCATGCGTGCTTGCTGGAAGCACGCAAACGATCTGCAGACCACTTTCTGCGCCAGCCCTGCCACTTTCAAATTCCGCCGGACCCCGCTTCGAAAACCGTCATAATCATCCCCGCAGCAAACCTCCGCTTGCACCTTCGCGCCCACCCGCCTTCATGCCCGCATGATCGCCTTTCTCCGTGGACTCCTCGCCGAAGCCCTCCCACACCGTGCCACCATCGACGTCCACGGCGTAGGCTACCTCGTCCTCATTCCCCTCACCACCTTCGACAAACTCCCACATCCCGGCACGGAGGTACAGCTCCTCACCCACTACCACGTCACCGACCGCGACCACACCCTCTTCGGCTTCTTCACCGCAGACGAGCGCGATCTCTTCCGCCTCCTCATGGACCGCGTCTCCGGCATCGGCCCCAAGATGGCCCTCAGCGTCCTCAGCGGCATGCCCGTCGCCGCCTTCAAAGACGCCGTCATCAGCGGCGATGTAAAATCCCTCTCCCGCATCAAAGGCGTCGGCGGCAAAACCGCCGAACGCATCGTGCTCGAATTGAAGGACAAAGTCGGCGTCGTCGATGCCTGGCAGGCCTCCCGCACCGCCAAAGGCGCCCACGATCCCAAGCAGGAAGCCCAGACCGACGCCGTCCTCGGCCTCATCGCCCTCGGCTACAAGCAGACCGAAGCCATCAAAGCCGTCAACGACCTCTCCAAAAACCCCGGCATGGACACCGCCGACAAACTCATCCGCGAAGCCCTCCGCAGCATGAACTAAACCAAGGTGACGGGGTCTCCCGACCCCGTCTTTTCTGAAGATCGGACCGTGTAGCGCGCTCCAATCCTTGAAATGCAGACGGGGTCAGGAGACCCCGTCACCTTGGAGATGGGCACCTCGCCACCCTGAGGTCACTTCAAACTCTTGATATACAAAATCAGACTCTCAATCTGCCCATCATTCAGAATCCCCGAGTAAATCGGCATCCCCGTATCAAACTTCTCAAACCCCTTCACGACCTTCGCACTCGGAGCCGTGATCGACTCCCGCAGATAAGCCTCATCCGCCTTGAACTTGCCCTTCTGCCCTTTGGCGATTTCACGCTCGCTGCCATACAGCCCCTTCCAGCTTGGCCCCACCTTGCCCACTAGCGTCCCGTCCGTGCTATGGCACGCCATGCAGCCATACATCTGATACAGCCGCTCACCTTCCTCCGCCGTCGCCTTCACCGTCGCTACCGCAGCCGCTTTGCGTGGCGTCAGGTCCACCTTCAGGTTCTCATCAAAGCCTTCTTTCTTCGCATCAAACGTCATGAGCTCCCACGGTGAAAAATACGCCGTATTCTCCGCCTTGTCACCGTCCACGCTCTTCAGCCCCCAGCCGATGCGCATCTGGTGTGCCCCCGCCTTCATGTCAGGAAAGCCCACCAGCACGCTCATGCCGTCCTTGCTCAGGTAGGCGCTACTCGCCGTCATCCATTCCTGCCCGCTGCTGCCATCCAGCTTCAAATGCGGAGAGCCATACTCAAAGGTGCGCCTGTAGTTCCAGCGCTCCCCATTGAAGCTGTCAGGATCAGTCGCCAGCTTCGCATCCAGCTTCGCATTGAACTTCAGCAGCAGCCCCTTGTCCGTCGGCGTCACCTCCTTGATCAGCACCCGCGGCTTGTCCGTGTAGCGCACGCGCGCCAGCCCGCTGATCTTCTTCACCACCGTGCCCCACACCTGGAAGCCCACCACATAGAGCTGTCCGTCCGCCGGATTTACCACCGCATTCAGCGTCGGGAAGTCAAAATTCCGGTTAAAGCTCACCACCGCCGCCTGCGGCTTTTCAAAATGCGAATTCATCAGCACGCGAAACAGCTCCGGCCGGTTGTAGCCGATGTGAATCAGCTCTCCATTCACCGGTCCCATCTTCGCGTCGATGAGCCACGTCTGCGTCACCCCGCTCGGATTCACCGGATGCGGCAGCCACGTCAGCGGCTCCGTGATCGTCTCCGGATACTTCTCCTTCGGCGCGATCGTCGGTAGATGTCCGTAGAAGTGATGGTCCGAAATAATATGCAGCGGCGTGGACGGCACATAGTTGCCCTGCTGATCGCTCGCCGTCACCAGCCCCGTCTTTTGATTCACCCCAATGAACGGCTGCCGCAATCCATACCCAATCACCTCCATCGACTTCCCATCCGCCGCGATCTTGATCACCGTCCCGTTGTGCTTCCCATAAGTCGTCCCTTCCTGCCCGCCCTTCGAAATATACAGCTCCCCCTTCGGCCCCAGCTTCATCGAATTCGGAAACTCCCGCGTCTCCGCCGTCTGCGCAAAAAGATTGCAGAACATCTCATACCGGTCGCACTCCCTGTCCCCATTCGTATCCACCAGCTTCCAAATCCCATTGCGATCAAAGACAAGAATCTCGGCATCTCCCATCTTCGATCTCCCATCTCCGGCGGCACGCCTCACCACAAGACTCATCGGCTCATGCAGCCCGCTCGCAAACCTCTTCCACGTCACCTTCTCCAAATCCCCCTTCAATCCCGAGATCAGCCACACATCCCCATCAAACGTCACCCCCGCCGCATCCCCCTGGTCATTCAAAAACGCCACATCCGCCAGCCTCACATTCCGCTTCCACGGATTGTCGAGGGGCAGGGGAATCTCATCGTTAACATAAGCGTCCGGTTTGGTTGAAAGTGTTGCAGTGGTGGTGATAACATCACTCCATTCCATGATCCCGTTCGGCCCCGCTGAGAGAGTCTTCAATGCCTTGTTTCTAGCGCCCGCTATGAATTCTAGCGGGTGTTTGGTTGGAGAAAGAACAATGTACAAACAATCTCTTTCTGAGCTGATTGTTGTCGACTGGTCCTTGACATCAATGCCGAACGTTCTGCCGAATGCTGTAATCTCGCCGCCTCTTGGTGGGGCATCCCTTCCGATCATTAAAGTTAATGGCTCGCGATGAGGGGCCACAGAGATGTGTCGTTCAACAGAAACGGCAGTGTCAGTTTTCAAAACCAAGACACGTTCTGTAATCTCAACGTCGCCAACCTTATATTGTAAGGAAACACTTCCATCTTTGGCGATAAGAATTGACTCAAAATGTGAGTTCGAGAGGCTTCCTCTCCCCACCTCCTCCGGACTCGCCGTCGGCTCACGCGGATCCACAAAGCTCGGCTTCTCCCCCACCTGCCACCCCGGATAAATCCCGTTCGCCAGCCACGCCTTGCCAATCGGTTTCGGCAGAAAATCCTGCCCATCTTTCGTCTTCTGTCCGGCCACATGATACGACCCCGGCGCCAGCGCCTCCGCACTCACCGGCGGCTTCCCAGCCTCGCCTTCCCAGATGCACGCAATGCGCAGCAAATCCGTGTCAAAGCACGCCCACAAATTGTGCCCCAGATTCAAAACAATCCCACGCGGCGTCAGATTGTCCTTCGGAAAACCCTCACCCACCTCCCGCGCATCCAGCACACTGCTGAAAAACGGAAAATCCTTCTCCACAAAATCCCCCCACGGCGACGGCGCAGCAGGAGCCTCCGCCACCTTGGGCTTCGCAGGTTTGTCCGCAGCAATCGAACAGGTGGCAAAAGACAGGAGCGCGAGGAACGAGCAAAACTTCATGGGAAACAAACAACAGGCGTCGCGCGCTCGATCTGTCAATCATCTACCCCTTGCCAAAAGTACGATGGGCACTCCTGCCCGTCGACCAGCGCCCTCGCAATCTCCCTAGCCTGCGCCTAACCATAAACCAGCCGAAAACAGCGCCAGCAAAGTAGCCCAGTTGCGCCGCAACTGGAGCACCTTCCCGCTTATCACCTACTCATACCTCACCGCTGCACACACCATCTCCAGCACCCGGTTCAACGAAGCCGCACCGCTTCCCTCCATAAACGCATTCCCTGGAATCGGCTGCCAGTTGTCACGATCATGCTTCTGCTCCGGCTGCGGTATCCGCGTCAGCGTCGGATCATACTGACCGTCCTTGCCCCCCAGCTTGTAAATCACCAGGTCCAGCGACGGCACCACATACAAACAAAAACCACCCGCGCCCGATTTCCAAAACGCATCCTTCGGCGCACCCGCCACGTGCCCGTCCGCATTGTGCTCAAACTGCAGCGAGAACGGCGTGTGCGGATTGTACGGACTCCACGTCTGACACTTCTTGATGTAATCCGCTGGCACAAGCTGCTGGTCCTTCCACTTGCCCTCATGCGCCAGGCAGTAGCCCATCCGCAACGCATCCGTCGCATGCAGCGCCGTGCTGCCCGCGCCATTCGCATGCGGCATCACGTAGTCACCACGGTGCAGGCAGTAGTCCCACGCACCCCAGCCCTGCGGCTTCGCCAGCCGCGCATCAATGTAATCCTTCAGCTCCATGCCCGTCACATGCCGCAGCACAATGCTCGCAATGTGCGGGGAAGGGGAGGAATACGAATACCCCGCACCCGGATTCGTCCACAGCGGCACATTGAGCGATGACTTGTCCAGGTCCTTGATGTTCTGCCCCGGCACCGCCTTGAGCTGCTGCGCCTTCGGATCACCTTTGACATACCCCGTCGGCGTCTGCCCTTCGCCCCAGTAGCCGCCCGTCATGCACAGCAGCTGCCCCAGTGTGATCTCCGCCTTGCGCGGGTCATTCAGCGGAAAAGCCTCCGGCAGATAATTCTCAGTAAACACCTTCGTGTCCAGCCCCTCAGGGATCTTGTCCTTGAACTCATGCAGCATGATGCCGCAGGCGATGCTGCAAAAAGCCTTCCCTGTGGAAGCCATGTCCGGATTGCTGTTGCGGCTCGCACGGCCAAAGTACTTCTCAAACACCAGATACCCCTTGTGCACCACCACCAGCCCGCCGTTTCCCGTCGAGCGCTCCGTGATGGTATAAGCAGGCTCCAGCTTCACCAAATCCATCCCACCCAGCTCCCGGCATTCCTTCTCCCCCTTCGCCTCACGCCAGCCGCCTTCACTGTCCGGTGGCGGGAAATAAACATCAGCGGCGTGCAGCGCTGCAGAAGCAAAAACAAGGGCGGTCAGAATTCGAAAGCTCATGGTCCATCACCATGAAATGCCCCACCTCATCTGGCCAGCCTCATTTTGCCCGCTGCAGAAATTGCCGACAACGATGACAACGAATAAACCCGGTTTGCAGTGGCTTGCCAGGGCTCAACAATCGCAAACCACTGCAAACCTCCTCTCACACCCTGTCAGAACGCCCGGCGAGAGAAAAGCAAGCCCGCTTGTCTAAGACTCAGGAAAAAGGCCTCAAGGGTTGAAAAACACTTTTTCTTATTATCGTGGATGCGGAGGCCCCATTACCCGCTATGACGTCCTCCCCAGCCAAAATCTGCATCCCTCCCAACCCTTCCTCATGAGCTCCACCCGCGTACTCCTCACCACCACGTCATTCCAAGACACACCCGGCCGCCATCACGACCTGATGACTGCCGCTGGTTTCGAGGTCGTCAGCGAACGCGGTCCGCTCCCCGAATCACGCATGCTCGAACTCGCCGGTGAGTTCGACGCCTTCATCTGCGGCGATGACGCCATCACCCGCGCCGTCATCGAAAAATCCCTCCCGCGCCTCAAGGTCATCAGCAAATACGGCATCGGCCTCGACAAGATCGACGTCAAGAGCGCCACCGAGTACAAGATCCCCGTGCTCTTCACCCCGGGCGTCAATCACACCACCGTGGCCGAGCACACCTTTCTGCTGCTCCTCGCCCTCGAGAAAAACTTCTACTTCCACACCGACTCCACTCGCTCCGGCGGCTGGAAACGCAAGACCGGCCACGAGGTCATGGGCAAGACCATCGGCATCGTCGGTCTCGGCCGCATCGGCAAGGAAGTCGCCATCCGCGCCCGCGCCTTCGGCATGGAAGTCGTCGGCTACGACCTCTACTGGGACGAAAAATTTGCCGCTCAGTACAACGTGAAGCGCGCCGCCACCCTCGATGAAGTTTTCGCCTGCTCGGACTACCTCTCCCTGCACACCAACCTCACGCCTGAAACGCAGGACATGATCTGCACCGCTTCCATCGCCAAGATGAAAAAGGGCGTGATCATCCTCAACTGCGCACGCGGTGAGATCGTCCACACCGACGACATGGTTGCCGCCCTGAAGTCCGGTCAGGTCGCCGGTTACGGCACCGACGTGCTGGACGTCGAACCCCCGAAGGCAGATCACCCGCTGCTCACACTGCCGAACTGCATTGTCACGCCGCACATCGGCTCCCGCACCCACGAGAGCGTGCAGCGCCAGGCCTGCTGCGCTGTCGAAAACCTCACCCTTTTCCTCGCCGGCGAGAAGCCGCATGCCCAGGCCAACACCTTCTGAGTTCCCAGTTTACAGCTTTCCACCTTCAGCCAATATCCCGCCCCTTTCCCAATCATGAGCCTCACCATCAAACCTCGCGAATCCTGCGCCTTCGATCAAATCTCACTCGGAGAAGTCATGCTCCGTCTCGATCCCGGCGAGGGCCGCATTCGCACCGCCCGTCAGTTCCAGGCCTGGGAAGGCGGCGGCGAATACAACACCTCTCGTGGCCTCAGAAAATGCTTCGGCTACAAGACCGCCGTCGTCACCGCCTTCGTGGACAACGAAGTCGGCCATCTCATTGAAGACTTCATCATGCAGGGCGGCGTCGCCACTGACTTCATCCAGTGGCGCGAAGACGACGGCATCGGCCGCAATGTCCGCAATGGCCTGAATTTCACCGAGCGCGGCTTCGGCATCCGCGGTGCCGTCGGCAATCCTGATCGCGGCAACACCGCCGCCTCGCAGCTCAAGCCCGGCGACATCGACTGGGATCATATTTTCGGCACACTCGGCGTGCGCTGGTTCCACACCGGCGGCATCTACGCGGCTCTCTCTGCGACCACCGCCGAACTCACCGTCGAAGCCGTCAAGGCCGCCAACAAGCACGGCACCATCGTCAGCTACGATCTCAACTACCGCCCCTCCCTTTGGAAAACCATTGGCGGCCTCAAGAAGGCGCAGGAGGTCAATCGCGAGATCGCAAAATACGTCGATGTCATGATCGGCAATGAAGAGGACTTCACTGCCTCCCTCGGCTTCGAGGTCAAGGGCGTGGACCACAACATCTCCAAGATCGAACTCGATGCCTTCAAGGCCATGATCGAAACCGCCGTCAAGGAATTCAGCAACTTCAAGGTGGCTGCCACCACGCTGCGCGGCGTGAAGACCGCCACCGTCAACGACTGGTCCGCCATCCTCTGGCACGACGGCAAGTTCCACGAGAGCCGCAAGTATCCCGACCTCGAAATCCTCGACCGCGTCGGCGGCGGCGACAGCTTCGCCTCTGGCGTGCAGTTCGGTTTCCTGGAGTTCAACGATGCCCAGAAGGCAGTCGAATACGGCGCAGCCCACGGTGCCCTCGCCTCCACCACCCCCGGCGACACCTCCATGGCCACTCGCAAGGAAGTCGAAAAGACCATCGGCGGCGGCGGCGCACGTGTCGTTCGCTAAGGCCGTCTGGCCTCTGTTTTGCACCATCAATTAACTGGGGTTGCTCTCACGGAATGCCTGACAGCAGCCCCAAAGTTTGAGATCCAGTCTTGGCAGCATGAGGACGAGCCTCCCTCCCTCGCGCCGGGCACCCGCCAGCCCAGCGAGGGTAGGGCTTGCTGTCCCCAGCCAGCCGCCGGCGGAGTCCATGACTTTCTCGCCAGAGACAGCCTGCTAAACGGAAATGTGTTTTGTGAACTGCTATATCTAAACCATTCACGGCCCGTACTCGCGGCCTGAAGGGCCGCCGGACTCAGCCCAGGGCGCAGCGCAGCAAGCCCTGGGTCATGAAAATAACCATTGCTCACCGAAGGTCGCGTCCTGAAGGGACGCGGGAGATCGTCCGCCAATCCCATGCATCCTTCTCCACTCCGGTGATGCGAAAGTGCAACGATGATCGGTCATGTCGTTCACGCTTGAGCGTGTCTGTGTACGTTTCGTCACACTGACCCACGAACAACGCACGACAGACCCTTGCGAGGCGGGTAGGGGCCGCTATTCTCCACGCCCCCATGGCATCCACCGACTTCACGCCTCCGCACGTTTACGAGCAGCCCGCCCCCGCATTCGACATCAACGCTATCGACACCCCCGCCTACGTGGTGGACGTCGCGCTGCTGCGGAAGAACATGGAAAAACTCGCCCACGTGCAGAGTGAATCCGGCGCTCGCGTCCTGCTCGCGCTCAAGGGCTTCTCCATGTTCAGCGTCTTCCCCATCATGCGCGAATACCTCAGCGGCTGCTGCGCCAGCGGCTTGAACGAGGCACTGCTCGCCCAGGAATTCGGCAAAGAAGTGCACGTCTATGCACCCGCATTCAAAGAGCATGAAATGCGCGACATCATCCCTATCTCGCATCATCTCAGCTTCAATTCCCTCGCCCAGTTTCGGAAATTCAAACCCATGCTCGATGCCGCCAAAGCCGCCACCGGCCACGCGCCCAGCCCCGGCATCCGTGTGAACCCCGAGCACTCCGAAGTCGAAGTCTCCCTCTACGATCCCTGCTCCCCCGGCTGCCGCCTCGGCATTCGTTCCGACCTCCTCGAAGGCGAAGACCTCACCGGCATCGAAGGCCTCCACTTCCACGCCCTCTGCGAACAAGACTCCGATGTCCTCGACCGCACCGTCGCCGCCGTCGAAAAACGCTTCCCCCGCCTCCTTGAGCAGGTGCAGTGGGTCAACATGGGCGGCGGCCACCACATCACCCGCAAAGACTACGATGTGGACCTTCTCATCCGCGTCCTCCGCACCTTCCGCGAAAAGTGGGGCAAGGACGTTTACATCGAGCCCGGCGAAGCCGCCGGCCTGAACACCGGCTACCTCATCGCCGAAGTCCAGGACATAATCGAGGCCCCCACTCCCACCGCCATCCTCGACATCTCCGCCACCGCCCACATGCCGGACACCCTCGAGATGCCCTACCGCCCCCACATCTTTGGCGCAGGCCTTCCCGGAGAGCACCCTTACGAGTACAAAATGGGCGGCATGTCCTGCCTCGCTGGCGATGTCCTCCACGGTTTCTCCTTCCCCGAGCCCCTCCGCATCGGTCAGCGCCTCGTCTTCGCCGACATGGCACATTATACCATGGTGAAAACCACCACCTTCAATGGCGTCCCTCATCCCGACATCGCCATCTACGATCCCGCCACTCAAGACTACCGCGTCGTCCGCAAATTCGGCTACCCCGACTTCCGCAACAAGCTCTCCTGAGCAGGAACAAAGTACTCCCGAGCTTCAGCTCGTTCTGGAATCACCGCAGCACACGTAATGCAGTCCCGGCTTCAGCCGGTTCCGGTCGCGCTACCCAGCGCATACCAATGCAGTGCCACATAGCTTGAAGTCACAGGGCCAAAATCCTCCCATCACCCCGCACTCCACAGCACACGTAATGTAGTCCCGGCTTCAGCCGGTTCCGGTCGCGCTACCCACAGCGCATACCAAAGCAGTGCCACATAGCTTGAAGTCACAGGGCGAAAATCCCCCATCACCCCGCAGTCCACAGCGCACGTATTGTAGTCCCGGCTTCAGCCGGTTCCGGTCGCGCCGCCCTGAGCCCACTTCAATTACCCCACCGATGGCGAAGCCATTGCAGCATGGGGTTGGGCGATGCGACACCCCTCGTGTCCCCCCCCATCACAAAAGCACCAAGTTTGGCCTCAATCGTGTCTGCATCACCGCCCCCCACGCCGTAATGATACGCTAACCCTCGCCGTACTCACTTCATGCGTATCCTCTCACTCCTTTCCGTGTTTTTCGTGTGTTCAGTAGGCCATCTCTCCGCCATCGAGCCCGTCAAAACCAAGCTCAATCTCCTCGACGTCATCAAATCCGGCAACGTCGAGCACCACGTCAACCCCAAGGCCGATTTCCACGACGATCCCAAGGACATCTGGACATTCGACAAAGACGGCACCTTCCACATCAGCGGCCGTGGCTACGGCTACGTTGCCACCAAGGAAAACTTCCGCGACTACCACCTCGTCATCGAATTCAAGTGGGGCACCAAAACCTGGGGCAAACGCGAAAAAGCCGCCAAAGACAACGGCCTCCTCCTCCACGCCTACGGCCCCCACGGCGCTTACACCGACACCTGGATGGCCAGCATCGAAGCCCAGATCATCGAAGGCGGCGTCGGCGACATCCTCGTGCTCTCGCCCACACTGGCCGATGGCAAAGAACTCACCACCTCCCTCTCCGCCGAGTTCACCCTCGACCGCGACAAAGAAAAAATCTGGAAGAAAGGCGAGCCACGCCAGACCGTCACCAAAGGCCGCATCAACTGGAAACACCGCGATGTGGACTGGGCCGATAAGGTCGGCTTCCGCGGCCGTGAAGATGTCGAATCACCCTCCGGCGAGTGGAACCGCCTCGAAGTCATCGCCAAAGGCGACACACTTCAATACTTCGTCAATGGCGCGATGGTGAACGAAGCCTTCGACTGCAAACCCGCCGAAGGCAAAATCCTCCTCCAAACCGAAGGCGCAGAAATGCTCGTGCGCCGTTACGAATTGTATCCCCTCGGCGAATTCAAAGAAAAGTGGAGCGCCATCCAGGCCAGCGGCGGCAGCGACATCGGTGCCGTGCGCGATGGCCAGTCCAAAGCACTCTCTCCCGAAGAATCCCTCAAGCGCATCCAGCTCGATGGTGACTACGAAGTCCAGCTCGTCGCCGCCGAGCCCCTCGTGCTCGACCCCGTCGAATGCACCTGGGATGCGCAAGGCCGCATGTATGTCGCAGACATGCGCGACTACCCCCTCGGCCCTCCAGTCGCCGGAGATCCCTGGCTCTCCCGCATCCAGCTCCTCACCGATGAAAATGGCGACGGCCGCATGGACAAAGCCGTCACCTTTGCCGATCACATGGACAACGTGCAGGGCCTCCTCCCCTACAACGGCGGCCTCATCGCCACCACCCGCTCACAGATTCTCTTCCTCAAAGACACCGATGGCGATGGCAAGGCCGACGAGATCAAATCCCTCATCAAAGGCTTCAATCCCAAGCACGCCCAGCTCCAGGTCAGCGCCCCGCGCTGGGGCCTCGACGGCTGCGTCCATTTCAACAACGGCCTCGATGCCCGCGAGATCTACCCCGCCGACAATCCCACCGATGTCGTGAACATCCCCGGCAGCAATTTCAAATGGGACCCCCGCACCGACAAGATCACCCTCACTGGTGGCAAAGGCCAGTACGGCGGCGCGTTCGATGACTACGGCCACCACTTCTACTGCTCGAATCGCAATCCCCTCATGTTCACCGTCATGCCCTACGAGGCCATGCTGCGCAATCCCAATGCAGGCATCACGCAGAACTACGAGGACATCGCTCCCTTCGGCGCAGAGACCCGCGTCTTCCCGCTTCAGATCACCCACACCACCGCAGACGCCCACGCCGGCACCAACACCGCCTGCTCCGGCCTCGGCGTCTATCGCGGCCCACTCATGCCCGAGCTGAAAAACAACGTCTTCGTCCCCGATCCCACCGGCCAGCTCGTCACCCGCTACAAGATCACCCCCAACGGCGCATCTCTCAAAGCCACCCGTATTGGCGACCGCACCGAATTCTTCCGCAGCAGCGACGAATGGTCCCGCCCTGTCAACTTCACCACCGGCCCCGACGGTGCCATCTACATTTGCGACATCTACCGCCGCTGGATCGACCACGCCCGCTTCTTCCCCGAAGAGTTCGTCAAAACCCACGACATGCGCCAAGGCGAAAACGAAGGCCGCATCTGGCGTGTGGTGCCTAAGGGCAAAAAAGCACCAAAGGTGGAAGCCGCACCGAAGGAGATAGATAAACTCGTTGAGTGGCTCGGGAACGAAAACGCATGGCAGCGCGAGACGGCGCAGCGGTTGCTTGCGACACTACCGCCGGAGGAATTGTCCTCTTTTGCAGCCGCCTCGGTGAAACAGTCAGCATCGACGCTCTTCGACATCCATTTCTATTCAGTCGTCTCCACTCTCTATCGCCGCCACACCGATGAAAAACTCCGTGACATCATCGACAAAGCTGGAAAGCCGAACTCGTATCGCATTCTAGATGACGCTCGATTGTTTGAAGTGCTGTCCGGTTGCTTTACAGATTTTTATACCTGGCATGCCACTGATGACTTTTTTAAGATGGAAAATAGTGATCTCACTCGCATCGCCTTCTTATCGCTTTGTCAATCGACAGCTAGGCCAACGAGGTTGAACGCGGATTTGATTCAGCGTGTTCTGGCTCGCTTTTCGGATGACCCGTGGATCTTTAAAGCAGTTCTATTGGCGGCCATGACCGAAGATCATGAAGCCACCGCTGGAGTGATCCTCGATTGGTTTGTGAAGCAGCCAGCCTCATCAACAATGACCGCGTCAAAGGCTGACTTTGTTAAAAACCTTGCTCGGATCAGCTCTTCGCAAGCCGGGCAATCACAGCTCGCCAACTATGATTTCTGGTCTGCGATGAACTCGGTGAGAATCACGCCCTCAACCCTAACTTGGTGGAAACCCGCGCTTCTCCAAGGCCTTGCAGAAGGTCTGCCCAAATCCGGCGGTAAGCTGGGTGTGAAATCGCTCGCGGCATTCGTCTCCAAGCCGCCTCCTGGCTTTGAGGATGCAGCGAAGGAAATCAATGTGTTGCTTCTAAAGGTGGACGAAGTCATCGCTGACAATAAGGCACCCCTCGACCAACGCCTCGCCGTCATGCCCCTCCTCGGCCAGCGCAAATGGGATGCCGTGCAGCCCGTGGTAAAGACCTTGCTCACCACCAACCAGCCTGCGGAACTAACAACCGCCGCACTCGCCCTGCTGAAGAAATACCCCGCCACCACCACCTCGCCGCTCATCTATGAACTCCTGCCCAAAGCCGGCCCCGCATTGAAGCGCGACCTCGTCCCCGTCCTCACCGCCAACGCCACCACCGCGCTCGCTCTGTTCAAACGCATGGAAGCGGGCGAGTTCCCCACCGCCTGGGTCGATGTCGAAACCCGCTGGCGCTACCAGCGCGGCACCGGCGAAATGCCCACACTCGCCAAGAAACTCTTCGGCGAAGCCAGCAGCGACCGCGCTAAAGTCGTGCAGGACTACATGGTCGCCACCACCATGAAAGGGAACGCCCAAAAAGGTCAGCAGGTCTTCGCCACCATCTGCATCACCTGCCACAAGCACGGCACCCTCGGTGTCGATGTCGGCCCTCCTCTCTCCGACGTCAAAGTGAAGCCCCCCGAAGGCCTCCTCTCCGACATCCTCGACCCCAACCGCATGTTCGAAGCCCGCTGGAGCGCCTACACCGTCGAAACCAAAGACGGCCGCACCCTCTCCGGCCTCATCCAAAGCGAGACTGGTGATGCCATTGTCCTCGCCATGATGGGCGGAGCCAAGGAAACCATCCAGCGCACCGCCATCAAGGAAATGAAATCCCTCGATCACACCCTCATGCCCGTCGGCCTCGAAGCCGCCATCACCAAAGACCAAATGGCCGATCTCCTTGCCTTCCTCCTCGGCAAGTGATGCAGGCACTCTTGCCTGCAGAGAAAGCTCCGATTGCTGCAAAATGCCCCGCAATACCCCACGCACCCGTAGCTCCAGCGTGGAGTGGGCCGCACTCTCCGAGTGCGGTCCGGGTTCTGCATGCAGTTAAGAATCGCACTAGAGCGCCATGATCTTCATGCTGGATGAGGCCGTCCATTCCTCGATCCCCGAAGGGGATCACAGCGGGTAGCCAGGGGTCGAAGACCCCTGGAATGCGCATTCGCCCAGCCCTCTCCCACGGGCGCATGCCGGAGGCATGCCAGCACCATCCTTATCACCACAAACCTGCGCGAACGGCAATGCCAGGATCTCATTGTCTCCCCATCTGATTGTCCCTCTCCTCCCTCAGGCTTCCTCCGCCCCTTCTTCCCCATGCCCCTCCTCCGCCATCCTCTGAATCGTCCCACCTAGCAGCTCAATATACCCATTCACATCCATGCTCTCCGCCTCCGGTTCACCCCGCACGCTGTACAGCCACCCCTGCTCATACGGATCACTGCGCACAATGCACGCATCCACCTTCAGCTCCGGATTCCCACCCGCAAACGCCCCGTTCATCACGCAATACACATCGGACGCCGCCTTGAATCCCTCCACCCAGCCAATGTTGTCGCCAGGTGCCACAGGACCACCCTCTGCAGGCTTCCACTCACAGTCCACCAGCTCACCCAGCATGCGCGTGGCGAATTTGGTGAATCCGACTCGCCATAGATCCGTTTCACCCTCCACTTTCGCCATCCAGTAGTGCGAGCGCGAATAGCGGAACGTATCAGGAAAACGAGCGGAGAACCGGGCGTGCTTGAAGCGGACAAAATTGAGCGGCATGGGTGGTTGGAAAGATCGGCGGGTCTGATCAAGAAGAGGTCAACGGTCAAGCCCCGTCAAGAGCCTGCGACGAAAGAGTGCAAGAAACAGGCTTTATTTATGTCCGCAATGATTGTGTTTCTTCACTGAACTGCTGGCAACTCCATCACGAAGTTAAAATTTGACCATTTCTTTTCCCTCACTTGGATCTTAAGAAAGCGGGCCTCTTCAGGCTTTTGTTGAGTCAAATCGTAGCAAATGAAACCAATTCCTCCTCTTCGGCTCATCTTCATATTGTTTTGACTCCTGAAGACGAGCTTGAGCGTGGGACTAAGCTGGGGGCAAGGATTTTTGAAGCTAAACACATCGCCCAGATTCTGGCCATCATTATCAAGCCATTGCCCCCGAAAACTAAAACGATAATCCTCAGGGGCGCTCCAGTCCCTGCCATAAACAAACAATTTTTGCGCTACGATGACGGCCACAACAATTTCTTGTTCATTCTCACTGGCAAAAGCTGTTTTGTTTTTTTCAGGGAAGAACCTGAGCAGTTCAGTTGGTGTTAGCTTGGTTTTTCGGCGCTCTCCCAATTGGCTCTCTTCGGCAACTGACATCACAAGAGTTCTGCTTCCTTCATTTATTTCATAATATTTTGAAATTCCCTGGGGCAGCTCACTCGAGATAAGCTGACCAGCATAAAACAGACAGAATAGATAAGCTTTCATGTTAATTGTTTGGCTGTCATATGCTGAGCATCAAACGGATGCATCTCCAGCTTTTTTGAGGCCGCCGAGTTCACCAGTCGTGCACGTGGCAGCCTGACGCCATCTTCCGCCATTTCACTCTACAGCACCTTGTTCCTTGCTCACATCAACACTGACCTCATTGTTTTGAATGACAATTTCAAAAACACCCGAGGTGTTATTCTCTTTGTTCATAGGGTAACAAAAAAATTCAGTGATGATTTTTGTTGGAGCCTCAGACCCAATCTTCAAATTGTAGGGCGATACGTCGAAGCACACATTAAAAATGCCTGTGGTCGAGATGTTGTCTTGATCAAAGGTCGGTGACTTTGTGATGAGGGTGACCGGTATAACATGATCGACTAGTCCTTGGTATGTCTTGGTTCCATTGACAAGAATTGCATTTATACTTAGCGATTTTAATTTTTGCTCTTTGGGCGGTATCACTGCTATTGATACCAGCAACCCCTGTCGCACACATAGGAGTAGTTGCGATTTTTTGTGCTGAAATGAGATGACTTGAAGATCATCTCCATATTTAGAGCGAACTTTTTTCACGACATGGGTTCTTAGCTCAATGTCTGCCGCTTTGGGGCCTGCCAGTGCAGGTATTAGCACAGAAAAAATGAAAAGAAGGCATGTAAATGTCGCTCTCATATCAGTTGATAAACCACATTTACGGCAGTTGCGAAGAGCTGGAATTTGACAAGAATGAACCCATCACAGAGTTGCGCCGTTGAGCACAAATTGTGATGGCAGGACGGCATCACGCGCGCCGACGCAATCCCACGTAAGTCAGCACCACGCCGACGAGGAAATGCACCCCGAGCATGATCAGCGCGAGATCCGGTGTGGCAAACCAGGTCTTCACCAGTTTGTCGATGGGTGTGAAATAGGCGGTCTTTTCCAGCGAGTCGATGATGCCCGACCAGCCGTAGTGCGCTGTGATAAACGGGTGCACCACATGCCCCAGAATCTTCGGAAAGCCCAGCAGCGCACCGCAGAACAGGACATTGGCGCAGAGCAGCGTGAGCGAGATGCTGTGCGCGCGCTCCTTGCTTCCTGCGTTGGCAGAGATCCCCAGGCACAGCGCCGCAAACGCAGCGCCCGAGAGCGCTGGCAGCAGCAGCTTGGCCGTGCCATCGCCCGGCAGTTTGCCGGAAACGATGTCTAGAAACATTTCCATCCAGATACTCTGCACCAGAATGATCGGCAGCATGAAGAGCAGGGACCCGATCAGCCATGCTGCGGGGCTCACACCTCCAATGCGCTCGCGCTCGTAAATCGCACGTCGCCCGGCGATCTCTCGTGCGCCGAGGCGTACGGCCATGAACATCACCAGCAAGATCTGAATCAGGACAATCATCGACACAGCATGCGCCGCCGGCCAGACCACCTCGGCGGCGGTGCTGCCACCGCGCATTTCCTTCAGCCCCTTCAAATTGGGCAGCAGCAGCAGCGCGGCGATGGCCGGTGCACCTACCAACAGCGAGGCGTGCATGATCCACTCCCGCGGAGTACGGCGCAGCAGCGACCAGCGGCGTTTCACCAGATGCTGCGCCTGGCTGAAGATGCCCGGCAGCGGAATGATCGGCCGCACCTCGGTTTCGGCGGGCTTTTTGACCTCATCTGCGTCATCATCGCCCTTCTGCTTCATGATGATCGTGCGGTCTTCATCGCCTGGGTCTTCCTCGGCGGCGGAAAGCTTCTCTGCCACGCCACCACCGAGCTTGAACGCCGCATAGTACGCATCGCGGTGCTTCATCCATGAGTCGCCCCAGCGCTGCGCGGGGCGTTTCGCCAGACGCGCGTAAACTTCATCATAAGTCGGCACCGTGAAGTAGTGCGGCACGGCACGTGCAGGACCATGGAAGGCCACATAGCCTTCATGCATCACTACCACCGTGTCATACGCGCCCAGATTGGACAGCGAGTCCGTGGCATGAATCACAATCCGGTCTGGTCGGTCCGTCGCCACCATTTTCAGCAGCGCCTCAAACTCGCGCTCGCTGCGCACATCCAGCCCCACGGTGAAATCATCACACAGCACGATCACCGGGTCCGCCACCAGCGCCAGCCCCAGCTTCAGCCTGCGCCGCTGCGGCAGCGCCAGCGCCGCAGTGCGCTCCGTCGCGATGTTCTCCAGACCCACCGTCACCAGCACATGCGATACCCGTGAGAGCACTTCGTCACGCGTCCGGCCCGCCCCACGCAGCATCGCCGCGCTGATCAAATTTTCCCGCACCGTCAGGTGCTCGATCAAATTATCATCTTCCGCAGGCACCCAGCCAAGCTGGTTCGCATACAGCGGCTGCTTGATGAGATCCCGCTTTCCAAAAGTGATCGTGCCCGCCTCCGGCTCCGTCAATCCGGCCAGAATGCGCAGCAGCGTCGTCTTGCCACTGCCCGAAGGCCCGATCAGCGCCAGCACATGCCCGCCAGGCGCCATGAAGCTGACTTGTTCCAGCACGCGCAGCGGTTCCTTGCCTTTTCCGGGAACAACGTGGGAGAGATTGTTAATTTCGAGCATATTCCCGATCTAACCCGGTCTGGCAGAAAGAGCAAAGTTCAAAATTCTGCCTTCCCCTCATCCGCCCACGCTTCATTCCTGCCCCACTGCGGCCCCCATCCTCCAAACCCACCCTGCCGACAGCGCCATCGTCGCCCTTTCCGATCTCTCCGCCAGTGCCGCCCTCACCGGCGGCTGCTGCAACAGGACGCTCTTCACCACACGCCTCGGCCCCCCTAACCGGCACCTACACCCCCAAAAGCAGTCTCCCTCGGCCAAGACGACTTCTTCCCCCGGAAACGCGGCGTGTCGCTCTGATTCAGAAGTACGATAGACACTCCTGTCTGTCGACCAGCGCCCCGCCACACCCGACGCGTAAAAGTCCCCATCGCCTCCTTCCGCACGTCCGGCAAATTTGAACCCATCCATCGTGGAGTAGTCCGCACATTCCATGTGCGGCACGCGCGTTTCCCGACGCCCGCACCCACACAAGGTGGCCTGGAAAACTCCGGTCTCTTCCCTCGCGCATGCTACTTTTCAGGTCGTTTCTCCGGCTTGTAATCGTCATGCAGAATCAAGGCCGCAATCTCCTTCACCCTGTCCAGAGTGATTCCCTTTTTTTGCTCCACGGACAACGGGTGGTCGGTTGCTTCCAATTCAATGATCGGCACACGACCAACAGGTTGCGTATGCACCAGCGTCTTGAGATTCGTTGTATCGGGATAGATGGAAAGATTTGTGCATAGCCATCCAAAATAGGGAGGCTCCTTCTCCCTCCAGGCCGTCTCCATGAGGTTGATGGTCCGGTCAAAGTTTGGTTTGCTCAACGAAACCCAGACATCCCAGGCAAAAGTTTCCTTGGAATCGCGGACTGGAATCTCAAGATGTCCTCTGACAAAGAATTGCTTGTCATCGATAACGCAGAAATCCTTGTCCAACTGAGTCCGCTTTTCACGTTCCTCCTCTGGAATCGCCAGATAGGGATCCGGATACAAAGGGCCATAGATGAAAGGCAAATCAGAATGCCATTCATTGCAATGGGGGCATTTCCATTGGGTAGTCACCGGCTGAGTATCGGCACTTTTTTCTCTTTTACACGCCATTAGAAGCACTGCGGAAAAGAAGACGATGATGAGTGGCGCGGTTTTCATGGTTTCAGCTGGCAATGCTATGTGAATCAATGTGGCTACTCACCCTTCCGTCTCCGCATGCAGCGCAATGCAGTTCCCCTCCAAATCCAGCACCTCCGCCCGAAATCCATACTCACCAATCGAGTGAACATCCTGCTGCACCGTCCCCCCATTCGCCCTCACCGCAGCCACCGCCTCCTTCAGCCGCCCGTTCACATCCAAGTAAATCATGACGCCATCTGCCGAAGGCTTGAAATCCTTCACCACCACCACGCACCCCTGCTGCCCCCCATCCGCCGTCGGCAGCATCGCGGTAGGCACCCCACCAAAGTTTTCCTCCTTCATCTCCCTCCCCAGCACCGCCGAATTAAAACGCATCGCCCGGTCGAGATCGACCGCCGGAATATCAAACCACACAAGGTTGGGCTTCATAAGCTCGCAGCATGAATAGCCCTCCTGCGAAAGCAAACGCAATGCGGAAACCTCCTGCCGCCACACTTATCACCCGCTCTGTAGCTGTTAGTCTTTGACTTCAAGAATGGTCTCCTTCGACACCCCGATCTTTCCGAGCAGTTCTGACCATGGCTCGCGTGCCCGCCATAGGATGCGGTGCTCCTTGCTGGACTTCAGTATTTCTTCGTGAAACAGGGTGCCGGTGCTGCCTAGATTGGTCACATCAAAGGTAGTGACCCGATCAGCAGGCAGTGTTTTGACCAGCGCTCGAAAGGCGGGAATGTCTTTCGACGACATGGAGCCGCGCATCCGCACCACCTCCGCGCCGTCTGACCCAATGGTCTTTTTCCAGAAGGGCTGAATGTCGTCCATGTAGCCGAAGAGGAACTCCAGATACTCCCGTTGCGGCGAAGGCACTTCGGACTGGTCCACCACCGCATAAAGCGCGCGCAGCATCGCATCTTCCGCAGGCGCGGATTTTTGAGTCGGAGACCAGACGTGGTCGGAAAAGACCTCTTGGCCCGCCACATTAAGCCGTAGCGTCACATCGCACCCGTCCAGCCCCATGTTATAGGCGGCAGGCTTGCCGGGGATCTGCTGCACTTTGCGTGCAAACGCTTCCATGACTTCCGCACGCACCGGGACCGAGGCCCGAAGCTCCTCGATCTCGATTGCCAGCACTCCGGCCTTACCATCCGGCTTGAGATCCAGTCGGGACTTCGGCAGAAACGCCGGGGAGAAGTTCGCGTCAAATTCGACTGCTGGACCAGCCATGGCCACAGCGTGAAATGCCGCAATTGCCACGCTCCGAACTCCCATGTTTCTCCAGGAAGAAATTGTCATCTGGCAACGTGACGGCAGGTCCCCGTTTGGCAAGCCGACTTCTACAAGGCCCCAACGTGGCCGTATTGGCAAAGCCAGACTTGCCGTCAAGCCCCCGCCGTCTCTCATAGTCCACCCATGCGCCACGCCCTCCTCGCCCTAGCCCTCGCCATCCCCGCTCTGGCAAGAGACATCCCCATCGCCGATCCCGCCGCATTCGCCGCCGCCGCCCAAACAATCAACGCAGGCGACACCCTCATCCTCAACGACGGCACCTGGGCCGATGCCCATCTGAAAATCCACGCCGAAGGCACCGCCGAAAAACCAGTCACCATCAAAGCCCAGACCCCCGGCAAAGTCATCCTCACCGGCACCTCCCGCATCTCCGTCGGCGGCTCCCACATCATCGTGGACGGCCTCTGGTTTCAGAACCCCACCGCCGAGCAAGTCATCGAACTCCGCAAAGACTCCAAGCAACTCGCCAGCGACTCCCGCATCACCAACTGCGCCGTCACCAACGACACCCAGCTCGCCTCCACAGCCTCCTCCCAGTTCGTCTCCATCTACGGCGCGCGCAATCGCGTGGACCACTGCTACATCGCCGGCAAAACCACCCAGGGCACCACCATGGTCGTCTGGCTCTCCAACGAATCCAAAGAACAGGGCAAGCACCAGATCGATCACAATCACTTCGGCCCCCGCCAGAGACTCGGCAAGAACGGCGGCGAAACCATTCGCCTCGGCGACAGCAAGACCTCGATGCAAACCGCCTCCTGCATCGTCGAGCACAACCTCTTCGAGAAATGCGATGGCGAAGCCGAGTGCATCTCCAACAAATCCTGCGGCAATCTCTACCGCCACAACACCTTCAAAGGCGTCTCCGGGACCCTCACCCTCCGCCACGGCAACGCCTGCACCGTCGAGCACAACACCTTCATCGGCGACGGAGCCAAAGGCACCGGCGGCGTCCGCATCATCGGCGAAGACCACACCGTCACCAACAACCGCTTCGAAAATCTCACCGGCGACGACGAACGCAGCGCCCTCTGCATCATGCTCGGCATCCCCGATTCAGTCCCCAACGGCTACTTCCAAGTCAAACGCGCCAAAGTCACCAATAACACCTTCATCAACTGCAAACACAACATCCTCATCGGCATGAGCGGCGACAAAAAAGCCACTCTCCCCCCGCTCGAAACCGAGATCAGTGGCAATCACATCCAGACCAACAAAGCCGAGCCCTTCGAAATCAAATGCGCCGTGGATGGTGTCACCATGAAGGACAACCAGACCGACAAAGAGCAGCCAAACGTCGTTCCATCCCCTGCCGCCGAACCCACAGGCCCATCCTGGAAGCACCCTTGATTCAAAGCGATCAAAACACACCCACTATCGGCTTGTTGTTAGACCCGTTCTCAAAAAGATTGTCATTTTGAACTGGCGAGCGCAGCGGCCCCAGTGGCAAGGAGAGTGCGCCACCTGCTATTTGGAAATAACAGGCAAGCACACGACGCAGCCAATGGGGCCGCTCCGCCGCCCGGGCAATGTGACAAGACTTTTGAGAGTTGGACTAGGTTGGTTGCATCGTTCGCATGCCCAGTATCAAGTCAATGTCGTTAAGTTAAGCAGAACCGACCGCCAAGGTGGGTGTTTTACAACGCGGATGAGCACGAACAGCCGCGAATTTTTCACGAATTTCAGACTTCAGGATTCCTCTGAATTCGCGGTCATTCGTGGCCATTCGCGTTGTAAATTCTAACTTAATGACATTGAGCATCAAGTCTTCTCGCAATGATTGGATTGGGTGTCCTTTCAGTCGTTTCTGTCCTTGAGACGGGCACTCCACTTTCGTTATCTTTTACATGCGACACTCCTGCGTCTGGCGCTCCCGGAGGGAGCACGGATATTAGCCGGTGGTGCAGCGAGGCTCGGCGAGCGAGAACCACCGGACTATGCGCCCCAAACTTCCCAGTTTAGGAGCGCCTGCCGGAGGTAGGCGAGAAGCATCCCACAACCCTTCGTTCACGAGCTTCCGCGCACGGCTCGCACATATTCCACCGCACTACTCGCGCAAATCCATCGTCAATTCTCGGCCTTCCCATTCAAACCCTCTGGCACTCTCACCACGCCGCATTCATAATCCCGCACTCACCATCGCCCCATGCGCACCAACGTCCTCCTCAAACCACTCACCTGCTGCTGCCGCAAACCCATGACCGGGTTCTACCGCGATGGCTACTGCCGCACCGGTCCCGGAGATGTCGGTCAACACACCGTCTGCATCGAAGCCACCGAAGAGTTCCTGAACTTCTCCTTCCTCAGCGGCAACGACCTCACCACTCCAGCTCCCCAGTGGGACTTCCCCGGCCTCAAACCCGGCGACCGCTGGTGCCTCTGTGTCACCCGTTGGAAAGAAGCCCTCGATGCCGGCTGCGCTCCCCCCGTCTCCCTCTCCGCCACTCACGAATCCGCCCTCGAATGGGTCGACCTCGAAGACCTCAAAGCCCACGCCCTCGACGATCCCGGCGAAGACATCGAGTAATCGAGTTCCCTCCTCATCCTCGAACTCGAACTCGAACTCGATCCTTCCACTCCGCTCTCGCGCTGAGCTCCGAATACACAACGCGGCACCGATAATCGCTTCAGCTCCACACCCGCTCAGCGCCCCGCAGTCCGCAGACCACGTTTTGCAGTCCCGCCTTCAGGCGGTTCCGGTCTCGCACCCTCACTGACAAACTTCTCGCAATGAAACAACCGCGAGAAGTCAGTGCGCCGCCTTCACTTCATCCTCGCCATCTCTGGTGCTGGCACCTCGCAGCCCTTGCCTTTGCTCCGCTCCAGCCGCAGCACTTGCGTATAGGATCGATACTGGTGCCACGCCAGCAAAGCCCCCGCCATCGGCAGCGCCGCAACACCCAAGGACCATCTAACGGGAATGAACTTCAGACCACCCATGAGATGATGCTCCATACCCAGCACTAGAAAAAAGAACAACGCCGCCGCTGTTTGCAGCAGGGTCGCGCCCGCCAGCATCCAGATTCTTTGCGCGGTGATCTGCCACAAGGCCGCCGCCACCATCGAGGAAGCTGCCACTCCCAGCGTCAGCCAATTGAAAAATCCGGCGATCTCGGCCGATTGGAGAAATGAAAAAACCGCCTGCGCCACCAGCATCAGCAGCGCCGTTCCTGCCATCGTGCCGGCAGACTGTTTGCGCAGCCGGTCCAGCGCCTCCTGGGCCGTGCGCGCATGCTCATGCAGTTGTGCATGAGTCAGCAAAGGCCCTTGGCACAGCGGGCAGCGCCTCAGGTTGAGCAGGGCTCCTTCTGCAAAATCCTTCTTGCAGGGGCGACAGCGATGCATCGTCATAGCATCAAGAGCAGAGCCGCTGCTCCACAGGTCTTCCCCCAAACACCCCCCGCCACTTCCCCCTCACAAACTCCGCCGACCTCCGCAGCACCCGAAACATCTGCGGCAGCACCAGCCACAGCACAATGATCACCGCTGTAAAAACACACAGCGCCAGTACCGGCTTCATCACCATCACCAGCGTCCCCGCCACCACCACGATGTCCTCCGCAATGCTCAGCGCGATATTGGAAGCCGGCTCCGGCGAATGATTCACCAGCAGCCGCGTCCCCGCCTTCGCACTGTGCGTCGTCAGCGCCGCACCACCCGCCAGCAGCGCACCGATCACCTCCACATGTGGCGGCATGTCTCCCAGCGCCTGCATCGCCAGGATCGTCCCACCCACGGGCCGGATCAGCGTATGCACACTGTCCCACAGCGAATCCAGCCACGGCACCTTGTCCGCCACAAACTCAATCGCATACAGCACCCCCGCAGCCATCAGCACCCAGTCATGCCCCAGCACTTCCAGCGATTGATACTTCGCCGCCAGATGCAGCCCATCAAACCTCACCAGCATCCCCGTGAGAAACACCGTCAGGTAAAGATTCAGCCCCGCCAGCGAAGCCATTCCCAGCGCGAGCCCCATTTGTTCGAGGATGTGCATGAGCCCTCCTATACCACATTTGCCCCATCCGGCGAGGAACAACATTCCCCCCATTTTGGAATCCTGCCTCCGGCAGTTTTAAGTACGACAGACACTCCTGTCTGTCGGCCAGCGCCTACTCAAACTCCCTCACCCTCAAACCACCAGAAACATCCACTCATCGAACTCACCAAGCACTCAAAAATATCCCCAGCATCCCCCCCTTCACCGACTCTCCAAAAACTCCCGCACCCCCTGCGCCAGCACTTTGCTGATCCCCGGCACCTCCGCCATCTCCTCCACCGTCGCCTTCCGCAGTCTAGTCACCGATCCAAACTTCTTCAGCAGCGCCGCCTTGCGCGTCTTGCTGATCCCCGGGCAGTCATCCAGCAGACTCTCCGCCACACGCTTCCCCAGCAGCAGCTGGTGGTACCCATTCGCCCATCGGTGCGCCTCATCGCGGATGCGCTGCAGCAGCTTCAAAGCCCCGCGCTCATGCGGAATGATCACCGGATGGCTCTCCCCCGGCCGATAGACCTCCTCGTGCTCCTTCGCCAGACCAATGATCGGCAGCGTATGCAGCCCCAGTTTGTTCAGCTCCGCCACCGCCACCCCTAGCTGCCCCTTGCCACCATCCACGATCACCAGATCCGGCAGCGTCACAAATTTCGTGTTCGTTGCCGCCACTCGCTCCAGCGCCTCCGCCGGAGCCTCCTGTGAAAACTCCGCCACATCCGCCGCCATCTTCTTTCCTTCCAGCAGGATGCGCGAAAACCTCCGCCGGATCACCTCCGCCATGCTGATGAAATCATTCTGCCCCGTCACCGATTTGATCCGGTACCGCCGATAGTTCGAGTTGTCCGGCACACCATTCTTAAACCGCACCATGCTCGCCACACAGTGCGCCGTGCCGATGTTCGCAATGTCAAAGCACTCCATTACCAGCGGCGCTTTCTCCAGGTGCAGCAGCTCCTTGAGCTCCTGCACATCCGCCATCGGGTTGATGCTCCGAATCACCCGTGCCCGCGCCCCGCGTTCAAAGGTCCGCGTGGGGATCAGCGTCTTTTTAAAATCTTCCACCATGTCCCGCAGCTCCGCCGCCTTTTCAAAGTCCATCCGCGCCGCCGCTTGCAGCATCTCCTCCTCCAGCGCCGTCACCAGGTCCTTCGACTTCCCATCCAAAAATTCACACGCCTGCTCCACGCGCTTCTTGTAGTCCTCCAGCGAAATGCGCAGGATGCACGGCGCAGAGCAGTTCTTGATGATGTCGTTGGAGCAGTGCTTGTACTCCGCCTCACCCGGCTTCAGCGGGCGGCACACCCGCAGGCCAAATTTCTTGTTCAGCCAGTTCAGCGTCGTGCGCAGCGCCATCCCATGCGGGAAGGGGCCAAAGTAGCGCGCGCCATCCTCCTTCTTCAGCCGCGTCGTGGACATCCGCGGGATCGCATCACCAAAGTGCACCCGCACCAGGTAGTAGCGCTTGTCATCCCGAAAGCTCACGTTGTAGCGCGGGCGAAATTCCTTGATCAGCTTGCCCTCCAGCACCAGCGCCTCCGTGTCATTGCGCACCTCATGCAGGTCAAAATCCCAGATGCTCGCGATCAGCGCCCGCGTCTTCCTGTCCGCCAGTTTCGACCTCGCCGGCGTGAAGTAATTCGCCAGCCGTTTCCGCAGATCCCGCGCCTTGCCCACATAGATCACATTATTGATCCGGTCCCGCATGATATAAACCCCCGGCACATGCGGCACATCACGCAGCTTGGCAAGGAGATCAGGTTTCTGGCGGGCGTTGGACATGCGGTGGCTATAAAAAATAATGAAGAGAGGCACCCAAAGAGTGGTCCATTTTGTCCATTCAGTCCATCAGGTCCATCCAGCGCCATCCCTCATTCATACGCTTTCAGCCCCCGCCAAGACAAGAAAAGTAGCCTTGTTCCTGCGGAACAAGGCCCCCCTCGCCAACCTATTCCCAAACTAGCTCCATAGGTCCCATAGGCCCTATCCGTCCTATTTCTTGGGCTTCCTTGCCCCCCACCACGGTCGAGCTTCGTCATGATTTAGTCATTCGGATTTACTCATTCGTCATTAGCAGCGACTCCCACCACCCGCCACGGATTCACCGCCTCCGAAATCCCCTTCAGCTGCATCGGCGGCATCGGCTCCGCATGAATAAAACTCTGCGCATCCGCATACGTCTCCCCATCCATGATGATCTCCCCCGCCTGCGCGATGCTGCATAGCCTTGACGCCAGATTCACCCGGTGCCCCAGCACCGTGTAGCTCAGCCGTTGTTCAGACCCCATGCACCCCGCCACCACCGACCCCGTCGCCAGGCCGATCCCCACCTCCAGCGTGTGTTTGGAAACCTCATTCAAGTTCCGCCTCACTTCCAGCATGCTCAGCGCACACTGCACCGCACGCACCGCGTCTTCACCCGTGCTCATCGGCGCGCCAAACAGCACCATGATCAAATCCCCCACAAATTTATCCACAATGCCTCCATGCTGATACGCCACATCCGTCAGCGCCGTCATGTGCTCATTCAGTAGGTCGATCACATCCGTCGGCGGCATGTTTTCCGTCAGGGCCGTGAAACCTCGGATGTCGCAGAAAAGCATCGTCACATGCCGTATCTCTCCGCCCAGCGTTCCGCTCTGGGTGATCAGTTGCTCCGCCACCGTGCGGTCAGCCACCGCATTCAGCACACTGCGGTACTTCTCCTGCAGCGCCAGCCCCGCCGCCATCTCGTTGAAGGACGCCGCCAGCCTGCCCAGTTCGTTCTGACTGCGTACCGGCACCCGTACATCAAAGTTCCCATGCTCAATCTGGTGCGTGCCACTCACGATCTCACTGATCGGCCCTGAAAGCCCCCGCGAAATGTACAGCACCGCCAGCAGGGCAATGAGCAGCGAGATCACCCCCAGCACACCCACACTCCGCCGCAGTTCCGCCAGTTCATGTTCCATGGCCACCAGCGGATACAAGTTCACCTGCGCCGCCAGAGGGAAGGGGGAGCCGGGGTTGAGTACACGGTAGTAAATCTGATGCCGCTCCCCGTGGATCGACACGGCCATGTCTCGCTGCGTTTTTTGTGTGTGGCGGATCGAGTCAGCAATGTATGCCGCCACGATGTCGCGCTCATCCTTGGGAATCGTCGTACTCACCAGCCCCTCCTCCACCCACACACCGCTCATGATCTCTCCCAGATCCGAATGCTTCGTCTGCTCATACAGCACTTTCTCCGCCAGCACCTGCAGCGGCAGGCCAAACAAGATAGCACCCAAAAACTTACCCGACTCCGGCTCACGCAGCGGTGTGATAAACACCTCCCGCACCTGCTCATTCCGGCTGTCATCACCATACTCCACCCGCAGGTAGCCCACCTCCTGCTCCTTGAGGATGTCCTCCAGCTTGCGGCCTCCCAGCCACTGCATTTTGCCGGATTTACGCCGAAACTCCGCGCTCGTGGCGCTCTCCTTCGACCGCAGCGGCGGCAAAAGGTCCCGCCCACCCGACACGCCTTTTTTCGGTGACACAAGGAATTGCCCCTCAGGGTCGATGAGGGCGACGTACGGCATCTGCGAGAGCGGCAGTCGCGCGCCAGGAGGGTCCTTGTCACCGTCTCGGTCCTTGTCTTTGTCTTTCTCCTTCTCTTTGTCCTTGTCGCCACCGTTCATGCGCCCGGCTGGCGTCTGGGGCAGATGCAGCGGCACGCCCCCTGCGGGCCGCAGTGCGCCCGCCACATCATTAAGGATCCGTTCATGAGTCAGCGTCTCCAACTGCGAACGCAGCATCCGCCCCGCCTCACCAAAATCTTTCCTGCCGATGGCCGCCAGCACCTCCGGCTGCTTCGCGATCTTGTCCAGCACCTTGGACAGCGTCTCGCTGCGTTTCTTCTTTGCCGAAGAGTAGCTGCTGATCTGCGAGTCAAACTGCTCCTCAAACAGCTTGCGGTAGGACGCCATGAACTTCCACTCCGCCAGCACCAGCGTAGCGATCATGATCCCCGCCACCACAGGGAACACGGTGAGGATGAGCTTGGCGCGAAAGCTGTGGAACCACTTCATGGATAGGTCACCAACGTGACGTTGGGCAGTAACACCGCGCTGGGCGGGGTAGTTGCTCAGCGCACCCGCTTCATCGTGTAGGTACCGTGGTCCGTGGCACTCTGGTAGCAGGCCGTGAAGTCATCACCTCGGATGGTGCCCTCATAATGATGGACGCCACCCGCCCACTTGGGCCTCACATAGTCTCCTTTGAACACAATGCTGCCATCCTTCAGCCTCTGCACATCATGAAAAGACGTGTAGCTGCCGCTGGCAGCCCCATTCCAGGTTGCGTGGTAGAAAAAGCATCGGGGCAGGGGAGGGGAGATGCTTCCTTCAGCAGACACGTAGTCCAGAACGTCGTGCCTCCCCGGCACCGGTTTGTCCACCGCGCAGCGCAGTTGGCCACGGCTCACTGAAGTGCTGCTCTGCCAAGTCCCTTCCCACCTACCCTCCACACTGTTCGAATCCGGGGCTTTCTTCCAAGCAGTCCGGAACGTGGTGCCACAGGAAGTGAGTGAAGTGGTCAAAAGCAGACCCAGGGCGAAACAGAGGAGCGAAGCACGTGTCATATTGGTAAAGATGATGCCCATACGAACGTCTGTCCATCACCTCCTATTTCTACTTTGGTAAGTTATCAGAGGGCATAAAATCCATCGGGCAATCTTTCCTGCGGCATCACATCTGACGCCGTGGAATGTTCTTGGTAGGTTCCAGGGTCTTTCGGCATCCCATTCCAATTGACCCCAGTCCCAACGGGACTGCGCATCATAGCGAAGTGTTGCCGAGCCTCAGCGAGGCTACCCTGGTACCGGACGTCAATCATCGGAAAGCCAACCCAGCGCCTTCGCCACACACCACCTCCACCAGCAGCGTTTGCAAAAGCTCCGCCGCGCTCAGAACGTGCCGCCAGCCCCCCAACCCCGATAACATACCAGAGTAGAAAACAGCCTTTTGATAAACTAGCCCGGGCGGATTTGCGCATTGAGCGCCTGGAGGAGAGGGATCGTCCCGATCCCACACTCCCCCGCACCGCCCAGCGCTCTCGCATCATCCAGACCGGGGGAACAGGATGTTCCCTCTCCAGCCAACCATGCTCTGCAGCCTCAACGTTTCTTGATGGAGTTTTTCAACAGGCTGCTAACGAAGACTGAAGCGTAATTCCCCTTGTGCCAATCAGTGAAGGCACGCCAAATCGGAGTTTGCCCCTCGAAGCACCCAGCGTGGAGTGGTCCGCACATTCCATGTGCGGTTCCGGCCGCTCCGCACGGAACGAGTCATGCCTTACCAATCAACTGGCGCGTATGTTGTAGAACCACTGCACGGAGAACGTCACAAACATGACGCAGAATAAATCCAGCATTAGCTCTCTTGGCGGCTCACCGCACCCGCTTCATCGTGTACGTCCCGTTGTCCATCGAGCACCGGTAGCTCGCCTTGAACTCATCCCCTTTGATCGTCCCCTCATAATGGTAAAGCCCACCCGCCCAGTTCGGCATCTTGTGCTCTCCGGTAAATGTATAGGTGCCGTCCTTCTGCTTCTGCACACGGTGCACCGCCTTGTAGCTGCCGCTGAGGATGGTCTTCCACGTGGCGTGGTAGAAAAACTCATGATCGCCCATGCCATTCATCGTGTTGGACGTCACACACCGAAGCGCCCCATGATGCCCGCTCGCGTCACTCAGCCAAGTCCCCACCCACTTGCTTTGCGGCAAGGAGTGGCTGGAAGCCCCTGCTGCGATAGCGGGCCCCGTCGGAGATACCGTATATCCACCCTTTTTCCACGCAGACCGAAACGCAAACCCACACGACGGCAGGACAGACGTCAAAATCAGACCAAGAACAAGGCGGAGGATCAAAGCACGTTTCATTGAGGAAGGATGGTGGCCATACCAACGTCTGTCCAGTCACTCCTATTTCGTCCCTATTATGGAGACCTGCATAACAGACTGAGCTCCTTCTCTCAAAGGCCAACGGCCTTTCGTCATGCAGCCCAGGGGTGCCGAGCTTTTAGCGAGTGCTCCCCTGGGTTCAGGCGGCCAATCCGGGAAGCAAACCCAGAACCTCGCCTCACGCCGCCGGCTGCCAGCAGCGCTTCCCACCCGTATCCGAGCGCGCCGTAAACACACCACAAATCAACCAGCCCTGACAGTCGCCGCCACGCCTCCGGCCAATTTCCAATTCTCAGTTTTCCGTTCCCAGTTTACAATCCCCTCTGCTCACCGTTCCCCCTGAAGTCGGCTGCCCTACGTAGCTCCCTAGCCCCCGAACTAGCCACAACCTTCCTCTTGCCCACGCCCGTATTCACGATACCTAACCCGTTAGATCCATCAACCCCACCTACCCCAACACCATGGCCTTCACACTCCCACCCCTGCCTTATCCCACCGACGCACTTGAGCCCACCATCGACCAGCAGACGATGGAGATCCACCACGGCAAGCATCACAACGCTTACGTCACCAATCTGAACAACGCCATCGCTGGCAAGGCCGACCTGGAAGCGATGTCCATCGAAGACCTCTGCAAAAACATCTCCAAGGTGCCTGCCGACGTGCAGGGTGCCGTCCGCAACAACGGCGGCGGTCACTTCAACCACACCCTCTTCTGGAACATCATGGGCCCCAACGCCGGTGGCGCTCCGACCGGCGCTCTCGCTGACGCCATCACCTCCACCTTCGGCAGCTTTGACGCCTTCAAGGAAGCGTTCGCCAAAGCAGGTGCCACCCGCTTCGGCTCCGGCTGGGCCTGGCTCAGCGTGAAGGAAGGCAAGCTCGCCATCTCCTCCACCCCAAATCAGGACAATCCCCTCATGGACGCCAGCGGCACCCCGATCCTCGGCTGCGACGTCTGGGAGCACGCCTACTACCTCAAGTACCAGAACAAGCGCCCCGACTACCTCGCCGCTTTTTGGAACGTGGTAAACTGGAACGCCGTCGCTGCCAACTACACCGCCGCCCTCGGCTGATTCCCCGCTTCCTGACGAACTCGTCTTCCCACAAAGCGCGGAACGGCTCAGCCCGTCCCGCGCTTTGTCGCTTTCAGGCCCAGATTTCAACGCGCCGGCAGAAAAATGACCGCGAATAACCACGAATCAGACTCCTCAGCCAGCGCCATTCATTCAAATTCGCGGTCATTCGTGGCCATTCGCGTTGAAATCATCTCACCTCTCAGTCATTCAGGTTTGCTCCCCCATTCCTCTGTCAAATCATTCCCTGGCCGATCTGAAAACCATTCGCATCCCACACTGATTCACTAGCCGCCGCCTCCCAGCCTCCAGTGATTCGTCATATCCGTATCCCCAATTCCCTTGCTCACCATTCCTTTGCTAATTCAGACAACCATTCGCACACCCCACTGACTCACTAGCTCCCCTCGACCCTCCGCTTCCTCTCCGTCATTCGACATTCCTCATTCTGATTTCGTCCTTTCCCCTCATGTCCATAGTCCTCCATCGCCTTCGCAACGGCCTGATCTATTCTCAGGCCTTCGCAGACTTCTTGGAGTCGAAGCACAACACCGAGTCCATCGGCCATCCCGGCGATGTCCTGCACATCGACTACGTGCGCTGCGCCCAGGGCGAGCTCAGCGGTCAGGAATGGTGCCAGCTCACCTGGATCAGCGGCGCCCAGGCCGCCACCGAGCACCGCCACCAAATCGGCAGCATCGAAGTTTACATCCACCGCCAGGCCATGCGCGGCCTCAAAAACCGCCTCCTCCATTTCGACGGCACCCATGTCGTGGTAAAACAATGACGAAACCAGAATGGCGAATGAGGAATGAAGCCCGAATGACCAAAGTGCCATTCGCAGCCTCCCGCGTTCATTTCCATTCATTCGTCATTCCCCCCTGCTGCTCTCACGTGCCGACATCGGAGAAATCAATCTCATCCGCAAACTTCGGCAGTCTCCTGCTCAGGCACCTTCACTTCCTCGCCCAAACATCTCTATCATCCGCCTTCCCGCGCCGCCGCACACCAGCCCCAACGGGGCTGCGGAGTACAGCCCAGGGTCAGCCGAGCCTTGGCGAGGCGACCCTGGGTCTCAGCCATCAAACCAGGAAGCAAACCCAGCACTCCGCCACAACCCACGCCCACCAGCAGCGTCTGCCAAGAGTCCCGCCACACCTCTGCCGCGCCCGAACAACACTCCAATCGACAAATCCACCATCAGTCCCCTTAACTGAGCGTCACTCATGCGAACGCTTTGAACTTTCGGCATCAGTCATTCGGGAATTCGTCATTCATTCCTAATTCCTCATTCTGGTTTCGTCATTTTCGGCTTCACGACCATCATTGCCAAATGAGCAAAAAACAATCATGCCGACTCTAGCCGACATCGGAGAAGACAACCTCATCCGCAAACTCATGCGCGGTGTCAAACTCGACCGCGACGTCATCGCCGGGGCAGGGGATGACTGCGCCGTCGTTCGCAGCACCAAGGACGAGCACACCCTCCTCAAAACCGACGCCCTCGTGCAGGACGTCCACTTCACTCTCGAGACCCCGCCCAAGCTCATCGGTCGCAAGGCCATCGCCCGCGTCGTCAGCGACTTCGCCGCCATGGGCGGCACACCGCGCCACGCCATGATCACCCTCGTGGCACCGCCCACCATGCAGGTCGAGTTCCTCACCGACATCTACCGCGGCATGCGCGCCATCGCCAAAGAGTACGGCATCAACATCGTCGGCGGCGAAACCTCACGCGGTCTCGTCCTCATGCTCTCCATCTCCATGAGCGGCACCGTCCCCTCCAAGCGCTGGCTCTCACGCAGCGAAGGCAAGGCCGGAGATGTCATTCTCGTCACCGGTCGCCTCGGCGGCTCCATCACCGGCAAACACCTCAAATTTCAGCCCCGCCTCGAAGAAGGCCGCTGGCTCTCCGAAAACGCACATCCCCATGCCATGATGGACATCAGCGACGGCCTCGCCAAAGACCTCCCCCGTCTCGCCCTCGCCAGCGGCACCCACTACCAAGTGAACGTCGCCTCCCTCCCCTGCAATCCCGGCTGCACCTTCGACCAAGCCTGGGGCGATGGCGAAGACTACGAGCTCCTCCTCGCCGTCAATCCCCGCAGCGTGAAGTCCCTCCAGCAAAAATGGCGCCTCGCCTTCCCCAAGCTCCCCCTCACCATCATCGGCAAACTCGTCCTCCCCGGTGAAGGCCGCCCCCCCGACTTCGAAAGCACCGGCTGGGACCACTTCGCCCTCAGTGCAGATGCATGACGCCTCAAAATCGCTCCAAGTCCGACGATTGCTAGGTCTCGCATTGTTCATTCAATTCTTAGCAGTGGTGGTCTCCGGTCCAACGCTTGCGCCACATCCTCCGAAATATTATCCGCTCAGTGAATACTTGGTCACAGATATTTTCTTTGGCTTGAGCCTCATTCCCATTCTTATGGTCTTCCGGCGCGGAGGCATTCTCGCACGCATCGTGGCCGCGCTGCTGTGCCTCCCTTTGTCCATTCACATCTTCCGTTCATATCACATGAACGCCCACGGGTTGCTCCACGAACTGTTTCGCTCATGACCATCCTGCACACCGCCGATGACGCCCACGCCTGGGGCACCCACCTCGCGCCCACCCTCGCCGCAGGCGATGTCATCGCCCTCTGCGGCACTCTCGGAGCAGGCAAGACCCAGATCACCCGCGGCATCGTCGCCGGCATGAACTCCCAAGCCGCCGTCACCAGCCCCACCTTCACACTCGTCCACGAATACCTCGACGGCCGCCTCCCCATTTTCCATTTCGACTTCTATCGCATGGACTCTGCCGCCGAAGTCATCGGCATCGGCTGGGACGAGTTCCTCACTGAACCCGGCATCATCATCGTCGAATGGGCCGACATGTTCCCCGACCTCCTCCCCCCCCACACCCGCTGGTTCCAAATCGAACCCCAGCCAGACGGCTCGCGTGAGGTCACAGAATCACCCAAATAACGACGATTCTGTTTGGCTATTCATTCGTCATTCCTCATTCTGATTTCGTCATTCCCTCCTTCATGCTCCTCGCCCTCGACCTCTCCACCGCCCACGGCAGCATCGCCGTCGTGCGGGGCGATGACGTCCTCTTCCGCTCCACCTTCCAATCCGAGCGCTCACACAACGCCCAAGTCTTTGCCCCACTGCGAGAAGCCCTCGCCGCCGCAGGTAATGAACTCACCGGCATCGTCATCGGCAACGGCCCCGGCTCCTACACCGGCGTCCGCATCGCCATCGCCGCCGCCCAAGGCATCGCTCTCTCCCGCAATATCTGGTGCGTCGGCTGGTCCTCCCTCACCGCACCCGACCTCGATGCCCCTGCCAGTTACACCATCATCGGCGATGCCCGCCGCCAAAGCTTCTACCTGGCCCGAGTCGAAAACGGCCGCCTGCTGCCCGATCTCGAAATCGTGTCCGCCGAAATCGCCCGCGAGCGCATCGCTGATTGCGAAATAGGGTACACGTTCGACCCCAAATGTCCGTTGGATTTGCCCGTCCATTCCGCCAAACCAGACGCCGCCAAGCTCGCCAAAATCGTCCAATCCCTGCCCGCCGACGAACTCGTTGCCCTCATCGCCCAGCCGCTCATCCCCCACTACCTCGCCGAAGCATTCATCACCCTTCCCAAGCGCCCCACACCATGACTCCCGAACCCATCACCAACCACATTTCCGAATGGGGCGAAGGCCCCATCTGGCACGGCGACCGCCTCTTGTACGTTGATATTGAGACCTATAAGATCATCGCCTTCACCCCATCAACTGGCAAAGAGCAGATTTGGGACGTCGGCCAGCGCGTCGGCACCGTGGTACCCCGCGCCAGCGGCGGCCTCGTCTGGGCAGGCGACAACGGCTTCTTCTTCCTCGATGAAGCTACAGGCATCAGCACCCCCATCGCCGATCCCGAGCCGAACCTCCCTGACAACCGCTTCAACGACGGCAAGTGCGACCCCGCCGGCCGCCTCTGGGCCGGCACCATTTGCCTCCAGAAGCGCCCCGATGCCTCTCTTTACTGCCTGCACATCGATCTGAGCGTCGAAAAGAAGTTCGGCCCCGTCACCAACTCCAATGGCATCATTTGGAACCGTGCTGCAAACACGATGTATTACATCGACACGCCTAGCAAAAAAGTGCGCGCCTTCGACTTCGACAATGCCACCAGCGCTATCACCAATGAGCGCGTCATCTGGGACACCAGCGCCGATCCCTCCTCTCCCGATGGCATGACCATCGACAGCGAAGACCGTCTCTGGATCGCCTTCTGCCACGGTGCCAAGGTGGTCTGCTTCAATCCCGCCACCCAGAAGGAGGAGATGCAGATCGACTTCCCCTGCGTCGAAACGACCGCCTGTGCCTTCGGTGGCCCTGATTTGCGCGATCTCTACATCACCACCGGCAAGAAGCCCGGATTTGCTGAGCCCCTTGCTGGCCGTCTCTTCGTCTGCCGTCCCGGTGCGCAGGGCGTTCCTGCTGCGACGTTTGGTGGATGAGTGTGATAGGCTGCTTGTCGGAGGAAATGTTCGACTATGCTTGTCAGGCGTGATGATTTGACTATAAATTCCATAATAGTCATTTCTATGAAACTCATTGCTCCCGATCCTGACATGCGTGTTGCCATGCCGTATGAATACTCGGCCAAACCTCTGTTAACCCCTACGGAGGCCAAGTTTCATGCCTGCCTGCTGCAAATCACCGGGGAACGCTGTCGCATTCAGATCAAGCCCCGGCTGGCCGATGTGTTTGAGCACGAAAAAACGAACGGGGCTTTCCAAATGATCAGCCAGAAGCACGTCGATTTTCTCATTTGCCGCAACGACGACTGGATGCCCATGCTCGGCATCGAACTGGATGATTCCAGTCATGAGCGCGCTGGAACCAAAAAGCGCGACATGTTTGTGAACCTGCTCTTCGCTTCCACCGGCGTGCCGCTGCTGCGTCTGCCTGTGCAGGAACTCGATCAGCTCGAACGCCTCGTTGAAGAACTCACCAAGGCTTGGAACCGTCGCTGGAAGACGCTTTCGGAGGAAGAAGGCTACTTGGGGAGGCCGTCGACGATGACGGGTGCCTTGCGCCTGACGCCGATATAGACAGGGGAGCGCTGGCGTTCGAGCCACTTGTGTTTGAAGGGCAGTTCGGTGTTCAAGGCGTGGAAGTGCCAGGGGCCGTCGTCGGTGCGGATGGAGTACTGCAGGGCGCGGCCGCCGTCGAGGAGGGTGGCGTGCTGGACATTAAGCTTGCGGGCGATCTCTGTGACTTCGCTCACGTTCATGACGCCGCCGTCGCCGGAGAGGACGAAGACGATGGTGCCATCACTGCGCATGCCGACGAGGGAGCGGTAGCTGATTTTGGAGCCGTCAAAATGTTCATCGGGCTTGAGGTCCACGTAGGAGAAGGTGGTGTGGTTCTTCATCACGGAGGGATAGACCTGGCAGCCTTCCTGGATGAGACCGGGGACTTCATTGAGGAGTGATTTGGGCCCGCACCACGGGCGGCCGTCTTTGACGAAGAAGCAGCCGCTCCAGTCGCCAAAGGGCTGATTGACTTGAAGGCCTTCGTGGTAAACCCAGCCCATGGGGCGGCCTTTGGGATCGCGGAAGTTCGCGGTGATGGTAAACCAAAAATTGCCGTCTTCCATGCGCTCCCGTGCGGTGGTGAGGGCAAACTTCGGCTGGTAGGTGGTCATGAAGTCAAAGCGGTCAGGCGAGAGGGTGACAATGTGGACCTCCGCCCCGAAAATACGGTGGGCGATGCTGGCTAGGGTGCCGCCTGTGCGCCGGACCTTGAGTGTGGCCCAGCGCATGCCGGTCTCGCGGTGGCGCTCGATTAGGGCGGCATCAAGGTCTCCGGCGGTCAAGGCGGCAGCGGGTTTCCACTCGCCACGTTTGGTTAGAATCTGGAGGGGCTGCTTGGAGTCGCGCACACTGACGGCGACGAGATTGCTGTTCAGATTGAAGAACACCTCACCGACAAGCCAAGTCAGCAGCGCGCCGGCAAGGACGAGCAGCAGAAGCAGTTTGAGGCATCCGCGTTTTCTAGACATGGGGGGTGCGGCAGCATGGAGAACAAGTCAGGCTCGATCAAGGGCCGATGTCAGGCAGGTGAATGAAGATTGATTCGCATGGATGCCTGTACATGCTTCGGGCGCATGAAACTGAAACTGTTCTCCGCATTGTGGCTTCTCATTTCTCTCAACTTGCAGGCGCAGACACCTGCGCCGGCGCTCACGCTCAAGGCCAGTGCCGACCATCCCGATGCCTTGTATAAGGTGGGCGAGACAGCCACCTTCACGATTGAGGCCCAGCAAGATGGCAAGCCGCTAGCGGATGGAAAAGTGGTGTGCGTACTCTCGAAGGACGGTGTGCAGTCCCAGCCACCGCAGACGCTGAATGTGAAGGACGGCAAGGCGACCCTTATCGGCAAGCTGGACGAGCCCGGCTTCCTGCTGCTGCGTGCCACGAGTGACAAAGCCTACGCCATGGCCGCTGCGGGCTATGATCCGCTTCTGCTCAAGCCCAGCATGCCGGTTCCGGAGGATTTTGATGCGTTCTGGGATGCCCAGAAGGCGGCGCTGGCGCAGGTGCCGGCGAAAGCAACGCTCACACCCGTGACAACGGGAGCGCCCAAGGGCGTGGCCGCCTTTGATGTACAAATCGAATGCGTGGGCAAACCTGTGAGTGGTTACTTTGGCAAGCCGTTGCAGGCCAAGGCAAAGTCTCTCCCGGCGATCCTGCATGTGCATGGGGCTGGCGTACGCAGCTCGAATCTCGGCAGCGTTTACTGGGCGCTGAACGAAGGCGGGATGCTCTCCATGGACATCAACGCCCACGGTTTGCCCAACGGCAAGCCGAAGGAGTTTTACGACGCGCTGACAGCGGGCGAGCTGAAGGGGTATTCGAATTCAAACCCGCAGGACCGCGAAACGGTTTACTTCAAAGGCATGTTCCTGCGCCTGATCCGTGCGATCGATTTCCTCACCGCGCAGCCGGAGTGGGATGGGAAGACGCTGATTGTGTATGGGTCCAGCCAGGGTGGCTTCCAGGCATTCGCGGCAGCGGGGCTGGATAAACGGGTCTCGTTCATCTGTGCGGGCGTGCCGGCAGGCTGTGACCACACCGGCAGCCGGGCTAACCGCATCAGCGGCTGGCCCAAGATCGTGCCCAATGATGCGGAGGGCAAACCGAACGCTGCCGCACTGCAGGCATCGCGTTATTTTGACAACGTCAACTTTGCCCTCCGTGCGAAGTGCCAGGGGGCGGTGGTGACCGTAGGCTTTATCGACACGACCTGCCCGCCGACCAGCGTCTACGCGGCCTACAATGCCCTGACAGTTCCCAAGGAAATTCACAATGACATCCTCGCGGGGCATACCAACACACCTACGGCCAGCAAGTTCATGCAGGCGGCGGCCCTGAAGCATGTGAGGGCGAATAGGCTTAAGTGATTGTGTCGTGCTCGCCGCCACTATTCGTTAAATGCGCGTTTTTAAGAACGCGGTTCTTTCAAAATAAGTAAAAAAGGGTGTCTTAAAGATTTCGCGAGGGTAGGCTCAAGGCTGTGCCCATACCATCCCGACTCCCATTGTTTAAATCCATAGCGTTTATCGCCAGTCTCAGCCTTTTGGGCGTTTCTGGTCTGCCACTTCAGGGCCAGGAGGCCAAAGGCAAAGGCAAGCCTGCCCAAAACAAGAAAGGTGCCGCGCCCACGGCCGCCTCTCTGGTCAAAGACATGAAGGCCTCCGTCGCCTTCATCGCCAAAAACTCCAAGGACATCAATCCGAAGTCCAAGCAGGCAGTGCCGTTTTACGCCGCTCTGAAGTCCACCGCGAAGGGGCTCGACCAGCTTGAAAAAGGCATTGCAGACAAGAGCCCGGAGATGCTCAAAGGCCTAGACACGACAGGTGAAGGCGTGACACAGCTTTCCACCACCTGGGCCATCATTCGCGGCGCACATCCGAAGTCCCAGGTGGGCCGCGGTGTGAAATCCCTCGATGCCGCTTATGAAATGTACCTCAGTCATTTCGGCCCCTCCGTTGCCATCCTGAAAAAAGGCGGCAAAAAGGGCAAGCTCACGGACGCTGAACTCGCTGAAATTCAGGGTGCAGGCCCGAAGATGGAAGAGCTCATCGGCAACCTGAAGCAGGCTGTAGCTACGGCGAAACCCAAGTCCTACCAGCATCGCATGATCGCCGACCTCATCAGCCTGGCCACGAAAATCCTTGGCATCCAGGGCACGGACCGCGGCACCTATGCGAAGTATCAGTATCAGACTGGCCGCCTGAGAAACTCGATGGGCGCTTATGGCAACATCTCCCGCTCCTACTACCCGGAGTACTATCAGTCCTCATGGGGCAAGCTCACTCCTTTCGTCAATGTGCTGACTTCCATCTTTGGTGGATCGGCCTGGGGTTACTATGACGGCTGGAACTACTATGAATCCAGCATCGCCAACTACGGCAGCTACTACGAGAGTACTTCCATCAGCACCTCCATCAGCGTGACCGAAGTCTCCTCCTATGAGGAGTCTGTGGAAAGCTACGAGGAAGAAACCGCGACGGAAGAAGATACCGAAGACGAAGAAGAGATCGATGAAGAGCAGGAAGAGGACGAGGATGACGAAGACGACGACCAGTCCCTCTCTGACGAAGCGGCTGACTGCGAAGATGACGACGACGGCGACGGCATCTCCGACGAAGAAGATGAAGATGACGACAACGACGGCGTCAGCGACGAAGAAGACACCGACGACGATGGCGACGGCGAGTCCGACGAAGAAGACGCTGACGAGGATGAAGAAGAGGAAGAAGAAGACGACGGCGATGACGACGACTGCGACGGCGCTGCCGATTGCGACGACGGCTGCTGCGAGGAGTAATCTCCAGTAGTGAGAGTTTCTTCCTGAAACAATTCCAAGCGCATGGTCTCCGGACCATGCGCTTTTTTTGGGGCAGCCGAAGTCATACCACGCGCAGTTGAAAATGAGACTAAAGATCCCCCTTCGTGAGAAGGATAGCGGAGGGTCTCACAGGCTGTCTGGGAAACTACGCAGTGAGTTTTGAAGCGCACAGTGCGAAGAATGGGAGGTGTCTGTGCGCGCACGGCAAATGCTGGGGAGTGCGAAGGTCCTCGCAGTCGGGCGGTTTGGCGGAGATAGCGCTGGGCGATGAAATGCTTTGGACGCGAAACACGACCAACCTACAGCCCCGAGCGCCGGGCCTTGCATCGGTTTGGGAACAGGTTTCCGCTGCGTCCGGAATACAGACCTGTTTTAGACCAACTCTCAAAAATCTTGTCCCATTGCCCGGGCGGCGGAGCAGCCCCATTGGCTGCGTCGTGTGCTTGCCTGTTATTTACAAATAGCAGGTGGCGCACTCTCCTTGCCACTGGGGCCGCTGCGCTCGCCGGTTCAAAATGACAATCTTTTTGAGAACGGGTCTAAGTTGTGCGTGGTATCAGCGGCTTCTGAGCAAAGGCCCTGTGCTGCTGCCGATATGCAGAGCATCAGGGGATGATCCCTGCCGTATCATGGCGAGGCCGATGGTCTGGCCGGTGGCGGGATGCTTTGTCACGCTGGTGACTTTGCCGACGTTCTTTTCAATCCAGAGTTCATCGCCTGAATTCACGGGTGAGTTGGATTCGAACGCGATCATTTCGCGCGGCATTTTGCCGGTGGTCTTGATGCGTGAGAGCACCTCTTGGCCGATGTAGCAGCCTTTGGTGAAGTTCATGGCCTTGCCTTCGAGTCCCGCTTCCGGCGGGAATGTTTCGGCGTTCAGTTCCTGTGGCCAGCGGGGGATTTTTTGCAGGATGCGCCAGGTTTCGAGGTCGGCGTCGCTCAAAATGGGGTGCGCGTCGAATGTGGGAGGGGGGACGGAGGCTGGCAGCCAAAGATCGATGCCTAGGGGGGCGAAACGTGATGAACGCAGGAAGTGATGAGGGAATTCATTTGAGCAATGAATGCTCTCCGTGCTGGCAAGAGTGTCCGTGCCGCCCCAGACATGCCAGAACTGCCAATCTTCGGTGACATCAGTCAGTTCCACGTCATCGGCCACGATGTAGCGCTCCAGTCGCATGCCCAGTGTCTCGCGAAGATCGGGTTCGGCGTCCAGCAGCAGTGAATCGCCCTCGGTATGCACAAACACATCTGCTGCGATGCGGCCCTTCACATCGGTCACGCAGGCATAGATTGATTCATCTGTTTGGGCCTGACGCATATCGTTGGTGACCTGGCCGTTGAGATAGCGAATGCGGTCAGCGCCGGTGAGGCGGAGCTTGGCGCGTGAGGAAAGATTCACGGCGGCTCCGTGGGTGGTGATCTGCTGGAAGAATTCGGCGGTCATGTCTTATGAATGAGCAGACTGTGCGGCGTCGCAAGCTGGCAAAGTCGAGGGATTGTATTGACTCATCCTGGTGTCGAGGCAGTGTCGAAGTTCCTCACATGCGTCCTCTCTTACTGCTCCTGTCTGCTGTTTCCATTTTAAGTTTTGTCACGGAGGTCGCAGCACAGGCTCCGGCTGCCGCGCCTGCGGCCACCAGCGCAGGGGCTAAAATTCGCGTCGTCACCCGCAATCTTGAACCTTTCTCGTTCGAAAAAGATGGCCGTCGTGTGGGTTATGCGGCGGAGTTGTGGGACCAACTGGCACGTGAGACGAAGCTGGATTACGAGGTTCAGGTGGTCAATAGCGCGCAGGAAATCATTGATGCGCTGAAGAACAAAACGGCGGATGTGGGCGTGGGTGCGATCAGCGTCACAGCCAAGCGCGAAGAGGTCATCGACTTCACCCAGCCCTTCTATGAGTCTGGCCTGCAGGTGCTGGTGAATGGCGGCAGCGGCAGCTTTGCTGACAGCATCTTCTCACTCATCGGCAATCTCTTTAACGTCGAGCTCGTCGGTGCTTTCGCCCTGCTGATGGTGACGATGCTCATCATTTCTCACCTTGTCTGGCGCTTTGAACATCCATTGAACGGCGACCAATGGCCGGAAGATTACAAGAAGGGCATGTTGGAGTCCTTTTGGTGGACGATCAGCACGCTGCTCGTCGGTGGCGCTGACAACAAAGGCCCCGTTGGCCTCGGTGGTCGCATTGTGGCTATCGTTTGGATGCTGCTGAGCATCGTGCTGGTGTCCTTGCTCACCGCTTCTTTCACCACCACTCTGACCGTCAACACCCTCAAGGGCGACCTCAATGGCCCTGACGATTTGCCCGGCCGCAAAGTGGCCACCGTCAAGGGCAGCACCACCGAAACTTGGCTCACCACCAAGGGGGCCAAGGTGGTGCCCTATGCCACCGTCACCGAATGCGTGGCCGCCTTGAAGGGGCAAGATGTGGATGCCGTCGTTTACGATGCGCCCGTGCTGCAATACGAAGCAGGCAAACTGAATGACGCAAAACTGCAGATGGTCGGCCCCGTGTTTGAGCCCCAGAGCTACTCCTTCGCCCTGCAGCAGGGCAGCATACTGAGTGAGAGCCTGAACCTAGGCCTCTTGAAACTCACCGAACAAGGCGTCGGCAAGGAACTGCGGAAGAAGTACTTCGGCGAGGACAACTAAGGTCTGTCTCCATTTGAAATTGCGAAGAGCGACGGCGTGCTGCTGTCGCTCTTTTGTTTGCGGCTGATACTGCCGCGCATCACCAACTTTCAAAAGAAGCCCGTCTCTAACTTTTTGGGTGCTCTGAGCCCGTCTATCGGCTGCGACAAGGACGGCGGACCTTTTTCAGCGCCTGCGTCGTCGCAGACCCGAAACTTCGGACCCGCACAGCGGTTCCCTACCAGCGCTGCGGCACGCGGTGCTCTGGATGGTAGGGATGCGCTGTGCGTGTCCCTGGATCCTTCGTCCCGGCGCGGGCTGCGGACTTAGATATTCCGCATCTTTCCAGCGGCTCCGCATCAGCAGTCGTGCGGAACTTCTGTGCAGCCCCCATCTGCAGAGCAGTCCCTTGCCAAATGAAAGTTGGTGATGCGTGGCAGTCTGCCATGTTTTTGGAGGGCTGCTTTTCGCGTCAACACCTGCCGAATTCTTCGCCAAACCGCCCGACTGCGAGGGCGTTCGCTGGCACATGTGTTTGCGGTACACTCATGGAGGGGTGGGCTAACGCCACACTCATCCTAAAGCCGGGCATTTGGGCATCCGCCATAGTCGCTTGCCATGAGGGACTTCCGCAGACATGAAGGATTCAGCTTCGTATGTCTGCTTCTCTCACATCCTCTCCCGGCATCTTTGCCACCATCGTGGCGGTGTTTCGGCAGAACCGCGTGCCATGCCTGGTGCTGAATGCGTTCGCCGTGGCGTTGGTGGTCAGCTACTATCAGGTGCCGGCGCTGGCGGGCTTTTGGGAGTCGCTGGGCGCGTTCAAGACGCACTGGTCCTTCGCTTTTTCCTGTGTCTCCACCATGTTTGCTGCAGCGGTTATGCCCATGGGTATTCAGCGGATCATGGGCACTCTGCCGAAGGAGGGGGGCGGAAGGCGTCTCGCGCTGCTGATACTCTTCTGGGGCTATCGCGGCATGGAGATTGATCTGTTTTATCACTTCCAGACCTGGATGTTTGGGGATGCGCATGATGCCGCCACGCTGGTGAAGAAGGTGCTGGTGGATCAGTTCATCATGAGCCCGGTGTGGTTTGTGCCGACCTACGTCATCGCCCTGCGCTGGGTGGATATGGGCGGCTCCTGGGCACGCACGCGGCCAACCTTGAACCGTGAATTTTGGACGCGCACCTGCCCGACGGTGCTCATCACGAACTGGCTGGTGTGGATCCCTGCGCTGGCGCTGGTTTACAGTCTTCCCGCTGCGCTGCAGTTCCCGCTTTTTTCCGTGGTCATGTGCTTCTTCATTTTGGTGGTGACGGTGATGACGCAGAGGAAGGAATGAACCTGCGGCTCTGCGCGTTTGAGTTGAGGTGGCTCAATGCGGACGCTGCTGGATTCCTTGGTGTGTGGCGGAGTGTTGGGTTTGCTTCCCCATCTGAATGGCTTTACCCAGGGGAGCACGGCACCCCTGGGCGGAAAGACGGAAGGCCGTTGGCCTTCAAGAGCGGAATGACTCGAAGGTCTGCGCTCTACAGCTTGCATTCCATGCATGCCCAAAACTCAACTCTGTCCCCGCCACCTACGAGCATCCTTCTCCGGCATCATATCATAGGTAGTTGCAAACGAGTCTGGAAAGGACCACCTGCAGAGAGAGCTTTGCGCTGAAAAAGCATGATGGCTTGTGTGCAATGAAGTTCATTTGTCTGGGCGTCGTTGGGTGGGGGTGGCGAAAGCCCGCCCGTATGTGAAGGTCATGCAACGCACTTTGGCATGCGAACGCGCTGGTGGTCGGGCGGTTTGGCGGAGGAAGTGATGGAGCGAAGCACTCTTTCGACGCCAAACACGACCAACCTACGACCGGAGCAGCTCGCTGCCCGCCTGTTCCAGAAGAAATCTGCTGCCAGTGGAGAACAGAACTGTTTTCTACGAATCGTGGTATCATTCTATCATACCATAAACTGGCAGGATGTTGGCATTTTGATCCATGGGTTTGTATGCGGTGGCTGCGGCGGGTTCTGGGTTCAGGTTCACCGTTGGGTTCAGGTTCACCCGTTGGAGGGTGGGTTTTGGGTTCACGGGTTCATACCCTATATATAGGGTATGAACCCGTGAACCCTGAACCCAATGGGTTCAAAATGGATTTTGAACCCATGCTGAACCCAGTGAACCTAAACCCCATGGCACAGCCTTTGGTATGACTGTGATCTTACTTCCAAAACTTCTCCACGGCTGCGACGAGGCCGGGGATGGTGTTTTCTTTGGCTTCGACATCGACCTTGAGGCCGCGGGCTTTGATTGCGGCGCTGGTGACGGGGCCGATGCTGGCGATTTTGATGCCTTCGGGGAGTGCGACTTTGAGATTGAGGAAATGCTCGACGGTGGAGGCGCTGGTGAAGGTGATCATGTCGGCACCTTCTTCTTTGAGGCGGGCGAGGGCTTCGAGGTTGTCCTCGGTCTCTGCGATGGTGCGGTAAGCTTCGCATTCATCGACGATGGCACCCATGCCGCTGAGTTCGTTGGCGATGACTTCGCGCGCTTCCTGGGCGCGGACCCAGAGGACCTTCACGTTCTCCATGTCCTGATGGTCTTTGAAGGCTTTAACGAGGCCTTCCGCGACGTAGTTCTTTTTGTCGGGCATGAGGTCCACGGCGAGGTGGCGGGCCTTGACCTTTTCAGCGGTGCCGGGTCCGATGCAGGCGATGCGCACGCCACCGATGCTGCGGGCGTCGTTGTAGAGCTTGTCGAACATGGTGAAGAACGCATCCACGCCGTTCGGGCTGGTGAAGATGATCCAGTCGTAGGTGTGGCAGTCCTGCACGAGCTCGCCGAAAGAAAGCTGATCTTCCACGGGGGCGATGCGGATGGTGGGCATTTCGATGACATTGGCACCGAGCACGGAGAGCTGCTTGCTCAGCACGCTGGCCTGCGCGCGAGTGCGGGTGACGACGATCCTTTTGCCAAAGAGCGGGCGGTCTTCAAACCAGTTCAACTGCGGGCGCTCGGTGACGACATCTCCCACGATGGCGACAGCGGGAGCTTTGAAACCAGCGGCCTTCACCTTGGCGGCGATGTCGCTGAGGGTGCCGACGAGTGTCTGCTGGTGGCTGTGAGTAGCCCAGCGCACGAGGGCGACGGGTGTTTCGGGTTTGGCACCGTGCTTGAGGAATTCGCGGGTGATTTCATCAATGCGCTCCACGCCCATGAGGAAGACTTTGGTGCCGTCTGCCTGCGCGAGCTTGGCGTAGTTGAGCGAGGTGTCGGACTTCGTCGGGTCTTCGTGGCCGGTGAAGATGGTGAGCTGGGAGGCGTGGGAGCGATGCGTGACCGGAATGCCGGCGTAGGCAGGGCCGGCGATGGCAGAGGTGATGCCGGGGACGATCTCAAACTTCACGCCGGCTTCGTAGAGTTCGGCGGCTTCTTCGGCCCCACGGCCAAAGAGCACGGGATCTCCGCCCTTCAGGCGTGTGACGATCTTGCCTTCGGTGGTGAGCTTGACGATGAGCTTGTTGATTTCATCCTGCGAGAGCGTGTGGTTGCCCGCCTTCTTGCCGACGTAGATGCTGGCCGCGCCTTCCTTGGCGTAGCGGAGGTGCTCGGGGTTGCAGAGGTAGTCGTAAACCAGCACGTCAGCGGCCTCGATGCATTCCTTGCCCTTGAGCGTGAGGAGTCCGGGGTCGCCGGGACCGGCGCCGACGAGGTAACAAATGCCAGGGGTGGTTTTCTTGGTGGCCATGGTGGGAAAGGGGCGCTCAAGGTGTCGAAACCGTGGCTTACTGCAAGGATGGATGACGTTTCACTTTTACTGAGAGGTGGGCGAGGCTAAATCGTTTCGGATGCCAACCGCGCCTGCCATCCTCCTTAACCTGCCTGCTGCCTGTGATCCTGCCGAACCGGTGATGCTGGCTATTTCGGGCGGGCGGGACTCCGTGGCACTGCTGCATCTGCTGCTGGAGGCGGGGTTCACCCAGCTCATTCTCTGCCATTTGAACCATGGTCTGCGCGGCAAGGAGTCGATCGACGATGCGGCCTTTGTGCGGCGTCTGGCGAAGAAGCTGGGGGTGAAATGCGAGATCGAGACCGAGGATGTGGCGGCGCTGGCGGAGAAAAGCCGTGTATCGACCGAGACGGCGGCGCGTGAGGCCCGGCATGCGTTTCTGCTGCGCATGGCGGAAAAGTACGACGTCTGGGTCGTGCTGCTGGCGCACCATGCGGAAGATCAGGCGGAGACGATTTTTGCCAATCTGTGCCGTGGCACGGGGCTGGCTGGGCTGGCGGGCATTCATGCGGTGCAGCGACTTGATACGGGCTTGCATCTGGTGCGCCCGCTGCTGCAGGTGCGGCGCAGCGAGATCGATGCGTATCTGAAATCCAAGCGCTTCAAGTATAGGGAAGATTCCAGCAATACTTCGCCGAAGCATCGACGGAACCGGCTGCGGCATGAGGCGCTGCCGCTGCTGAATGATATTTTTGACCGCGACGTGGTGCCGCAGGTTCTGCGGCTGGGATCGCTGGCGGAGCAGGATGATGACGCGCTGCAGCGTCAGGCCCTGGCGTTTCTGATGGCGGAAGGGCGGGTGAAGGAGGATCGCTCGCTGGTGATCACGCCGGAGCTGCTGGCGCTGCATCCGGCGGTGTCGTCACGGGTGTTTGCGCTCTGGCTGCGCGAGGCCTGGGAGCTGCCGGGCATTGATCATGATGTCATTGAAGCGGCCCTGGGCATGCTGGCGCCGGATGGAGGGGCTAAGATCAATCTGCCGGGGGACAAGCATCTGCGGCGGAAGGCGAAGCGGATGTGGGTGGAGTGAAAAAAGTAGTCCTGAGCTTTAGCTCGTTTTGGGAGGGGCGTGCGCGCCATCCAGAGCGAACTAAAGTTCTTAACTACTTTGGCCCTCAGCCCTCCAGCGTGTGCACAAACAAACCGCTCCGGAGCTTGGGCTCAAACCAAGTGCTCTTGGGGGGCATGATCTGGCCGACGTCGGAGATGGCCATGAGCTGATCGACGGTGGTGGGGAACATGGAGAAGGCGACGGAGTGCTCCTTGGCGTTCACCAGTTTTTCCAGTTCAGCGGTGCCACGGATGCCGCCGATGAAGTCGATGCGCTTGCTGGTGCGCGGATCGTCGATGCCGAGGATCGGCTTGAGGAGGCGGTCCTGCAGGATGCTGACGTCGAGCTGGTCGATGGGGCTAGCGTCTTTGGCGGCCTCCCAGGTGAGCTCATACCACTGGTCCTTGAGGTACATGCAGCATTGACCGCCCTTGGTAGGGGACTTGAGCGTGGTGGGCTTGATGGTGAAGACTTCGCCGACCTTCTTGAGGAACTCTTCGCGGTCGTTGCAGTTGAGGTCTTTGACGGCGCGGTTGTAGGGCAGGATTTTGAGCTCGTTGCCGGGGAATAGGACGCTGAGGAACCAGTTGTAGTTTTCCTCGCCCGTGTGGTTCGGGTTGGCCTCGCGGCGGAGCTTGCTGACGCGGAAGGCGCTGGCGGCGCGGTGGTGACCGTCGGCGACGTAGGCGCAGGGGACCTGGCTATCAAAGAGGCCGGTCAGAGACACGCAAAGGCCCAGGGAGAGGCGCCAGAGCTGATGACGCACGCCATCCGGGGCGGTGAAGTCGTTGATGGGCTTCTCATCCTTCATGAAGCTCTCGATGAGGGCGCTGATGCCGGGACGCTGGCGGTAGGTGAGGAAGATGGGGCCGGTGTTGGCGTTGAGCGCATCGACGAGGTTGGTGCGGTCGTCCTCTTTGTCCTGACGGGTCTTTTCGTGCTTCTTGATGATGTCCTTCTCGTAGTCCTCGGTGTGGCAGACGGTGACGAGGCCGGTCTGGCTGTGGCCGGCGATGACCTGACGGTAGAGGTACATGCAGGGCTTGCCTTCGCGCACCAAGATGCCGTCTTTTTGCAGGCGGTCGAAGTTCTCGCGGGCCTTGGCGTAAACGGGGGCGGAATAGGGGTCGATTTCGGGATCGAGATCGATTTCGGCGCGGTCCACATGCAGCAGGCTGAAGGGCTTGCCCTTGGCCAGGGCGGCGGCTTCCTCACGGTTCACCACGTCATATGGGACGGCGGCGACTTCGGGGGCGTTTTTCTGGGTGGGGACGAGACCTTTGAATGAGCGGATGCGCATGGGGCGGGATAGAGCGAGGGGGGGCGGTTGTCAATCCCGGAGGCGGGGTGGAGTCGGTCCTGAATGGAAGTTCGGCAAAGCAGTGTAGGGGCAGACCGGCAGGGTATTGCAAAATGAGAACTGAAAACTGAGAATTGTAAACTGGCCGGGAAGAAGGCGTAAGCTGTAGAGCGGCGCAACTGGACAACTTTCACCCCGCATTCTTCGCTGCATTCGCCTCAAAATTCTCCCGCGCCACTTTGCGTGCTGCTGAAACGACATGCGTGCAGGCTTCGATGCAGAGGAGAGGCATGGCGTTGGGGGCGTGAGTGGGCTGCGTTTTGGCGGCTGCGGCTCCGTCCATGGGCTGGGTGGCGGTGAGGGGCCAGAGGATGCGGCGGAGGCACTTGGTGTTGGCGCAGGTCTTGCCGATGAGTGCGTGGGCCTGATCATCGGTGATGTTGTTGGCGAAGCGGTACATGCCGGTCTGGCGGCCGAGGAGATCGCGTAGCGGGACGGCGGTAAGCTTTTCCTGCTCAAGTGCGCGTGCCATGCCGATGGCGGCGGGGTAGAAGAAATCGAGGGCTAGGCGCAGTTTGTCGAGGTCGGCAAGGTCGAGCCGCCAGCCGCGATTCAGGGTGGGGGCGGAATGCAGCGGGCGGAAGGTGCCGCTGGCATCGTTCCGGGCGATGAAGAGGGCATCGTAAGCTTCGTGGTGGACTTGGAGATCCTCTCTGCCGCGATCGGCGATGTGGCAGAGCGAGTAGGTGCCGTCGGGGTTGGTCGTGATGACGATCTCACCGATTTCATCGATTCCGGAGTTCAGCCAGTAGGCGAGGGAGGATTTCACCTCGTCGTTCGGTAGGCCTTTTTTGTTCTGCACTTGGTGCTTGGCATCGAAGTCGTTCACCTGATCGAGGATGACATCTGCCATGAGGGGCTCGGTGCCGATGGCGCCGCTGTAGTAGATCTGGCGGCCCTGGAGATGGTGCGGGTTTTGATGGAAGACGCCGATCTCGCTGAGGGCTGCACCGACGTCCTCGCGCATGCCGAGAAGGACGGGGATGTCTTGAAAGCTGTGCAGGCCATCGGCGATGAAGAAAGGAACGACGACGACGTTCGGCGCGGTGGTGAGCGTGGCCCAGTCCTTCACAAAGGGGGCCTCCTCCATGTAGGTGTCGATGACTTCAGCGAAGCCGTAGTGGCCGCCGCGAATGAGGGCGACCTGATCCTGAATGGCCTTGGTGGAGTTTTCGTTCAGGCTGGTGCCGTGGCCGACGATGACGAGGCTGGTCTGATCACGCGGCACATGGGGGGCGACTTCATCGGCGCGCTGCAGCAGAAGGCGCGTCATGTTCGGGTGTATGCCCACGGGATCGCAGTAGTGGATCGTTTTGCCATCGCGCTGCGTGGTGGGGCCGTCGAGCCGCAGCTCACGCGGGATCACCTGCTGGCAGAAGTAGCCTTCGCTGATGAAATTCGGGACGATGTAGATGACCTCGCTGTCCACCATCTCGTAGACCTCGCGCATGTTGGGTTCTTCCTTCCAGAAGCAGCAGGCGACTTCGCGGAAGAGGCCGCGACGGCGAATGGAGTCGGCGTGCAGGTGTGTAGGGGCGCTGGAGTCCGGATTCGTGGTGGAACCGTGACCGATAATGATGAGGGCGGCGTGGGAGTGAGAGTTCAAGAAGAGATGGGAGCTGGAATGACGAATGAGAAGTCATTACGTCATGGCTTGCACGGTTGGAAACAATTCGTCATTCCTCATTCTGCTTTCGTCATTTTTTTCCGTTCACCCATGGCGGAAGCGGACATCCTTGATCTTCGCATCGGGCAGCTTCTCCTGCAGACGCTTGAGAATTTTCACTTTCTCCTGCATTAGCGCGTGGTGGGCCGTGGGTTGCATGAGGCGGACGGTGAGGATGCCGCGCTCAAAGGTGTCTGGGCGGGTGAGCTTGAAGAGGAACGCGCCGACGATCTCCTGCCAAGCGGCAAGGATGTCCTCCAGCTTCACGCGGTTCGCCATGCCGGCCTTGGCCATGATCTGCGTGGCGAGGTCTCCCACCCTGAGGGTGGGAAGGTCCATGAGCGGCCCGTCCTCCACGCCGCGCCACGCCGAGATCAGGTTGTGGCGCCTGCGCATGGCGGCGGTGGGCTTGCGGTTGTCCATGGGCCCATCCTAGACGGCAATTGATGGGTGCTAAATCGCAAATTTCAAATCTCGCATTTCCTTCGGGTTGCCTCTAAGGGTGACTCCCCCCCGACTACCAGCCATGTCCGCCGCCGACCTTCCCACCGACCATACCGACCCGATCAACGCGCAAATCCTCGCCGTGAGCGAAGACCGCATCAAAGGCTTCACCCCCACGCCGTTCCAGGACATTGCACAAGGCTGCGGCCTGCCACTGGAGACCGTGGTGGAGCGCATTCAAGCGATGCTGAAGGCCGGAGTGATCCGCCGCGTGCGGCAGACCCTGTTGGCGAACAAGTTGGCTGAAGGCGCACTGGTGGCCTGGAAAGTGCCGCCGGAAAAGCTGGAAGCCGCCTTTGAATTTCTCTTCAAGCAGGACCCTTTCAGCGGCCACGTGGTGCTGCGCTCCACCGACCGCGAGGTCAGCGGCAGCGACTACCGCCTGTGGACCACGCTGAAAGTGCCGCAGGGCTATGACATCAATCATCATTGCGATGTGCTGGCACGTCTGATCGGTGCTGAAAGCTACTACACCATGCAGGCGCATGGCATCTTCGCCCTTGGCGTCGGTCATGTGCGGCGCAAGACGATGGAACCCGGCGAAAAGGCCGATGTGCCCGCCGTGATGATGACCACCAACATCGCCGAACTGGATGCCGAAGAGTGGAATGTGCTGCTGCATCTCAAAGGTGACCTCTCCATCGAGGAAGTCGGCCCTATTCCTTGGGAAGGCCGAGCCAAGGCCTCCGGAGTCTCGTTTGAGAAATTTTGTGAAGTCGCCAAGCGCCTGGATGAGAAGGGCGTCATCGGCCGCTTCTCCACCTTCCTGGAGCATGTCAAACCCAGCGCCACGGGCGTGCGCGTCACGCGCTTCAATGCGCTCTTCCACTGGAAGGTGCCGAAGGGCATGGAAGAACGCGCCGGCGGCGAGGTGGGGCGTCATCCCATCATGACCCACGCCTACTGGCGTGAAGGTGGCGACCGCTTTGCCAACGTGAACATCATGGGCGTCATCCACGGCACCGACAAGGACACAGTGCTCTCCCACAAGGCCGCCATCGACAAGCACCTCATCGAGTCCGGCATCCCAGTCGAATACACCAACGTGTTCTGGGGCGGCCGCAGCGAAATCAAGCCCAGCGAGATCTCACCGATCGTGTTCGATGAATGGCACGCGAAGTGGAAGGATGTGGCGGGGCCGGTAGTGTAGGGGCGCTGCCTTTCATCCCTTGTGTGCTTTGAGCTTCTCTAGTTCCAATTTTCCGTATTGATTCAGCAGCTTTTGCATCTCTGGATCACGCTCCTTCCGGTGGCGGAGAGCTTGAAGCACCGCGCGTGCGATGACGCGGTCATCGTGGCGTTCGGGCAGCAGATTGTGCCAGAGGGAGGTGTGGCGCTCGATTGAGAGCGCGAAAGTTTCTGTTTTCTTCCGGCCATCGACATACCCTGTAACGGTGGCACGGATCGGATTGGGGGCGGAGTGTGGGATCAAGCCCAGTGTCAGAAAGGTGGCAAAGAGATCCATACCGCATTGCGGCAGATGATTGATGTGGTTCACTTCGGACAGGGTAAAGCCGTCCTCGGTGCAGCCTGTGATGTAACTCGCCACACGGCCCTCCTCACTGCCGTCTTTGGGCGTCTTGGGATGCTGCCAGCTCAGTCTGGGTGCTGAGAAGTCACAAGCGAGGCGTGTGGCGCAGGATGGCTGGAGCAGCGATAGAAGTAGAGAAAGGAGCAGCAGGCGGCTTTTCATTGTGAGGCCTGGATTCGTTGATGGATTGAGTCAATCCACGGAATAGACGATGCAGGCAAAGCTGAATGTGGCATCCGTCTGCACCGTGCAGTAGTCGCTGCCGTTTTCCATGTCGGTGCGCTTAAACGTGATGAGGCCGTTAAAATCAGGCAAGGCGTGAAGACCTGGAAAGTCTGTTGTACTGAACTCGAGAGGTTCTGGCTGGGAGCTACTGCGGGTGAAGGGTGGGCGCTCAAGAATGGCGCGCAGGCTTGCGGGATCGCAGCGGAAGTAGGCGGTTACCACATAGTCGGTCCACGCGTCTTCCTGGATGTGTAGATCATGGATTCCGGCAGGTATGTTTCCTGCAAATGCGATTCTGAGAGCCTGGGTGTCTCTTCCGCCGGCGATGAAAAGTTTGGCTGCAAGAACAAGAGCTGGCAGCAGCATGGCGCTGCGACGCAGCCACACCGGGGAGTGAAACCGACGAAAAAGCCAGCGCACGCACCACTGGCCCAAAAGGACCAACGGCAGGATGAGGATGAGGTGGACGCCGCCCACTAAAGCGTCCTGTGTGGACGCTGCTACCAAGATGAACAGCAGCAGGGTGACCCAAAAGACTGGAAAACGTGGAGGCATGGGGCTCGATGGGAGGTTGAGTCCCAGGGTATTTCAAACGGGATGGTGATGTCCAACTCTTTAGGGCAGCTGGTGTTCGATGAATGGCACGCGAAGTGGAAGGATGTGGCGGGGTCGGTGGTGTGAACGAATGTGCCATTGCCTAGCACGCCACATGGGGGGCGAACACGCAAACAGTCGGGCGGTTTGGCGAAGCGCAATGGGGAGAAGGAGAAAGCCAGGCACGCCAAACACGACCAACCTACGTCCCGGAAAAGTCCGGCAAGCAGTCTGAGCGGAGAAGGGGGGCATTCGCTTTACGAGTTCATTGATGGTGCGCCTGCACCCAGATCAGGGCATAGCTGAAGCCCAGGCCAAAGCTTTTTTCAGCCAGGAAGACGTCGTAGTCGAGGCTCCCGACCTGACCCGTCGCGAAGAGGCGCAGATAGCCCGAGGCTCCGGCAAACTGGCCGAGGGTGCTGCGCGGCAGCTTGTGGCCTGCCTGGGGATGGCCCAGCACATCGAGTGCGGCATCCATATTGTCCGCGCATTGGAGGAGACGGCGGCTGAGAGGGACGGAGATCGCGAACGTGGTGCTATCACGACTGCCGGAGGCATGGAGAGCAAGATCGCGCTCGCGCTGGTAGTCCGGCAGTGCTGTGCGCAGTTCCGCCCAGGTCTGGGCCAGCACATTGAAGGCAGGCTGGTAGGCTGGGCCGAGTCCGGCATCACGCAAGGCGGCGGGCAGGGAGGGTGTCTTGAGCATGGCACCGGCCGCCACACGTTCAGGATTGGCCAAGCCATTGAGCGCTGCGACGAAGCCGCTGAAATCCTCGTGCCCGTAGGCGGTGGTCGCCACCTCGCGCAGGTTCGATCCGCGCGCAATCGTTACGGCCGGACTGGCCGGGGCATGGACGTCTTCCACCTTCACGGCAGGCAGCGGCGGGACGACGGCCTTGGGTGGCTTGCGGCTGCAACCGGGAGCCAGCAGGAGAAGCGCGAGTGTGGGGAGCAGGAGGTGACGCATAACGTTTCGTGGCGACCTTGGGTCTGCATGAATCACCGTGAGGTCACGGGGGTGGACTCACTTCTTCCGCTGTTTGGGAATGGCGATGGTGACGGAGTAGTTGTCGGCGCCATTGGGTGAATCGACCAGATACAGGACAAAGCCGCTCGCGGTTGGTTCCAGGGCCACGACGTCGCGGCCCTGGCGCTGGACGATGCGCGAATGGGGAAGATCCAGATGTGCAAAGTCGGCCCACTGGGCCGGTGTCTTGCGCGGGTTGTTCCAAGGCTTGCCCTTGAACGTCATGTCATCGGGCTCAGACCAGTGGAGGTGCACCCACTTCACTTGCTCCGGGGCGAAGATGAACTTCTCGCTGCCGTCGATCACTCCGGAGATCGTGAGGTGTTCATAAGAATCCACCGGGGGCTTGGGGGCGGAGCAGCAACTGCTCAGGAGGATGAGGAGGAGCAGGGCTGAGGCAACGGCGGGCAGGGACGTCATGGAATGGGAGGAAGAGTGAGGGGAGTGCTTGATGAGGCTATCTGAATCAGCGCTGGGGTGTCCAACCTTTTTGATAATAGACCGCGCAGGGGGCCTGCCTGCCGTGGCGGGCGAATCCGCGGCCCTCTGGGGCAGTCCTGCGGATCCATTCATAGCTCTTATCCATTAATGTAAATTCACGAAGGTACCATCCACCCCCAGTTCCTTCACGCTTCGCTTGGAGCGCAGTTCCCACACACAGCTTGCGAAGACCTCATAGCCTCGCTGCTGCAGGGCCTTCACGAGCCAGCGCGTTAGCACCGATTGGTTGATCATGCAGCACTGCCAGGGCTGCGGCTTCCACAGCGCCACTATCGCGGGGAGCAGCCCAAAGCGAGCAAGGTGCACGTTTGGAATCAAATGTCGCATTCTTCGCAAAACGCCGCTTCGGTGAGAAGCAAAGATCACCTTCTCCAAGGGGAGATGCGGTGCCAGATACTCGGCCACGCAGATGAGATCTGCCTCGGTATAATTGCCCTTGAGGTGGGCAATGAGGTGCATGTGGGGTCCGAGTTCCGCCAGACAATCGCGCAGCTCGCATTTTGTATTCCAGCCAAAATGCGCGCAGTGGAATTCGCCGTCCGCAGCACGCACTACGTCGAGCTCCACATAGTCTGCTTGGTGCCGCACGGCCAAGCGCACGCCGGCAGGGGTGTTTTGCGTGCCCTTTCCCATGCCTCCTCGGTGTGCGATGGTTTTCATGGCTTGGTTTGAAGGATGGCAGGTCTCAGCGGTCTCGTCTTGCGAACACTTCCCAAAGCATGGCAATGCTTGATAATGCTGAAAAGGTGCCCGCCACCCGCGCTCCCGTTTTCGAGACATGCTCAAAGGTAGCGTCGGTTCTGAGGGACCCGGGGCGTGACACATCCATCTCGGTGGGGTGAATGACCAAGGCCGTGCCAGTGATCAAAAGGAAAGCTCCCAGCAGAAGAAGTCCCAGTTCGAATCCAGTGGGGCGGCGCATAAGTCAAGGTTCCTGTGGTTGACAATGCAGGCCAGTCATGGCTGGTCTTTTTTTGCGGATAGAATCGGGAAACCGATGCTGGCAAAATCTGGGCGTTTCCCTGGGCTGCGATAGGCCGCACCGTTGGTGCTTCAAGCGGCGGCGAAGGCACTCGTCCACCTCAGGCCGGAGAAAGGTGTACGAAAATTTGCCTCGACCGAGTTCCATTCATTGCAGGCGTTTTAACTATGGAGGGTGTCATTTCTCAGACGGTTTGGCCAACTCGATATCGAGCTCTTTCTCCTTGATGAGATGATAAAGCAGATCGGCTCGGGATGCCAGGGCTGATGACGGGGGGGTAGGTTCGCCGCGCTTCTGCCTGTAGTCTGCCAAGATCGCCCGCACTTCTTCGGTTTTTCCCTGGTTCAGGAGCTTGTCGCATTTTCTGATAAACTCATCGAGATGCGCACTATGTGCTCCTCTAGACGCAAACATTTCCAAGACTCGATACGCGAAGATGATCCCTGGAATGGCAAAGATGGCGAGAATCACTCTGAAGCGTCGCGAATGCGGAAGCGTCGGAAGGATAACCAGCAGTATAAGTGTGAGGAAGAAGAGAGCGATGACAATTTCCATGTGCTTGTTCTGCTTGGGCGCTTGTTCCTATCGAATCAGAAAGGCTTTCGCGGATCAATCAAAAACGCCTTCCCCTTTTCAGGAGAAGGCGTCGAGTGAATCGAAAGATTCGTGTGGCCTAACTTACGCCACGATCGGATGCAGGTTGGTCTTGCACCACTCGCCGTTCTGCATGGTCACACCATCGGGGTCATCGACGGCGACGTGGGCTTCGTCTTCGCAGATGATCCAGCCGGAGTAATTGCGGGAGACGAGCCACTCGGTGATCTTGTGGAAGTCGAGCTTGCCGGTGCCCATTTGGGCCCAAGGCTCGGCGCCGTTGCCGGAGAAGTCCTTGTAGTGGATGTGGTTCACCAGGTGCTGCCACTTGTTGAGGGTGGCGATGACGTCCATGCCGCCGCGGATGATGTGGCCGACGTCCGGAGTCCAGCCAGTGACTTTGGGGTCGAGGCTGCTGAGGACGACGTCGTAGTCTTCCTGGGTGCGGACGAGGGAGGCGGGCGGGGAGTTCGGGTGGTAGGAGGCCTTGATGCCGAGATCGGCGGCGCGCTGGGAGATGCGGTTGACGTTCTTAGCGATGTTGAGGCGGCGATTTTGGAGGTTGTCCTTGCGGCCGCTTGGCAGCGTCACCGTACCGAGCATGGAGCCAGGGAAGTGCTTGAGGAAGTTGAGGGTGAAGTCAGCGGCTTCCTTTTCATTTGGCGCTTCGGTTTCGCCGTCCCAGGCGCAGACGAGGGCGAGGCCAGCAAGCTGCACGTTGTACTTCTGCAGCACGTCCTTGAGCTTGATTGGATCAATGAAGTCACCGAGCCAGTACTTGGAGCAGCCGAGGGCGCTCTGGGAGATCTCCAGCACCATCGGCTCGATGCCGGTGAAGCCTGCTTCTGAGGCGACCTTGATCATGTGGTCGAGCTTGTTGTCGTAGCCTTTGCCGGTGCCCTGCATGAACCAGGTGTAAACTTCGGAACCGAATTGGATTTTGCCCATGGTGTGAGTGTGGTGGTGGGATTGCGTTGATGGAAATCACGACGGCCTGTGCAGCCGGTGGAGCGGCATTGGAGACGAACGAGCGTGAACTGTAAAGCGGCAAAATGCTGCGGGTGAGCGCCGCAGAGATCTGGGCACTTTTCCCAGAAGTCGGAAGCCGCCTGATTTCGCAAGGGAATGGAGAGCAAGGGAATGCCGATCTCCTGAACCAGGCCCCTTGGAATGATGACTGAAAATCAGACCATTCTTTTGCCGATCTGGCAGCTTGCTGGCGGACAGAAGTGTCGGAGCTGCCCCTGAAGGCTCAGGGCTTCTCCGGTGGCGGTGGCAGGCCTGCGGGAATGGTGGGCTTGTCGCGGTCGCGGATGTCGTGGGCGATCTCGGTGATGACGTTGGTGCTTTCGCGGCGCTTGGTTTTGGACAAAGCCAGCGGGATGCGGAGGGTTTCGCGTGAGAGGCCGCTGCGGCGGCTCACTAGCACCTCGGCGTCGAGGACGATGTCGTGCTGCTTTTTGGCATCGAGGCTGACGTAGGGGCCGAGGAGCAGGCTGGCGCGGGTGGTGCCGGGGGTTTGGATGGGCTTGAACTCGGCCCGGCCGGTAAAGCCACGGGGTTCCATGGGGGCATTGAAGCCGTCCGCACCGCTGAGGCGCAGGCTTTTGATTTCAAACCACTGCTGATCTCCGGGCAGGCCGAAGGCGTGCAAGCGCATCTGGTAGGGGCCGACTTCGGCGACCATGGCCCCGCCGACGACCATGGCGCTGAGAGCGACGCCGGATTCCGTGGCCGTGGGGATGAACTCCACCCTGAAAGCGCTGCCCGCTGCCGTGGGGGCCGGGGCGCTGGACTGGTAGTCGTAATGCGTGGTGAAAATATGGACGCAGGAGGGCAGCCCGAGGAGGGCCAAAAGGAGGAGCAAGGAACGCATGCCTGCCAAAATGCAGGGGCGGGAGGAGGGATGCGAGCCTGAAATGGAGGGCGGAAACTTCAGTTTTGGAAAACAATCACTTCGATTGACAGTATCTGTGATATTTAATATAATTACAATAACATGCCGGTTTCACGCCTACTCGCCCTCCTCGCTGCTCTTGCCCTGCCTCTCGGCTCGGTGCAGGCGCTGACTTGGGACGAGATGATCGATGGAGAGCTGTCTGGCGATGGCAATGCGCCGACGCTCATTGGCACCTTGGACCCAGGCGTTAATTTGTTTTCCGGCACCATGGGTTCGCTGGGAGGCACCGGGCCGCTGGATGCGGACGTTTGGAATTTCACCATCGCCGCAGGCTACTACCTGACGGGGATCAATCTGGTGGATTATTCGGCCCAGAGCAGCAGCCTGACCAATGAATCTTTCATGGCGATCGCCAATGGCGGGACGATCGACTTCAATGATCCATTGGGTCACCTGAGCAACAGTCTGTGGGGCTATGGGCAGGATGGCTTTGGGAACACCTACGTCGATCTGCTGCATCTGCTGGATGTTGGGCCGATGTTTGCCGGCATCGGCTTTGATGGGCCGCTGACTCCGGGAAATTACACGTTCTGGATTCAGGAGGGGTCTGACCAGATCAGCTACGGAATTGAGTTTGTGACCGCACCCGTGCCGGTGCCGGAGCCGGGCAGCTTGCTGCTGCTGGGAGTGGCGTGGTTGTGGTCGATGCGTCGTCGTCGGAGGTGATGGAGTGATGGAGTGATGGAGTGATGGTTTGCAAAGGGGCGTGGTCGCAGTTAAGGCGGGCGGCACATGATTCGGAATCTCTTGTTCGACTGGTCCGGCACGGTGGTGGATGACCTGCCGGGCGTGATCTGTGCTGTGAACGGCATGCTGCGTGCCGCTGGCGCTGCGGAAATGACGCGGGAAGAATTCAAGGCGCGCTTTCGCCTGCCGTACACCGAATTTTTCGCGGAGGTGCTACCTGGCCTGCCGCTGGAGCGCCTGCAGCAGCTCTACCTGGAGCATTTTACGCATGCGCATGCCGACATTGAGATACTACCCCATGCGCGGGAATTCATCCAGTTCGCTGCTGCCACGGGGCGGCGGCTGGTGGTGCTTAGCAGTGCGCCATTGATTCATGTGGCGGCCCAGGCGGAGGCGCTGGGGGTGCGGGATGCGTTTGAAATCATGCGCTGCGGCGTCATCGACAAACGCACGGAGATTCATGCGCTGCTGGCGGAGCTGGACATGGCCGCCGCAGAGACGGCCTTCATCGGCGACATGCGACATGACATCGAGGCAGGCCATGCCGCCGGGGTCGTGACCATCGCCACCTGCACGGGTTACGAGAGCGCCGAAACACTCATGACCGCCGCGCCAGACATGCTGGTGCCGGATCTCTCACGGCTGCCTGCTCTGCTGGGGCCCATGAGCGGGGGAGATGGTGCGTATCCAGTGTCCACCGTGGGCGCTCTCATTTTAAATTCCAAGGACGAGATGCTGCTCATCCGCACGCACAAGTGGAGTCACCGCTGGGGCATTCCTGGGGGCAAGATCAAACGCGGCGAGACATGTGAGGCGGCGCTGGTGCGTGAGATCCTGGAGGAAACCGGGCTCACGCTGCAGGACATCGAATTCGTCATGGTGCAGGACTGCATTGAGCCACCCGAGTTTCAGCGTTCCGCGCACTTTCTCCTGCTGAACTACATCGCACGCTGTGCCGAGGTGGAGCCTCAGGTGGTGCTGAACGAGGAGGCGCAGGCCTTTCAATGGCTGCCGCTGGCCGAGGCCCTGCGCATGGATTTGAACATTCCCACCCGAATCCTGCTCGATGAATGCATGCGGCAGGGCTGCTTCGCCGAATGAGGAAACCAGAATTCAGAGTGATGAATGAAGCTCCAATGAGCAAAACATTGCTGCATTTCGGTTTGGTCATTCATTTGGGATTCGTCATTCTGGTTTCGTCATTATTCTTTCCATAGCTTTCGCCTATCCCAGCAACCCAAATGTCACCGCCCGACGAAATACGCATCTCCGCCCTGCGGCTGACCACGCACATCGGCGTTCCCGAGGAGGAACGTGCTACGAGCCAGGTGCTGGAGGCTGATGTCACCCTGCGGATCGCTGGTCGATTCGAGGCGATGAACGATGAGATCTCTGCGACAATCGACTACGCCGCAGTGGCCGCGAGGCTTCAGGAACTGGCGGCGGAGCGGCCGCGCAGGCTGATCGAAACCCTCGCCGCCGAGATGGCGGCTTGTGTGATGGAGGAGTTCCAGGCCGTGGGGGTCAGCATTGACCTACGGAAACGCATCCTGCCTGATACCGACCATGTGGCGGTGCGTCTTGTGCGTGGAAACTGAACGGATTGGCTGGTGCGGCGTCCAAGACCGCGATCCTGCCAGCTAGAGCCAGACCTCCTGGTTCGTGGATTGATAGGAATTCCATTCAGCCAACCATGAAATCTCTGAGCTTCCTCCTTGCCGCTTTACTTGCCGCCACACTTCTCAGCTCCTGTGTTGAGCCTGCTGATGCCCGGCATCCCACGGTGTCCCAGCAGGATGCCTATGATTTGAGCTGGGGACTGGCACCCCGCAAAGTGCGTGGCAACCCGAAGATGCGCTTTCAATACAATTCCAGGGCCGAGCAGGCCGCTGTGCAATGAGTTTGGACCGGGGCTGGCATTGCACTGCGCATTCTTATCCTGCCCAGTACCCACGGCGTGGCCGCCTTGGTGGAGACTGAACGGAATGGCTGGTCGCAGCGTCCAAGACTTCGATCTTGCCAGCTAGAGACAGCCCGCCTAGTATCGTGGCCCGTTAAGAATTCAATTCTGCCAAACAATGACATCTCTGCGCTTCATCTTTGCCGCTCTGCTTGCCGCGACCCTTCTCAGTTCCTGCGGTTCCTTTGAGCATGTTGACTCCCGTCATCCCACGGTGTCCCAGCAGGATGCCTTCGATGTGAGCTGGGGACTGCCCCCACGCAAAGCACGAGGCAATCCGAAGATGCGCTATCAGTACAATGCCCGTACCGAACAGCCCGCAGCGCCCATGAGTCTTGAGCCTTCCGCACCTGCCGCGCCGACACCGGCCCCCGCGCCTGCTCCAAGCCCCGCCGCCCCGAGCAGCCCAACGATTCCATCCACGCTGCGCTAACTGCGGCATGGCATTTGCTTTTCCTGTATTTAAAACCGTACGACACGTGAAGACCCCGCTTCTGACCTGCCTGCTCGCCTTTGGCTGCCACGCCGCATTGACCGCCCAGCAGTTGCAGGCCCCGGATTCACTCCGGTCCGGCACAGCCCCGGTGCTGCCTGCAGCACCCAAGACCAAGTCCACCGAGGAGATCGACAAACTGGCTGAAGAGGCGCAGAAAGCGCTGTTCAATTCCGTGGACAAGGCTGGCGGCGGAGCTGCAACCACCACCAAAACGGACAGCCCTCAATACACCCCCTACGCCTCCTCCACCCCGATGCGTCTGCCGGCGCAGAAGATGGAAGACCCTGGGCTGTGGGCCAAGGATTCGGTGCGCAAACTCGCCGTCATGGAAGTGGCTTTCGGCGGTGCACGTGAAACGGTCATGATCGAGCTGTTTCCGAATGAAGCGCCTCAAACGGTGAACAACTTCATCGATCATTGTGACAGCGGCGTTTACAACGGTCTGGCCTTCCACCGTGCCATTGAAGGCTTTCTGGTGCAGACCGGAGATCCACTGACTTCAGATGAGTCCGCACGTCTCAAGTGGGGCACGGGTGGCGGAGACAAAACGATTCCTGCCGAGATCAAACTGCCGCATCGTGTGGGAGCCGTGGCAATGGCGCGCCTGTCAGACAAGGTCAATCCTGAGCGCCGCTCGAATGGTTCGCAGTTTTACGTGACCTTGGGCAATTACGGCGCGCTTGAAGGCAAGTACACCGTCTTTGGTCAGGTGGTGTCCGGCTTGGAAACCATCAAGCGCATCTCCATCATGCCAGTGGATGCCAACGACTGCCCGGTGGCCCGGATCGAAATCAAATCGATCAAAGTCATCACTCAGAAAGGGCCCATGCAACTGCCAGCGATGTCAGACACTGAAGGCAGACGCTTTATCAAGCCGGATGCAGCGCGCAGCATGGTGGGCCGCTTCTTCCACCATATTTGGTGAGTGCAAGTGGACGTGAAGTCCGCAGCATTACTTGGCAGGCAGTTCAAAACAGACCGCTTCACGATCATTGCGCAGCAGCAGCCAGCGGCCTGCCAACGTCGGGGGATTCCACGTCTTGGCGCTCAGTGCCTCCAGACGCGACACTTCCTCTAGCCGTTCCGGATTGGCTTTGACCAGGGCGACGAAGCCCTTCTCCGCCTGCAAGAGCATGAGGCTCTCCCCAAGGCGAATCTGCTGACCGAAGCCGTAGCGCCCTTCGCGCCAGCCGCGCTCACCCGTGGCTAGGTCCACGCAGCACATTGTGCCTTCATCCATGGCGTAAGCGTGGGTGCCGAACACGCTGGCGCTGCTGAATTTTGTGCGCGGCGCGCTGGCGGCCCAGAGGGATGACACGGTGAGCTTGCCATCGGCAGCAGGTTTGATCTCCAGCAGGTTGCTCTTCAGGCCGTAGCTGGTGGTGACTAGGATGCGCTCCGGCGTTACCTGAACAGGCTGGCACACTTTGGGAAACATGCCTGGCCATTCAAATTTCCACAGCACGGCACCGCTGGCGGGATCATGCCCGGTCACGGAGTTGCTGTTCACGTTCAGGATCTGCTCGCGCCCGGCCAGCGTCATCAGCACCGGGGAGCTGTAGCTGCCGCCATCATCCCCGGCCTTCCAGACGATTTGTCCGTCACTACAACGGTAAGCAATGAGGCTGGCACCGTCCTCACCGCCGCTGCACACGATGTTGTCACCGACGATCAAGGGTGCGGAGCTTTTGCCCCACTGCGGACTTTTGGTCGCGCCGCCGTCTTTCAGCACGTTTTTGCTCCAGCGGATTTTCCCGGTGGTCAGCTCCAGGCAGTTGAGCAAGCCATTGGCACCCATGGTGAAAACCATGCTCTGCGCCACGTTCACCGTGGGTGTGGAGCGCGGGCCGATGCCGCCCATCGCCTCATCAAAGCGTGTTTTGTCGGCATGCGCCCACAGGAGCTTGCCGGTGGCGATGTCATAGCAGGTGACGTATTCCTCCTCACCGCGCTGCTCCTGCGTGAGCGCCCTGCCGCCTGCCACGGCAAAGCCCGTCCAGCCTTCTCCCACCTTGATGCGCCAGACCTCGCGTGGTGGGTGCGCTTTCCAGTCGGTCTGCCAGTCCGGCTCTGGCAGTGCGCCGTCTCCCTGGGCACCGAGGAAGCGCGGCATGTCCGCTACTCCCGGAGGGGTGGGGGATGGAACTGCTGTGGCGTCTGCCCCGCTGTGGAGTTCCGGCAGCGCCTCTGCTTTCTGCCAGCGCCAGGCGAGACTCGGATAGGCTGAGCCGTCAGCGGAGCCGTCGTAGCGGATCAGATACTTAAACGCCGCTATGATGGCCATGACTCCCAGAAAGAACACGCCCAGCCGCTTCAGCCGCACTCCGCGCAGGTGCAGCGCCCACCAGAGGCCGAAGAGGATCAGCCACAGAGGGATGAAAATCATCAGGCCGCCTGAGCGAAAGACGTGATCGGTTGCCCAGAGCCAGGCCAGCAATCCGCCAAACAGCAGGGTGAGAAAAAGAGGAAATTTGGGGATCATGGAGGTGGTGTGTCTCGTCATTTTACGTCTGCTGCTCGGCAATGGAAATGGCTGGCGTTATTTTGCGTATGTCTCATCCTCCGCCAATTCCAACCCAAACACATGAAACAATTTCTCCTCTCTTTGCTTGCTGCCTCCGGCCTGATGGCCGCCGACCACGTTGTCTATGAACCTGCCGGTGCGGCGAAAGGAAAGCACATCGTGCTCCTTTCCGGTGACGAGGAGTACCGCAGCGAGGAGTCCATGCCCATGCTTGGCAAGATCCTCAGCCAGCGCCACGGCTTCAAATGCACGGTGCTCTTCAGCCTCGGCGAGGACGGCACGATCGTCCCCACTAACGGTGCCAGCCTGAGCCATCCTGAGGCGCTGGATTCCGCCGATGCCATCGTGATGCTGCTGCGCTTCCGCCACTGGGATGCGGCCACCAGCAAGAAGTTTGAAGCCGCCGTGAACCGTGGCGTGCCGATCATCGCCCTGCGCACCAGCACCCATGCCTTCAGCGGCTACGCCAAGGACAGCCCGTTTGCCGCTTGGAACTGGAACAATGCCACGGGCGGCTGGGGCAAGAAGTTTCTCGGCGAGACCTGGGTGAGCCACTGGGGCAAGCACAAGTTTGAAGCCACCAAAGGCATCATTGAAGCTGCGAATGCAAACCATGCCGTGCTGCGCGGTGTGAGCGATCTGTTTGGCAACACCGATGTCTATGAAGCTGCGCCACCTGCCGATGCCGTTATTCTGGCCCGTGGGCAGATTCTTCAAGGCATGACTGCTGATACGCCACCCGCCAGCTACAGGAAGGCCACTGCTGCCAAGGTGGAGCAGGAGGTGAACACACCCATGATGCCCGTGGCCTGGCTGCGCACGGTGAAGAATGACGCAGGCACCGAAAACAAAATCCTCGCCACCACCATGGGCGCCGCCACCGACCTCACCAACGAAGGGCTGCGCCGTCTCGTTGTGAATGGTGTTTTCTGGGGCCTCGGACAGGAAGTGCCTGAGAAGGCCGATGTGTCCATCGTCGGCGACTATCAGCCCACGATGTACGGCTTCGGGGGGTTCCAAAAGGGACTCAGGCCGGAGGGCTTTGAACTGGCGAAGTGAAGAGTTTTTTCCGGTTCTCGTGTCATGCCACGCAAAATCCGCCAGCTTATCAGTGATCTGAACCGGGCGGGTTTTGAACTCGACCGGCAGAAGGGTTCCCATCGGCAGTTCAAGCATCACGCCTTTCCGGGAATCATCTCCCTCAGTGGTGCTGAAGGGGATGATGCTCATCGTTATCAGGAGAAACAGGTTGCCAGTGCGATTGCGCAAACCCTCAAGAAGTGATTTATTGCCCTATATGAAAGCCGCAGACCGCTATCATCACTTCGTCCGCTGGTCGGAGGAGGATCAGCTTTACATTGGCTACTGTCCAGATCTCTACGTGGGTGGTGTCTGTCACGGCACGAACGACGAACAAGTCTATGCCGAGTTGTGCGGGATCCTGCGTGATGAAGTGGCGCACCGTCAAGAACTGGGAGAGGCGCTGCCAGATCCATCTGTGCGCATTACTCGTGATATTGAACTGGCCTCAGTGTAATCTCATCCAGATCACTTCAACTCAAACACAAACGGCAGGCCCTGCGCGTTCATCATGGCTTTCTCCTTGGCCATGAAGCGCTCGGCCAGTTGGGTGAAGCTGCCGTCGCTGCGCATGCGAGAGAGGACTTCGTTGACCTTGGTCTTCAGTTCCTCATTGCCCTTCTTCAGGCCCACGGCCCAGACTTCCTCACGCAGCGGAGAGAGTAGGGGTCGCGTCTTTTCAGGGTGCTTGGCGTGATGGTTGATGATGGAGAGCTGATCGTAGATCCACGCATCGACGCTTGAGTTGACCACTTCCATCACGCAGGACACATCTGCGTCCAGGGCGATGATTTTGGCGTCCTTGAGATTTTCCCGCGCCCAGGTTTCACCGGTGGTGCCGAGGCGGACGACGATCTTGCGGCCAGGAGCCTTAAGATCGGCGGCGCTTTGAACGGCTGAGCTCGCGGAGACCAGAACGGCCAGGCCCGTTTTCACATACGGCTCGGAGAAATCGATGGATTGGCGTCGCTCCGGCGTGGCGGTCATGGACGAAAGCACGAGGTCGATGGAGCCGGTGCGCAGCGCAGTGATGAGGCCGTCGAAGTTGATGTTGCGGAATTCCACCTCGCGCCCGAGCGCCTTGCCGATCTCGCGCCCCACCTCGATGTCCACGCCGCTGATCTGGCCTTTGGCATCGACGAATTCAAAGGGCGGGTAGGTGGCGTCGGTGCCGATGATGAGCTTGTTGCTGCGCGTGCAGGCGCACAGGGTGAGAAGCAGGCTGAGGGCGAGGTATCGAAGCATGGGAATAATCAGGAGTTTAAATCACCGGCGTAGTCGCTCGGCATGCGCCAGTCGCCACGTGGTGAGAGGGCCACGGAGCCGACCTTGGGGCCGTCCGGAACGCTGGAGCGCTTGAACTGGTTTTGGGCGAAGCGTTTGAAGAAAAGGGCGAGCCATTTGGCGATGGTTTCGTCGTCGTATTTGCCCGCAAAAGCTTGGGCGGCCAGCCAGCGGATTTTTTCTGCGTTGCAGCCATGCCGCACGAAGTGAAACAGGAAGAAGTCATGCAACTCATACGGCCCGACGGTGTCTTCGGTCTTCTGCTGAAGCGATTCATCGGCGGCGAGCGGCAGGAGCTCGGGGGAGATGGGTGTGTCGGCGATGTCCAGCAGGATTGCACCCGCTTTCTCGGCAAACGGGCCGGCGGCGCACCATTCGATGAGGTAGCGCACCAGCGTCTTCGGCACGCCAGAGTTCACGTGATACATGGACATGTGGTCGCCATTGAAGGTGCACCAGCCGAGTGCGGCTTCGGAAAGGTCTCCCGTGCCGACGACGATGCCGCCGGTCTTGTTGGCGAGGTCCATGAGGATCTGCGTGCGCTCGCGAGCCTGCGAGTTCTCGTAAGTAGCATCGTGCTGAGTGGCCGAATGACCGATGTCGGCGAAGTGCTGATGCACGGCGTCGTTGATGGAAATGGAGCGCAGTTCGATGTTCAGCGCCTCGGCGAGTTGCTCGGCATTGCCCTTCGTGCGTGTTGTGGTGCCAAAGCCGGGCATGGTGACTGTCAGCGCGGCGGTCGTTGGCATGCCTGCACGTTTCAAGGCTTCCAGCATGACCAGCAGCGCCAGGGTGGAGTCGAGTCCGCCGGAGAGTCCGAGGACTGCGGTTTTGGCGCGTGCCTGTTTCAACCTGCGGGCGAGGCCGGTGGCCTGGATGGCGAAAATTTCCTCGCACACCGCTGCACGATCCACTTTGGCTGAGGGCACAAAGGGATGCGCTGAAATGGAGCGCAGCAGGGTGTCCGCGCCACCGAGGGCAGCGCCGAGACTGAAGGCAACGCGCCGGAAGCCGATGCTGCCGGCTTCATCGCGAAATGATGAACTCTTCAGGCGGTCATGTGCCAGATGGTGCAGATCGACATCGGTGACCACAGCGCGCGTCTCAAACGAGAAGCGTTCGGATTCACCGAGGAGGACACCATTTTCTGCCACCATGCAGTGCCCCGAATAAACCACGTCCGTGGTCGATTCACCCGGGCCTGCTCCGGCATACACATAGGCTGCCAGACAGCGTGCTGCCTGCTGCGCCACGAGATGGCGGCGGTAGGGGGCCTTGCCGAGGACTTCCGTGCTGGCGGATGGATTGGCCAGCAGTGTTGCTCCTGCGAGCGAGAGATGGCAGGAAGGCGGAATTACCGTCCACAAGTCCTCGCAGATCTCAACGCCGAGGACGAAGCCCGGCACATCCAGCACCTCAAAAAGCAGCTCTGCGCCGATGGCCACGTCCTGGTCGTTCAAGCGCAGCGTTGAGACGTTCAGGGTGTGCGAGGGCGAGAACCAGCGGCGCTCGTAGAACTCGGAGGAGTTGGGCAGGAAAGTCTTCGGCACTAGTCCGAGCAGGCGCCCTTTGGCAAGCACCGCCGCCATGTTGTAGAGGCGGTCTTGAACTCGCAGCGGAAGACCCACGACAATCACGCAGGGAAGGTCTCTGGTTGCTTGCACCAGTTCGGCTAGGCCTTTCACGCTCGCATCCAGCAGGGCGGTGGTGTGAAACAGATCCGCGCAGGAGTAGCCGGTGAGACTCAGCTCCGGGAACACGATCAAGCGGCAGCCGCGCTGCGCCAGCGTTCGTGCTTCACGGTCGAGGATCGCGACATTCTTTGCCACATCTCCCAAGACCAGTTCCGGGGACACGGCAGCGACGCGTACAAAGCCAAGACGTTCGCGGGTGGTGGTCGGGGTAGGGGCTGCTTGCGGCATGGTGGAACCTAGCACGGAGGGTTTGGGGTGTGCGAGGAGTAAGTGCGGGGAGTAAGTGCGGGGAGGCCGGGGGTGGATTATCGAGGTCTTTTCAGTCCTTTGGACGTTCAGCAAGCAACCTTTGACAATGTTGTTCCAACCTTGGCCAAGCCGTCGCGACGCCAGCCAGGCGGTCACGCATTTCTTGGTAGGTTGCAAAGGGATAGGTGTCGAGGTTCAAGGCCACATGGCATTTTCTTTCACATGCACATTCAGTGAGCCACGAATCGGTGGCCTGGGTGAGCGCGTGGCCATTGTCAGGGGTGCTCCAAACCAGTATTCCGTATAGATCTGAAACTGTTTCCACTGGAGTCGATGACGGTATGTCCTCCCACAACCGCGTTGCAAGATCACTTTCGCCGTATGCTTTCAGCAACGCATCGACCATTCCAAAAGCCTTGTCGAAGTGCGTGTTGGCCCGCTCGGCGGCGATGACTTCAAGGGTGGCGACGACCATGTTCATGTCTCTACTAATCTGTCGGACAATTCTTTTGTCGGCATCATGCAGGACTCATCTTTGCCAAACCAGCGGTAGCGGTTGCGGGCGATGATGTAGTAGGCGGCGTCGCGCAGGGCACGGGGCAGGAGTTTGAAAACGAGCGCGAATTTCCACATGCCGCCGAGCGTGCGGGCGATTTCGAGGGCTGCTTCGCTGGCTTGGAATGCGCCGCGCGGTGTGATGAAAAGCATGGCGCTGGGTGCTGTGGGATCGAGGCCGTGCTGTGCGTAGAGCGCGCTGCCCAAGGGACTTTGAATGGGCGCAAATTTGATCTTGCCCTGAGGATCGCGCTTCACGATGAAGCGCACGCTCCCATTGCAGAGATGGCAGATGCCATCAAAGAGCATGAGGTGGTCGCGGCTGGAATCGTAGTGAGGCACGGCTAGTCGAGCTTACGACTGTCCTGAGCGGTTTGCACTGACGAAAACCAGAAGAGGTAGGAGAGGATGAGCAGGGTGCCAAAGCCAAGGGTGAAGCCCCAGGTGTGGGTGTGGGCCATGGGATGAAGAATGTAGGAGGCGATGCGGCTGAGCAGTGAGACGGGCCGGTGGAGGAGGTCCCAGCTGTTCCAGCGGTCAAAGCGGCCGAGGTAAACACCGAACCCGCTCAGGCCGAGTGACCCCACGGTGACGCACCAAGCGGTGGCATGGGAAAACTTCAGTGCAAACCAATGCTGGACGATATGGAGGGACTGAAAGCCGAACCACAGCGCGACGAAGCCAAAGGAGAGCAGCATGAGGAGATCGAGCCACTTGGGGACATGAGCGTTGTGTTCATTGAGATGCATCAGGTCGGTGAGGACGTAGGGCGCATTGGGAAAGAACAGCAGCCAGACCGCGAGCAGAGGCACTGCCAGCACGAGGCGATTGATCTGGCGCAGGCCGAGGCTGAGGCCTAGTGGGATGGCTGCCAGGAAGAGATTCCACAGCATGAAGGCGTAGTAATGATGACCCGAGAGCTGAAAGCGGAAGTTCAGAATGATGCAGCACCACAGGCAGGCGAAAAGGTTCAGCAGGAAGATACGGTTGGACATGGCTGAAGCAACGATACGCCCCATCGAGCGATCACGGCAAGTGGTGCGCGATTTATGAAGATGAATTCACGCGGCGTTCACGGGAAGTTCATGCAATGGCATGGGGACCCTTAAGCCGCCTTGCGCCGGACACTTTTTGCGGCCTTGAGCTGGCCGCAGCCTGCGGCGACATCAATGCCGCGGCGCTGACGAATGGTGCAGGGGAAGCCTGCATCTTGAAGGATGCGGTGGAAGATGTCTGCGGCGCTGTCACTGCTTTCGCTGCCATCGTAGCCATCCGTTTGATTGAGCGGGATGAGATTGATGTGGGCGTCCAGGCCCTGGAGCAGTTCGGCGATCAACCGGGCATGCTCGGGGGTGTCGTTGACGCCTTGGATCAGGGTCCAGGCGAAGAAGATGCGGCGGCCGGTCTGCGCATTGTAGCTGCGGCAGGCGGCGATGAGATCGGACAGCGGCCAGCGCTGGTTGGCGGGGATCAGTTTGGCGCGCTCTTCCTCGGTGGCGGCGTGCAGGCTGACGGCGAGATTGTAGGGGCGCTTTTCCGCCGCCATGCGCAGGATGCCGGGCACCACGCCGACGGTGGAAACGCTGATCTTGCTGGGGCCAATGTTCAGCCCCCGGGTGTCGCAGATGATGTCGAGGGCGGTCATCACGGCATCGTAGTTGTGCAGGGGCTCGCCCATGCCCATGAACACGAGATTGCGCAGTCCCTTGCCGCCATTGGCACGCACACTGCGCTGCGCATGCAGCACCTGGGCCACGATTTCGCCGGGGCGCAGATGCCGCACGAAACCCATCTGGCCGGTGGCGCAGAAGACACAGCCCATGGCGCAGCCCGCCTGGGTGCTGACGCAGGCGGTGTGGCGGCCGGTGTAGCCCATGATGACGGTCTCGATCTCCTGCGCATCGGCCATGCGGAGGAGGAATTTGTGAGTCAAACCATCGCTGCTCGCGGTGTCTAATGAGACCGGGGGTACGTCGAGCATCCATGAGCCGTCGCTGAGCACCTGAGTGAGCCACTTGCGCAGGGGCGGGAGGAGATCCTCGCGGGCGAGGGGATCTGCCATCGCCTTGAAATGCAAGGTGTTCCAGAGCGTGCCCGCATGTGCCGGACGCAGACCTGCGGCCACGATCTCCTCGCGCAGCTGGTCAAAGGTCAGGTCATGAAGGGAACGGGGCATTGGAGGAAATGACGAATGACGAAATCAGAATGAAGGGAGACGGAGCCGGAATGGCCGATCAAGTGAGGAAGGGGTTTTCGAGGCGTTCACGGCCGATGGTGGTGTCGTCGCCATGACCCGGAAAGACGCGGGTGTCATCAGGCAGGACAAAGAGTTTTTTGATGATGCCGCTGAGCAGCAGCGCACCGGAACCGTTGGGGAAGTCGGTGCGGCCGACGCCGTCGAGAAAGAGCACGTCGCCTCCGAAGAGCAGATTCTGAGAGGGAAGGTGGAAGCAGAGGCTGTCTGGAGAATGGCCGGGCACGTGGTAGAGCTTCCAAGCTTCGCCAAGGACTTCGATCTGGCCTTGACCTTCGAGAACCTCATCCACCACAAATGGGGGGACGGAGAAGGGGCTGCCTGTGACGGCACCGTAGAGGATCTCCAGAGTCAGCTCGCGTGAATAGGGGGCAAATGAGTAAACCCGGCAGCCGTGCTCAGCCTGCAAAGCGGCGACATCCAGGACGTGGTCAAAGTGCTGATGGGTGAGGAAGAGGACGTCCACCTTCACATTTTGCTTCTTAAGCCAGGCGGCGATTCCATCCGGCGCATCCACAAGGAGGGTGCCGCTGGGCAGGGTGAGCAGGTAGCCGTTTGTGGCGGCGATACCGCCGGTGTAGGTGGAGATTTGAGGCATGGAGAAGGCGAAAGACGGGAAAGCGTTGGACATTTCAACACAGAAAAGGCAAAATCTGAACGCAAAACGTGCCGCGAGGTTCGTTATAGATCTGGACGACCCCCACCATGACTCGCTTTTTACTCACCCCTGTGGCCGCTGCGGCTTCCGCCCTCGCGCTTCTTATCCCCTCGGCGCAAGCGGAGACCAATTTTGGCCAGGTGGCCATGCACGTCGCCTACATGCTGCAAAACCACCACTACTCGAAGCAGGACTTCGACGACAAGGTTTCCGGCGAGATGCTGCATAACTACCTGAACATGCTCGACTTCAAGCATATCTTCTTCACCGAGCAGGATGTCGCGGGCTTCAAGGACAAGTATGAGACGACGCTCGACGACCATGTGCTGATGCGGAACATCAGCCCTGCCATCGAGATCTACGACATCTACAAGGAGCGCGTGAAGGAGCGCGTGGACTTCCTCAAGAAGGCGCTGGAGAACAACAAGTTCACCTTCGACACGAAGAGCACCATTGAGATCAAGCGCGATAAGGCACCATGGCCGAAGGACAAAGCCGCCCAGGACAAGCTGTGGCTCGAAATCATCGAAGACAATCTTCTGGCAGAGCGCATTGCGGATGAAACCCGTCAGCGCGATGAAAAGAAAAAGGCGGAAAAAGCTGCTGCCAAGAAAGCTGGCACCGCTGAGGCCAAGCCTGAGACCGTGAAAGAGGACAAGAAGGTTGTCGAAGCTCCCAAGCCGGCGGCAGATGCTGCCAAAGTCGTCGCCGCCAAGAAGGAAAAGGACGACAAGGACCTGACTCCGAAAGAGCGAGTGCTCAAAGATTACACGCGTCTGCTTGAGAGCATCGACGAGAACGACACCAAGGACGTGGTGAACTTCTTCCTTTCCAGTCTGGCCACTGCCTATGACCCGCACACGGAGTACATGAGCACGGATGAGAGCGACAATTTCAAAATCCACATGCAGCACAAGCTCGTTGGCATCGGCGCTTTGCTCGGCCAGAAGGATGATGGCGCTGAGATTCAGGGCATCGTTGTTGGTGGTCCGGCTGACAAGCAGGGGGAACTTAAGCTCAATGACCGCATCATCGCCGTCGCCCAGGGAGACGAAGATTTCGTTGATGTGAAGTATCTCAAGCTGCAGAAGATTGTTGATATGATCCGTGGTGAAAAGAGCACCACGGTCCGCATCAAGATCGTCCCTGCTGACGATCCCTCCGGCAATCGTATCATCGCCATCGTGCGTGATGAAGTGCCGCTGAAGGAGAAGCTCGCCAATGCCGAACTCCTTGTCACTCCTCCGGACCTTGGCAAAACGCTCAAAGTCGGCTGGATCAATCTCTCCAATTTCTATGCCGACATGGAAAACAACACGGTCAGCACGAGTGTTGATGTGGAGCGCCTACTGCGTCGTCTGATGAAGGAGAAAATCGACGGTCTTGTGCTCGACCTGCGCGATAACGGTGGCGGCTCTCTGGATGAAGCTATCAAGCTCACCGGTCTCTTCATTCCTGCCGGTCCGGTGGTGCAGGCCAAGGACTGGCGTGGCAGCATCACTTGGCGCGACTGCGAAAACGAGAAGCCTGTCTATGACGGTCCAATGATCGTTCTCATCAACAAAGCCAGTGCCTCGGCTTCGGAGATTTTGGCGGCAGCGCTGCAGGACTACCGCCGCGCGCTCATCGTGGGGGACAAGTCCTCCTTTGGCAAAGGCACGGTGCAGACCATCCTTCCGGTGGAGCGTTACATGCCCTTCTTTAGCGACAAAAAAGGCGCTGGCGACCTCAAGGTAACGATCCAGAAGTTCTACCGCATCGCCGGTGGTTCCACCCAGCTCAAAGGTGTCGAATCCGACATCCCGCTGCCGTCGATCCGCGACGTGCTAGACATCGGTGAATCTGCCGCTGAAAACCCACTGCCCTACGACACGATCCCGCCGCGTAAATACCCTCTCTTCCGCAAAGACGCGTTTCCGATCGATGAGATCAACTCACGTGTGAAGAGCCGCGTCGCCGCCAGTCCTGAGTTCCAAAACGTGGTCGAGGAGTCCAACCGCCTGAAGGAAAAGATCGACCGCAACACCGTCTCTTTGAACCTGCAGGAGCGTGAGAAGGAACGCATCGACACCGAAGCCCGCCGCGATAAGCAGGTCGATGAACGCGCCAAGCGCGTTAAGGAGGTCGCTGAGCGCATCAAAGACAACGGCTTCAAGACCTACCACCTCACACTGGACAACGTGGACAAGCCTGACCTCGTGCCTGAGTCTGCTTTCAGCAAGGAAATGAACTCTGGCATGCGCACGGCATCCAAGGATGACGACAGCGGCAATGAGGAGTCCAAATTCCCCTATGGCATTGAGCCTGTGAAAATGGAGACCATCCACATCATGCGTGATCTTCTCGAGCTTGATCACAAGCCCACCACGGCGGCCAAAACCGAAGACAAAGCACAGGCTGGCACGAAGCCGCAGGCTCAGTAATGCCCAGCCGGTCTCCTCGCACATCCAACTGGCAGCACAAACAGAATGCAGGTCGGCATCATCACTGTTTCTGATCGTGCCAGTCAGGGCGTCTATGAGGATCTTGGTGGTCCGGCACTGAAACTGGCGGCGGAAGGTTACGGCTGGGGAGTCGCTGCTGAGGCGATCATCCCCGATGACCTGCTGCGCATTCAGGAAGCGATTCGTTCCTTCTCTGCCCAAGGTTGCGCTCTTATCCTCACCACGGGTGGCACAGGCATCGCCGAGCGTGATGTCACCCCTGAGGCCATTCGCGGTATCATGCGCGTGGAGATTCCTGGCTTTGGCGAGTTGATGCGCATGAAGTCGCTCGAACTGACGCCAAACGCCATTCTCTCCCGAAGTCTGGCGGCGGTGGTTGATCGCAGCCTTGTCATCGCCCTGCCAGGAAAACCGCAGGGAGCAGTGGATTGTCTGAGCTTTGTGATCGGTGCCATTCCGCACACGGTGAAGCTGGCGCAGCGGGTGCCGACGAGCTGCTGAGTACGATAGACACTTCTGTCTGTCGATCAGCGCGTTCGCAAGTCGCATCGCCACCGAGCTGACAGACGAGTTGGAAGCTTTTGGCAAAAGCCTTCGCCAGTGTGTTTGCGGGAGCGCTGCTCGACGGTCAGGAGTGAGCATCGGACTATATCGGTTCGTGTGCTATTAAGCACCACTCACGCATTTGCGGCTGGACTTGAGGGTGGACTTTCGTTTAAAACTTATCTCCCAGCCAAACCATCCCCTATGAAACGCATTCCTGTTTCCTCCCGCCGCCAGTTCCTCACGAAGTCTGCCGCCGTCATCGGCTTCCCCACCATCATTCCGGCCAGTGTCATTGGACAGAATGCGCCTTCCAGCAAGATCACTATGGCCGTCTTCGGCTGGGGCATGATGGGGCCGAGCAACACCGGCAAATTCCTCCAGGAGCAGGACTGCCAGATCGTGGCCGCGTGTGACATCGACAAACGCAATCTGCAGAAGGCGCTGGACACCATCAACGGCGCTTACAAAAATCAGGACTGCAAACCTTACCACGACTATCGCGAAGTCATGGCCCGCAAGGATATCGACACTGTCATGCTGGCACTGCCCGATAACTGGCATGCGCTCACCGCCATTGAAGCCGCAAAGAATGGCAAGGACATCTACGGTGAGAAGCCGCTGGCGCGCACCATCGTCGAGCAGCAGGCCATTGTGAAGGCGGTGCAGAAGCACGGTCGCATCTGGCAGACCGGCTCGTGGCAGCGCAGCGAAGACAATTTCCGCATTGGTGCTGAAATCGTGCGCAACGGCCTCATTGGAAAGCTGAAGGAAGTCCACGTGGGCCTGCCAAGCGGGCACAACGACTTCGCCAAGACCGGCGACAAGCGCAGTGTGACACCACCACCGGCGGAGCTGGATTATGAAATGTGGATCGGCCCTGCGACGATGCAGGACTACATCGAGTGCCGCGTGCATAAAAACTGGCGCTGGGATTACAACATTGGCGGCGGTCAGCTGCTCGACTGGATCGGTCATCATTGCGACATCGCCCACTGGGGCATGGACATGGACCGCAGCGGCCCCATTGAAATCAGCCCCATCCAGGTGGACATGCCGCCACGCACGGACATCTGGAACACCGCCACCAAGTACCGCGCCGAAGCCAAGTATGCCGGCGACATCACCATGACCATCGCCGGCGGACACGACGACATCAAAATGGGCACCAAATGGATAGGCGCAGACGGCTGGGTCTATGTGAACCGTGGTGGCGCTTACGACTGCTCGAATCCCGCGCTCAAACAACTGGTCAAAAAGCGGAAGGATGACAAGGATCCAAAGAGCGAGATCATCGAAGTCGCCAAGGCACCGAAGCTGGGTGACGACGTCATCAAGACACGTCTTTACGAAACCAAGGGACACCATCGCAACTTCCTCGACTGCGTGAAGAGCCGCCAGCCCACCGTCACCCCAGTGGAGACCGCGCACCGCAGCGCCAGCCCCGGCCACCTTGCCCTCATTTCCTTCCTCACCAATCGCACCATCAAATGGGATCCCGTGAAGGAAGAGATCATTGGAGATGCGGATGCGAGCAAGCTTCTGGGGCGCGAGTATCGTGGTCCGTGGAAGCTTGAAGTGTAGGCTTGTCTTTTCGTTGGTTGGGCGTGTTTGGCGTGCTGCGGTTATTATCAACCCCAGTTCACTTCGCCAAACCGCCCGACTTCGGGAACTCTTTTACGCCGGTGTGTTTGCCACACGCTCATAGACGGGCGGGCTGTCGCCACACTCGTTTTAATCCAACTACGCGATCACATCGCGCAGCACATTGCCGTGCACATCGGTGAGGCGCAGATCGCGGCCGCTGAAGCGGTAGGTGAGCTGCTCGTGATCGATGCCCATGAGATGGAGGACGGTGGCCCACATGTCATAGACGGTGCAGGCGTTTTCGATGGCGTGGTAGCCGAAGTCGTCCGTGCCGCCGTAGATGTGGCCGGGTTTGACGCCGCCGCCGGCCATCCAGATGGAGAAGCCGTAGGGATTGTGGTCGCGGCCATCGGTGCCCTGCGCGAAGGGCGTGCGGCCGAACTCACCGGCCCAGATGACGAGCGTGCTGTCGAGCAGACCGCGTGATTTGAGGTCCTTGACCAGTGCTGCGATGGGCTGGTCCACCTGATGGGCCATGTTGCCGTGGCCTTTTTTGATCTGCCCGTGCTGATCCCATGGATTCGGTCCCTGGCCACCACCAAGCGTTTGCGGCAGGCAGCTCAACTCCACAAAGCGCACACCACGCTCCACCAGACGCCGTGCCAGCAGGCACTGCCGCGCGTAAGCAATGCGCGGGGAGTCCGGACCGTCCATACCGTAGAGATGCTTCGTGGCTTCGGTCTCGCCGGAGATGTCGCACAGTTCCGGCACGGCGGACTGCATGCGCCAGGCCATCTCGTAGTTCGCAATGGACGCATCGACATGGACGTCATGTTGGGAGGTGCTGGCAAAGCGGTGATCCATCGCGCCGATGAAGTCGAGCTGCTTGCGCTGCATGTTGCGAGGCTGCTTGGAATGGATATTGCGCACGGCCTCCTCCACATCCGCCTGCACGATGCTGGCCTGATGTTGCGCAGGGAGGAAGCCGTTGCTGAAGACGCCCACGCCGCCATGAGGAACCGTGGCGCCACCGCTTTGCAGCACGATGTAGCCGGGAAGATCGCGTGACTCCGTTCCAAGTCCATAGCTGGCCCACGCGCCTGCGCTCGGATAGCCGAGGAAGGGGAAGCCGCTGTGCATGAAGAAGTTTCCCTGTGCATGCTCGCTGAACTTCGCCGTCATGCTGCGAATGACGCAGAGCTCGTCTGCGACTGTCGCCATGTGCGGAAAGAGCTCGCTCACTGGCATGCCGCTCTGGCCGCGCTGACGAAACTCCCAATGTGCGGGCTGGACGGTGCCGTTGTTGTTGAACTGCGTTTTCTTCACCTCGACCGGCATCGGCTGCCCCTCATATTTTTTCAGCAGCGGCTTTGGATCGAAGGAATCCAAGTGCGACACCCCGCCGCTCATGTAGCAGAAGATCACGCTGCGTGCCTTGGGCGCAAAGCGCTTCGCACGATTGACTGGCGACTCCGCCTGCATGAGACCTGCGAGCGCGGCCATGCCAAAGCCGGTGGAGGCATTGGCGAGAAGCTGGCGGCGTGAAAGGTGGGCGTTCATCAGGCGATGATGTCTTTGAGTAAATTCCCATGCACATCGGTGAGGCGCAGATCGCGCCCACTGAAACGGTAGGTGAGCTGTTCGTGGTCGATGCCCATGAGGTGCAATACGGTGGCCCACATGTCATAGACAGTGGTGATGTTTTCGACGGCGTTGTAGCCGAGGTCATCCGTGGCACCGTAAACATGGCCGCCTTTGACGCCTCCACCGGCCATCCAGACGGTGAAGCCGTAGGGGTTATGGTCGCGGCCGTTGGAACCCTGCGCAAAGGGGGTGCGGCCAAATTCACCGGCCCAGACGAGGAGCGTGCTGTCGAGCAGACCGCGGGCGCGCAGGTCCTTGATGAGAGCGGCGATGGGCTGATCGATCTGATTGGCCATCTTGCCGTGGCCTTCTTTGATCGCACCGTGGTGATCCCAGGGGTTGGCACCGTTGCCGCCGCCGACGTTGTAAGCGAGCGTGCTGAGCTCGATGAAGCGCACGCCGCGTTCGACGAGGCGGCGCGCAAGCAGGCACTGGCGTGCGTAGGCGGCCTTTTTCGGTTCGGGGTCGTCGAGGCCGTAGAGCTTCTTGGTCGCTTCGGTTTCGCCGCTGATATCGCAGAGATCGGGCACGGCGGACTGCATCCGCCAGGCCATCTCGTAGTTGGAGATGGCGGCTTCCACGTGCATGTCATGCTGCATGGTGCTGACGTAGCGGCGGTCCATCGCGCCGATGAAATCGAGCTGCTTGCGCTGCATGTCCTGCGGCTGGCGCGGGCGGATGTTGACGACGGCTTCGGCTTCATCCGCCTTCACAACGCTGGCCTGATGTTGCGCGGGAAGGAAGCCGTTGCTGAACAAACCCACGCCGCCATGCGGAGTGGATGCACCGCCGCTTTGCAGCACGATGTAGCCGGGAAGATCGCGTGACTCGGTGCCGAGGCCATAGCTCGTCCATGCGCCTGCGCTGGGGAAGCCGAGGAAGGGAAAACCGGTGTGCATGAAGAAGTTTCCCTGCGCATGCTCGCTGAACTTCGCCGTCATGCTGCGGATCATGCAGAGATCATCCGCCACGCCGCCGATCTGCGGAAAGAGGTCGCTCACTTGCAGGCCCGACTGCCCACGACGTTTGAACTCCCAGTGCGAGGGCTGCACGGTGCCGTTGTTGTTGAACTGCGTCTTCTTCACCGCACCCGGCATCGGCTGGCCAGCAAACTTCGTGAGCATCGGCTTGTGATCGAAGGAATCGACATGCGACACGCCTCCGCTCATGTAGAGAAAGATCACGCTGCGTGCCTTTGGTGCGAATTTCTTGGCGCGATGCACGAGCGGCATGTCCGCAAGCGCCTGCTCATGCATGAGGCCTGCAAGTGCGCCCATGCCGAAGCCGGTGGAGGCGCGGGAGAGGAGCTGGCGGCGGGAGAAGGACATATTCATTTTGCGTCGGTTGGTTGAAGGCGCTGGCGGATTTCGGAAGTGATGTCTTTGTCTATTAAGCCCATCCCGAAAGATTTCACTTTAGCAAAAATGGATTGAGGTCGTTCGACGAAGTCAAATAGCGGATGGCCAGCGATCTCCGAAGGCCAGATGGCTCGGCTGCCGAAATCAGTGCTGAATGTCAAATCACCGTACAAGGACTCTAACCCCCAGTGTTTGGCTAGGTAATCACGCACTTCGTCGCACCCGGCACAGTAGTTGGATGCTTCCACCCAATTAAAATCTCTGGTCACGAACACCATGATCCAATCATCAATCCATGGTCCATTGTCAGTGGTGTATTCACCAAAAGCCACAATTTCGCTAATTGGAATCTGCCAGTCGCCGTAGTCTGGTGAGGCATAGATGAGCGTCGAGTCTTTGACGCTTAGTACGCCAGACTTTGGATCGGGTGCAGTCTTCGGAATCGGCTTTCCAGCGCGAACGTCCTCCATCAGGCGATCTATCTTCCGGAAGGTCGATCGAAACAACGTTCGCGAAAGAATGTCCGTGAGTAAGCCCATGTTACTGCAGGTAGATGAACTCCTTCAGGTTGATGAGCGATTGCGCGAGGCTGGTCCAGGCTTGGAGTTCGGGATCGTCGCTGGCGGTGAAGCGCAGGGATTCTAGATGGCTGGCCTGTTGCTTGCGGCGGGGGTTGAGTTTGGAGAGCTTACTGCGCTGCTCCGCCGTGAGTGACGCGATGATGTCGGCCTTGGTAACGCTGCTGGATTCGATCAGAGCCGTCTTGGCAATCTCCTCCGGAGTCAGCGCGCGATCATAGAGTCGGGCACGGAAGATGCGGCCAGTCAGGCCTTTGTTGCCAGTGGGGGCACCGTGGCGGCAGCCGAGGAGAATCTGAGAGGCCTCGGCTTCAAAAAGGGCTGCGGGGGCTTTGCGGTAGGTGCGGCCGTAGGGTTTGCCATCGCGGTAGCCGCTGATGGTGCCATCTGGCTGATACACAACGGCGACATGCACGGGGCGTGTGGAAGCTTCAGTCTCGTCCTCGCCTTCAAAGAGTTCGCTGCGGTCAAAGAAATTGCTGCCAGCGACCCAGTGCTGCGGGGTCTTTTCGGCGAAGACGATGGAATCAAACTGTCCGCCGTCTTTGTGCTGCACGGTGACTACGCCGCCGCCACGCTGGGTGAGGTTGTCGAGCATGACCCAAGCTTCGAGGGTCTTGGTGGTGATCGGTTTTGGCAGCGAGCCGGATTTGGCCATCGACTTGCCATCGAGAATCAGCGCGCCTTTTTCGATGTGGGCCGTGCCGACGAGTTCGAGATGCATGCGACCGTTGACGTCTTTGGCATCTTTCTCAAAGGTCCACTCGGCCAGTGGTTCGGGGGTGTTGAGAGGAACGGTGGGGAGTTTGCGCGTGGCCTGCAGTTTCAGTCGGCCGGAATCGAGGATCGCGTTGATCTGCTGGTCTAGAGCTGCGAGCTCTTGCTCCTGCAAAGCGAGTTCCTGAGCGCGTGCGTTGTTCTCCTGCTGCAAGGACGTTAGGTAGGCGAGGCTCTGCTTCACTTCATCCGCCGTGGCTGCACGGGCAAAGGCTTCTTTGAACATCTGTTTCACACGCTGTTCGGCATCGACTTTGCTGGAGCGCAGCGCCCATTCACGGGACCAGCGGATGACGTTGTTGTCGTTGAGAAGGGTGAGTGACTGTGCGGGGACGTTGGTGGTGTCGCGCTTGCCACGCGTGCTGAAAGGCACCGGGGAGTCGAAGGTGGTGAGGAAGGGATCAAGCGAATTGCGGACCACTTTGACGTAGATGCTGCGGCGCGGTGTGTTGGTGGCGGTCGATTCGCCGTAGAGTTCGGTTTCGAGTTTGCCGGTCAGCGTGAGGATGGAATCGCGAATGGCTTCGGCTTCGAGGCGGTGGATGCTCCAATGGCTCAGCAGCTTGTTCTCGGGATCTTTCTGCATGGCGATGTCAGAGGCCTGCGCGCTGCGCTGGAAGGCCTTGGAGCTCACGATGAGCTTCAGCATGGCTTTGATGGAGCCGCCGCTGTCGATGAAACGCTGGGCAAGGAAGTCGAGCAGTTCGGGATGCGTGGGCAGGTCTCCGAGCTTGCCGAAGTTATCGACGCTGGCGACGATGCCGCGACCGAAGACGTGATGCCAGAGGCGGTTGACGACGACGCGCGCGGTGAGTGGATTGTTATTCATGTCCGCCATGTGTTCAGCGAGCTGCAAGCGACCGCTGCCCTTGGTGTTGAAGGGGGTGGGATCGAGGGCATCAAGGAAGCGGCGCGGGACGACTTCAGAGGGTTGTTTGTGATCGCCCCGGACAAAGAGCGGCGCGTCCTTGGCATCGGCTTCGATGACGCCGGGAACGCGGGTGGGCATGGGCAGTTTTGCTTCGACTTCACGGTAGCGGGTCACCAGCTTGGCTGCTGCGGGAATGTCCTTCAGTTGGTTCGGCAGCGTGCCTGCCTGAACAAGACGGTTGAGCGCCTCGGCCTGGCTGTTGCTGAGCATGCCCTTCTGCCATGCCTGGATGACTTCACCGGCAGAGAGCTGTGTGCGTCCTTCTTTTGAAGGTGGCGTTTTGTCTTTGGTGATGACGACATCGGTGAGGCCAAACCAGGAACGTGCGTCCTTGTTGTATTCAGCCGGCATGTCGGCCGAGGTGATGAGCTGGATGAAGATTTCATCGCCCTTCCAGAATTCGAGATCAAGCGAGCGCCAGCCAAGCTTCTCATCCTTGGTCTCGCCCAGCAGCACTGCCTTGTGAATCGTGCCGGTGCGCGGGTAGTTCTCCACGACATACTTGGCCTTAACGCCGCCATTGCCAGCGACACGAAACCACAACGTGCCGCCTTCGCATTTGAAGCGGTTTGAAAACACGACGGCGCGTTCCTTGGTGGTGAGCAGATTGCTGAAGTAACCGCCAGGGTAGATTTGTGAAACGATGCCATCGCCCTCAAGCGCGACGGAGAACTCGCCCGCCTTGGTAAGGTTGACGCCGTTGGTGAACCACTGGTATTTATCGAGGCCAGGATGCGCGGAGTCGGAGGTGTCGTAATACGCGGTCTTCGGCGCTACTTTCAGCCAGTGTGCTGCCACAGCGTCTTTGATCTGCTGCTTGAGCTTGGCGAGTTCTTCACGCTCCGCTTTGCCGGTGCCGGGTGCGTTCACATCGATGACGGCTGGATGAGTGCTGGTGAAGATGCCGTAGAGGGAATAGAAGTCGGCCTGGGAGATGGCGTCGAACTTGTGATTGTGGCAGCGGGCGCAGCTAACCGTGAGGGACTGGAAGGCTTTGGTGACGGTGTCGATCTGGTTGTCCGTGAAGGTCACCATTTCATCGAGTGAATCGACCGGTGAGAAACCGTGCAGCACCATACGCAATTGCGCGATGCCAATGGCGCTTTCGTTGATGCCGTTCTTGATGCGAGGCTTTGCTAGCAAGTCTCCGGCGATGGCTTCCTTGAGGAGTTGCGGATACGGCACGTCCTCATTGAAGGCGCGGATGAGGTAGTCGCGATACTGAAATGCGTAGGGAATGGCAGGGTCGCCTTCGGAGCCGTAACTTTCCGCGTAGCGGACCCAGTCCATGAAGTGGCGTGCCCATTTTTCGCCGAAGTGAGGTGAGGCAAGAAGGTCATCGATGCTCTGCTCCGCTGAAGGTGGAAGACCTGTGAGGATGTAACTCATGCGGCGGCGCAGTGTCTGTGGATCGGCGGGCGTTGCTGCGGGAATGCCCTGCTTGGTGAGTTCCGCGTCGATGTAGTCATCGATGGTTTTATTCGCGGGCTGCTTTGAGACGGGCAAAAAGGCCCACCACTGCTTGCGGCGCTCGATGATGCTCTTCCAGTTGGTCTCTTTGGCGATCTCTGCTTTGGAGGGGGCGGTGTCGCGCGGATCGGCAGCGCCATCGCGAATCCATTGTTCGAAGTCGGCGATGACTTTGTCATCTAGCTTGGCTCCGGCTTTGGGCATCTTGATGTCTTCGTGCTGATGCTTGATGGTTTGCAGAAGCAGCGAGCCGGCGGGATCGCCGGGCTTGATGACATCTCCGGATTCACCACCAGCCTGCCAGCCGGGGCGGGAGTCGAGTACGAGGCCGCCTTTTTTTTTGGTGCCGGTGCTGTGGCATTCATAGCACTCCTGCGCGAGGATAGGGCGGATCTTGGCTTCAAAGAACTCGATTTGTGCCGGTGTAGGTGCCGCGAGAAGCCTGCCGCAAAGAAGCGTGGTGGAAAGTATGAGGAGATGGGGCTTCATGCCAGGAGCCTCCGGGTGATGGTGGCGGCGGCTTCGAGGCAAAGCTTGCCGGCTTTGTCAAACTGGTCGCGTTTCAGGCGGAAGGAAGGGGACATGACGGTGATGGCGGCAACGGGGTAGTGGTATTCATCGAGGATGGCGGCGGCGACACAATGGATGCCTTCGAGTCCCTCGGCGATGTCGGTGGCAAAGCCTCGCTTGCGTGTTTTGGCGAGGTCGGTTTCGAGCGACTCAGCGGTCGCGAGCGTGGTGGGCGTGTATTGCTTGAGCTGAACGGCGGCGAAGAATTTCTCAAGCTCCGCCGGTGGGAGATGCGCGAGCACTGCCTTGCCGGGCGCGCAGGAGTACATGGGCACCTGCAGGCCGACGGTGCTGCTGACCTTGATCGGCTGCGAAGAGATGCACTGCTCCAGCACGGTCATCTTGTGATTCACGCTGGCGAGAATTTGAGTGGTCTCGCCGGTTTCATCGCGCAGCCATTTGAGGGATTCCAAGGCGCAGACGACGAGGCTCTTCTCGCGCACCACCGGGCGGGAGAGGTCGAAGAGCTTGTTGGTGAGAACGAAGCGCTTGTCATCCTCGCGGCGCTGCAGGTAGCCGCGGCTGTGCAGCGTGCCGGTGATGCGAAAGACGGAGTTGACCGGCAGATCGAGCTCGCGGGCGATCTCCGTGAGACTGAGTCCGGCACGGTGGCGACCGAGGAGTTCGAGGATGGCAAGCGTGCGCTCTGTGCCGGGCGCGAGCGTGTCGTCAGTGAGTGGGATGGCGGCTTCTTTGAGCATTCTGAATTTAGAAACGCTCCCACATTTGGAAAACTATCACTCAGCCGCCATCGGGACGAAAGGAGCCGCCATAACCAGGTTCATAGAGCGCAAACCCGAGCACGGGCGCCATGGCTTCAAAGTGTTTGTCCTGCGCATACACACGGCAAAAGAGCCGCACCGCAATGGTGGCGATGAGAACATCATTGGCTGGGGCTGTGATGCCAGCGTCACGCAGTTTCCAGTTGTTGCGGACTGCGGCAATGTAGTCCGCCTCGGTCACACGGATGTAGGGCAGGCAGGAGAAGTCGGCGTTGAGTTGCTTGCGTTCCTCTTTGCGTGCACCTCCCAGGACTTCGAGCATCACGGGGGAGCAGAGCGTGGCCTCGTAAGCATCCAGCAGGCCTTCGATGCCGACCTTGACCTCCAGACTGCCCATGCGTCTAGAGGCCTCGATCCAAATGGAGGAATCGACGAGGACCATGTGTTAGATGATTTCGAGGGCTTCGACTTCAGCGTTGGTGGAAGGGTAGTCATAAAACCCTTCGCGGAGACGCTTGCCGAACTCCTTCGCCCGCATCCTTTTCACATACTGCTCCACGGCCTTGGCGATGGCGGGACTCTTGTTCTTCTCCCCGGTTAACTCCATTGCGTCGCTGATGATGTCCTCTTCAATATCGACTGTGATTCTCATGGATGTATTTCTAGAATCTAAATGATGCAAAAACAATGGAAAAAAGATGAAAAAAGAATCTCGAAATTCAATTTAATGCAGATCGTTGCATTATCTTCACTCTCCCGCATTCTGCACTGACATGAGTCAGGAAAAAGACCTCACATTGCTCGGACGTTCTGAAAATCGCCTCCCCGCTTCGCCGGATGTGGCGGTGCTGGAGACGTTCCCCAATCGCACGCCGGGACGGAACTACCGCATTCACCTCAGCGCACCGGAATTCAGCTCGATCTGCCCCGTGACCGGGCAGCCGGATTCAGCGCACCTTGAAATTCTCTACATCCCGGAGACGACGTGCGTGGAAACGAAGTCGCTGAAATTCTATCTGGCCTCCTACCGCAATCACGCGTCCTTCAATGAGGCGATCGTAAACCGCGTGCTGGACGACATCGTGAAAGCCTGTGCTCCGAAGCAGGTGGTGGTGCGTGGCAAGTTTGGTGCGCGGGGTGGCATTCAGCTCACCTGCGAGGCGCGTTATCCGGATTTGGAAGAAACCCTGAGGCTGCCGGAATGAAAACGGTTGTGCTGCTCTCTGGCGGGATGGACTCGGTGACAGCGCTGCACTGGGCGCGGCGGGAGCATGAGGTCGTGGGGGCAGTGAGTTTTGACTACGGTGCCAAGCACAACCACCGCGAGATTCCGCTGGCGGCATGGCACTGTGCGGAGTCTGGCGTGAAGCACGACCTCATCGATCTGGATTTTGTGAACCAGCTCTTTGCCTCCGATCTGCTCAAATCAGGCGGCGAGATCCCGGAGGGGCATTACGCAGGAGAAAACATGAAGAAGACCGTGGTGCCGTTTCGCAACGGCATCATGCTGGCCATCGCCTGCGGTCTGGCGGAAAGCCGTGAGGCGCAGGCGCTCGTCATCGCAGCGCATGCGGGGGATCACATGATCTACCCGGATTGCCGCGAGGACTTCATGCAGGGCATGGCTACGGCGATGCGCGAAGGCACGTATGCGCGCATCGAACTGCTGCGTCCGTTCATTCATCTCGACAAAGCGGGCATCGCTAAACTCGGCGACAATCTGGGCGTGGATTACGGCAAGACGTGGTCGTGCTACAAGGGCGGTGATTTGCACTGTGGAAAGTGCGGCACGTGTGTGGAGCGCATCGAAGCCTTTGTGCTCGCCGGACTCCCAGACCCGACTGTTTACGAGACCGATTCTTGAGCCGGCGTGGTGACGCGGCGGCGGTGCGTGCGGACCATGTTGAGGTCCTTGAGCTTGCGCTGCAGCGTGCGGCGGCTCATGCCGAGCATCTCAGCAGCCACGGTGCGGTTGTTGCCGCTGCGCTGAAGGGCGGTGAGAATGAGATGGTGCTCCGCCTCAGTGATGTCGAGATCGCTCTTCGGCTTGATCGTGGGATCATTACTGGGTCCAGCCGGTGCGGCTGCGGTCGCGGCGTCCTTGGCGGCGATCAATGACGGGGCGCGCAAGCCGATGCCCAGGCCGTTCGGATTGAGCAGGTAGGACGGCAGATGCTTGAGCATGACGCGGTTGCTGTTGCTCATGACCACGCCGTGCTCGATGGCGGCGCGCAGTTCGCGGATGTTGCCGGGCCAGTCGTAGTTCATCATCGCAGGCAGGGCGTCTTCGCCGAGCGGCTTGTAGGCTTTACCATTGGCCTTGGCGAGTTCCTTGAGGAAGTGATCTGCCAGCACGGAGATGTCGCTCTTGCGGGCGCGCAGCGGGGGAAGCTGGATGGTGACCACGCGCAGACGCCAGTAGAGATCCTCACGAAATTTGCCTTCCTCCACCATCTTGGCGAGGTTGCGGTTCGTGGCGGCAATGACGCGGACGTCGATGGAGATCGGTTTGCTGCTGCCGACACGCTCTATGGTCTGCTCACCGAGGGCACGCAGCAGTTTCACCTGGGTGCTGGCGTCGATCTCGCCGATTTCATCCAGGAAGAGCGTGCCTCCATTCGCCTGCTCAAAGCGGCCGATGCGCCGCTCCTGCGCGCCGGTGAAGGAGCCTTTCTCGTGGCCGAAGAGTTCGCTTTCGAGGATTTGGGGGGAGAGCGCCGCGCAGTGCACAGAGACGATGTTCGCCTTGGGGCGGCCGCTGAGATTGTGAATGGCGCGGGCCACGAGTTCCTTGCCGGTGCCGCTTTCGCCTTCAATCAAGACCGTGGCGCGGGAAGGGGCCACCTGCTGGATGGTGTCGATGATAGGCTTCATCACCTCGGCCTGACCGAGGATGCCTTCGATTGAGAATTTGCGCTCTACCTGTTGTTTCAGCGCGACGTTTTCGTGCTCCAGCGTGCGGCTGCGGAGAGCGCGTTTGATGAGGATTTCTACCTCGTCAAGATTCAGCGGCTTGGTGACGAAATGGTAGGCACCACGGCGCATGGCCTCCACGGCGGTATCGACGCTGCCGTAAGCGGTCATCATGATGCAGACGGGCGGCTTGGGCAGGGCCAGGGCGGCTTCGAGCAGCTTCATGCCATCGTCCTCGCCGAGGCGGAGGTCGGTGAGCATCACGTCGATGCGGTCGTTGTTCAGGTATTCCATCGCCTCGGCGGCGTTTGAGGCCACGTAGCAGTCGAAGTCATCCTCCAGCGAGAGGCGCAGGCCATCGCGGGTATGCTTTTCGTCATCGACGATCAGAACTGTGGCTTGGTCGTTCATGTGTGAAGGAATGGCACACTATGGAAGGTGAAGGAGCTGGCGGCAATCAGGGAGGTGGAAAAATTGTTGACCGACCGTCTAGTTTATTTTATACCTGTGTCACCTTACCCGAAAATACCCCATGGGACGCACCTCCACTGCCAAAGACCGCCTGATAGAAGCCATGATCGAACTGATCTGGGCGGGCAGCTATGGCAGCACCTCGGTGGATCATATTTGCGAAAGGGCAGGGGTGAAGAAGGGCAGCTTTTACCATTTCTTTGAGTCCAAAACGGAATTGGCCCTCACCGCGATCGACCATAGCTGGACCGAGCACCGCAAGGAGCTGGACCAGATCTTTTCCCCCGTGGTGCCCCCGGTGGAGCGCATCCTGAACTGCTTCCGCAATTTCCGCCAGGAGCAGGAGGAACTGTTTAAAAAGCATGGCCGCGTGCTGGGCTGCCCGATCCATTCCCTGGGCGCAGAGGTCAGCACGGTGGACGAGCGCTTGCGGGACAAACTGCAGGAAATCCTGAGCCAGTTCATCCGCTACTACGAGAGCGCCATCCGCGATGCGCAGGCGCAGGGCAGCATTGTCACGCATGATGCGATGGCCCTGGCACGGATCGTGTTTGCTTACAGCGAGGGGCTGCTGCTCCACGCCCGCATGTGGAATGACCTCGGTCGTTTGGATGAATTCGAGTCCGGGGCCAAGATCATCCTCGGCGTCAAAGACTGATGCTGCGCTAATTTTTTGCTTTCAAATTAACCAACTGGTCAACTTTCCACCCCAAAACCACTCGCCTCGTGAAACTCCAAACCCTCCTCCCATTCGTCTTGCTCCTCGCTGCCTGTGGCAAACCGCCTGAGGGCGGCCACGGCGGCGGTCAGATGCCTCCGGCACCAGTGACGCTCGCACCGGTTGAGCAGAAAGAACTCGTCGAGTGGGAGGAGTTCACGGGGCGCGTCGAGCCCATGGAGATGGTGGAGCTGAAGCCCCGTGTCTCCGGCTACATCACCGAAGTCCATTTCCAGGCCGGAGCCTTGGTTAAGAAAGGTGACGTGCTCTTCACCATCGACCAGCGGCCCTTTGAGACCAAGCTGCGTTCCACCGGGGCCGAGGTGGCGCGTGCCGAGGCCAATGCGCAGGCGATGAAGCGTGAATTTGATCGTGTGAAGATCCTGCTGGAAGCAAAAGCCATCGCCCCTGAGCAGGCGGAATCGCGCGAATCGATGAATCTGCAGGCGGTCGCCGGGCTGGAGGCCGCCAAGGCTGCGCAGCACAGTGCCGAGATTGAATTCGAGCACAGCTCGGTCAAAGCGCCGATCAGCGGGCGCATCAGTCGTGCGATCACCACGACGGGCAATTTCGTCACAGCGGGCACGACCCTGCTTACGACCATTGTGACCGTGGACCCCGTGTATGTGTATGCGGACATCGACGAGAACAGCCTGCTGAAGCTGCAGTCGATGCAACGCAGCAAGACGACCTTCACCAATGGCGATGGGCGCGTCCCCGTGGAGCTTCAGCTCTCCAACGAGACGGGCTTCCCACATCAAGGGAGCATCGAGTCCTTCGACAACCGCTTGGATGCAGGCACCGGCAGCATGGTGCTGCGTGCTGAGTTTTCGAACACCGACAACATTCTCACGCCCGGTTTGTTTGCGCGCATTCGCATCCCCATGACAGGCAAATACAAGGCTCTGCTGGTCGATGAAAAAAGCATCCTCACAGATCAGGCGAACAAGTTTGTGCTTGGGATTGATGAAACAAAGACCCCGGCGCTCTCGGTTTACAAACCCATCGTGATCGGGCCCAGCATCGACGGCAAGCGCATCATCCGCAGCGGCCTAGTGGCGGGAGACAAGATCATCGTGAACGGGCAGGCGCGTCTGCCGCAGCCTGGCATGCCAGTGCAGTCGACGGAGGCCCCGGCACCGAAAGAAAAGGCGGCCAAGTAATCACGAAGCGAAACACCCCCAATCCGCTTCCATGAACATTTCCCGTTTCTTCATCACGCGTCCCATTTTCGCGGGCGTGCTCTCGCTGCTGATCTTCATCCTCGGCACCATCTCGCTGTTCCAACTGCCGATCTCCGAATACCCGGAAGTCGCGCCGCCGACGGTTATCGTCACCGCTACCTACCCCGGCGCGAATCCGAAGACCATTGCCGAAACCGTGGCCTCGCCGCTTGAGCAGACAATCAATGGCATCGAAAACATGCTCTACATGTCATCGCAAAGCACGGCGAATGGCGTGATGACGCTCACCGTCACTTTCAAGATCGGCACGGAGCTCGACCTCGCGCAGATGCAGGTGCAAAACCGTGTCTCTCAGGTGCTGCCAAAGCTGCCGGAGGAAGTGCGCCGCTTTGGGGTGACCACGGTGAAGTCTTCGCCGAACATGACGCTGGTGGTGCATCTGCTGTCTCCGAATGAGCGCTACGATGAAATCTACCTGCGCAACTACGCCACGCTCAATGTGAAGGATGAGCTGACGCGCCTCGCGGGTGTCGGCCAAGTGAACATCTTCGGCGGCGGCGACTACGCCATGCGCGTGTGGATTGATCCCGACAAGGCCGCTGCACGTGGCCTGACCTCCGGCGACATCGTCAATGCGATCCGCGAGCAGAACATCCAAGTCGCCGCAGGCACCATCGGTCAGCAGCCGACCAAGGATGCTTCCTTCGAACTGACGGTGAATGCCAAAGGCCGTCTCATCAGCGAGGAGGAGTTTGACCAGATCATTGTCAAAATCGGTGCGCATGGCGAAAAGCTCCGTCTGCGTGATGTTGCGCGCGCGGAGATGGGCTCGGGTGATTACTCGCTGCGCGCTCTTCTCAATAACAAGCGTGCCGTCGGCATGGGGGTGTTCCAGCTTCCCGGTGCGAATGCTCTCGCGGTTTCGCAGGCCGTGCGTTCGTGCATGACTGAGCTCAAAAAGAAAATGCCTGAAGGCGTGGATTACGCCATTGCCTACGACCCCACGGTGTTTGTGGAAAAATCCATCGACGCCGTCATTCACACGCTCATCGAGGCGCTGCTGTTGGTTGTGCTTGTTGTCGTGCTCTTCCTGCAGACCTGGCGTGCGTCGATCATCCCGCTGGCCGCCGTGCCGGTGTCGCTCGTCGGCACCTTTGCGGTGATGCACGCCCTCGGCTTTTCCATCAACAACCTCTCGCTCTTCGGCCTCGTGCTGGCGATCGGCATCGTGGTGGATGATGCCATCGTGGTCGTCGAAAACGTCGAGCGAAACATTCAGAACGGTCTCAAGCCGCTGGCTGCCACTCAGCAGGCCATGACGGAGGTGACGGGTCCCATCGTCGCTACGGCACTGGTGCTGTGCGCGGTGTTTATTCCCACCGCTTTCATCAGCGGACTCACCGGCCAGTTTTATAAACAGTTTGCCGTCACCATCGCCATCTCCACGGTCATTTCGGCCATCAATTCGCTCACGCTTTCCCCGGCTCTGTCCGCTTTGCTGCTGAAAGGACATGGCGATAAACGCGACATCCTCACCAAGATCATTGATGCGCTGTTTGGCTGGTTCTTCCGGCCGTTCAATCGCTTTTTCGAATGGTCCTCCAATGTGTATGTGGGCATTGTGAAGCGCATCATCCGTTTCAGCGCCATCGCCGTCATCATCTATGGCGGTCTTGTGTGGGCCACCTGGAAGGGCTTTGAAATCGTGCCTGAAGGTTTCGTGCCCGGTCAGGACAAGCAATACCTCGTCGGCTTCGCGCAGTTGCCAGATGGTGCTTCGCTGGATCGCACGGATGAAGTGATGCGCCGCATGTCGCAGATCGCCATGGACGAGGAGGGGGTGAAGGACGCCATCGCTTTCCCCGGCCTGTCGATCCAAGGCTTCACCATCAGTCCGAATGCAGGCATCGTGTTCGTCGGCCTCGACAATTTCGAAGACCGCACCAAACCCGAATTGAGCGGCGCAGCCATTGCTAACACACTCAATGGCAAATTCATGGCCATTCAGGATGCCATGGTGATGATGTTCCCGCCGCCGCCCGTCAACGGCATCGGCACGACCGGAGGCTTCAAGCTCATGGTCGAAGATCGCGGTAACCAAGGCTACGCCGCACTCTATCAAGCCACGCAGCAACTCGTCGGTGCCGCCTATGGCAGCCAGAAACTCACGCAGGTTTATTCCGGCTACACCGTCAACGTCCCCCAGATCGAAGCCGATGTGGACCGTGAAAAAGCCAAGATCCAGGGCGTGCCCCTCGCGTCTCTTTTCGAAACACTTCAGATCAATCTCGGCAGCCTCTATGTGAATGACTTCAACCGCTTTGGCCGCACCTATCAGGTCGTCGCCCAGGCTGAAGATCAGTTTCGCGATGAAGCCAGCGACATCACGCGTCTCAAAACCCGCAACCTCGCTGGCGAGATGGTTTCCGTCGGCTCGCTCGTGAAAGTGAAGGAAGGCTTCGGTCCGGATCGCGTCACCCATTACAACGGCTACCTCGCCGCCGATCTCAATGGCGCACCGCTGCCGCCGATGAGCTCAGGGCAAGCCGAGGAACTCATCTCCAAACTCGCCAAAGATGTCCTGCCCGGCGGTTTCGAGTTTGAGTGGACCGACCTCACCTACCAGAAGATCATCGCAGGAAACACGGCCATCTACATTTACCCGCTCTGCATCCTGCTGGTGTTCATGGTGCTGGCTGCGCAATACGAAAGTCTGCGCCTGCCGCTGTCCATCATTCTGATTGTGCCGCTGTGCCTGCTGTTTGCACTGGCTGGTGTGATGATCACGGGAGGTGACAACAACATCTTCACGCAGATCGGCTTCATCGTGCTGATTGGTCTGGCCTGTAAAAATGCCATCCTCATCGTGGAGTTTGCGAAGGAGAGGTTTGATCACGGGCTGACTGCCTTTGACGCAGCTATTGAGGCCTGTCGTCTGCGTCTGCGCCCGATTTTGATGACCTCCATCGCGTTCATCGCCGGCGTGTATCCTCTCGTTGTCTCCACCGGTGCGGGGGCTGAAATGCGCCGTGCCATGGGCACCGCCGTGTTTGCCGGCATGATCGGGGTGACCTTCCTAGGGCTGTTCTTCACCCCCGTTTTCTATGTGCTGGTAATGCTTGGCCACAAGAAAAAGACCACCGCTTCCGCCACCACTCTTCCTGCCCCTCATTGATCCTTGTTATGCGCATCCTACTCATCCTTTTTCTCGCGACCCGTGCTCTCGCCCAAGTCGGGCCGAACTACGAGCGTCCTGATACGGTGACGCCGCCAAACTACAAATCCGGCATTCAATGGCGTGAAACACGTCCGCTCGATTCACTGCCCAAAGGTGAATGGTGGCGTGTGTTTGGCGATGCGAAGCTGAACGTCCTCATGGAGCGTGCCACAGCGCACAACCAGACACTGAAGGCAGCGGTCGCTCGCTTTGACCAGGCGCGTGCCGGCACCGGAATCGCCCGCGCGGCGTTCTTTCCGCGTGCGGACATCAACTCCGCAATCACCACGCAGAGAACCTCGCAGAACATGCCGAGCGCCTTTCCCCTCGGTGGCTTGCACTATGTGGGGCCGAGTTACAATGTGCCGCTCGATTTCACCTGGGAGCTTGATCTGTGGGGCAAGATCCGCCGGCAGGTGGAAAGCGCACGCGCGGATGCCTCCGCCGCCGCCAGCCTGATGCAAAATGTGCTGCTCGGCATGCATGCCGATGTCGCCACAAACTACTTCCGCATCCGCGCTCTCGACGGCGAACTAAAGACCGTGCGTGACGCAGTCGGCTTGCGCGGTCAGGCGTTGAACATCGCACGAGCACGAGTCAAAGCCGGTGCTGGCAGCGAGCTGGAACAGGCGCAGGCGGAGACTGAAGTAGCCACCGCCGAGGCGGAAGTGAGTGCCTTGCAGAATCAGCGCGACCAGCTTGAAAACGGCATCGCCCTGCTGACCGGCACGAATCCCAGCGCCTTCAGGCTCGGGGGCAATGCAGGCCTGCTGCCCACACCTCCGGGCATTCCAGTCGGAGTGCCTACCGACCTGCTGGAGCGCCGCCCCGATGTGGCCGCTGCCGAACGTGCGCTGGCCTCCGCCACGGCGCAGATTGGTGTCGTGCAAGGGAACTTCTTTCCCAGCATCAAGCTGATCGGACAAGGCGGCTATCTCAGCGGTGATTCGGCCAATCTCTTCGAGGTCAGCAGCCTCAACTGGAACGTCGGGCCCAGCATCAGCGTGCCATTGATGGCCGGTGGGAAGAACCGGGCGGCATCAGAGCGCACCCGTGCTGCACATGATGAAGCGCTGGCCAACTACCGGCAGTCCGTGCTTGTCGCCTTCAGCGATGTCGAGAACGCTCTGGCCGCCATGCGCAATCTTGCCACACAGACGGAGGCGCAGCACCGCGCACGTGACAGTGCCCAAAAAGCCGCTGAAATCGCGCATGCGCGCTACGAGGCGGGTACGAGCCCCTATCTGGATGTGATCGAGGCGAACCGCTCTCTGCTGGCCACCCAGCGTGCCTGCGCCACGCTGGCCGGACAGCGCTTGATTGCCAGTGTCAGTTTGATCAAGGCGCTCGGCGGTGGCTGGGATCAAAGCCTCCCAGTCACAGTTCCCGTCTCCACGGCTGACCCTGCGGCGCGTGGTTCAACCGCTGAGAAGAAAGGCTTCTTCACGAAGGTGAAGGGCTGGTTCAAGAAAGACTGAGCCACGTTTGCAAGCGCGGTGTCTGATCAGGACTTACTTCGCCTGTTTCGGCTTGAAGATATTGATTCCAGCAATCTGCAGCAGCGCATTGTTGGTCATGTAGAAAACATCGGGGTCGTCTTTAATCTGGCCGAAGTAGAAGGCGGTGGTGGCGTTTGGCTGGGTTGGCGAGAAGAGGATTTCGATCTCACGCACGGGGCCGTCGAGGCGGCCGGGCTCACCGAGCACGACCTGAATGGTGAGCGACGGAGTTTTCAAGGCCTGCAGTGCGTCGCTGCGGTCTGCGGCCCAGTCCTGCACGGTTAAGCGTGAGAGGCTGGCTGCGAGCTGGTCGGCTTTGACGCGGTCGAGTTCGGCTGTGATGTCATGGCCGCCGCGTGAGGCTTTCCATTCGGCAGTGACGGGGTTGTAGTCGAGCACCACGGGTGCATAAGCACCTAGCGCCATGGTGATGCGGCGCAGGGCGAAGGTGGTGAAACGCAGGGCTCCGAGGCCTTTCCATTTGATGCCGTCGGTGGGCAGGGAAGGCAGCAAGGATGCATCAATGCGGTAAACGAAGGGCTCGCTGTCGTATTTGGCAAAGAACTGGGTGCTTTCCGGATTGTGGCCGAACATGAGCTTCACCGGCTTTTCGCGCTGCGGTGTCCAGGTGACTGTCTGGAAGGGATCGTCCAAGCCAAAGGGCGTCAGGTCTGCGGCGGAATCTGCGGCGAACTGGAGGATTTCATAGCTGTTGAGTGCGTCGAGGCAGCGCCCCACGCGTTCGCCGTTGGCGGGGTCCCATTTGCCATGGCGTTGCAGGTACCAGGAGCCGCCTTCGTTGCGCAGATTGATCTCAGGGTGGGTTTTGCTGGTGATGGTGATGAAGTCGAGCTTCTCGCCATCGATCTGTGCCAACAGGTGGTCTCGCAGGGCATTGGGACTGACCCAGAGGGAGAGGAGGTTTTTAGCTACGACGGTGAAGGCTGGTTTGCGATACGCGGTGGTGGCGGTGGTGACTGCCTGCTTGTCATCGGCGGGTTTTTTGACAGTGAACTCGTAGGATTTGTTGCGCGCTTTGGACTCGACAGTGACTTTGATCTCATCGGCTCGGGCGGTCTGCGGGTCTTCCTTGGTTGTGGCGGCGACATCCTTGGCCTCGGTGATTTCGATGTTGAGAATGGCGGAGAGCAGTTCGGTGATGCGCTCTTTGCTGCCGCGAGTTTTGAGTGGTTTAACGAGAAGCCAGGGCGCATGCTCGTTTTCACGGCTGAGGACGATCTGCCCGGAGGGCTGATTCAAGGTGATGCTGGTGATCACCTCCGCTGGCAGGCGTAGCAGTTTGGGGTCGCGCCAGGAGGCGGCGGGAACCTGCAGGACCATCGGTGCTTCACTTTTGGCAAGGTACCAGGCAGTCTCATGGGTGCCAGCGTCTGGAATGCCTATGTAAAGGCTATTTTCGACGGCTCCAGGTGAGCCGAACCAGCATTCATAGACCGGAGCCTCTCCGGCGAGGAGGCGCACCTTGAAGCGTGGTTTGTCCAGTCCGGTTTTTTGCCACTCTGCGGCATCAAACTCCTCCTGGTGGACGCGATGGATCCATTCGACGCCATGGAGGCTGATAATGAGCGCGGCGACTTTCTGCGGGTCGGCCAGATCCTGATATGGAGCCTCGATCCGCCAGGCGGTGCCGTCACGCACGAGGGTGAGCGGCACGTTTTCAGCGGTGAGGATTTCGACGCGGGTGACTTTCTCTCTTTCGAAACGGGTGGGGCCGCGTCTGACTTCACGCTTGTCGATGGCGGAAGGGAAGTAACGCTCGATGCCGAGGATGATCGCGCCCATGGAGGCCACGAGCAGGAACATTAGAAGAGTGGTGCGTGCGCTCATGCGTCAAAGTCGGTGCTCATGCGGCCCGCCGGCTGGCCCAGACCATGAAGCCGAAGCCGAGCACGGCGCCCGGCAAGGTGATGGAGGTGATCCAGAAGATCAGCTCATGCTGTTTGTTGGTGAGCTGAATGCGGTAGGAGTGTTTGGACTTGGCGGGGATGCCGATGAAACTTTCGCGGTTCATCAGCCAGTTCAGGCCGGCGGACGCAAAATCACGGCTCACGGCGAGCATGGTCTGCTTGTCGAGCAGGGTGGAGTTGGAAACCACCACCATGCGGGAGCTGTCCGCGCGCTTAGTTTCGTCCCCCAAGGCTCCGCGCTCGATGCTGGCGGCCACGTAAATGGGCGGCAGAGTGTCCTCCTCATCGACGATGGGTAGTTCCTCCAAAAATTGCCGCTCACCCCAATAGCGTGGTGCGGCAAGGATCAGTGGTTTGACGATGATGGACTGTTCCTTGAGGGAGGTGTTCTCCGCGAGAATCTCCAGGGATTCCGTCTGCCCGGCCAGAGTGATGGCTGAGGAGGTCAGATGGCGGATGAATGGTACTTCCTTGGTGAATTCGCCCAGCACGGTGAATTCCTTCTTGGGGCCGGTGCTGGTGCTTTCCGCCATCAAGACGCGGTCGCCACGGGGATGCAGGCCGTTGGCCGTTAGAAAGGCGTTGAGCCGCGCGGTTTCACCGCCGGGATCAAGCATGATGAAAATGCCTGCCCGCTTGGACTGCCAGTAGTTGCTGAGCATGACGACCTCACGTTCGGTAAGGTCGTAGCGTGGGCCTAGAATGAGCAGGCCGTCGGCGTCCGTGGGAATGTGACTGACTTCGGAGAGATTCACCTGAATGACTTCGAAGTTCTGCTGCCTGCCGAGATCAATGATGGCGTTGTAGGAATCACTCTCGCCCAAGCCCGAGCGACTGCCTTTGCCGACGACATAATAAAAACGCCGCACACGGCCTTCCACAACGGAGATGAGTGCGGATGAGATGGCATCTTCACCGCGAAATTCGATGATCTGTTTGTTGGTGCTGGTGCCCTTCTCCCTGACAACAAGCTCCTCCTCGGTGATGAAACGCCTGTTCACACCGCACCGAATCAGCACCCCGTTTTGCGCGAGGGAGAGGCCGGTGTCCGCCTTGAGTTGCTCGGCTCGCTCGATGTCATGCACGGGGTCGATGGAGCGCACCTTGATGCGCTGCCTGCCGTACATGTTGTACTCCTCTAGGAGAGACTGCACTTCGCCATACACTTTGGAGTCACGAGCAAAGACGATGTAGATCTGCACATCACGCGACAGGCTGTCGAGGTATTTCAGAGTGGCCGGGCTGAGCGTGTAGTCCTGGCTGGCACTGAGGTCCCAGCGCCAGTAATGGTAGTAGTTGAGGCGGTTGACTCCGACAAACAGCGCGAACGCCAGAAGGAGTTGCAGGGCGACGTTCATGCCGATGCCGTAACGCTTCGGCATGGGCCTGGTTTCAGCGCTGGCTGGCGGGTTGTTCTGTTCGGAATCCGGCATGGTGTTGGATCAATCGGCTCACGGGCGCCAGCGGCGGAACTCGACCACGTGGTGGGTGAAGGAGAGGAAAAGCAGCGACATGCTGAGGTAATAGATGATGGGCCGGCTGTCGATGAGACCAGCGGTGAAGATGCGGATGTGCTCGGTGGCGGCGAAGTAATTGACGACGTCCACGATGGTGTCGGAAATCTTGCGGCCCACGACCATGATGAAAATGCCCAGCAGGAAATGCATCAGGCTCAGGGTGAAGGAGATGATGGCGGCGACGATCTGATTTGACGTCAGAGACGAGGCAAAACAGCCGATGGCAAGATTGAACATGCCCATCACCACCAGGATGAGATACGCGCCTGCCATGGCTCCCTCAGGAAGTTCCACCTGGCCGGCGGAGATCCAGTTGGCAAACTTGAAATTGAACAGGCTGGGAAGCCAGAGAACGCAGTAGACGATGACAGCGGCGAGATACTTGGAGCCGACCACCTGCCAGGCACGCACCGGGGCGGTGAAGAGGGTCTCCAGGGTGCCCATCTTTTTCTCTTCGGCGAAGAGACGCATGGTCAGCAGCGGGAAGACGAAGAAGTAAGACAGCCAAAACCACATGGCGTGGAAGGTCCAGCTCACGATGGAACCTTCGCTGGGTGCGCTTTCCAGCACGGATAGGGCCGCACGAAAGGCGAAGCCATTGAGAATCATGACCAAGGCCAGCACCACGTAGGCCACGGGGGAGACAAAAAAGGAGTGAAGTTCTTTCTTGAGCAGTATCCAGAATATCCTCATAGGACGTGAGTGGGAATGTCGGTGGGTGTGCCGGCGTTCATGGAGAGTTCGACGAAGACATCCTCCAGAGTGGGGAGCTGGCGGTGCATCTCACGGATGCGCCATTTTTGCTTCAAGGCGAGTTCCATCACTTCTTCACGCACATCGTTATCTGGTTCGACCCGCAGGGTGAAGCGCCGCCAAGGGTGGACGATTAGTCCTTCCTCCGTGGCTTTGCGCACGGCGGTGATGGCGGAGAGTTTTTCCACCAGACTGCCCACACCATCAATTTCCAAATGCAGCAGCGTGGTGGACCGCAGCTGACGCGTGAGATTCGCGGGGGTGTCATTGGCGCGGATGCGTCCCTGATGGATCATGACCACACGGTCGCAGGTCTGCTCGACTTCATTCAGGATGTGAGTGGAGAGCAGCACGGTGTGCTTGGACTTCAGATTGCGCAGCAGATCGCGCACATGGCGGATCTGCACGGGGTCGAGGCCGTTGGTCGGCTCGTCGAGGATGAGGAGCTTGGGCTTGTGCACCAGGGCATCTGCCAGTGCCACACGCTGGCGGTAGCCTTTAGAAAGATTGCCAATGAGGCGCTTCCGCATCTCGGTGACGCCGGTGAGTTCCATCACCTCGCCGATGCGACGGCGCATGGTCATGCCTGAGAGTCCTTTCAACTCCGCCCGGAAACGCAGGTACTCCTTGACCCTCATGTCGGTGTAGAGCGGGGCATTTTCCGGCATGTAGCCCACAGACTGCCGCACCTGGATCGACTGATGGAAGACATCAAAACCTGCCACGATGGCCCGTCCTGAAGTGGCCGGCATGTAGCCGCTGAGGATGCGCATCGTGGTGGATTTACCCGCCCCATTCGGGCCAAGGAAGCCCACGATTTCCCCCGGTTCCACCTGGAAGGAGATGTTGTTCACCGCAGTGCGTCCGGCATACTGCTTGGTGAGTTCCTGAACATCGATCATGACTGGGGGGAAAGGGGGAGTGGCTGGGTTATTATTAACAAGGTAAATTTAAGCCTATGCGCGCCTGAATGACAATTCGCAATGAGGCATTCGCAAAAATGATGCGGGGCCCTCCGTCGCGCTCTGCGCTCGAAGGGCCCCTCTGGGCCTGCTATGGGGGCAGTTTTAATCGTTGTAGGCTGCCTCGCCATGTTCGGCGAGATCGAGCCCCTGGTTTTCTTCCTCATGGGTGACACGAAGTCCCATGGTGAGATCGATGACCTTGAGGATCACGAAACTGCCGATGCCAGAAAGCAGAATCGTATAAAGCGAGGCCAGACCCTGAGTCACCAGTTGCTTGCCGATGCTGAAATCGCCCAAGCCACCAGCGAAGGCCTTGGAACCGAAGACCGCGACGAGCATGGTGCCGATGAAACCGCCCACGCCATGCACGCCGAAGACGTCCAGGGAGTCGTCGTAGCGAAACTTATGCTTTAGCTTGGAGCAGGCCAGCCAGCAGACCCAGGCGGAGATGGCCCCGATGCAGATGGCTCCTATGGGCCCCACTTTGCCGGAGGCAGGGGTGATCGCGGCCAGCCCGGCAATTGAGCCAGTGGCAATGCCCAGGGCACTCGGCTTGCCGTTGCGAACCCACTCGATGAGCATCCACACCACGGAGGCGGCGCAGGCCGAGAGATGGGTGACGACCAGGGTCATGGCCGCAGCGCCATTGGCGGCGAGCTGGCTACCCGCATTGAAGCCGAACCAGCCCACCCACAGCATGCCTGCGCCGACGATGGTCAAGGGCAGATTATGGGGCATGAGCTGCGCACCGGGGAAACCATTGCGCGGACCTACCATCACGCAGGCCACCAGAGCGGCTACGCCGGCGGTGATGTGCACCACGATGCCGCCTGCGAGGTCGATCACGCCGGTCAGGCCAAAGAAAGCGCCTGCTTTGTGCCACACACCGTAGCAGCAAGGCACGTAAACTGCCAAGCTCCAGACGATGCTGAAAACCAGGATGGCCTTGAACTTCATGCGCTCGGCAAACGCGCCAATGAACAAGCCTGGCGTGATCAGGAAAAACATCATCTGGTAGGCGAAGTGCAGCAGTTCTGGAATCGTGGGGCAGTCACTCCGCACGGTGTCTGGCGTCACGCCCTGGAGGAACACCTTGTCAAAGCCGCCGATGATCGAGCTGCCGTCAGAAAAGCTCAGCGAATACCCGCAAGCCAGCCATACCAGGCTCATGATAGCGGTCAGCGCAAAGCACTGCATCAGGATGGAAAGGATGTTCTTGGACCGCACCAGACCTGCGTAGAACAGGGCCAGTCCGGGGATCATCATGAAGAGCACCAGCGCTGTCGAGATCAGCAGCCAGGCGGTGTCACCGCTGTTGATGGAGGGGGCGGTGCCGTCCGCAGCATGGGCGGAGGTGGTGGCAAATACGAGCGCGGCCATCACGGAATAGCTCCGCAAGGCCCCGCTCCCGGTGCTTTTCAGCATGGGAAGGGTCATGGTTGGTTGGTTGGTTGGTTGATGGCTTGGTTGGAGCCAGCGCGATGCTAGTCATGTTGCCGAATGTGACAACCTTTAATGCAATCTAGGCACGAAAACTGCTGCTAAGTGACTCGCTGCCAAGGGTGGGGACTGGCACCCAGAGCCTGGTGAAAGTGCGCTTCTGCCAGGAGAGGGATCACCCTGCTGCCTCTGCGATCCGCCACACCCACAGCTTCTAAACGGTGATCAAGATGATCCCCGCCCTTCCTTCCAGCACCTATTTGCTCGCCTCGTAATTTCGATCCTGGTCGGTGGCTTATGGCTCCACGCTGGAGGCTGTGGGCGTCAAGCTCTGGAATTGGGTTTGGAATCCGGCTTGTCTGAGGTATGCTCAAGCAGGAAATCCTTGTCATGACCATCACCAAACAGATTCCTGCCGAACAGGTGCGTAGCCTTGATTTACATCAAGGCGACAGTCTGCGTATCGTGGCTGAAATGGGTTCCACCTTTCTGATTCAGATTGTGAAAGCTGCAGCGCAGCCCCCGAAGACGAACAAGGGTGGGGCAGGGGCTTGGGCACGCAAGTACGCGGGTGCGGCAAAAGGCCAGGATTCACAGACCACGGAAGAGGTGCGCATGGCACATTTTCAGGAAAAGTACGGCGTCTAACCTGAGATCGAATGCGCGTTTTTCTCGATACCAATATCCTTCTGGACATTGTCGAGCAGAGGCTGCCGTTTTACACTGCGAGCCAGGCAGTTCTGGATGAATGCGATCAACGTGGGTTTGAGATTTTTGTGGCCTGGCACGGGATTGCGACGGTTTTCTACATCACTGCCAGGAAGCGCGGTGAGGTTTATGCTTTGGAGATGATTCGTGACCTCCTCACCTGGGCTACTGTGGCCACAGTGGGGCAGGACGAGGCCCTGGAAGCTCTTGGCTATGGCATCACGGATTACGAAGATGCCTTGATTGCCGCTGCGGCAGCGGCCAGCGGCGTGGACTGGCTGGTGACCCGAGATGAAGCCGGCTTTTTGAAAGGGCCAGTGCCCCCGATCAACCCCGGCGATTTTCTTCAAAAGCTGTAGCAACTCTAAGTCTTGATCAGCAATGCCGAGGTGCTCAAACCTCTTCTAAACCGCTTGGAGGAGTAGGAGCGGGGTGTTAAAAGGAATAGGGGGCGGACGGCGAAAAGCTTCCTTTTGACACCCCGCGACCAGACTCCATTCTGGGCTGATACATTCACCTTACCACTGTACGGACGTCTGTTCGTGAGGACATGTATAACCTGTCCTGAGACAACCCAAACACATACATTCTCAAACCCATGAACTGGATCACCATTGGAATAGGAACCTTCATCCTTTGCGGAGGTTTATACATGACGCTTCTTCGATTCACCAATCCACATAAGCTGAACAAGTTGGAGCCGATGAAGCAACGTTTTGGAGCCATGGCCGGACCGATTATTCATGTAGTAGCATATTCAGTTATGCCCATCGTTGCGGGCGTTATCTTCATTATCACGGGAGTAAAGGGCGGCTCCCTATTTTGAGCTACCAGCTACAACGAGACACCGGACACCATGAGTTCAGCATCCCCCACAGACCCAGCCACATCGGGGGCAACTCTAAGCTGAACTATGACACTGCACCGAACACGTCGTCGTCTTGTGAGGTTGGGTGAGTCCAAGGCGGCGTGTCGGTGAGTTCCGACGTTAATCCTTTCTTCGCGTTAGGTGCCAGTCGCATGCGGATTTGGCTCGCATCGTTGATTTTGAACCATTTGTCGCAGAATGTTGCGACGTGGCGAACGGTGCAGATGGTGCGCGATGTAGGGTTCGAACCAGCGTCTCCGCTACTTTCCTGCTTCCCGCGTGCCGCTGCCTCTGGGCAGCTTCATGAGACTGTCTCCGAGTTCGGCACGGATGGTTTCGGCGTGCTTTTGCAGCCGGGCCACTTCGGCCGGGTTTTGGGCGGCGATGTTTTTGGATTCGCTGAGGTCGCCGTAGAGGTCATAGAGCTCGGGCTCGGTGATCTTCACCGTCTTGTAGTTGACCGGTTTGCCGCCGGTGGCCTGGGGGATGTCCGTGGGCAGGCTGCGGTAGGTGTGGGGGAGCTGGAGTTTCCAGCGGCCGTCTCCGCTGCTGATGGCCTGGAGCTGATTTTGCTCGTAGTAGAAGGCGTAGAAATCGTGAGGGTTTTTGGCCTCGGGTTCGCCTGAGACGATGGGCCAGCAGTTGAGGCCGTCGATCTTGTGATCAGGCAGTTTCGCGTCGATGACGTGGGCGATGGTGGGCAGGAGATCGATGGTCATCATCATCGTGTTCGTGGTGGTGCCGGCGGGGATTTTGCCGGGCCATTTCATGATGCCCGTCACGCGCGTGCCGCCCTCCCAGCAGGTGCCTTTGCCTTCGCGCAGAGGGCCTGCGCTGCCGGCGTTGTCGCCGTAGCTGAGCCAGGGGCCGTTGTCGGAAGTGAGGATGATCCAGGTGTTGTCTTCGAGGCCGTTTTTCTTCAGCGTGTCCACGATCTGGCCGACGGACCAGTCCACCTCCATCATGACATCTCCAAACAAGCCTTTGCCGGATTTGCCCTTGAACTTGTCGCTCACAAACAGGGGCACGTGAACCATGCTGTGCGCGAGGTAGAGGAAGAATGGCTTGTTCTTGTTTTTCTCAATGAACTGCACGCCACGGGTGGTGTAGTCCGTGGTGAGGTGGGTTTGATCCTCGGGCGTGACATCGGCATCCACGACCTGGTCGTTTTCGACCATGGGCAGCTTGGGAAAAGCCTTTTTGGCCTGCGGATGGAAGGGCCACATGTCATTCGAATAAGGAAGGCCGTAGTATTGGTCGAAGCCGTGCTGGGTGGGAAGAAACTGGGGCAGGGAACCCAGGTGCCATTTGCCCACGGCGGCGGTGGCGTAGCCTTTTTGTTTGACCAGTTCGGCCAGGGTCGTTTCATCGGCATTGATGCCGTGCTTGGCACCTGGCCCGAGGGCACCGTGGATGCCCAGGCGGTTCGGGTAGCAGCCGGTGAGCAGGGCGGTGCGGGAGGCGCTGCACACGGGCTGGGCGACGTGGAAGTTGGTGAACTTGCGGCCCTCGGCGGCCAGCTTGTCGATGCTGGGGGTGTTATAACCCTGCGCTCCGAAGCAACCGACATCAGCATAACCCATATCATCCATAAAAATAACAACGATGTTGGGAGGGGGAGATGCCGACGTGGCCCCTTGTGGGGCGAGAATCAGGGCCAGGAGGGCAGAGAACAGGAGGCGCATGTTTGAAAGGGATTGGGCTTGAAGGAAATGGGAATAAACTGGCCCTCATGAAAACGCCTGAGAAAACTGCGCACTTCCACACAATTTTTCTGCTTGCTGATTCCTAGCCCTCCTTTATGATCCGCGTCCTTCCCGGACAGAATTAGCGTTTTCACGGCGAGAGTGGGGTCTTCCCCGCTCTTTTTTGTCTGGTGAAAACACGAATTTCATATGATCAGCGAACTCAAAGCCCTCTTCGACTATTACGAGAAAGAGAAAGGAATCGACCGAACCAAAATGGTCGAGGCCCTGTCACAGGCATTGCTCGCCGCCTCCAAAAAAAGCATCGGTCCCGCACGGGAACTGCGCATCGACATTGATCCTGACAAAGGAACCATCAAGGCCTTCGCCAAACTGATCGCGGTGGAGACTGTGGCCAACCGCTGGGAGGAGCTTCAGCTCGAAACGGCCAAGCGCTTCAAGAAGAGCGCCGTGCTGGGTGACGAGATCGAAGTCGAAGTCACGCCCAACAACATGGGCCGCATCGCCGCGCAGACTGCCAAGCAGACAATGCTGCAGCGCCTCCGCATGGCGGAGAAAGAAAACCTCTATGAGGAATTCAAGGACCGCACAGGTGACGTCGTCAGCGGCGTGGTGCGTCGCTTTGAAAAATCCGACGTGGTCGTGGACCTCGGCAAGTTCGAAGGCGTCATGACCTCCAAGGAACGTGTGTCCACCGAGGACTACACCCCGGGTGACCGCATGCGCTTCTACGTCAAGGCGGTGGAAAAAGACAGCGGCCGTGGCCCTGAAATCATCCTCTCCCGTGCGCATCCGAATTTCGTGCGCCGTCTGTTTGAATTTGAAGTCAGCGAAATCGGTGATCGCACCGTGGAGATCGCCAGTATCGCCCGTGAGGCCGGATACCGCACCAAGGTGGCCGTGCACAGCGCCGATGAAAAGGTGGACCCCGTGGGTGCCTGCGTCGGTCTGCGGGGCGCGCGTGTGAAGAACATCGTCCGCGAGCTGAACAACGAGAAAGTGGACATCATCCGCTGGAAGTCGGATCCCGCTGAGTTCGTTCGTGAAGCCCTCAAGCCGATCAAGGTCATTTCCATCTCGGTCAACGTGGACAAGAAGGAAGCGCGCCTCACCGTCAGCGACGAAGACCTCTCGAAGGCCATCGGCCGTCGCGGTCAGAATGCACGCCTGACTTCACGCCTCGTGGGCATGGACCTCGTCATCGAGAAGGATGAACACGCAGCCGAAGTCTTCGAAGGCCAGATGGGCAGCGCGGTGCATCACCTCGTGGACGCTCTCGGCATCACTGAAGAAGTGGCCCGCCAGCTGACCCAAGGCGGCATGGGTGATCTCAAGACACTGGCCACCGGAGTCGATGTCTCTGACATCGCCGAGGTGCTGGATGGTAACGAGGCCTTGGCCCAGCAGATTTTCGATAAAGCCGCAGCACATGCTTCATCTCCTTCCAAGGAGTAGCCCCTGTGCCGCTATGACAACGACTTCAAACCAACCCCCAACTCACGACCAGCCAGCCTCCCACGCCGCTCGCCCGATCTCAATTTCTCATGCCCAGCAAACCCTCATCCGCCAAAAAGAGCAAGTCCCCCACCGACGAGGTCGTTGAGGACGCTGTGCCTGTCGAAAGCGCCAAGCCCAAAAAAGAAGTCAAAGGTGAGGTGCTGTCGTTGATTGAGGGAAAGAAGCCCCGGACCAGAGGGCCGGTTAAAGACCACTCGCTGCCGCCTTTAGGGGCCAAAAAAGTAGTCGTGCCAGTGCCGGAGCCACAGCCTGTGGTGCCCCCCAAGCCGACGCTGGATGAGCGCAAGGCTGCCGCGCTGAACCTCTTTGAGGATGACGAAAAGCCAAAGGTGCGTCGACGTCCGGTGGATGAAAACGCCCAGCAGAATGCGCTGCCGCCCATTTCTCTGCTGAATGACCCCACCCCGCCGAAGCCGATCGTCCCGATCGTGCACCTCCCTCCTGCCGAGGTCGTGGTGCCTGAATTTGAACTCGGTGAAAGCGGTGAAAAAATCATCCACCTGAAGCCACCTTTCGTGGTCAAGGATCTGGCGGACAAGATGGGCCTGAAGCCCTTCAAGATCATTTCTGAACTCATCGCGTTCAAGGTCTTCGCCAGCGCTGACAAGGCCATCGACATTGAGATTGCCGAAAAAATCTGCGAGAAGCACGGCTTCAAGCTGGAGCGCGACAAGCGTGAAAAAGGCGGCGGCGTCCACAAGGTGGAGGAAGTCATCGTTGAACCTGTCGCCCAGGTCGTTGAAGAGGTGGAGGAGGAGAAGCTGGAACTCCGCGCCCCGATCATCACTTTCATGGGTCACGTTGACCATGGCAAAACCTCGCTGCTGGACGCCCTGCGCAAGACGGAAGTCACTGCGGGAGAAGCGGGTGGCATCACGCAGCACATCGGTGCTTACTGCATCTGGCACAACGGCAAGCCCATCACATTCATCGACACACCCGGCCATGCCGCCTTCTCGGCCATGCGCGCCCGTGGTGCCAATGTCACGGACATCGTCGTCCTCGTCATCGCAGCGGACGACGGCATCATGCCGCAGACCAAGGAAGCTCTCAGTCATGCCAAGGCCGCTAAAGTGCAGCTCATGGTGGCGCTGAACAAGTGTGACCTTCCCGGAGCCAACATCCTGCGCGTTAAAAGCCAGTTGCAGGACATCGGCCTTGCGCCAGTTGACTGGGGTGGTGAGATCGAAGTCATGGAAGTCTCGGCCAAAACTGGTCTCGGACTCGAAAACCTCCTCGAAACCATGTCCCTCCAGGCCGAAGTGCTGGAACTCAAGGCAGACCCCAAGGCCTCTCCTCGTGCGACGGTCATCGAATCTTCCATGGTGGCCGGCAAAGGACCCGTGGCCACCGTAATCATCGGCCAGGGCACGCTCAAAGTCGGCCAGCCCTTCATCTGCGGCCCGCTCTGGGGCAAGGTCAAGGCGATCATCAACGACCGCGGCGAGTCCATCAAAGCTGTTCTTCCGGGCATGCCCTGCGAAGTCATCGGCTTCAGCGACATGCCGCATGTGGGCGACGAAGTCGTCGTCATGAACAGCGAGCGCGACGTGAAGAAGCTCAGCGAGGAGCGCCTCGAAGAGATCCGTCAAAAGAAGCTCAACGTGCCGCGCCGCTCCACTTTGGAGCACCTCTTTGCCAGCATCGAGGACAGCAACAAGAAGGCCCTCAAGGTCGTCCTCAAGTGCGACGTGCAGGGCTCTGTGGAAGCGGTGGCCAAGTGCCTCACCGACATCAAGAGCGACAAGTGCAACCTCGACATCCTGCACAAGGAAGTCGGCGCCATCAACGAGTCCGACGTCCTGCTGGCCAGCGCCTCGGACGCCATCATCATCGGCTTCAACGTCAAGGTGGAGAACAAGGCCCTCGTCGTTTCCAAGCGCGAGACGGTGCAGGTGAAGCTCTACTCCATCATCTACGAACTCATCGATCAGGTGAAGGAAGCCATGGCCGGATTGCTCGATCCGATCACCCGCGAAAAGGTCATCGGCCATGCCCGCGTGAAGCAGGTCTTCAAAGTCAACAAGGGCTTCGTCGGCGGCTCCGTCGTCACCGATGGTGTCATGAACCGCAAGCAGCGCGCCCGCGTGCTGCGTGACGGCCAGGCTGTGTATGACGGCGGCTTTGAAACGCTGCGCCGCTTCCAGGACGAAGTCAACGAAGTGCGCAACGGCATGGAGTGCGGTATCAAGCTCTCCGGCTTCAGCGACTACGAAGAAAACGACGTCATCGAGTGCTACGAACTCGAAAAAATCGCCCAAACTCTCTGATCAAACCAAGTTACAAGTCCAAGGTTTAAAGTTTCAAGTTCATCGCGAAGCACCTGGCTCGTAACTTGAAACATTAAACCTGAAACTTTAAACTACTGTATGTCCCTCCGAGTCGATAAAGTACGCGAGCTCATTCGTCGTGAGCTCAGCACCATCCTCGAGAAGGATTTCCGCAACGAAGACTGTCTCGTGACCATTCACGACGTCAGCCCCACACCGGACATGCGGCAGTGCTTTGTTTATGTGGGTGTCATCGGCAAGCCACACCAGCAGGACGCCGCCCTGGCCAAGCTCGTCAAGGCTCGTGGGTTCATCCAGCGGGATCTCTACAAGCGCGTTAAACTGCGCAGCAGCCCCCAGATCTTCTTCCGCCTCGACAAATCCGTCGAGCGTGGCGTGCCGCTGCTGAACATCATCGACAATCTCCCCCCGCCGCTGCCGGATCTTCCTGTGGAAGGTGAGGAAGAGAAGAAGGATGTGGAAGCCGAAGGCAAAGCGGGGAAGTAGTTGATGCTTTGCTGGGATGATGATGCGTTCCCGCTTTTATGGGGCCTTGCATGGGCTCCCGGAGGGAGCATGGAAAATAGCCGGTGATGAAGCGAGGCCTGCCGAGCGAGAACCACCGGATCATGCCAACCACGCATTTTGGATCAAGGCCGCATGCCAGAGGTATGCGATAGCCGTGCGCAGACTCCTCGTGGATGCTGGTTGGTGGAAGGCTTCTCGAATACCTTCGGCATGCGGCTCTGGAACCAGGTGTTTCGTGCGCCAACTCCGGTAGTTCCCGCTGCACCGCTGCGCTGTTTCGCTCCACCACCGGCAAATCACTCTTCTCCCTCCGGGAGACAAAACGAAGGCGGATGAGTTTTCCAGGTCAATCCCCTCGGAACAACAGCCTCCCCTGCGAAATCTTGACAGCCCTTCCGCTGATCCCGTATAAGCGTGGCATGGCCTGCAGCATTCGCCTTCCATCCATGGGTGCCTCATACCGCCTCACAGCGATGCTGTCGGTTTCTGGCGCAGGGTTCGGCAGGGGCCTCGTTTTCTGCATCGGCCTCATCCTGTGCCTCTGCGGTGGCTTGATCGCCTGCTTTGCGGTACTCAGCGCGCAGATGCGGCAGCCGGTGCAGGTGGTGGCTATCGACCCGGTGTCGGCTGCATACAAGGCTTTCAACGCGAGGTATTATCCGCTCGTTGATTATCCGCTTTTTGGCAAACCGAGAAGTAGAAGGATGCTGAATACTCGCTTGAACCAGGTCGACAGCCTTCCAGAGCCAGCTCCCGAGATCCTCCCCACGGGAGATCTTTGCCCCAAGACTCCACTTTACCCGGTCTCTTTTCCAGTCGCGACATCCGGTGCTGATCCAGCGCCGAGGGCGAAGCGTTGAGCGAATGCCGCGACGCGCAGTCACTTCACGGGCTTCACGATCACCTTCGGTTTCACGGGCGGCTTCTCAGTGCTCATGTGGCCGCGCAGTTCCTGCGGCAGATACTCTTGACGGATCTTCTTGCCGGTGATTTCGATGGTACTCGGCATCGCGGCAAAGCCCGCAGGCAGGGTGGTCAGCGGATTGTCGCGCACGCGGAGCTGGTCTAGGCGCTGGCACGCCTAGTATTGGATTGCATGGTGTGGTAGAAATTGGTAAATTAGGCGCTGCGGGTTTCGGTGATGGAAGCGGCCGCTGCGTCCATGGTGCCTTCCCGGGAGGAAGAGGAGGAGTCACAGGCAGAGGAGGATTTTGGGGAGCCTGCCGCCTGCACCTCATGCTGCCGCAGCAGATCTCCGAAAGTGCCCTTGGTATCGGTCCGCGTTTTTCAGTCTTGCTTCTAGGTTGTTATCCTGACAATCTCCGCCCCATATGATGACGCGGCAGATCCAACCAGGCTCCGTGGTGCGGAGCAGAATCCACTTGGGCTGCCTCTGTGTGGTCTTGCTTCTGATCTTCGACGGCCTCACCGCCAGCGCCCAAACGGTGAAATCTCTCGTTGGCCAGTACCGGCGTGATCCCGTGGAAAACCCCTGGCATGAGGGGGAGATCCGCATCAAGCCCGACTCGGACGGCAATGCGCTGGAATGGGTGAACAAAGCGGGCAGCACCTGGAACCTGCTGCCCGACCTCGCCGCCGGTGTGCTGCGCAGCGACAACACCAACCCCTACTTCGGGGATGGCAGCACGGACAGCCTCCTGCAGATCGAAGATGGCAAGGTCATCGGCTTTACCTTTCGCGATGATGAATTTCACCGCCTCGGGGGCAAAAGGGGCGGCGTGCGCTTGCCGCAAAAATATGGCGGGCTAAAGGGCTACCTCTCCATGAGTCTGGGAGAGGTGCCCGCAGGCTACGGCTATGGCGTCAGCTTTTATGTGGCCGCGTGGCCGCTGCTTGAGAAGCCGCTCCAGGGGTTTCAGGTAGGCCTGCCCTCTACGTGGATCACGCCTGATAATTCCGACTTCAAGCAGGCGCTCTGCCCACCGGGCACCGTCGCCCGCGACAACTGGCCCGAGCGCGGGCCGACCTACAGCGATGTGTTTCAGACCATCGAAGGCGGGCTGGGTTTCTGGGCCAGCACGCAGTTCGGCTCCGCCACCTCCAAGTATCGCATCAACGGCACACCGAATGGGTACACCCACGAAATATCATCTCCTGGTTGGGGATTCGGCAGGCCGCAAGCGCTCGAGCCCGAAAAGCTTGGCATCGCCCAGCTCAGCAATCGCCTGCTCATCCCGCCGGACGGGCTCACCTTCAAAGCGGGCAGCGCGGGCGAGCTGCTGGGAAACGCCTGGATGGCCTTGCCGCTGACAGAACCTAGCAACAGTGCAGGCACACCCACCGGCGAGCAAAACTGGACGCTCTTTCTCAACGCCATCAATTTCAAAGGCCCCGTGGCCTGCTGGATTCCCGAAACGTGGAGCCGCCTTTCGCAGCGCTACCACGTGATCGACGGTCGCGGATTGGACGCGCGGCAGGGCAAGATGGGCGGCGGTGCCATGGAAGTGAACACCGTGCCCTTCTTCGAAGCCCAGGATGCCCAGGGCACCCGCTACACCAAGGTGCCCAGGTTGCAGTTTCCGGTGAATGCCGAGGGCGAAACCGTGCTGATGCAGGATGTCACTTTGTACTCCGGCGAAGGACTCTACAACCGGGTGAAAAACCCACGGCAGGGCAAGCGCAAGGTGGCGTGGCGCTTCAATCCGAAGGCGGCGTTTCACCCGGAACTGCGGGCGGAGCCCATCTCCTTTCACCAAGGCGAAGGCGAGGAAAACATCGAACTCTCTGGCTTTGCGAACCGCGCCCGCACCGTCATCTTGGACACCCCCGGCGGTGGCAAGGCCTTTGGATTGAAGTGGAAGAATGCCCGCGAGTGGGGCTCACTCCCCGAGTATTTCCGGCAGGAAGGGGAGAAGCGAATGGCCGTCGCCCCCGCGCAGATTCCCAAGGAAACCAACTTGGTCAGGCAGGTCTTTCGCTCAGCCACCGCAGGGACTCCCTACACCTCTCCGGAAGAAGCCACTGGCTTGTGGAAAAAGCCCGGACCCAAGGCCGGGCAGTACACCGCCACGCTCACGGATGGCTCCATCGTCACCTATGCCTGGTATCGTTTCATCGACCAGCCTTCCATCGTTGCACTCAAGTGGCCGGAAGAGAAACGAGATCAACTGCAGTCATTGATCGAGCGCCTCCATGGCGAATGGTCTGTGAATGGCGACTACATGACCCCACCCAGCGCTGGCGCCCTCGCCACGCTGGATGCCGCCCTGCGCGTGGACCCACCCGCAGGCCTGGAGGCAGGCTACGTCCCCATCGTTCTCCGGCAGGAAGCCCAGCCGTGAGGGCGGGCAGTTCTGCAGCCGCAGCACAGGCTCACGCGAACGCGACAGCCTCTTGGAACCGGAGCGCAGCAGAGATAGACAGCCGCAGGCTGCCCGAAGGGTGAGCAAAGCGCATCAATGCGTGCGGCAAGCCTAGGCGCGACGCCGCTTTTCGCAGCCAGGACGACGCGCTGAATCCGAAGAGCATTCTTCACCTCGCGAAAGCGGTGTCGCCGATGCAGGCTCGCGCCTTGCATCTCTGCCACCGCACTCCAAGACGCTGTCGCGCGGAATAGTGCCCAGACCTCCGAAATCAACGCCCTTATCTGAGCGCCATGCTTGCCGTGCATGCATGGCAATTGAACGCTGACTTGTTGTTACGATGCCAGCGTCTTTATCACCCAAGCACGGCATGGCGAAAACATGCGCCTCTCCCTCCACGTGCCCTGATGCCGCAGGCAGGGTTATACCCCATGGCAGCGGATTCCATGCACCGTAGCGTGTTACGCATGAACTCCTGCCAAACCGCCCATCCAGCCAGAACTCCAGTGGGATTCTAAACAGCCACGGGCCTGCTGCTCCCAAGCCCAGAGCTGGAGAGTGTGAGTGGGTCGACATGCCGGTGCTGCCACCACCTCTTTAAAAATCTTCGATTCAAACACCCCCGCCACACCATGAAACATTCCCTTCTTCTCTTGTTTGCCGCGCTGCTTGCGGTGACCGCACCTCTGGCTCCGGCACGTGCGGATGACTCCGTCTCCATCGACTTCTTCTACGATGCGCTCAGTCCCTACGGTGACTGGATTTACACGGACGGCTACGGCTACGTGTGGCAGCCCCTCGCCTCGCAGCAGCCCGGGTGGTCGCCCTATGCCGATGGCAGCTGGGCCTTCACAGATGCTGGTTGGACGTGGATCTCCAACGAAGACTTTGGCTGGCTGACCTACCACTACGGGCGCTGGATCCGCATGCAGCAGTCCTGGCTCTGGGTGCCCGGCTATGAGTGGGCACCGGCCTTGGTCTCCTGGCGTCAGACGCAGGGGCAGATCGGCTGGGCACCACTGCCGCCTGAGGCCGCCTAGGCCCCCGACATCGGCTTCGGGGGCTGGACGGACAGTTACTACGATGTCGGCCCTTCGTATTACAATTTTGTGCCCATCGGCCTGTTTGCCAGCAACACCTCCCTGCGGCCCCTCATTCTGGATCGCAGCCGCAACTTCAATTACTACGACCAGTCGGTGAACATCACCCACACGAGCTATCGGAAGGATGTGGTGAACCACATCTTTGTCGGCGGGCCCGACCCTCGGCACATCGACAGCTTTGGCAGCAACCACGTGCGTCGGCTTTCACTGCGCCGTGATGACGAAGGCTTCCGCCGCAACTGGCTCGACAACGACCGCCGTGGCAACGGCGGCCCGCCGCGCGGCGCAGGCTCCTCCTCCCGCATCGAACAGGGGCAGCTCTTCATCGCAGCGCCCTCCATCCGCAGAGAGGCCTCTCATGCGCTGCCCTCCCGCGTGCGTGAATTTACAAACAAGCCCGAGGTTGATCGTGGCTGGCACGGCATGGCCAATGCCCAAGGAGCCGACGTCCTGCGCCAGAAGCAGCGCGATGAACTGGCGCGCACGCGCCCACCCCAGTTGCCGGAGAAAAATCAGCGCCCCGTCACCAGCACCGCACCACCGCCCGCCTTTGGTCGAAACCTTGAGCCGCATGAGCGCAAAGGCGGTGCCCGAAAAGGTGAGCCCGGTGCCACTGCGCCCCAGCAGCCCGAACCACGCCCGGTGAAAGAAGAAGCCCGGCACGCCCAAGAATCCGATGCCCGATGGACCTCCCGGCATTCCCGGCAAAGCTGAAGCCCCCACCGTACGCCCTGGCACCGTACCAGGCGCTGGCCCCTCAAGCCGTGAACCCCAGAGCCCAGACCAGCAACTCGGCCAGATGCCAGGCCGGCGGCCCCATGAAAACAATGCCCCAACTCCCGGCGGTGCCCCGTAGATGAAGCCCGGCTTTCCACCAACGCAGCAGGGCAATGTGCCGCAGGTCGTCCCCCCGCAGCGGCAAGCGCCTCAGTCACCCGTGTTGCCACAGCAGCGCACTCCTCAAGCCCCCGCCATGCAGCCTGGAAATCCAGGACGTCGTCATCAGGAACAACCTCCCGGCCAGCCGCCCGCAGAGCGCCACCGCATGCAGCCGCAGCCCCGTGCGCCATCTCCAGCGCCTGCCCCGACGCCAGGTCACCCCCAGACCCGATCCACCCCTATAGCCGCCGCAGCCCCATCCACCCCAAGCCGCGCCGCAGGCTAACGGCGTTCCGCAAAATCCCGGTAAAAAGAGATGAGGCGGAACTTAATGGCTCTGCCATCGGCACCTGGGCCTGAGCGAACGCGACAGCGTCTTGGAGTGCGGTGGCAAGCTTTAGCGCGACACCGCTTTTCGCAGGCCGGACAGCAGGCTGAGGCCGAAGAACACTCCAGACCCCGCGAAAGCGGTAGCTCCGATGCAGGCTTGCGCCGTGCATCTGCGCGACCGCACTCCAAATGGCCTCGTGCGTCGATGATTCTGATATGGACTGCGGTCGCGAAGCGAGGAAAGAACCCATCTACCGCTTTTCGCAGGCCGGACAGCAGGCTCAAAAAAACATGCCGGGCATTGTATGCGCGGCAGCGAGCACCCGAGCCGCGCGGCAGCGTCTTGACTGGGAGCGCTGGTTTTTAACCGGCTCTGGTATGCGCTCCGCGATGAGAGCGAACTCCGCATTTCTAGCGGAGATTCATTCCCTGTCGATGCTCTATGGACGTTCGCCCAGAGCCGATAAAATATCGGCGCTCCCAGCAATGAGCCGATGCCTCAGGGCCACTACGCCTCCCTCTTGCTCAGCACTCACTCGCCTACGCGCTCCAGCCGCAGCACGTTTTCATGAAACGGCAGCAGCGTTTCGCGGTGGCCGACGCTGATGAAGCCGATGCCTGACTCGCGGAGGAGGTCGTAGAGGCGGCTTTGATTGTCTTCGTCCAGCGCTCTGGTGGCTTCATCCATGAAGGCGAACTTCGGCTGGCGCAGGAAGAGGCGGGCGAAGGCCACGCGCTGCTGTTCGCCCAGGGAGAGAACGTCGGTCCAGTCGATCACGCGCTCCAGATCGCCGTTCACGCGGGCGAGCACGTCGGAGACATTCACCTGCTCCACCACGCGGCGGAGGGTGTCGTCTTCCAAATGGCTGCTGTGGTCCGGGTAGCGCAGTTGATCGCGCAGGCTGCCGGGCACCATGCAGGGGCGCTGCGGGAGAAATATCAGATTCTTCGTTCGCAGCCCCGGCCAGCGACGGTCTTGTAGATGTGGAGCCCCACGATCCATAGCCTGCCCACGAGGACGATAGTATGGGGTGTAACCCTGCCGGAGGGTAGGGGGCAGGTGAACCGAAAGGATGCTCGACCTCCAGTGAACTAGATATGCACCTTGCCGGGATCGGCCCACAGCTTGTCGAGAAAGACCAGCAGCGAATCGGGCCACGGCCTGAAGGCGGCTCGCGGTGGTGCTTCTTGCTCCCAGAGCACCTCGTGCGAAACGAAGCCCATCTGAAGGCCGGAGGCTTCGTGGGTGTCGATCACCAGAGGGTTCCCATCAGGACTGGAGCCAATGAGGAGAAAACCCTCACGCACAAACTCGTCTGGCGTGTCCATGACTCCTGCTGGTGTCTGCCAGCCGATGCATGCGAGGTCGTCCTTCCAAAGCATGTCCATGCCGGTGTCATCCAATGTCTGCGCTGCGAAGCGGCTGAAATCCTCGGCGAACGGCCAGTGCGGGAAATGGGAGGTAAGCCAGGTGCGGTATTCGGGCTGATCGCTGAGGGTGCAGGCGGTGTTCCAGCGGCTCAGGCTCGCCATAAGATGATCGGCAATGAGGGGTTTCATGGGGGCAGAGGTTCGGCTTACATGCGGAAAATGATCTGGTAGCTAACGCCACGCACCACGTCGATCAGTGTGCAATCCAAATCCTCCGGTGATGTCGGAATGTGAATGTAGTCCTCGGGGCGCGCTTTGAGGTCGATGGCCAGATCACGCGGTGCGTTTTTCTCAATGTGACTTCGCCACCAGCTGTTTTCAGGAAAGCCTGCGGCCCACTCTTTATCCATGCCAAGATTCGCCTTCAGCTTCGGAACATCTGCGGGCGGAAAGCAATAGATGGTCAGTTCTTCGCCATCGCCATTGAAACGGGTGGAGCAGCCAACCTCGACCACACGAAAAATGGAAGATGGATAGTTGGCCTCCGCGAACCAGTGCATGAGCTCAGCACTGGGTTTGCCATCCCGCTTCCAGCAGTCCGTCTTGGTGGCCACATAAAAGCCAGCCAGGATCAAGGCCATGCCCCCCAAGCCGACAAGAAGCACGATGCCGAGGAGATTTCGAATATAACGAAGCTTCGTCATGGCCTTGGGTCACTGCTCAGCAGCCCTGAAATATGGAAAGAAAAACAAAGCTGTCGAGAGCCTGCCCCGCCCCAAACTTCCTCCCACCTCCGCATCTTCACCTTGCAGCCACGCAGCGGCGGTGCTTTGTGAACGCCCCCCGGATGCCTGCCAACTCCACCACCGCCGAAATCGTCGCCGCCATGCGCTCTGCGCAGAGCATCGCCGTCGTCGCGCATGTGAGGCCGGATGGAGATGCCGTGGGCTCGGTCCTCGGCCTCGCGCTCAGCCTGCGCGCCATGGGCAAGGACGTCATCGCCATGCTGGAAGATGGTGTGCCTGCCAACCTCGCCTTCCTTCCCGGAACCGACACTGTCATTCAGCCCGGCACCGAGCCGCTGAACATTGACCTCGCCATCGCGCTGGACACCGCCACGCATGAGCGTGTGGGGGAGAAAACCAAGGCCCTGCTGGATGCCGCACCGCTGCTGGTGGACATCGATCACCACCCCGCCAATCCCGGCTACGGCGCGCTCAATCTCATCGTCCCCACCGAGCCCGCCACCGGGCAGATCATTTACAATCTGCTCAGCGAGCACGGCCTGCCCATCGACGACGCCATCCGGCAGAATCTCTTCATCGCGATCTCAACGGACACCGGCTCCTTCCAATATTCCAGCACCAATGCGCGCACGCATCGCATCGTGGCCGAGATGATCGATGCCGGGCTGGACACCGCCCACCTAGCGAAGCTCATCTATCAGAGCTACCCCGTGCGCCGCCTGGAGCTCATGCGTGACATGCTCAACCACATGGAGTTTCGCGCGGAAGGCCGCATCGTCAGCTGGCAGCTCAAGCAGGAAGTCATGGACGCCATCTCCATGGAGCCCGGCGATACCGAGGGCCTCATCGACACCCTGCGCATGATCGACTCCGTCATCACCTGCGTCATTTTTGAAGACATCCCCGGAGGAAAGGTGCGCGTCAGTTCGCGTTCCAAGGACAACCGCGTCGATGTCTCCGCCGTCTGCGCCCAGTTTGGCGGCGGTGGTCATCGCATGGCCTCAGGCGCACGCATGAAAGGCCCCATCGGCGCAGCAGCAGACAAATTTTTGCAAGCACTCGAACATGAAGTCAGACGAATTGATTAGCGGTGTCCTCCTGGTGGACAAAGACCAGGACATGACCTCGCACGATGTGGTGGCCGTCGCACGGCGCTGCCTGAACATGAAGAAGATCGGCCACTGCGGCACGCTCGACCCCATGGCCACCGGCATGCTCATCCTCGTGCTTGGAAACGGCACACGCCTTTCCGATCTCCTCATGTCTGAGGACAAGGAATACGTCGGTACACTCACCCTCGGCAAGACCACCAACTCCCAGGACGCCGAAGGCGAAACCGTGGAGGAAAAGCCCGTGCCTGCAGACCTCACGCTGGAGCAGGTGAAGGCCGCCTTTGACAGCATGAAGGGCGATTTCTACCAGATGCCCCCCATGGTCTCCGCAATCAAGATCGGCGGCGTCCCGCTCTACAAGCTCGCCCGCAAAGGCCAGGAAGTCGTACGCGAGCCCCGCTTCGTCCGCGTGTACGATTACGAGATCACCCGTTTTGAGCCGCCTTTCGTGGACTTCCGCGTCGTGTGCAGCAAAGGCTTCTACGTCCGCACGTATGCCCATGACGTCGGCCAAAAGCTCGGCTGCGGTGCCCACCTCAGCGCCCTGCGCCGCACCCGCTCCGGCCACTTCAAACTCCTCCCCGGCAAGCACGTCTCCTTTGATCAGCTCAAACAAGGCAAGAAGGACGAAGTCCTCGCGTCCATGCTGACGCTGTATGATGTGAGCAAGCTGCGCGGCGCGTAATCGGGGCAGGGGGGGCAAGCCCGTCAAGAGGTCAAAAGCTCAGATAGGCTGAAGCGTGCCAGTCGAAGCAAAATCGTCCTCGTCCTCCTACTCGAACTCGAACTCGAACTCGAACTCGAACTCGAACTCGAACTCGATCATTGCGTGTGGAATGCAGATAGCGCTTTGATCGAGCGATAGTTCTCATCCTCGATCCCGCCACTCCGGCTCTTCCTACGCCACTCACTTCGCCGTCTCAGCGCGCGCAGCCCAGCGGATGGCCTCCACAATGTGCTGACGGCCAAACGGTGTGTCGAGTGAGCGGACATCGTGACCGAGCTCGGTGTACAAGAAACGGCCGTCATTGAGCGTGTTCGTCCAGGCAATGGGGTGGTCGGCGCCCATGGCTTTGCCGTTGCGCTGTTTGAAATAGCTGCGGACGGCGTCGTAGCTGATCTCATCCACGCGCAGCAGGACTTGGAAGCCGGGCTTGCCGGTGACGCTTGCGGTGTGGTTGGTCCAGTCGGCAGAGTAGAGGAAGGAATCACCGTGATCTTTGACCGTGGGATGATTCTTTGCGGCAGGATCGACGCTGACTTTAGCTTCGAGGTATTCGGAGTCGCTGTCGAAGTCGCACCCCGCCAGATCGCTGAACCAAGCCCACTTCGTTTGATGCACCAGCGCGGCGTGCAGCGAGACGATGCCGCCGCCCTTCTTATACCAGTCCTCGACCGCCTTGAGCTGGCTCGCATCCATCAGGGTTGTGAGTTCGTTGCAGTTGTTCATCACAAGAACCTTGTAATGACCCAGGATTGTCTGGAGATCCTTAGGCGTCTCGGAAATATCGACCTGCATACCGAGATCATCGCTAAGGCGCGCGAGCCAGCCGTTCACCGAGGCGGTTTCGGGATGACGATACCAGCCTGTGCCAGAAAAAACCAGTACCGCGCTGGAAGGATGCGGGCTGCTCAAAGGGGCTTTGGCCTTCTTGTCGTCATCATGAGCAAGGGTAAGGGGGGGCGATGAAGGCGAAGACGGCGAGCTGGCGAAGGAAGATACTCATGGAGGGGTAGGTTGCCGTCAGGTAACGTTATGCCATGTCCGTAAATCATGGAAATCTTCACGGCGTGGAGGCGGTGTTGAACAACGCCTTCAACACACTGGGTGCAGCGGTGGAATAGCCGTGATGAATGGGTGCTGCGTTTTCTTCACCGCCATCGTTCGCATAGCAGGCAGCCATGCATTCGTATCATTCATACAGAACCTGTGTGAATCACGATTCCCCACGGTAAACGAGGTTGTTTAGAGTGCGTTTCGTGACGGCAAGGCACTCTTTGATGAAAAAAAATGCATTTTGATGCACAATGATGTTGCACGAACTCCAAGCTGCTTTACTCTCCTAACCCGCAGCGAAAAACGCGGGCTGAGAAAAGAAGGTTTGAGAAGCAACAAGCAGCTCGAATTAACTGGAATCAGAAACGATCTTTTAAAAACACAGAAACAATGAGACGAGGATAAAACCGAGTTTTGTTGTTAGAAAACAGAAAACTAAATTGTGCGCTGTGCATGAAAATGCGCAGGTGCCTGTGGTTTAAACAGGCACAGTCAATCGAGATCGTCTTAAAAAGAGACGGCTCAAAATTTTTGGAGAGTTTGATTCTGGCTCAGAACGAACGCTGGCGGCGTGGATAAGACATGCAAGTCGAACGGGACACTATGAGTAGCAATACAAGT
>JAIXYN010000001.1 GCA_027490195.1 Verrucomicrobiaceae bacterium | reverse complement strand
TTGGTCGTGTTTGGCGTCCAAAGCATTTCATCGCCCAGCGCCATCTCCGCCAAACCGCCCGACTGCGAGGACCTTCGCACTCCCCAGCATTTGCCGTGCGCGCACAGACACCTCCCATTTTTCGCACGGTGCGCTTCAAAACTCAATGCGTACTTCCCCAGCCAGCCTGTGAGACCATCCGCCATCCTTCTCACGAAAGGGGATCTTCAGACTCTTTTTCAACTGCGCGTGTTATCAGTTCCCAGTTTGCAATTCCCACGGCCCTATGACCCGCGCCTGACGACTTGCCTCAACAAGTTCTCTTCCCGTCCCTGCCATAAAAACAAAACCCCGGCTCGCGCCTAAACGCGAAACCGGGGTGATGAAAAAACACCGACGCGGCGGACTACGCGCTGCGCTTCAGGTAATACTGCTGATACACGTTTTCGTTCAGCTTCAGCTTGGCGCGGAGGCTGTCCAGTGCGGAGGGCACGCCGGAGAACTGGATGTTGATGAAGTGGCCGCTTTCAACGTGGCGCGGATTGAAGGGGAACTTGCGTTTGCCCATGTTGTCGATCTGCTCAAGCTTAAGACCGGACTTTTCCATGTCTTTGCTGATCGTGCTGACGAGTGAGTCAACGGTTTCTTCTTTGCCTTTGGTGTCGAGCACGATGAGTGCCTCGTATTTGCGGTTCATAGGTGGTGTGGTTTCGGGGGTTAAGATTCGGGTTGTCGGTTGAAGACATTCATGGCGTTTTCCAAGCCGCGATCAACCGCAGAAAGCACGGCGTCTGCAGCACGCTGGATCACGATTTGCAGCTCGGTCTGCTCTTCGGCGCGAAATTTGCCCAGCACGTGGCCCACCATGCGTTCTCCGGCAGGTCGGCCATCTGCCGAAGCGATGCCGACTTTCAACCGCGGAAATTCGTCTGAGCCGAGCGAGGAAATGAGGGAACGGATGCCATTGTGGCCGGCAGCAGAGCCGCTGGTGCGAAAACGCAAACGGCCTAGAGGCAGATCCACATCGTCGTAAACCACCAGCGTTTGCGCAGGTGAGGCTTTGTAGAAGTGCCCCACCGCTTGTACCGCACGACCGCTCTCGTTCATGAACGTGAGCGGCTTGAGCAAATACCCACCGGTGAATTTCGCCACAAGACCTGACCAGCGCTTTTCCTCGCGGAAAGCGGCTCCCATGCGTCTTGCGATTTCGTCCAGCACCATGAATCCAATGTTGTGGCGCGTGTCGCGGTAGGTTTCGCCGGGATTTCCGAGGCCCACAATGAGACGCGGCGCGTTCACGCCGCTGCTCGTTGTTTCCGCTCCGGAAGCCACATCGTGGGAAGGGTGCAAAAATTACTTCTTCGCAGCTGGCTTGGCGGCGGCACCAGCGGCTGGCTTGGCACCGGCAGCAGGGGCGGCAGCTCCAGCGGCTGGCTTCGCTCCAGCAGCGGGGGCGGCGGCAGCGGTAGGCTCAGGCTCAGCTTCGACCTTGGGCTCTTCGCACATGACGATGACGACATCACCACCCAGGTGGCAGCTGACGCCTGCGGGGAATTTAATTTCGCTGACATGGACGCCCTGACCCACTTCGAGGTGAGTGACGTCGATCTCGATGCTTTCTGGAAGATCCTTCGGCAGGCAGCGAACTTCGATTTCGTGATGGATGGCTTCCATCATACCGCCTTGCTTCTGGCCCTTGGCTTCACCGACCATGACGACAGGCACGTTGGCGTGAATTTCTTCATCGGCTGCCACAGCGTGGAAATCAATGTGAAGGATGCCACCGCGCAGGTAGTCGTGCTGCACTTCCTGCACCAGTGCCAGTTGGTCTTCTCCGGCAATCTTCAGGGAGACGAGAATGTTGTCAGAGGCACTGCCAGCCAGAAGCTTCGCGAAGGTTTTGCCATGCACCTGAATGCTGGAAGGCTTCACCTTGCGGCCATAAAGGGCGGCTGGAATGTTGCCTGCTTTGCGCATGCGTTTGACGGCACCGGTACCGGACTGGGTGCGGACTTCTGCCTGGAGATCGAGAATTTTAGCCATGGTCGGGGTTCCTCACTGGAGGAGATTAAGTTTTGGAAAAAGGGCGCGGAGAATACACGCCTACCCCCGCGTGTCAAACAGGGATGTGACAGACTCGTTCCCGTGGATGCGGGCAATGGCCTGCGCCAGCAGGGGGGCGATGTCCAAAGCGGTCACTTTTTCACCAGTCGCCTGCGGGGTCGAATTCGTCGCCAGCAGCTCGACAATCGGCGATTTGGCGATGCGATTCCGCCCTTTCTCACCCAGCACCGCGTGCGACACACCGGCATAAATCTTTTTCGCCCCGTGCTTCAGCAGCAGATCGGCCGCCGCGGTCAGCGTCCCGGCCGTTTCGGTCAGGTCATCCACCAGCAGAACATTTTTCCCCGCCACGTCACCGATGACGCTGTGGGCTTCCACTTCTTCGGCACTGACTCGATTTTTGGCCACAATCGCCATCGGCGCACCCAGCGCCTTCGCAAAAGCATGCGTCATTTTAATGCCGCCCACATCGGGAGACACCACCACGAGGTCGCTGATTTCACGCTCGCGAATCGTCTTCATCAAAACAGGAGCTGCATAGAGATGATCCACAGGAATGTCGAAGAACCCCTGAATCTGCCCGGCGTGCAGATCCACCGTGAGCACCCGGTTCACCCCGGCGGCCACCAGCAGGTTTGCCACCAGCTTCGCCGTGATCGGCACTCGCGGGCGGTCTTTACGGTCCTGGCGCGCATAGCCGAAGAAGGGCAGCACCGCAGTGATTCGGTTGGCGCTCGCACGGCGCACGGCATCCACCATGATCAGCAGCTCCATCAGGTTCTGGTTCGTCGGCGGGCAGGTCGGCTGCACAATGAAGACGTCGCCGCCGCGGATGTTTTCATGGATCTGCACGAAAGTCTCGCCGTCCGGAAAGGTGGTCAGCTCCGCGGCACAGAGCTCCATGTTCAGGTTTTGGGCAATCGACTTCGCCAACGTTGGATGCGCGGAGCCGCTTAAGATCTTCAGACTTTCATTCATGGGGCGCGGAGTTAGGCGAGTCTGTCACAGAAATCAACCCATCGCGTCATTCCGCGTCTCAATGCTTGTGCTTCACAACAACTTCCCGTACCTCTGGCGGTTATTCTGCTACCATTTTAGCCTCTCCTTCCCTAGACCAGCCATGAGTGATTCCTTCAACTCCAACCCTCCGCCGAAGACCACCGGCGGCGGCTGGCGCTGGGAGCCCCCCACTCCGGCGGAATTGCAGGAAATTCTCCCGCAATACGAGGTGCACATGCTCGTCGGCCGTGGCGGCATGGGCGCGGTCTACAAAGGCCTGCAGCTCAGCCTGGATCGCGCCGTGGCGATCAAACTGCTCCCACCAGCAATCGAACAGCAGGATCTGGCCTTTGCAGAACGCTTCAAAAACGAGGCCCGGCTGATGGGCCGTATGAATCACCCCGCCATCGTCAGCGTGTATGATTTCGGCCGCACCTCGGACGGCCAGCTCTATTTCGTCATGGAATACGTCGACGGCACCGACGTTCAGCGCATGATCGCCCGCGAAGGCAAGCTACCCCCAGAGCATGCCCTCGCCATCACCGCGCACTTGTGCGATGCCCTCGGCTACGCCCACAAGCAGGGCATCGTCCATCGTGACATCAAGCCCTCCAATGTGCTCATCGACATGGAAGGCCGGGTCAAAGTCGCCGACTTCGGCCTCGCAAAGCTCGCCGATAAATCCAAGGACTCCGGCCTCACGCAAACCGGCATGGCCATGGGCACGCCTGACTACGTGGCTCCTGAAGCTCTCATGTTCGGCTCGGATGTGGACGGCCGTGCGGACATCTATGCCGTCGGCGTCATGCTCTATCAGATGCTCACCGGCGACATCCCTCGCGGCATGTTTAAAATGCCGTCGCAGAAATTTCAAAGCATCGACCCCCGCTTTGACGCCATCATCCGCCGTGCCTTGGAGCACGACCGTGAGGAGCGCTATCAAACCAGCCACGAACTGCGTCAGGCGCTGGACGTGATTCTGACCACGCCCCGCGCAGTCTCAGGCCAGGAATCCAGCGCCGCGCTGCCCAAGCAGCCACCTCAAACTCCCGGCCGCACCGTTGTCCCCTCCTCACGCAATCCCGGCTCCGCTCAGCAGCGTACCGCGCCGAAGCCTGAGCCCTATCAGCCGCCTCCCAAAGCCGAACCCACCTCGACGATGCCCTACGTCATCGCCGCCCTTCTCATGCTCGGATTCGGCGGTTATTTCATCGTCAATCGCCAGCCCCCGGCCATTCCGCCCACTCCGGTTGAGTCTGCCGAAAAAACGACCATTCCACCCCCCCCGGCACCCACACCGCAGATCGCCACCACTCCATCCCCACAACCGACGCCAAAGCCGCAGCCAGTCACGCCCACCGACACGCCGCCGCCAGTGCAACCTGCTCCCGCAAGCAGCAAACCACCCGCAATGGTACCTGCCACGCCCCCAGCCACCGTCACTCAAGTTCGGCCAGCCTCCCCTGCCTCCAGCAACGAGCCAATCGTTTACCGCCTTTCCCAGTTGGAATCCCAGTTCCAGAGCGCCTTTGAGCGGGAGGTAAACACCTCCTACACCGATCAACTCGACACGCTGGGCACGGGTTATTCCACGGCTCTTGATCGCGCAACACAGGACGCCACCAAGGCAGGGCGGCTTGATGAAGCTCTCGCCCTGCGTGAAGAGAAGCAACGTTTCACGACGCACAAGTTCATGCCCTCCATCGACCCCTCGAGTCTGCACAGGTCCGTGGTCAATCTGCGTAACGCCTACCGCACCGCAGAAAAAAAATACTCACAGCAAAAGGACGCCAGCTCCCTGCCTCTCTACGACCGCTACATCGGACTCCTCAACTCCTTGGAAAAGGAAGTCCTCGCTCAAGGCCGCATCGCAGAAGCCGCCACCGTCCGCACCAAGCGCGACGACGTCATCGCCCGCCGCAAGCAGCGCGCGGCCAAACTCTCCACCGGCGCGTAATTTCCAGTCCCGTCATTCGCCATTCTGGTTTCGGCATTCCTTCTCCCTCATGTCCTGGTTCCACCTCATCATCGCCGGACTGCTCGAAGTCGCCTGGGCGGTTGGCTTAAAACAGACCGCCGGTTGGACGCGCCTATGGCCCAGCATCATCACCGTGGCCCTCATGATCGCCAGCTTTCATTTTCTATCGCTCGCCCTGCGCACTCTCCCCCTCGGCACCGCCTACGCCATCTGGACCGGCATCGGCGCCGTCGGCACCGCTCTGATCGGCCTTTTCATCTTTGATGAGCCCCGCACCACCGCCCGGCTCGTATGCATTCTGCTCATAGTCGCAGGAGTCGTCGGCCTCAAACTCGCCTCCACCTCCCACAACTGATACAGCCCCCATTCGTCATTCGGATTTACTCATTCGTCATTTCCCGCTCCGCATCTTCCATTTTTCCTCCCGCGTTGACAATCATCCCCCCCACCTCTTCATTCCACCCATGTCCCCCAGCCAATATTCCGATTTTCCCACCTCCATCGCTCCGCAGTCCAGCTACATCATGCCGACAGTATTTGAGACTGATGGACGTATAGAGCGCCAGTTCGACATCTTCTCTCGACTTCTCAAGGACCGCATCATCTTCCTCGGTGGCGAGGTCAATGACACGATGGCCTCCATCATCATCGCCCAGCTTCTCTTCCTGCAAATGCAGGACCCCAAGAAGGACATCAGCATCTACGTCAACAGCCCTGGTGGCAGCGTCACCGCTGGCCTCGCCATCTATGACACCATCCAGTTCCTCACCTGCGACGTCTGCACCTACAGCATCGGCCTCGTCGCCTCCATGGGCGCCGTCCTCCTCGCCGCAGGCACCAAGGGCAAACGCTATGCCCTGCCAAACTCCGACATCATGATCCATCAGGTCTCCGGCGGCGCACGCGGCACCGCCAGCGATGTCGAGCGCACCGTCGAATACATGTTCGGCCTCAAGAAGCGCCTCAATCGCATCCTCGCCCACCACACCGGCAAATCCGTCGAGCAAATCGAGCGCGACGCTGACCGCGACAACTACATGTCCGCCGCCCAAGCCGCCGAATACGGCCTCGTGGACAAAGTCCTCGAAGGCAAAAAAGACATCTCTGCCGAAGCCAAATAACACCTTCACTCCAAAAGGGCGGGACTCAAACTCCCGCCCTTTTTTGTGCCCAAGAATCGCCCCCTTACCCTCCGCCATTCATAAAAATTCGCGGATATTCGCGCCCATTCGCGTTGGAAACATCCATCCTGTCACGCCACCGTCTCCATAGAAAAGAAAACCACCACTCCGTTTTTGAAAGCTCCTCTCTGCGTCCTCCGAGTCTGCGATTTTCCAATCTCTTGCGGTGTTAAATCAGTAGCTCATCCAGAATTCCCCATTCCTTTGCTCACCATTCCTTTGCGAAAACAAGAGGCCCTCTGAACACCCAGCCTCACTCCACCACTCCACCTCTCCTTCCCCTCCCCATGAAATTCGGCTTCGTCTCCGCCATCCTCCCCGAACTCTCGTTCGACAACGTCCTCAACTTCGCCCGCCACGAAGGCTTCTCCACCGTTGAGGTCATGTGCTGGCCCATCGGCAAAGCCGAGCGCAAATACGCCGGCGTCACCCACATCGACGTCACCACCCTGACGAAACCCAAGGCCCAGGAAATCCTTGGTCACTGCGACGATCAGGGCGTCAGCATCAGCGCCCTCGGCTACTACCCCAACATGCTCGACCCCGATGCCGCCGTCTCACGTGCGGCCGTCTCCCATTTCAAAAAAGTCATTGCCGCCGCACCCAAGCTCGGCGTGAATCTCGTCACCGGCTTCGTCGGTCGCGACTGGACCAAGACCGTCGATGAAAACTGGCCCCGCTTCCTCAAAACCTGGCAGCCCATCATCAAGTTTGCCGAAGACCACGGCGTAAAAATCGGCATCGAAAACTGCCCCATGTCCTTCACTCGCGATGAATGGCCCGCCGGTAAAAACCTCATGACCACCCCTGCCATCTGGCGCCGCGCCTTCAACGACATCGACTCTTCCAGCTTCGGCCTCAACTACGATCCCTCCCACTTCATCCTCCAGGACATGGATCCCCTCAGCCCTCTCGCCGAGTTCAAATCCAAGCTCTTCCACGTCCACGCCAAAGACGTCAAAATCAACCGCGCCGCCCTCAACGAAGTCGGCCGCTTCGACTTCCCCCTCCAGTGGCACCAGCCCCGCATCCCCGGCTACGGCGACATCAACTGGGCAGCCTTCATGGCCGAGCTCATGCGCATCGGCTACACCGGCCCCCTCTGCATCGAAGTCGAAGACGACACCTTCGGCAAAACCCTCGAAGGCCGCATGCAAGCCATCAAAGTCGCCCGCAACATCCTCGCGCCCTACTTCGGCTGACCATCTGATTCGTCCTCGTCCTCCTACTCGAACTCGTCCTCGACCCAGCCGCTTCACTTCACCACAAAGTAAGACACTCAATGCTTGAGTCGCCACATGCGAGACAAGATGAATTCCGTTATTCGAGCACGCATGATGACGGCAATCCTTTTCACTGCCATCGTTCTGATCGCACTCGCGCTTCTCTGGCTTCACCGTTCCTCTCAAGTTAGGGACGCACCGAAAAAGGACCCCGTTGAAGATGAGATAGCCGCCATCCATGCAGAACACCGCGCTCAGGACGAAAAAATGACCCATGAGCAGATCATGGAAAGGGCGCTCAATGATCTTCAGATTAAAACCTCTGCCCATGCAGGCGTTTGGAAGCTAGGGGACGAGGAACGCTGGGATTGGGATGGCGACAAAGGCACTTTGATTTTCACCTTCACAGATAAAATCATACGGACTCGTGCTCAATTGGTGGGCTCCTATGTCTATTCGCGCAGATCTTGGCTATGGGCGTGGGCCAATAAAACCATACCAGAAGACTCAAAGTCAGACTCAAAAATTGTTCGCAACCACATGATCCAGCGGCGTGTTACCGGCTTCGATCATGAAGAGCTTTTTGTCGATGAGAAGGATGCCTGGGCCTTCGCATCACTTGCCTGCTATCTAGCGAATGCCGAAGGCGCCTACAGTGGCCGCGATGGCGACATGCGCGCCTTTTTCACTTTTCATGATGTTAAGATCCTGCCGCGCCAGTAGCATATTGCCTCACCATCAGACATGGCACCGCGATCTGCACCCCATACCTGCCTTGAAGGCCAACGGCCTTCCGTAATATAGCCCAGGGATGCCGAGCCTTAGCGAGCGCTTCCCTGGGTATCATGGCACATGATCGGAAAGCAAACCCATCACTTCGCCGCACCCAGCATTCACCAGCAGCGTCTGCAACGAGCCCCGCCGCGCTCATAACCGCCCCATGACGAAGAATGCGCGTGAAATATCATGGCATTACCCATCCTCATCACGGCAGCGCATCCACAGCATGGAAGCCGTGAACATCAACACACAGGAACATAAACAACCGAGCATGAGCGGCATGGCGGCCTCGCCTGAACCAACATATCTTTCGAGCTTCTGCGGCGCGAGATGGCCGTTCGGATCTCGAAAGACGATCAGCAAATAGTCCGCTCCAAACATGGCCGTGGTCAAAGGAAGCAATCCCAGAAGGGAATAAACCAGACAGTGTGAGGCTTTGAAGGGATGACTGATCCCCCGAAGGCCAATGAGCAGCAGAACGAATGCGATGCCCATGGAGACCTTTCCGACATCCCATGCCTCCATGATCATATCCATCTTGGTGAGGGTAGACTCGGGAATCATGAGGATCGTCTGGGTGGGGAATACAGGCAGGATAACGATGCCAGAAAAAGATTCACTCCAAATGCCAGAGCGCTGACCTTAAGTGTGGAGACCGCCGCCACGAGGTCTGGGTAGCGTGCGTGCATGGCTTCAAACGTATGGCCCACTTTGACATCCGATGAAAATTTGCGATAGCCCGCGAGACTGAGCGCAGCCCCAAGAAGAAACACTGCCAATGATGCAGTAAAGAGCGCCATCCGCCAGCGTAGAGGCGCGCGCCTCTTCATGGCGATGAGCCATCCCGCAGTCACCGTGACTGCGGGAATCAAAACAAGAAATGAAGGTGTCCAGAAAGACATTGGTTTCACGAGTAGAACACGTCGATACGCTCGTTTCTTGGGGTTAATGTTTGAAGAAAGTTAGTTCACGCCGCCCACTTTTTCGCAGGGATGTTCTCGTGTAAAACGTAACTCCACCTTCTCCTCCCCCTCCCGCATCTGCATCAAATTCACCTGATCCTTAAACAGATCCAAAAACACCGCATTCCTCACCACCGCCCCCACCACTCCCTCCGGCATCTCCACCTCAAAAAACAGCACCACCGCCGGATCCCCACTCTTCGCACTCGCCTCCTCCATCTCCCTCCCCACCCACGCCATCTTCGCCACCTTCCCCGCCACATCCGTCACCACAAAAGTCTTCGCCAGATACGCCTGAATCTGCGCATCAAATTCCGCCGCAGGCGTTTGATCGATCCTCATCTCACGCTCACTCTGCCGGACCAGCGCCAGCTCCAGATCACTCACGAAAACCGTCAGGCTCACCTCCAGCCTCTTCGTCTCCGCATTGTACTCCACCTCCGCAGTCGAAGTATGCACCGAATGCGCGTGCACACACGTTGCCACCAGCAAAAAGAAAATGACCCGCAAGACACGCATGGAGCGTGAACTTTAGCCCTCAGCATCCCCGCAGACAAGCCCTCCTCACCGTCACGCCCCCCCCTCATTTCGAGCAAGACACCTCGAATCAGATCGTGGCACACCCACCACTTCATGATACTCTGGCCAGGTGAATTCCACCGCCCCCATTTCCAAACGCCGCCGCCTGTGGCGCTGGACTTGGCGCTTCGGTCTCACAGCCATCATCCTCCTGTCCATCTTGCTCGGCTGGGCATGGCATCAACGCGTGCCCCTCACGAATGCACTCCTCCGCCGCTTTTCAGGCGACATACAGGTCGAAGTCGTCTCCCTCGACTGGCAGGACGGCGCACTGCACGTGCGAGAGGTCCGCACCCTGCACCTTCCCAGTTCAAAACACATCTCAACCGTGGGCCATTTGGAATGGCGGCCTCGCTGGGGCCAGCTCTACCAGGGCCACCTCGGTGGCCTCAAAGTAGAGGACGCCGTGGTGGACGTGCCACTGGCATGGCTACAGCCTTCACCTCCTCAACCCACCAGCCCGGCAGCCACGAAGTCATCCTCGTTCCGCTGGCATCTGGACCTGATTGATCTCCACCCCACGAAGTTCATCCTGCGCGATGATAACTGGCAACCCCTTGGCAGCGTCATCATCACGCAGAAGGTGAAGGACTTGACAGTCGGCGGCAGCAACTTCCCTTCGTTCAAGACCATCATCACAGACCTGCAGCAGGCCGTGTGGCGCGACCAGCCCATATTCAGCAGCCTTCATTTCGAAACCGAAATGCGCGGGACCGAGATCGACATCAAAAAAGCTTCGTTGCAAGCCGGCCATTTCGATCTCGCTTGGCTGCAGGAGCTAAGCCCCGCGCTCAGGGCCAAACTGCCACCGTTACGCGGTGGCCTTCAGTTTGATTGGGAAGCGCGCGACATGAGACTCTCAACCGCCGGCCTGCTCTCAGGCGGCACTCAGGAAGTGCATCTGAAAAATCTGCACCTCCAGCCGCTGACCGGCGAGGGCCTGATCAACGCCACAGCCTTGGACCTGAAAGCGTCTCAAGATTTAAACGGCCTCTGGCATGTGGAACGCGGGCTCCTGCAGACCCCAGTCATCGAGTGGACCCGTGAACTCGAAACCGCCCTCATACCCAAAAGCGCATCCAAGCAAACGACCGCCTGGCAGGCAAAGATCGATGCACTTCAGGTGAACGGCGGCACGCTGAAGCTAACACCCACGGAACTCTGCCCCCTGGCGGGTGACCTCGCCTGGAGCACCAGCCTCAAAGCACTCACCATTTCCTCTGAGGAACTGCGCTCAGCAGTGCAGCAAAAACTAACGCTGTCAGATGTGTCCCTCCGTTGGAACTCAAAAGACCCCAGCGTCCAGTTCCCCCCGTTTCTTCAGGCAAAGTCGGCCTCACTCGAGGTCGTGCCCGACAAACTGCGTGAGTTGTGGCAGGTGGACTCACTCGTCCTGGCCACCCCACATCTGGCATTCACCTCAGAAAACGGACCCTGGTTTGACAAGCTCGAAACACCCCAGGTAAAAACATCGCTCAAACCTGCTCTGCCGTGGTGGAAGCAGCTCCACTTTGGCTCCCTGACAGTGACAGATGCCGAACTCGACATCGCCATGCAACTGGCAGAGCGCCTCGAATCTTCGCTTCACTTCGCGATCACGACCGAGCAGTCAAAGCAGCATCTGCGCATTCAGTCGGCACAGATGAACATTCCCAACCGTTCGCCCCTGCCTGTATTAAATTTCGCCAATGTGGAGGTGCAGGCGGCGCTCCCGGAGATGTGGCGCACGCAGCGTTTGGAATCATTGAAGATCACCGAAGGCCATGTGGCAGCGGGAGATGCACTGATGACTTTGTTCAGCGGTGATGCCAAGGTGGTGAAGGAAAAAGCAGACGCCACCGCTTCACGTTGGACGGCCGGCAAAATCGAAGTGGATGATCTGGGCGTAACGCTCGTAAGCATCGCTCCGGGTCTGCCCCCAGTCCGTTTTGATGTGCACCTCTCCGCCAACGAGACCCCGCTGGATCTCGATGGCCTCGCGGAAAATGTGGAGCCCCAGAGCATCCAGCTCACACGCCTGCGCATCCCCTCCCCTCACGAAGCTCTCCGCACCGTGGCGGAAATGGATGTCATTCATGTAAATTACACGCTCGACGGCCTGCTGCACCGCCGCATTGACCGCGTCGAAATCGTCTCCCCCTTGCTCTATGTCGGCGAAGATCTGTTCTGGTACGTGGAAAACTATCGCAAATCCATGAAGGGCGAAGCGCCCATACCCGATGCCACCTTTGGCCCGCCCGCACCGTCAAAACCCACCGCTCCGGGCTGGCAGGTGGACACCTTGGCGGTGACCGACGGCAAGCTCATCCTCGCGCCCAAAGGCGTACCGCTGGCAGGCATCAGCCGGCCCTTTCCCTTCAGTTTCACCTCAAAACTGGAAAGCGGCCAGCTCGATGCCCAGTTCGACATCCCTTCGGACGATTACACGCTAAAGGATCTCAAGCTCGAGTTTCGCGGCATGAAAGGAAAAGTGCATTTCAATCTACCCATGAAGGACCGGAACAACAATCTGACCGAGACCTTCACCGTTGACCAGTTGCGCTGGAAGCAGCTCCACTTTGAGAACGCCCACCTCAGTGTGACCTATGACGTTCGCGGCGTCTATGGCGTGTTCGGCAGTTCGGCCTACGGCGGTTATGTAAACGGCGCATTCGACATCTATCTCGACGAGACCTTCACCTGGGACGGCTGGCTGGCCGGCACCGATGTGGATCTTCAGCCGGTAACCACCACGCTGTTTCCAGAGTACTTCCTGATCGACGGCAAGGTGCATGGCAAGGTGATCGCCACCGGAAACAAGAACGAACTGTATCAAGGCGATGCTGAATTCAAAAACAACTCCCATGGCCGGTTCAGCATCGCCGCCATGAATGACCTGATCAAATCTCTGCCCAAGTCGCTGACGGGCACCATCGGCGATCAAATAACCCGCATCGGACTGGAAACACTGCGCGACTTCGAGTATGATAAAATCGATGGCAAAGCACGCTTCTACGGACGTGAAGGCCGCGGACATCTGCGGTTCTCAGGTCCGCTGGGCTCTCGCAAGTTTGATGTGAACGTCTATGATCACCGCTGGAAAGAAGAACCACGCAAACCTGAGACCGCTGATGCATTGGCACGCTAAACGACTCATCCTTGGCTCTGCCGCACTCGCTCTGGCCGCCTGCCAACTGCCCGAGGTGCGGATCACCACGCCGAAACCTATCGAAGTGAACCTCAACATGCGGCTGGATGTTTACCAGTACCGGGGTGACGAGCCTCAGGACAAGGAGGCTCTCAAAAACGCCAGCGAGGCCACCGAACGCATGCGCAACCGCATGCAGGAAATCCAGACCTTGAAAAACAACCAGCTCGTCAGCGAAAATCATCGCGGCCTGCTGCAGATCCGTGAGGTGCCCTCCGGTGCCTGGGGCGCACAGGTCAAAAAAGCCGTCGCCGCCGAAAATGAAGACCGCATGCTGCTCATGCGCCAGAAAGCCAAGGAGTCCAACCGCCCGCTGTTTGAACTCGAAAGCGAGCAGTGGCGCCTGCGCAGCGAGCAGGCCGGTACCGGCGAATGGATTGAAGTTCCGGGCAAAGCCCCAGGTTCCTTTGAGTTGAAACGGGTCGAAGCCAAGACAACTCCCCCCGCAAGCCAGCCAACCACCACCACGCCAGCCATCCCAACCACACCCAAGCCATGAGACTCATCCTCTTCCTGCTCATCTCGTTGACCGTTGTTCTTGCCCTCACCAATCCCAACGAGACCGAGTTCCGTTCCTACATGCAGCAGAAGCACGGCATTGCCGGCTCACTGAGTTTGAAAGTCGCCTCCATCTTCTCCGCTGGCACCGGCACCGGTGTGTCACGTGACAACTACATCCTCTTCAGCCGCTACTACATCGGCGGGGATGGCATACTGCCACGCACAGATCTGGCCTGGGCAGTGGGCGGAAAATTTTTTGACATCGATGAGGGCAGCAAGAAATGAGGTCACGCCCTTCCCCCTGCGACTGATGCTGCCACGCATCACAAACTTTCATTTGGCAAGGGACTGCTTTGCAGATGAATGAAGCACAAACGTACCGCACGACGGTGCATGCGGAGCGGCGCTGGAAAGGTGCGGAATGGGTCAGTCAGCAGATCGCGCTGGGACGAAGGATTCCACGGACGCACGCAGCGCATCCCCACCACCAAACGCAGCGCAGCACCTCAGCGCTGGTAGGGAACCGCTGTGCGGGTCCGTAATTTCGGGTCTATCACATCGCAGGCG
>JAIXYN010000054.1 GCA_027490195.1 Verrucomicrobiaceae bacterium | reverse complement strand
GCCAGCTCTAAAGATCGCATGCCGGAGGCATGCCAGCACCACCCGCGCAGCCGAGCCTACTACGACCACGCAGGCAGCAAAGAAAGCTAGCCACACCCACCGTCCCGATCCCGAAGGGATCATCGAAGGTAGCCAGGGGGCGAATGCCCCCTGGAAAGCGCACACTCCCAGCCAGCTCTAAAGATCGCATGCCGGAGGCATGCCAGCACCACCCGCGCAGCCGAGCCTACTACGACCACGCAGGCAGCAAAGAAAGCCAGCCGCATTCACCGTCCCGATCCCGAAGGGATCATCGAAGGTAGCCAGGGGGCGAGTGCCCCCTGGAAAGCACACACACCCAGCTAGCTCTAAAGATCGCATGCCGGAGGCATGCCAGCGCCACCCGCGCAGCCAAGGCTACTTCGACCACGCCGGCTCCGGCTCCCACGTCTTCTCCCCGTGACCCACGCCAATCAGCTCCGCCACCTCTTCTTCCTCCGTCTGCTCCAGCAACGGCGCAAACCTCTCCGACCTGAAACCCAATTCCTGCTTCACGCTCGAGTGCGGATCATCCGGATTATTCAATTCCTTCATTCCCTGCGCATCCTATCAGGAAAGCAAACCCAGCAATCCGCCACATCCAAAGCCCACCAGCAGCGTCTGCCATCAGCCCCGCTCCCGCCTCCGGCCAATTGACAATTCTCAGTTTTCAGTTCCCAGTTTACAATTCCCACGCACGCCGATCACGCACAAGACGCCACGCTTGCCCGCGTGCCATTCTCACACGCCTCTACTTCGACCACGCCGGCTCCGGCTCCCACGTCTTCTCACCGTGGCCCACGCCAATCAGCTCCGCCTCCTCCTCTTCCTCCGTCTGCTCCAACAACGGCGCAAACCTCTCCGACCGGAATCCCAATTCCTGCTTCACGCTCGAATGCGGATCATCCGGATTATTCAGCTCTTTCAACAGCAGCAGCAGGTCAAACTCCGCCCCCGCCAGCTTGATCTCCGCATCGTCATTCACCACAAACTGCGGGTTCGATCGCCCCGCACGCAGCGCGCGCACCGTGTAAATCTCATCCTTCTTGGGCAATGACTTGTACAGGTCAAAGACCCAGGGATCGAATTGATCATCAATGCAGACAACTTGCTGGCCGGTTTTAAACATGAAATGAAAAGAGATTACGGGTGAACGAAATGAATGCCGTGCTCGCCGGCGATTTCCACAATGCGTGACATATCCGGAGCACCCGGTTTGGCAAATTCCACCGCACAACGGTCAAAGAAAGTCTCAAAGCCCGAAGGCACCGTGGTGATGAGCATTTTCAGCGGCGTGCTCCCCGCATTGCGAAACGCATGCACCACGCCCTTCGGCATGAACACCGCAGTTCCCGGCACCACCGCCGTCCACTGCCCATCTCGGAAAAACTCAGCACTTCCCTCAATGACGTAAAAATTCTCATCCTCCCGTGTGTGATAATGCGGAGGCGGCCCACCCCCAGGATGCGTGGTCTCAATCCACTGCGTGAAACGACCTCCCGTTTGCTCACCAGTGATCACAAACTCGACCTCATCACCAAAAACAGAATAGCCCCTTCCCTGACCAGGCGGGGTGATCACAGGAATAGCATCATTCACAAAACTCATGGAGCGTGATCCTAGCCCAACACAAGCCCGCTGCAACTTTGACAAAGCCATGTCGTTGAAGATCCAATTCTCTCCCCTCATGAACCGCCTGTGCTTCTTCTTGCTCGCCCTGCTGGCCGCCATTTCATCCAGCCCCGCCCAAGTTCAACTTCCGCAGGGAATCGAAAAACTGGACCTCACCGTGAACGGCGTAGCACGCACCGGCTTCATCTACACTCCACCCTCCGCCAAGGAAACCCCCGCCCCCGTCATCTTCGTCTGGCACGCCTACGGCGGCACCGCGCAAAATGCAGCCCGCAGCTTCGCCATGTACCAACACATGCCCGAAGCCATCTCAGTCTATCTCCAAGGCCTCAACACCCCCGACCAGCTCTCTGATCTCGAAGGTAAAAACTCCACCTGGCAGCACGTCGCGGGGATAGAAAAAGACCGCGATCTAGACCTCTTCGACGTCACGCTCGCCCACCTCAAAGAACACTACAAAGTGGATAGCCAGCGCATCTTCTCCACCGGACACAGCAGTGGCGGTTCCTTCACCTACCTGCTCTGGCAGACACGCCCAGACGTCTTCTGTGCCATCGCCCCATCAGCAGGCACCATCGCCATCATCGCGACAGCCAACCCTTTCAGTCCAGGAGCCAACCCCAAACCCAAGCCCTGCATGCACCTCGCCGACACCCAGGACCTCCAGGTGAAATACGAATGGCAGAAGCTCGCCATCGCCGAAGTCAAAAAGATCAATCAATGCTCCGCCGAAGGCACCCCATGGGACAAAGACTGCACCCTCTACCCCTCCAAAGTCGGCGCCCCCTTCATCGCCTTCATCAAAGAAGGCGGCACCCACAACTTCCCCGCCGAAGCCCCCGCCCTCATCGCCAAGTTCTTCAAAGAACAATCCGCCGCCGTAAAGTAACGCGCCCCCTCCGGAAAGTACGATGGGCATTGCCTCACTGCGTTCGCCCCCCGGCCAGTCTGCTGCTGGCTATCTCCGCTTCGCTACGGTTCCAGCCTGTCGACCAGCGCTCCGCAATCACCAGCTGCCCCCCCCCCGTCAGACCACGCTCTCGCGCCCCCCCCGACTGCGGCGCTTCACCGCCGCTTTCGCATGCCCCAGCGCTAGATAGGGCGGGCTGTCCTCAGACCGCCGCCGTCGAAGCCCATCTTCCACATCCTTCGAGCTTCGTCATTCATTCGTCATTCGTCATTCTGGTTTCGTCATTCGGCGCAAGACCAGCACGAATCACCCAAGCGCCCCCTCCCACTCCCCCTCCTTGAACCCCACCAAAAACACCTTCTTCCCCGCATCCACCGCAAACGGCCGCTTCACCAGATTCCCATTCCCCGCCAGCAGCCCCAGCGCCTCCTCCGTGCTCATCCCCGGCAGCGTGTCCTTCAGCCCCAGACTCCGGTAGTCCATGCCCGATACATTAAACAGCCGCCGCACCTCCCCCTCATACGCCCCCAGCATCCCCTTCAGCTCACCCACACTTGGCGGCGTCTCCCGAATCGCAATCTCCTCAAACTCCACCCCCCGCCCCTTCAGCCACTTGATCGCATTCTTGCACGTAGAGCATCCAGAGTAAGCGTAAACTTTGAGCATGGTATAAAAGAGAAAAAAGGTCCGTGTTGAGCCGCCCAACCAAGCGCCAATTCAATCAAAGGAAAACAAAAACCACTCCCCTCTTCCCCATTCCCTTGCTCTCCATTCCTTTGCAAAAAAGTACGCACCCTTCGTCATTCCTCATTCAGGTTTCGTCATTTCCCCACCCCCTCCATCCACGCCCCATACTCCTCCGGCACCTTCGCCTCAAACGCCATCGGCTGATCATGGATCGGATGGTTAAACGAAAGCCTCCACGCATGCAGCATCAGCCGCGGCACCTGCACCCGCTGCTTCGCCGGATTCGCATAGATTGGATCCCCCAAAATCGCACACTGCAAAGACTCCCGCATGTGCACCCGGATCTGGTGCGTCCTTCCCGTCAGCAGTCGGCACTGGATCAACGCACACCCCTGGTCCACCGCCAGCCGCTTCCACTCCGTCACCGCATTCTTCCCCGCCCCATCCAGCAGATTGCTCATCCGCTTTCGGTCCACCGGATGCCTCCCGATCGACGTCTCGATCCGCCCGCTCTCCTCCTTCGGCACCCCGTTCACCACCGCCAAGTAGATCTTCGAAATCCGCCTCTCTGAAAACGCCTCCGTCAGCCGCCGGTGCGCGATGTCATTCTTCGCCACCACCATGCAGCCGCTCGTGTCCTTGTCCAGCCGGTGCACAATCCCCGGCCGCATCTCCCCACCGATCCCGCTCAGATCCCCAATGTGGTGCAGCAGCGCGTTCACCAGCGTCCCGTCCGGATTTCCCTCCGCCGGATGAACGACAAGCCCCGATGCCTTGTCCAGCACTACGATGTCGCTGTCCTCATACAAAATCGTCAAAGGAATGTTCTGGGCCTTGATCTCCACCTCCGCTACATCCGGCACCGTGAGACTGACAGCATCCCCGCATTTGAGTGTCGCCCCCGCCTTGACCGGCTTCCCGTTCAGCGTTGCGTGTCCCTCCTTGATCAAGTCCTGCAATCGCGACCGCGACATATCCGGCAAACGCCTTGCCAGGTGTTTGTCGAAACGATCGCCTATATCCACTGTTTCACTGATGAGCCAATCCACCCCACAAACTCAAGATTCGAATTAATAAGGCAAACTGTAATTTCTGGCATATCGAATGCGTCCCCTCTACTGACAACATCCGTCACCCTTGATCCTCGCCCCTCCAGAACAGTCTTTTCTCAGCACCTGCCCGGTGTGCCAGCGGCAGATTGACGTCACCTCCCTCGAGCCCTTCACCAAGCTCAAGTGCCCCTTCTGCGGCCAGATGGTCCGCGTCCGTCGCCGCTTCGATCAGTTCATGATCGTCCGCCAGATCGGCGAAGGCGGCATGAGCCGCGTGTTCGAGGCCGAAGACGAAACCCTCGGCCGCCGCGTCGCCCTCAAAATCCTCAATCGCCAGTACTCCCGCGACTCCGTCCGCCTCGAGCAGTTCCGCCGCGAAGCCCACATCACCGCCAACGTCACCCACCCCAACGTCATCAAGCTCTACTCCGTCGGCTATGACCAGGGCTACTTCTACATCGCCATGGAGCTCGTCGGCGGCGGCTCCCTAGAGCAGCGCATCCGCCGCGAAGGCCACCTCAAAGAAGACGAAGCCCTCCGCATCGGCCGCGAAGTCGCCGAAGGCCTCCGCGCCGCCCAGCAGCTCACCCTCATCCACCGCGACGTCAAACCCGCCAACATCCTCTTCACCGAAACCGGCACCGCCAAAGTCGTGGACTTCGGCCTCGCCCTCTTCGCCGATCGCGGCGGCGATCAATCCGGCGAAATCTGGGCCACCCCCTACTACGTCGCCCCCGAAAAAGTCATCGAAAACAAAGAAGACTACCGCAGCGACATCTTCTCCCTCGGCGCCACCCTCTACCACGCCATGACCGGCAATCCGCCCCACAAGGCAGACACCGCCGCCATCGAAGACCTCCGCCGCATCAAGTCCAAGCGCGTCACCCTCGGCGAATCCGGCCTCCGCTTCTCCCCCCGCACAGAGCACGTCATCAATGGCATGCTCTCCTTCAGCCCCCAAGACCGCTTCGCCAACTACTCCGAAGTCGTCGATGAAATGCGCCTCGCCGAAGGCCTCCTCGATCGCGGCAGCATCCGCCGCCGCCTCGTCAATCGCCGCACCCGCCTCATCGGCCTCACCGCCGCCGCCATCATCATCGCCTACGGCATCGGCTGGCTCCTCCGCGAAGGCGGAGAGCGCCGCAACGTCCGCGCCATCCAGCTCGCCACCGCCAATGAGCGCGATCTCGACGGCGCCGGCGTCACCCTCACCGCAGACAAAGCCACCAAAAAAACCGTCTCCGAGCGCTTCACCGAAGCCCGCCAAGCCATGCTCGGCGAGCACCAATACGCCACCGCCGAAGACAAATTCTCCAAGCTCGCCAAATCCAAAGACGTCCTCCAGCCCACCGCCAACTGGGCACGCCTAAACGCCGCCCTCTGCAGCATCATCCTCAACAGTAAAACAGACGCCGCAGGCCACTTCACCCAGCTCGCCACCACCCCAGATCTCAACGGCCTCGCCCCCTTCTTCGCCAAGCTCAAAGACCGCATGTCCAAAAACTTCGGCCTCGGCACCCCCCTCAAATCCCTCGACTACCAGACCACCAACGAAGAAATCCTCGGCTACCTCGTCCACGGCCTCGCCGAATGGCACTTCGGCGATGCCCTCCTCGGCGCCGAAGAACTCGAACACTTCCAAAAGCATCTCGCCGACACCAAAAAGCCCCCCACAGACGCCTCCGCACCCTCCCTCGACTGGCTCTCCCTCTACAGCCCCCTCCTCGACCTCTACAAACCCGACTTCGCCCTCGTCCGCGCCGCCCTCCAGCCCAAGCGCTCAGGCACCATCCCAGAGCTCCGCACCGCCCTCACCGAAGTCCAGCAAGTCCGGAAAAACCTCAAAACCAGCGGCGCCTTCCTCCGCTTCATCACCGACCTCGAGACCAGCTACCAGCGCGAGATCTCCATCATGACCCTCGAAGACCAGCAGCGTCAGATGGAACAAGACAAAAAACATCGCCTCCGCGATCTCGAACTCCTCTCCGAAGTCAGCGCCCTCGTCCCCTCCCTCGTCCAAGGTTACGACTACACCCGCGCCATCGATCTCCTCACCGGCACCCGCCTCGAAACCGCAGACGTCCGCACCGCCCTCGACGGCCGCCTCTACCTCTACACCCAGTCCCGCGACTTCATCCGCCAGCTCACCACCGACCTCACCACCAAAGGCTGGACCGGCACCATCACCCGCCGCGAAGGCGGTCAGCTCACCGGCCGCATCACCTGCCACCCCACCGGCACCCAGATCAGCGTCACCCTCGACCGCGGCACCCTCACCCTCCCCCTCGACAGCCTCACCCCCGAGTCCCTCGTCGAAATCGCCCAATCCCTCGGCACCCAAGTCACCGACTCCACCGACTACTACCGTCGTCAGGAAAACACCGCCGCCTTCGCCCGCCTCACCGGCCTCACCCAGCTCTCCACCACCATCGCCGCCCAGCTCATGGAAGAAAACTCCTCCTTCCGCATGCGCTGGATGAAAGTCATGGCCGCCGGCATCTGAAGTCCCCATCCCCACTGGGAGCGCCGGTTTTTAACCGGCTCCGGCTCAACGCCCGGCCACACCCAGCGGCAAGAAATGCCCCTATCGCAAAGGTAGGGCGGTTGGTCCTCCAACCGCCGCCGAACGTCTCCACGCCCCCATTTCGAAAATCGCTCCCCCCCTCTTGGCTGGCAAGTCTGCCCCAAGCAGACCGCCTGAAGATAGGGGTAGGGACGGCGTGATGAACGCCGCCCCTCCCTCCGAACCGGACTGGCGGGTTTCCCGCATCCGGCTCTCCAGTCAGAAGTTGGCTGCTTGACGCAGACTCATGAGT
>JAIXYN010000073.1 GCA_027490195.1 Verrucomicrobiaceae bacterium | reverse complement strand
CGCAGTTACTTCAAGTTCTCACCCGGAACACGGTTCCAGATGGCCAGGGTCTTTCACCCCGGAGGATAGTGACGCTTCACAGCGCACTACGACAGACACTCCTGTCTGTCGATCAGCGCTCCACCAGAACCCATCGCCACCAAGCACCTTCGCCGTGCCGCAAGCCGAGCCTGGTCCAGCGCGTCGCAAACGTCTGAATCCCTGCTCGTCAGCGCTGATGCGAGCTGAAGGCGGCAGAGCTGGCGCAAACGCTGACCTACAGGCAGGAGTGCCTGTCGTACTTCCTGCATGAGCGTCGTTGCAGGGAACTTCACATCTTCCCCGTCTTCGCAAAGTCGATGATCTTGCGGTCATCGTCCCCTGCGGCCCACGTCACGCGCAGGAAATCAGCAGGGTGCAGGTTGTGCTGCTCAAAGAATGCGCGGTCTCCGCCACAAACAAACATCGTGTCCGGGTCCATCTCGCCCTTCAATTTCGCCCGCGCCTTCACGATCAAACGCGGCAGCCACGGAATGCCATCCACTGAGGCCGCTTTGGGCGGCAGATCGCTCGGCGGCACCGTTTTTCCGGTGCTCTGGCTGTTCTGCACCACGCGGAAGTAATCTCTCCTCACCGCCGCCACCAGCAGGCTGGTCTCAAGGGTAGGGCCTTCTGCGCCATAGCGGCAGTGGTCATCGACGAAGTCGAAAAACTCCTGCGTCGTGTAGCCAATGCTGTCCAAAAAGTTTTTGTCCGCTTCCGTGAACCAACTCACCGCACGGGTGTCGCCACCCCGATGCAGTTTGGAGCAGCGTTCGAAGAGTTCGCGAAAAGACGTGTCCCAGGATAAATTGTTCATGGCTATCATCTACGCTTAACGAAGCGCCTTTGAGCGTCAAATATTCGCGCAACCATTCCGCACCTCCGGTGGTTTACATCGCGCATGACCCTCGCTAGCATGGCAGTCACCCTGCCAGCCTACCTCATGCCTGAACCGGAACGGAACGCCCTCCCCCATTCACCGCCGGCAGCCGCCGACGATGCCGGGGATTCTTCCGACCAGGAAAGCGTTCGCCTCATGCTCCGCGTCAAGGAAGGCGATGTGAAGGCCTTCGAGCGCCTCGTGGAGCTGCATCAAAACGCCGTCGTCGGCACCTGCGCCCGCATGTTGAACAACATCGATGACGCGCACGACATCGCGCAGCAGGTCTTCATCCGTGTCTGGCGCAGCGCCCCGCGCTATGAGGTCTCCGCCAAGTTCACCACCTGGCTCTTCACCATCACCCGCAACCTCGTCTTCAACGAAACCCGCCGCCGCTCCCGCCGCAAGGAAGTCAGCATGGAGCAGGAGAACGAAGATGATCCGCCGAAGTACTTCACCGATCACAGCACCCCCGGCGCTGATCACATCACCCAGCAGACCGAGCTGGAGCAGGCGCTCGACACCGCCATCGCCGCGCTGCCTGAGAAGCAGCGCATCGCCGTCATCATGCGCCGCCACCAGGACCTCCCATACGAGGACATCTGCGCCGTCCTGAAAATGTCTCTCCCCGCCGTGAAGAGCCTCCTCTTCCGCGCCCGCACCGAATTGAGAAAGCACCTCGCGGCTTATCTGGGTGAGGACGTGGAGTGAAAGCTCCCGGCTGCCGGAAAGTACGACGGGCACTCCTGCCTGTCGATCAGCGGCACCGCCAACCCGCTTGCTCACGATCCGTATTTAAAGGGACCGACAATCATGCGTATTGGCATTTGCGAAAGCGTTGGCAAACTCGTGAACTCCGCGCACGGGAGCGTCCCTTGCCTCGTAGGCGATGCGGCTTGCGTGAGCGCTGGCTCCTTCGTTATCGAATGGGTGAAGACTCCTCTCCACCATTCACAAGGCTCCGCCGAAGCATTGGGGAATAGGATAAAATGATGCAACGCTATGCCAGCGACTGCTTCAGCCGACTTTGGCATGCAACGTGAGCTAGGAGTGTTTGCGGTGCCGCTGGCCGACAGACAGGAGTGTCTGTCGTACTTATGATCCACCCAATGGATTGACGATTGTCGAGCAATCCCGGCATTGATTCTTGAAGTTTCATGCCCCCTACGGCGTACTTTCAGCCCCACCGCATGAAATCCGTCCTGCTCGCTCTTCTCGCACCCACGCTGCTCCTCGCCGCCCCGAAGCCGCTGTTCCAATCCAAGCTCATCACCAATGCCACGCCGAACCACAGCGTGGACATCGACGTTTCACTCGACGGTGCCAAGGAGCTCTACCTCGTCGTCACCGATGGCGGCAACGGCTTCACTGCTGATTGGGCGGACTGGGCCGAGCCGCGCCTCATCCTGGCCGATGGCAGTGAGAAAAAGCTCACTGAGATCGAATGGAAGTCCGCGCAGAGCGGCTGGAACAACGTGCGCGTGAACAGCAGCGCTGGCGGCACCGAACTCCGCAGCGCGGGCAAGTCCACCGAGTACGGCATCGGCACGCATTCCAACAGCATCATCGCCTTCAATCTCCCCGCTGGCACGAAACGCTTCAAAGCCCGAGGAGCCCTCGATGAAGGCGGCACCAAGCAGGGCAGCACCAGCGTCGAGTTCCGCGTGTACACGGAAAATCCCGGCCCCATCGCCACCAGCGACAGCAGCTCGCACGATCCAGCCGATGCCGTCGCTTCACTCAGCGTGCATCCCGAACTTCAGGTGCAGCTCTTTGCCAGTGAGCCCATGGTGCAGAGCCCTTCCAGCATCGACATCGACCACCGTGGCCGCGTTTGGGTCTGCGAAGTCGTGAACTACCGCAAGCACCTCGGCGAACGCGCCGAGGGCGACCGCATCCTCATTCTCGAAGACACCGACGGCGATGCCAAGGCCGACAAGTCCACCGTCTTCCACCAAGGTCACGATGTGGACAGCGCCCACGGCATCTGCGTGCTCGGCGACAAAGCGCTCATCTCCTGCGGCGACGACGTCTTCTGGCTCATCGACGACAACGGCGACGGCAAGGCCGACCGCAAGGAACTCATGTTCACGAAGATCGGCGGCGCTCAGCATGACCACGGCATCCACGCCTTCCACTTCGGCCCGGATGGCCGCCTTTACTTCAATTTCGGCAACGCCGGCAAACAGCTCTGCGACAAGGAAGGCAAGCTCATCACCGACATCCACGGCGTCAAATGCACCAATCAAAACAACCGCCCCTATCAGCAGGGCATGGTCTTCCGCTGCGAGCTTGATGGCAGCAACGTCGAAGTGCTCGCCTGGAACTTCCGCAACAACTGGGAAGTCGCCGTCGATAGCTTCGGCACGATGTGGCAGTCAGACAATGACGACGACGGCAACAAAGGCGTGCGCATCAACTACGTCATGGAGTTCGGCAACTACGGCTACTCCGACGAAATGACCGGCGCCGGATGGCAGACCCCACGCCTCGGCTGGGAAAGCGAAATCCCCCTGCGCCACTGGCATCAAAACGATCCCGGCGTCATCCCCAACCTGCTGCAAACCGGTGCCGGCAGCCCCACCGGCATGCAGGTTTATGAAGGTGATTTGCTGCCCAGCATCTTCCACGGCCAGCCCCTCCATTGCGATGCGGGTCCGAATGTCGTCCGCGCTTATGTCACGCAGCCTGATGGTGCTGGTTACAAAGCTGAGATCGTGAACATCCTCGAAGGACTTAAAGACAAATGGTTCCGCCCAAGTGATGTGGCCGTCGCCCCCGACGGCTCCCTCATCGTCGCCGACTGGTACGACCCCGGCGTCGGCGGCCATGGCATGGGAGATGTGACGCGCGGGAGGTTGTTTCGCGTGACGACTAAGGCGGCGGAGAAATACAATTTGCCTGCTAGGAAAATGATCGAGTCGGCTGAAGAAGCAGTCGAATGGCTCAAGTCTCCGAATGAGGCTCGCCGTTACTTTGCCTATGAGGCTTTCAAAGCCCTCCAAAAGCTTGGTGTGGACGCTGCGTCGGTGTTGCAGAAGTTCTTTGAAGATCCAAAAGCAGAGCCGCAGCACCGCGCACGCGCCCTGTGGTTGCTCGCCAACCTAAGCACCAGCGAAAGCGCCGGAGGACCGGCGCACTCCAAAACGCTGCCGCGCAGCTCAAACGCCCCCGAGAACGCGAAGCGTCCTGGAGTGCTCCAGCCCTCTGGAGCTTTCGAGCGTCTCCTGACTTCCGCCCTCACCGACACCGACCCCAACCTCCGCATCACCGCCATCCGCGCCGCCCGCCGTCTGCTGCAGCAAGCGCATCCTGAGATGTTGCGCGAGGTGGTCGCCAAGGTGGTGGAGGACAAGGACGCCGCCGTGCGTCGGGAGGCGGCGATTGCGCTTCGGTTTGACCAAAGCACGGATGCACTGGGCCTTTGGGCAAGGATTGCCTCCCAGTCCCGGAAATACGACAGGTGGATTGTCGAAGCGCTAGGGCTCAGCAATGAAGGACGCGAAGAATCAAGGATCGCCCTCATTGGTGACGCAGGGAACCAAGATGATGAAGGAATCTCTGCTGAACTCATCTTACGTCACCGTGATCGCAACATCCCGGGTTTTATTGCGGACCAGCTCGCGAACAGCAGCGACTCCCAAGCAGCGCATTTCCGCAAGCAACCTCTGCGCTGCCTCCGTTCCCTCCAGCTCCTTCAAACCAAATACCCCAAAGAGGTCTCCGCAGCCGCGCTCACCATCTTCCTCAAAGCCGACGCCGAGACCGCCCTCGCAGCCACCACGCTGCTCTCACGCGATCAGATCAATCAAGACCCCAACGGCAAAGCCCGCCTCGACTCCCTCCTCAAACCCGTCATCGGCAAACCCGAGTTCATCTCCCTCGTCGAGCGCCTGAACCTCACCGGCTTCGAAAAGGAACTGCTCGACTACATCGTCGCCAATCCCAACGCACCCGAGTCCGTTAACGCCGCACGCCTCATCGCCGCGAACCGCGATGGCGCGCTGCGCTTCCTCAAAGACGCCGATGCCGCCTCCGCCAAAGCCCTCATCGCCTCACTCGGTCGCGTGAGTGACCGCGCCTCCGTAGCCGTATTGAACCAAGCCTTCTGGCCTGAGAAACGCGAGGACGTGCGCCACGTCATCATCGACGCCCTCGCACTCAGCGGCGAAGGCGGACGCGCCATCCTCAAGTGGCAGAGCGAAGGCAAACTGCCCGCTGAATTCAAAGACCAGTCCTCCCTCGCCCTCAGCCGCAGCACCGATGCTAGCGTACGTGATCAAGCCGCTAAAGAACTCCCTTTGCCTGCTGCGCAAGGTTTGGAAAACTTCCCCAAACTGCCCGAACTCGTGAAGCTCAAAGGCGATGTCGCTAAAGGTCAGCAGATGTTCATGCAGGCTGGGTGCATCGCCTGCCACCGCGTCAAAGGCCAGTTCATCGACTTCGGCCCTGATCTCTCACAGATCGGAGCCAAGCTCTCCGCTGAAGGCCTCTTCACCGCCATCCTCTACCCGAGCGCCGCCATCGAGCACAGCTTCGTCGGTCAGACTGTCACTACGAAGGAAGGGCAGACCATCACCGGCTACCCCATCAGCGACACCGACACCGAGCTCACCCTGCGCATCGCCGGTGGTGCCGCCACCCCCGTCAAGAAATCCAGCATCGTCAAAAAGGAAGAGATGAAACTCTCCCTCATGCCCCCCGGCCTCGCCGGAGCCATCGGCCCCCAAGGACTGGCTGATCTCGTGGCGTGGCTGCAGACGCTGAAGTAGATAGGGGTAGGGACGGCGTGATGAACGCCGCCCCTCCCTCCGAACCGGACTGGCGGGTTTCCCGCATCCGGCTCTCCAGTCAGAAGTTGGCTGCTTGACGCAGACTCATGAGTTCCAATGTTCGGGCCTCCTCCAGGTTGAAGACGCCCAGCTTGGCAAAGTAACTGTTGGGCCAGCGGTGATGGTCAAGTCCACTTGCCTTGCCATGGCGTCCGGCGCGTTTGCGCAGGATGCTGCGCAAGCGCCCTCTCACCCATTGGTCCACATCCACCAGCGAACTGGTGGCGACGTGCTTGAAGTAGTTGAAGAACCCCGCCAATCGTGGCCGCAGTACCTGCGCTATCGCGCTCATGCTCTGCCCGCTATTGCGCCGTGTGAACGGTTTGAGGGTCTCCCTCATTTTCTTCATGCTTTTGGGACGGATGAACCGGCGTATGCGCCTGCTGGTCTTGCCGCGCCAGAACCGATAACCGAGGAAGTCGAAGTGGGCTTTGGGTTGCCCCATGTCCACGATCTTCGTCTTCTGCGGATGCAGTTCCAGCCCGGCCTGGGCTGCCCACTCGCGCAGGGTTTGCAGGGTGGTCTGTGCCGTCTGCACGTCTCGACATAGCATGACCATGTCGTCGGCGTAGCGCACCATTTCGATTCCACTCCTGCTCATCAGGTGGTCTAACGGGTTGAGGTAGATGTTTGCCAACAGTGGGCTGATGACTCCGCCTTGCGGCGTGCCCTCCCCCCTGTCTTCCGGCTCGATCTCTCCCGTCTGCTCCATGATGCCTTGCTTGAGGAAGCTTTCGATCAGCGCGAGCACCCGCCCATCGGCGATGCGCTCCCCGACCAGTTCCATCAGGCGCTGGTGCGGGATGCTGTCGAAGTAGCCCTTGATGTCCACATCCACCACATGGACGCAGCCGCTTTGCAGCAGCTCCTCCACGCGGCGAAGGGCATCCCGACAACTGCGTCCGGGTCTAAATCCATAGCTGTGCTCGGCGAACTCGCGCTCAAAGATTGGTTCAATGACCATCTTCGTCGCGGTCTGCACGACACGATCGGTGACCGTCGGTATGCCCAACGGCCGCTTCTCGCTGCTGCCCGGTTTTGGAATGTAAACCCGTCTGACCGGCTTGGGCTGGTAGCTGCCTTTGATGAGGTGCTCTTTGACGGCGAGCAGCCGCGCTTGGCTGTCTTTTTCAAAGTGCGCTACGCTGATGCCGTCCACGCCACATGCCCCTGCGTTGGACTGCACCTGCTCCCATGCCAGTTGCAGCGTGCGTTCAGCACCGATCTTGTCGATCAGGCTGAACCACACTCCTCCTTTGACTCCTCTTTCGAGGGCCATGAGCATCTTCTCGCTCCAGACACCGCGTTGGGCCTTGTGGCGCTGCCACAGGGCTTCTTCACCTTGTTTACCCGTTGCCGGGACTGCCGGTGATGGGTCTTCGCTTTGCCTTTCGCTGAAACGATCTTCTTTCCTGTCACCCTTCGCTCCACGGTCATTACCCGTCTCATCGCTACTATGATGACTCTGACTCCTGACGGGCGTCTCACGACGTTCCTGCCCCGCCAGGTCTCCTGTGTTCACGGCACCATCCTTGCCTGACATACGGCCACCAACCACCCCAGCATTCCCCACCACAGGTTCCGTATCTCCGCGTCGTGGGCTGATGTTCTTCGCATCAGGGCTTCGCCACTTCGTAGCAGGCTCGCCGTTTTGCTGTTGCCGAATCGTGTTCACTTTCGTTGTCGTCTGTCAGGTTCTTTTCGTTGCTCTCCACCCCGCCTCACGGCGACGCAGTTACTTCAAGTTCTCACCCGGAACACGGTTCCAGATGGCCAGGGTCTTTCACCCCGGAGGATAGTGACGCTTCACAGCGCACTACGACGGGCACTCCTGCCTGTCGGCCAGCGCCCCCGCCATCCCTCAGCAGCCTCACCTTACAACTCCGGCACCGTCCCCGTTCCTTCCGGCATCCACAGACCAAAGCGTCCGTCATACTGAGGCGAAATAACCTCTCGCACCCCTTCCTCGGATCGGCAGATTCACCGGTTCCCCCAAGACCGCCGAGTTGGCAGTCCCGTCCGATCTCATGCCCACTCATTTCTACCCGCAGACCTCGACTCCCCCCATCGAGTCCGACATCGAATTTCTGACCGCCTTCAGAGATCACGAATTCGACCGCGACTTTCCAGAAGACATTTACCAGCAGTCCGCCTGCCACTGGACCCCCATGGATGTCTGCCAGATGGCCGCTCAAATGCTCGTCGAAAAACCCGGCACCCGCGTCTTGGACATCGGCTGCGGCCCCGGAAAATTCTGCGTCATCGGCGCCACCACCACCCTCGGCCACTTCACCGGCGTGGAGCAGCGCAGCCGGCTCGTCAAAGCAGCACGCGACCTGCTTGCCCGCCATCGCATCACGCGGGCCGAAATCGTTCACGGCAACATCACCTCAGTCTCCTTCGCCGCCTTCGATGCCTTCTACCTCTTCAATCCCTTCGAAGAAAACATCCTCCCCATGCTTCGCATCGACCACGATGTGAAGATGCAGCCACGCCTCTACGACGACTACACCCTCCACGTCCAGCAGCAGCTTGAGCTCAAACCCCTCGGCACCCGCATCGTCACCTACTACGGCAGTTGCGCCGAAGTCCCCGAATGCTACACCTGCGTAAAAACAGCCTACGACGGCACCTTGAAGCTCTGGCTAAAAACAAGCTCACACCTCGAAGAATCAGAAGACGACGAGCCCCCTTCCCCCTGTCGCTTCCCTCATCTCATCTAGCGCCTAGCAATTAGACAGCCACGCACAGCGCATCCCTACCCGCCCTGCGTGCCGCAACACCTCAGCGCTGGTAGGGAACCGCTGCGCGGGTCCGTTATTTCGGGTCTGTCGCATCAAAGGCGCTCAAAAAGGTCCGCCGTCCTTGAGGCCTTCGACAGCAGAATCCAGAGCCCTTTGAAAAGGAGTAGAACGCCAAGACCGCAGCCCACTCCGAAACGAAGGATTCCACGGACACTCACAGCGCATCCCTACCCGCCCTGCGTGCCGCGACACCTCAGCGCTGGTAGGGAAACGCTGCGCGGGTCCGTAATTTCGGGTCTGTCCTATCGCAGGCTATCCAAAAGGTCCGCCGTCCTTATCGCGGCCGATAGACAGGCTCACCGCACCCACTCTGTTCAAGACAGGTTCTTTAGAAAGCTTCTGAAGCGCGGCAGTACAGCGTCGTCCCCGATAAATCCAAAGCAGCCAAAGCCATTCTCCCTCTCCCCGCCCCTGAGCCACGACGAAAACACAAATTCTTCTTCGGGGGAGAGGGCCGGGGTGAGGGGAAAAAGAGAACCCCTTCGCCAGCCTGCGCCCCCACTCAGCAAGCCGTTACACAAGGAACCCCACCCACCTCATCCGGCTCCACACACTTCTTACCCCCAGCGTTCCTCCCACGCCGAAACACCAGCGCCACCAGCGACAGCGTGGCCAATGAACTCAGCGGCATCAGTATCGCAGCCAGCAGCGGACTCAGATGCCCCATCAGTCCCACGATCACCGTCACAATATTATACGTCACCGAAAACCCAAAGACCGCATGCACAGCGCGGCGGTGCGTAGCCGCAATATCCAGCAGGCTGCTCATGAACCGCATGCTATGCCCCAGGAAATAAAAGTCCGCCTTGTGCTCCAGAAAGCTGCGCCCCGTCACCGGACTGCCTGCACACGATGCCGCGTCAAAGGCCAGGCTGTCATTCGCACCATCACCAATGTAAAGCGTACTTTGCGGCTCATGGCCGCAGATCCACGCAGCCTTCTCGTCCGGCGTCAGACTGTGCTGCCACTGCTCCGGTTGAAGATGCAATTGCTCAGCAATAGCCGCCACCTTGGCCTCGCGATCACCACTGAGAATGCTCACACGCAGACCCCGCGCCTGCAGCGCCTCCATCTGCGCCAGTGATTCAGCACGCAGCGCATCACGAAAACGGAAGGCGCAGAGCGTCACACCATCCCGCGTGAAGATCGCATCCGCACTCGAATCCTGCGGCCGTGAGATCGCCCACACCGCGCCCTCATGCTCACAGCGCAGCCCCTGCCCCGGTTCTTCCCACACATCAGCTTCAAATCCTTCACCAGGCATGCCGCCCAGCGCATCAAACAGGCTGCGGCTCACCGGGTGCAAGTTGCCACTCGTGAGATGTCGCAGCATCTGGCGTGAAGAGTCATCCAGTTCATCCAGCACCGCAGGATTCATCAGCAGCGGATTCTCCAGCGTCAGCGTCCCCGTTTTATCAAACACCACCTGACGCAGCCGCGTGAGCTTCTTCCACAGCCCGAGCGTGCGCACAAAGACACCCTGATCCGCCGCACGGCTCGCAGCAATGTCATCCGCCAGCGGCGCAGCCACCCCGAGGGCACACGGGCAAGACACAACAAACACCGAAATCATCACCTGCAGCGCCCTCCCCCATTCACCCGTTGACCACCACCACCAAAGGCCACCCACGACGCCTGCAAAGACAACGACCACCAAATAACCACGCAGCAGTTTTTCCAATCGCAGGTCCCGGTGGTCACCACCACGCCGCGCTTCCAGCAGCTTGTGCAGCGTCGAGTCTTTCCAGGCTTCCAGAGCCACCGCATTCAGCGCGCGAGTACCCGCATTCAGCGCACCCGAAGGCAGAAGCTGACCGCTGCTCCGCGTGCAGGAGTCGCTCTCACCACTGATCCACTCCAGGCTGATGCTCGCATGCGCATCACTGAGTTTGGCAGCCACCGGCACCGCCTGCCCAGGCTTCACACTGAAGGTCGCACCCGCTTGCAGAGACTCCAGCATCTCCGCCTCAGGAATGGAGGGATCACGCAGCAGACGCCGGCGGTTTCTCACCACCGCAAGCTGCTGCACCAGCCTACCGCCCAGCATCAGGAAGATAAACATCGCCACAAAGTCGAAATACTTCAGCCCCGGCTCGCCGCTGATCCAGCCAACGAGCGAACCCGCATACGCCGCCAAAATTCCCAGCGTGATCGGCGTATCAATGTGCAGCACCCCAGCGCGCAGCGCAAGCCACGCACGTTGGGCAAAGTAGCTGCCACCCACCAGCAGCGACAGCGTGGCCGAAGCCGCCGCCACCAGATCAAACCAATGCGCAAAGGCAAAGTCCGCTGGCATGCCAAAATACGCAGGCAGCGAGAACGCCATCGCATTCATCGCAAAAGCACCGCACACCCCCGTGCGTCGCTCCAAGTTGTTGTCACTTCCTTGTCCACCATCCGCACGCTGCATGCCGAGCAAATAGCCAAATCGCTGCAGCTCACACGCAAATTCCACCGGCTGAAACTTCCCCGGCTGCCACGCCATGCGCAGTTCGCCGCTGGAAATATCCACCTGAATCTGCGTGCCACCCAGTTTGGCAAACACCCGCTCAATGAGCCAGATGCACGCCATGCACGAAAGCCCCTGCACAGACACACTCAGCTCAGCCGCCACATCATCACTCACCCGCATCGTCTCAGCGGCCAGCGTAGCCGTTTCCAGCCACCCATAATCCTGCTGCCGCATCGCCTGCGCAGGCACCGGCGGCAGGTTGAGTCCAGACTTGAGATCATAAAAATGCTCAAGCCCCTGCTGTTGCAGCAGGTCATGCACAGAGTGGCATCCCCCGCAGCAAAATCCGTCGCTTCGGGTATTAGGGACCGGTGTCCCACAGTGCTTGCATATGATATTCATAAATATTAGTTCTTGGTAGCAATATTGGCCCCGCTGAGTTGTAAAACCTCGCGATCAATCCAAATCCAAGGTGCCGGGGTCTCCCGACCCCGAAGCCCTCCGCCAACACCTTCAGCCTCACGATCAATCCAGCCCCAAGGTGTCGGGGTCTCCTGACCCCCAAGCCATCCGCCAACACCTTCAGCCTCGCGATCAATCCAAATCCAAGGTGTCGGGGTCTCCCGACCCCGATTCAGCACACTACCCCTTCCCAACCACAAACCACCATCTTCCACCACCCCACTCCGCCCCACACCAAACCCAAAGAGGTTGCACAACACAGCCCAGCGATGCCGAACTCTAGCGAGTGCTTCCCTGGGTCCTACCATGCTCATCCGGAAAGCAAACCCATCGCTCCGCCGCCCCCCAGGCTCACCAGCAGCGTCTGCAAAGAGTCCCGCCGCACACCTGCCGCGATCTCTTCCCCGCTTGAATAATTCACCACTCATAACATCCAGTATCAGTTCATCGCATGGCAGCAACTCGCCGCCTCATTGCTTCCAAAGTCCAGCGTATCACGCAGCCGCCACGCCAGAATCACCGCCGTCACCAGCGCCAGCCCCCGCTGCACTTTCCTCATCGTGGCAGGCTGCATCCGCCCACCCATCAGGTGCAGCTGCGTCTGCGCCAGAAACAGCAGCGGCAGCGTGCCCAGTCCAAAGGCCACCGCAAACCCAGAACCCTTCACGGCGCTACCATTCGCAGAAGCCAGCGCCAGCATCATGTACAGCGGCCCGCAGGGCAGCAGCGGCGTGGCCAGCCCAAGGATCGCGGCGCGCATCGTGCTCTTCATTTGAAACGCCGCCGTCTGCACCCGCCGCAGCCCGGCAGAAAGAAAGCGCGGCTTCGGCAGCCACGCATCCAGCCCCAGCCCCACGCAGGCAAAGGCCAGCACCAAAAGCCAGGGCAGCACCATACCCGCCCCATGCTGAAAGAAGGCCAGCGGCACCGCGCCAATCGCTCCGGCAATCGCTCCCGCAGCGCCATACGAGATCATGCGCCCGCTGTGATACAGCGCCGTGCTTCGCATAAACCCGCTGCCTTTCGACCCGATAGCCCACGAACACGAAAGCGGCCCGCACATGCCCACGCAGTGCACGCTGGTGACGATGCCGGCCACAAAGGCTGCGGCGCTGGTATCGATCTGCATCATGCCGGCATCAAATGCTTCAGCGGCACCACCTCCGGCTGATTGTTCAGAGCGATGTAAAACAGCACGCACCACGCGCTGAGGAGCACCACAAAAGCCAGCACCACCCACAGCCACGGGCGGCGCGCGATCCAGCCGAGTGAGTCACTTTTGGAGATATTGCTTGGCATCGAGGTAGTCATTGGATTTGAGGCTTGGATCAGGACCGGCGAACTCAAAAGGCTTGGTGTGGTAGATCTTGCCGTCCTTCGTGTCCGTGATGCTGATGCTGAGCTTGAAGGGGGCCTTGAAGGCGCTCTCTGGCAGCGTAATCATGAGCGGCTTCAGTTCCTCTCCCTGCTCGGCGATGGTGACCGGCGCGTCTGCTCCCGCTGCGGCCAGTCCGGCGGGCACTTCACCCTCCAAGGCCACGCGGAAGGTGCGCGGTTCATTGCGCTTGTTGATCAGCCTCACGAGAAACTGGTTCCTCACGATGCTGTTCGTCACATAATAGGGAGAACCCTGCACGCGCAGCACATTGGCGCGCAGCGGTTCGATTCGGTTCGCCGCGAAGCCGAAGACGCCGAGCCCGAGCAACAGCAGTCCGGTATACAAAATAATGCGCGGGCGGACGAGGCGCGTTTTGCCACCCTCAAAGGCCGTGAGGGAATCGTACCGCACCAGGCCGGTTTTTCGCCCGAGCTTCGTCATGATGGTGTCACAGGCATCCGCGCACGCGGCGCAGCCGATGCACTCAAGTTGCAGACCGTTGCGGATGTCGATCCCCGTGGGGCACACCTGCACGCAGCGCAGGCAGTTCACGCAGTCTCCTGCTCCCGTGGTCCCCGCCTTCCCCCGTGGCTCACCGCGCTTTTTGTCGTAGCCGACATTGATCGTGTGATCATCCACCAGCGCGGACTGCATGCGTCCATACGGGCACATAATCACGCAAAACTGCTCCCGAAACCAGCTAAACGCACCATACAGCCCCACGGTCAGAAACATCATCACCCCAAAGGCGATGACATGCGCCTGCGGCGAATGGTGCATCATCTCATATAGTTTCTCCAGCGACACAAAGTAGCTCAGGAAGACATGCGCAATGATGAGCGAGGTCAGGATGTAGAGCGCATGCTTGAACACACGTTTGGCAATCTTATGCGGCGTCCACGGTGCGGCATCCAGCTTGCGCCGTGCCGTGGCATCGCCGTCGATCAGTCTCTCAATGCGGCGGTAAACATGTTCCAGAAACACCGTGTACGGGCAGGTCCATCCACACCACACGCGCCCAAACAAGGCGGTGACATAGAACAGCCCAAACCCCAGTCCCGTGACGAGAAAGAATCCCACCCACAGATCCTGCACCGCCAGCGTCAGGCCCATGAAGTGGAAGCGGCGGTTCAGTACATCCAGAAACACCGCTGGAAATCCGTTCACCGGGATCCACGGCAGCGCCACATAGACGATGATGAGAACCAGTGCCACCATGCGCCGGCTCCGCGTGAACTTCCCGGCCACATCTGCCGGATGCAGAGTTTTCTTGCTTCCATCTTCATTGATGGATCCAAGCGAAATGAGGTTCAGGGGGTTGAGTGGCATCAGGAGGCCTTGCGGCTATTTGGCGGCAGCCGGTGCTGCGGCTGGGGGTGTATCAACGGCTCGGGTGATCGGTTCGCCTTCTTTGTGATGACTGAGAACAAAGGCCACCACTTCGCTAACACGCTTCATGCCGAGCACGAGCTCCCACGCGGCCATGCCTTTGCTGAGGTCGGGTGAGCCTTTGCGGACGATTTTGAAAATCTCGATCGGCTTGCCGCCATGCTTCCATTCCTGATCGTTCAGCGGCAGTCCGGGCAGTTTGGCGCCAGCGAGAGTGGCGCTGAGATCAGGCGCATGGCAGGTAACACACATGCCCGGTGTCATATAGGTGGCCTTGCCGGCCTCCACAGCGGCAGGATTGCGGGACAGCGCCCAGAGCTGCTCATCCGTGATGGATTCCATCTGCTTGTCGCGCGCCTGCTGCATTTCAGCCATGACCTTGTCCATGGCCAGCGTGTCGCTGCTGCCCAGCCCGAGCTGGTAGTAGCACAGCCAGTGGATCACAAAATAGGCGATGGCGATATAGAGGGTGAATAGCCACCAGTTCGGCAGCTTTTGGTCATACTCCTGGATGCCGTCATAGACGTGATCGCGAAGAACTGGCTCGTTATTGGGGGATGGCTTCTTGGAGTCCATGGTGAGTTTATTCGAGGGGCAGACGTGACATGTGCTCGGCCTTGTCCTTGCGCATCAGCATGCCTCGAAGGGTCATGATGCCAAAGACGAGCACGGTGGTGGCGAAGGAGATCACAGGCACAACGAGGTGCCAGTTTTCGTAGATGATGCGCTTGTACATGGGTCTGGGTCAGGTGAGGGATTACTGAGAGCCGTTGCGGCGAGCACTATCTGGAATGACGGGAGAGAGCGGAAATGGAACACCCTGCCCTTTGTGAGTGAGGGCTTCCTCCACCGCAGGCTGCTCAAACTGGCCAAGCTTCTGCAGGTAGGCGATCACAGCCACCATCTCGCTGTCGGGCCGCACCACGATGTTCGAGATCTTCAGATCGGTCGCTATCTTCACTCCCTGCTCAAGCGCCTTCATCTTGATCTCCGTGGCATCCATCGGCGGATAAGGCACGCCCAGCTGACGCAGCACGGCGATCTTCCTGGGAAGTGTTTTTTGATCAAATGCCTTGGTATTCAGATGCGCATACGGCGGCATGTTGGACTGCGGGGACATGGAGCGTGGGTCCATCAAATGCTCGTAGTGCCAGGAGTTGGGTCGCTGCCCGCCTTCACGTGCAAGGTCGGGGCCGGTGCGCTTGGAGCCCCACTGAAACGGATGATCATAGATGCTCTCTCCGAGGCGCGAGTACTCGCCATAGCGCATCACATCCGGCACCAGCGTGCGGATCATCTGCGAGTGGCAGTTGTAGCAGCCTTCGCTCACGTAGATGTCACGGCCCGCAAGTTCCAGCGGCTCATAGAGTTTCTGCACGCGGTCCTCCACATTCTTGGCGCTGTTCACGGTGACTGTAGGGATGATCTGGATCAGCCCGCCGATGACCACGGCCACAAACGTCAGCACGGTGAAGGGCAGATAATTCTGCAGCAGACGGTCATACCAGTTGGCCCATGTGTGGCTCGTCTTCTGAAAACGGCGCACGGCCATGTAGCCGAAAACGCACGCACAGATGAGGGAGGCAATGTCTGCGCCCGGTGGCAGGAAGATCCAGCCCAGAATGAGAAGCATCGCGCCGAAGGTGCAGGCCAAGGGGTCATTGAAGAAGGTCTCCTTCATGCCCATCGTGTCCGTTTTGCCATGCTGGAGCACGGCCACTTCACGCACCTCGTTCACCGGTGTTCCAGAACGGATGGTCTTCCAGAGATTCACACACATCACGAGCCAGCCGAGAAGGAACATGCCACCGCCGATGACGCGCAGCCCCATGAGCGGGCGGATGGCCTGCAGCGTGTCGAGGAAGGTGTTCTGCACCGCCAGCCCGTCTGCCGTCACCTGGTTGAGCATCAACCCCTGCATGATGCCGCTGATCCACATCGCCACCACGTAGAGCAGGATGCCCAGCGTGCCGATCCAGAAGTGGAAATTGGCCATGGGCACGGAATACAGCTTCGTATTCCAAAGGCGTGGTGCCAGCCAGTAGAACATGCCGGCAGCCATGAAACCATTCCAGCCGAGTGCCCCGCTGTGCACATGGCCGATGGTCCAGTCAGAATAATGCGAGAGCGAATTCACCGCGCGGATGGACAGCAGCGGCCCTTCAAAGGTGCACATGCCGTAAAACGTCACCCCCGCGATGAAGAATTTGATCACCGGGTCCGTCCGCAGCTTGTCCCAGGCGCCGCGAAGTGTGAGAAGGCCGTTGAGCATCCCCCCCCAGCTCGGTGCCCACAGCATGAGGCTGAAGAACATGCCCAGCATCTGCAGCCACTTCGGCAGCGCTGTGTTCAGCAGATGATGCGGACCCGCCCAGATGTAGAGGAAGACCAGCGACCAGAAATGCACAATCGACAGCCGGTAGGAGTACACCGGCCGCTCCGCCGCCTTGGGCAGGAAGTAGTACATGATGCCGAGGATCGGCGTCGTCAGGAAGAAGGCCACCGCGTTGTGCCCGTACCACCACTGCACCAGTCCGTCCTGCACACCGCCAAAGATGCCGTAGCTGTGCGTCCAGCTCGTGGGAATCGAGAGATGGTTGACGATGTACAACATCGCCACCGTCACGATCGTGGCGATGTAAAACCACAGCGCCACATACAGGCTGGGCTCGTTGCGCTTGTGCAGCGTCAGGAAGAAGTTCACCGCAAACACCACCCAGATCACCGCCACGGCGATGTTGATGGGCCAGATCAGCTCGGCGTATTCCTTGCCGCGTGAAAGCCCCATCGGCAGTGTGATCGCCGCCGCCACGATGATGAGCTGCCAGCCCCAGAAGTGAATGTTGCTCAGTGTGTCATTGCCCATGCGGCACTTGCACAGCCGCTGCGTGGAGTAGTAGATGCCTGCAAACATCATGTTGCCCACGAACGCGAAAATCGCCGCATTCGTATGCAGCGGGCGCAAGCGGCCAAACGTGAGCCATTCAGCAAGGTTGAGCTGGTGGTAGTTTAGCTGGCTGGCGATGAACACGCCTGCGAGCATGGCGACGACGCCGAAGATGATCGACGCCAGCATAAACTGGCGGACGACCTTGTCGTTGAACTCAATGGGGACTTTGGAGGCTGCGGTGCTGGTCATGGGAAAAGGGAGGTGCGGGAATGGGATTCAGGCACGGTCATCCGTGCGCCCTCAGGCTCATCAAGCGGCAGCAGCGCATCTTGTTCGAGGCTGCCCCGCCGTCTCTGCGTCCGCTCCGCCAGATACAGAGCCGCAAACAAAACGGCGAACATCAGGCTGACGAAGATGGTGACGGCAAAAACTTCCATGAGGGGGGGCGGAGCATTGGGCTCACGCTGGCCGCATAGAAGCCTAGATCAGACGCTCCCGCTCCCCTCCCCTTGGTAATGCCTCACCCGATCTTGTGATGCCAAAATGAGTGACCGAATCACTTCTCAAAAATCGACTGCCCTTCACGATCCGCCACCTTCAGGTAACGGAAATAAACTTCGAGCTGCAACGTGCACAGGCACTGACGGTAAATGGGGTCCGCCGCATCACCCGCCGGCCAGTTGGGCCGCCCACGTTTAAACGAACCATCGGGCTGCTGCGCGCCAAGCACCTGCGGCATAAACTGGGCGTTGTAAAACTTCCAGTCATCCGCACCCGCTTGGAATAAGGCCTGCGTGTAATAATACCAGCAGTACAAGTTGCAGTTGCGCTCCCAGTCCAGCGGTTCGCTGGTGAGAAAGTCCCGCAGAAAACGAATCCCCTTTTTCACCGGAGTCGCCTTGTTGTGCGCCAAAGTCTGCAACCCCAGCACCCCACAACCCGTGAGGCTCCACTGGTTGTAATGATCATCACGGTTTGTTTTACCAAACCCACCGTCCTTCGTCTGCTTCGACTCCAAATAATCGCAGCAGCGTTTGATCGCCGCATCCAGCCCCTCAATCTTCAATCCCGAATGCTTGGCCGCCTTGAGCGCCTGAAACTGCCACCCGCTCACCGACAAATCCTCCCCGCGGCTGTCCTTGTTGTAAGCAATCGGCATCCCGGCCTCCTTTCCGCCATAGGTCCATGAACCCTGCGGATTCTGCTGCTCGATGATGAGTTTCACCCCTTTTTCAAAAGTCTCGCGCAATCCCGGCAGACTGCGGCTCCCCAGCCGATAAAACGAATACATTTCGCCAAGCGCGTAAGTGGCGATTCCATGCTCATAAGTTGCGGAATTCGACACAAGATTCTCCGCAAATGTCCCATACGGATTCTTCTTCCCGAGCTCCACCAGGTAGAGCATCCCATTGCGCACGTTGTCGCCATAGAACGCAGAATCCGGCGTCTCACAGCGCCCGAGGTAACACAGCAGCGTCAAACCCGTCATCGCCGCCTTGTTCACCCGTCCCCACGAACCATCCGCATTCTGCTGCCCCTTCAACCACGCCAACGAACGCGAAACTGCCATCTCACACTCCGGCGTGCCTCCATTTTCCCTCAGTTTCTCAAGCCTGCTCTGCATCGAGCACCTGCCCCAAAACAGATTCGGCAGCTGGGAGATTTGGGCTAGCGACGCCGTTCCACCCAGACCAAGACCACTTAAACCACTATCCATCAACCTACTGCCCCCCACACCACCCTGCCCCACCTCCGGCAGCACCATGACTTCTCCCTTCGGCAGTGAAACATCCGTTGGCCCATCCACCGCAATTCGCGACTGCGGCGTCTTTCTCGCCATCGCCTTCAGATTCTTCATGCTGACCTTATGTTCCAAATCTTGCCCAGCCTTCACACTCGCCTGCGTTGGGCCAGACGGAATAAAATCCGTCACCGGCTTCGCCATTTGTGTCCCAACGATGATCACTCCCGCCGCCAGCAGCAGCCCCACATGCACCATAATGCTGAGCAAAAGCGAACCACCGCCGATCTGCCGCCAGCACCGCAGCCAGACCGAAGTGCGCATCTGCGGTGGTGGTGCCACGTCCTCCACCATAACAGCCTGAAGAATGGGTTCAGCCGCAGGTGGTGGTTGAAACCTCTCCCAACCGGGTGGCACTGGATAAGCGGGCGGCTGATGGGAATCGTTCGTGTTCATGGCGGTGTGGAATCACACCGCATCACGCTGCACTGAAGATCCTCTTGGGATGAATTTTACTTGGCTGTCTGCAAGTGCCGGTAAGGTAACATCTTCAAGTTACTGCTGCACGGCCCCGGCGTGTCCACCCACAGCATGCGGGCGGCGATCTTGTCATACGCACGACGATGAGCCACAGCAGCTTTGACGGCGACCACGCTAAGATTCTCAATCAAAATGCCCTGGCTGTGCCACTGGCCAAGATCAAAGGGCGGTGTCTTCACGCTGGTAATAAGAATGGTAAGCCCCGCATGCCGGACCACCGCGCAGCGGCCCATGTCGAAGACATCACCGCACATGCTGGCGAGGTGGCTGTTTTTGTCTTCGAGCTCAAAACGCCCGTCGTTCAAGGCGATGAGTTCGACTTCGATCTCCAGCGGGCCTGGGTCGAGACGGCTGCCTTTGCCGCCGAGTTTGAGGGTGCGTGCCCCTGCTTCAATTTCGCTCACAGACTGCGGATCGTTGATGCAAATGGCAGCGTTTGGAATGCCATGGCGAATCAGCGCACGCAGCAGCCCGGTGCAGTCTCCGGGCGCACCGCCGCCGATGTTGTCTGAAGGCTCAACGAGCACGGTCAGCCCCGCAGGCAGCGGCTTGAGCTGGGAGAGTACTTCATCCGCAGGCGGGTCGGTGATCTGTCCCAGGTGGGTCAGTTCATGCGCACATTTGCCAAGCGCTTCCAACGGCTGCGTAGAATCTGCCGTGGTGCAGGCGACGAAGCTCACACCTGTGTCCGGGGTATCGGCAAAGCTGAAGCCCGCGACAATGTTCATGGCCCAGAGCGAATCGCCCTCAAACTGCCGCGCCATGGCTTCCAGCGTCAGCATGGGGTCATTAGCCGTGCCAGTACCGGTGGGCGGCCAGTTGAGACCCGGCTGCAGGAGCTGCATGTGCGGACGCTGGCCCGTGGTGAGGCAGCGGTTCAGCAAGCGCGCCGCGATCAATCCGGCCTCACGTGCGTCAGTATGCGGATTTTCGCGATAACCTACCAAACAGTCAGCTAGCGCAGCCATCTGCGGGGAGAAATTGGCGTGAAGATCGAAGACCCCAAAGATGGGAACCGAGGTAAGGGTCCGCAGTCGGCGGAGGATCTCGCCTTCGACATCAAGGACCGTCTGCGAGACCATGGCACCATGCAGCACCAAGTAGATGGCGTCGTAGTCCGCTTTGGCCGCAGCGGGGGCGATGTCATTCCAGAACTGCTCGATGACGTCATCCGCCACGGTGACGGAAGGCTGAGCGCGGTAGTCGGCGGTTGGAATCATCTGCCAGCCAAATTCATCCGCCAGTTGAAGGACGCCGCCGAGGGGTGAGGAATCGCCCTTAGAGGCCCAAAGCTCCTCTCCTCGCCGAATTTGGAAGTCAGAGAGCGTGGTGAGTCCGTCGAGAAAGGTGTGCGTCTCGTGGAAGAGACCGGCAATGAGGATACGCATGGTGGAAGATTAACGCACGATGACGCGCGTTCCTGGCCGGATGAGTTGCGGCAGGCGTATGGCGTCCCAGTTGGCAAAGCGGACACAACCCGCGCTGCGCGTGCGCCCAATGGTGCGCGGCATTGCAGTTCCATGCAGTCCGATGCCTGATTTGCTCAAGCCGCACCAGATGACGCCAATGGGGCTGTTGGGCCCGGGCGGAATCTGAAAGGCCTCTTCGCCACGCACGCCTTCTTCGAGGAACTGCTTGTCGTAGCGGAAAGTGGGCGTGGCCATCATGGTCACCACTTTCCAGGTTCCAACAGGGATGAACTCCGGTTTGCCTGGGGTAATGGGAAAAGCGGCCAGCATCATCTCCTTGTCACTGTAGATAGCGGCCATGCGCTCCGTGGTGTCCACCACGATGGTGTGACTGCTGAGGGTTGCGTCCGTTTTGAAGCCCTGCATGGGCTTGATGTCCTCAATGCGGAAGGACTTCACGTTGGGCACCACGATGATGTCACCGGGCTTGAGCGCGGCCATGTTTTTCTTGGGATTGATGACGGTGAGGAAGGATTCGTCCGTATGAAAGCGCTCGGCGATCAGCTCCAGCATGCTGCGGTAGGCCATGAAGGGAAAGACCGAAGCCTTTTCGTAGTCCTCGGGCAGCTCGGCAGTCACATAGCGGTTCAGAATGGGCTGGATCTTGAACGCGGCAAAGATGATGGGCACCTCGGCCTCCGCTGCCGTCTGAATGCGCGCCCAGTTGTAGAGATCCTTGTAACCGTGCGCGTAATTGTAGTTCACCACGGCCTTGTAGGTGAACTCGCCGACGGCGCCATCCAGCTTGCCGGGGCCAAAGAGGTTTTTGTCGAGGAAGATCTGGATGCGCAGGATGGTATCGCGGTCCTTGGGCACGGAAGGATCGTCCTTGGCCGGCCCCAGATCCTGGGCGTGGGTCGCAACCGTCAAGAAGCAGAGCAGAATGAGGTGTTTCAGCATCGGCCTCATGCTAATTCGCCTTCCGCAATGAGCAAGAGAGTGCGAGCCCTTGCCTGAAACGGATCTGACGCTTAGCTTTTAGGCACACATGCCTGTCACCGTCACTGACTCCCGCACCCCAGAACAACTCCACCAGCACTACGAGGTGGAGCGCGAACTCGCCGACAGGCTGCGGCACGCGACCAAGGAACAACGCCGCACGCTGTATTCGGAGGTCTATGACGAACTCTTCAAGCGCGTCCCGGAGCATCCGCAGCATACGAACAAGGCCTCCCCTGAACGATTGGCAGCCGATGTGGCGGAGAAAATGGAGATCCTGACGCCCTTCTTAACGCCTAAAACGGTATTCCTCGAAGTCGGGCCGGGAGATTGTGAGCTGGCCAAAACGGTCGCTGCACAAGTCTCGCAGGTGCTGGCGGTGGATGTGTCCGATGAAATCACGCGCAAACGCACGCTGCCAGAGAATCTGCGGCTGGTGCTGTCTGACGGCAGCACGATCCCCGTGGAACCAGGCAGTGTGAATGTGGCCTACAGCAACCAGTTGATGGAGCACCTGCATCCAGACGATGCCGTGGAGCAGTTGCGTCATCTGCATGCCGCGCTCGCTCCCGGTGGCGTCTATCTTTGCATCACCCCCAGCCGCCTCACCGGGCCGCATGACATCAGCTGCTATTATGATCGTGAGGCGACCGGCTTTCATCTCAAGGAGTACACCGTGGGGGATCTGTCGGCGCTCTTCCGGCAGGTCGGCTTCGCCAAAACACGCATCATTTTTGGCGGGCGTGGCAAATTCATGCTGCTGCCCACCTGGCCTGCAGTGATTTGCGAAAATCTGCTTGGCCTGCTGCCTTATGGCCTACGCAAAGCGATCGCGCTCAAGCCGCCATTCCGCTGGCTGTTCGGGGTGCGGCTGGCGGGGTTTAAGGGGTGAGGCGTGTGCGCAGTTCTTCGTATTGTAGTCCCGGCTTTACAGGCTGTGTGAAAACTCCTTCTCATATTTGACCGCTGACATGTTCATGCGCATCTAAATGGGCATGAGCCACCTTCGAGGAACTGATCGCGGCGAAGT
>JAIXYN010000003.1 GCA_027490195.1 Verrucomicrobiaceae bacterium | reverse complement strand
TCGTCGGTGTCAATGCGAAAACAGGACTCTATCCCGGCGCGCGGTCGTGGTCGGGCGGCAGGTTTCGGGTTCTTGGCAAGGGGCCGCTAGAGTCTTATTGTTATCACGTCATGTCACGCTCCTGCTCGTCAGCGGCCGTCACTTTCACCGCCAGCAGATGCTCCAGGGTAACCACCGCAATGAGCACCTTGCTGCCTTTCAGGCGCATGTAACCCTCGTTGCCTACCCGGCCGCCGCTCTCGGGCTAGGACTGCAGGGTGCGCACGTCCATGATGGCTACTGTGGGCTAAGCCAGGCCAGGGAGCTCACGCAGATCATGAGCCATGGCATCAAACTAACATGGCATCAAACTAGCACGCCATCGCCTAGCTCTGCGTCCACTGATAACCATTTAGTCAGGACGGCAGGTCTTGGGCGTAACGGCTACCTTCAAAGAGTCTTACTCCGATGAGGGCGGCATTTCCTGAGGAAGCTCTGGGGCTGTGGCAGGAGCCTCCGCAGCAGGGGCCCCGGCATCTACCGCTGCAACTTCGACCACGACCTCCGCCTCATCAGCGACTACGGTGGCCACGTCCTGGATGGTTTCGCCATCCTTGAGCCCCATGAGTTTGACGCCCTGGGCGTTGCGGCCGGTTTCGCGAATGTCGCAGACGCGGATGCGCACGCTCTGGCCTTTGGTAGTCATGAGCATGAGTTCGTCTTTGTCATGCACCGCCTTGGCAGCAACGACCTTGCCGGTCTTCTCGGTGACATTCATCGTGGTCACACCTTTGCCGCCACGATTGGCGAGGAGGCGGTACTCATCGAATGCGGTACGCTTGCCAAGACCGTTCTCAGACACGACGAGCACCATGGTATCGGGCTCGTTGGTGATGCAACTGACGATGAAGTCGCCATCGTCCAAAGTGATGCCGCGCACGCCACCTGTATTGCGGCCAATCGGACGCAGATTCGGTGATTCAGGATTATCACCCGTCTCATGGAAGCGCGCACACATGCCTTCGTGGGTGACAAGGCAGATTTCCTTGTTGCCGTCGGTCAGCACGACATCCACGAGGTCATTGCCTTCTTCGAGGTTGATGGCAGCGATGCCGTCCTTGCGGTAGTTTTTGAATTCTTCGAGGGCGGTCTTTTTCACCGTGCCGTCCTTGGTGGCAAAGACGACGTACTTGTCAGCCGCCCACATGGCCTCATCCTCGGGCCCCTGGGCCACGAGGGTGAGCACTGCAGCGATCTTTTCCGCAGGGAAGCTGATGGAGTATTCTTTGCCGTCCTTCGTCCGTGTCACGGTGTGCGCAGGCTTCAGGTTGAGCATGTTTTTGATGCTACGGCCTTTGCCAGTGCGCGGGGCCTCGGGCAGCTGATACACACGCTCCACATACATGCGGCCGGTGTTGGTGAAGAAGAGCAGGAAGTCATGCAGATGCGCGCTGAAGAGATGCTCTACGAAGTCGGTGGCTTCCTCCTCACCCTGCGCTTCACGCGTCTCCATGCCTTTCAAGCCCTTGCCACCACGGTTCTGCACGCGGTACTCTGCCGTCGATGTGCGCTTGATGCTGCCCATGTGCGTCATGGTGACGACAGTCGGGTCGTTCGGAATGAGGTCGATGTTTTCGATCTCGCCCTCGGCGGCCTCAATGCGCGTCAGACGCGGGGTGGCGTGCTTGAGGCGGATGGCCTGCAGTTCGTCCTTGATGATCTGGAGCACGCGCGCTTCACGGGCCAGAATGTCCATGAAGTCACGGATGCTGATGAGCACTTCATCGTAATCCGCTTTGATCTTGTCGCGCTCAAGTCCAACGAGCTGGTAGAGGCGCAGTTCCAGAATGTCTTCGACCTGCTTGTCAGTGAAGATGTAATTGTCCCCCACGATGCTGGCCTGGCCGCGAATCATGATGCCGAGCTGCTCGGCGGTGCTGATGGAGAAGTTGTAGGCCTTGAGGCGCTCGCGTGCTTCGTCGCGGTTCTTGCTGTCCCGGATGATCTTGATGAAGTCATCCAGGTGACCAAGCGCGAGGAGCTGGGCTTCGAGTTTTTCAGCTTTGAATTCAGCCTGCTTCAGCAGGAAGCGTGTGCGGCGAATGATGACCTCACGGCGATGTTCGATGTAGCAAGCAATCGCGTCCTTCATGCTCAACACACGTGGCTTGCCACCGTCGATGGCGAGCATGTGGATCGAGAAGCTCGACTCCAGCGCGGTGTGCTTGTACAAATTGTTCAGCACGATCTGGCCTCGGGCATCACGCTTGAGGTCGATGACGACGCGGGTGTTTTCATCCGACTCGTCTCGCACACCGCTGATTTCGGTGATGACTTTTTCGTTCGCGAGTTCGGCAATGCGCTTCACCAGCTCGGCACGGTTCACGTTGAACGGAATCTCGGTGATGACGATCTGCTCGCGGTTGCCGTTTTCGATGATCTCGGCCTGTCCGCGTGTGCGCACACTGCCATGGCCGGTTTCCAAGTAATCACGGATGCCATTCGTGCCGAGGATGACGCAACCCGTCGGGAAATCGGGACCTTTGATGAAGGCCTGCAGCTCCGTGCAGGTGATCGCTGGATTGTCGATCTGGGCACAGACAGCATCCACGACTTCACCGAGATTGTGCGGTGGCATGTTGGTGGCCATGCCCACGGCAATGCCGGTGCCGCCATTGACGATGAGATTTGGGAACGCCGCCGGAAACACGCTCGGCTCAGTGAGACGTTCATCGTAGTTGGGTACGAAATCGACGGTCTCCTTCTCCATGTCCGACATCAAAGTGCCGCCCAGGTGCGTCATGCGGGCTTCCGTATAACGCATGGCTGCCGGAGGATCGCCTTCCACGGAACCGAAGTTCCCCTGAGGATCGATCAGCGGCTCACGAATGGCCCAGGGCTGCCCCATGTGAACGAGCGTCGGGTAAATGACAGCTTCACCATGCGGATGGTAGTTACCAGAGGTGTCACCGCAGATCTTCGCACACTTCATGTGCTTCTTCGGCGGATACAGCGACAGCTCATGCATGGCATAAAGAATGCGGCGCTGTGAGGGCTTCAGACCATCACGGACATCCGGCAGCGCACGGGCGATGATGACGGACATCGAATAGTCGAGGAAGGAGTTCTTCACTTCTTCAGCGACAGAGATGGGGCGAATGTTGGGATCTTGCATGAGTTGGGGAAAGGGTCAGGGCTGGCGGCGGAGAGCCGTCAAAAGGTCAATGATTCCAGGGGGAATTGCGTGGGTAGAAGAGCTCTTCGAGGGGCAGAAGGTGAATGGAACTGTCTCTGGAATTTTCGCGAACCGCGTTGGGTTGCGTGAGATCAAAGGAGTCGATGTAGCTGTCCAGTTGACGACGGAGAGAGTCGAGTTTCAGGGAGAGGTCTCTGGCCACAGATTCGGTGACGAACCTGCGAGCCGTCGCCTTTTCGAGCCAAGTTTGCGTCTGACGGAGAGATCCCATCGCATCGTGGCAAAATCTGACATTCTCCTTGGCTGAGCAACGTCCGTAGCCCTCGGCGATGTTGGCGGCGATGCCATCGGCAGCGCGAACCCATTGCAATCCGACCGTCTGCTTCGTGATCCATTCCCAGCCGACGGTCAAAGTCCACACGTCCTCACCTACCCGCATCGCGAGTTGATAGACTTTAAGTTCATGTAGATCGACCGTGCCCATCTCAGCTTGTTGGCCTCTTGATTCGCTCCTAGACGTCGAGGTTGCGGACGTTGAGGGCGTTCTCTTCGATGAAATGCTTTCGTGGCTCGACCACGTCGCCCATCAGAATGGTGAAAATGCGTTCGGCTTCGTGGGCGTTGGTTTCGTCCAGCTTGATCTGGAGCAGCGTGCGCTTGTTCGGGTCCATGGTGGTCTCGAAGAGCTGCTTGGCATTCATTTCACCCAGACCTTTGAATCGCTTGATCTCCATGCCGCGTTTGCCGATCTCCATGACCTTGTCGAGAATGCCCGGGATGCTGAAGACGGGATGCACCTTGGCGTTGTCGCCATCGCCTTCGATGACCTCGAAGAGCGGCTTGTCCTGGCTGCTGAAGTGATCCACGTGCAGTCCGAGTTCATCGAGCTGCTGGAAGCGCTTTTTCATGCCGTGGGCTTCATGGATCTCAATGAGACGCGCACGACGGTGAGACTTCGGCAAGGCGACAGTGCCATTGCCATTGGCTTCCACGGCTGCGGGATTGCCAAAGAGATGCAGGTCGTTGTTTTCACGTGCGAAGCCAGCGAGTTGCTCATTGCTGTGGAAATAATGAATAGCGACCTCGTTGCCTTCACGAATCACGACGAGGTGATGCGGCAGGTTGCCGGTGGCTTCGTCGCGTGCCTGGAGGTAGTGCTCAAAGTCAGCGCCATGGCGGCGGATGATGTCGGCAAATTTGGCAACGGGAACGAGCAGATCGAGAATCGCCTTGAGGCGGTCGGCGGCGAGCCTGCTGCCATCGGCAATGTTGCGGAGGCTGATTTCGCCAGAGCCGAGTTCGAGCAGAATGGCGTCCATCTCGGCATCACTCTGCACATACTCTTCGCGCTTTTTACGCGTCACCTGATACAGCGGCGGCTGCGCGACATAGATGTGACCGCGCTTCACGAGCTCCGGCATCTGGCGGAAGAAGAAGGTCAGCAAAAGGGTGCGGATGTGGCTGCCATCGACGTCGGCATCGGTCATGATGACGATCTTATGGTAGCGGAGCTTGTCGATGTTGAAGGAGCCCTCCACCTCGCTGTCGCCACCAATGCCGGTGCCGATCGCTGTGATCATGGTCTGGACTTCCTTGTTTTGAAGCACCTTCTCAAGGCGGGCCTTCTCCGTGTTGATGAGCTTTCCACGCAGCGGCAGGATCGCCTGATTGTGGCGGTTGCGGCCCATCTTGGCGGAGCCACCGGCGGAGTCACCTTCGACAATGAACAACTCGGTCTTAGCAGGATCGCGCTCAGAGCAGTCAGCCAGCTTACCGGGCAGGCCGCCGCTGCTCATGGCATCCTTGCGGATCGCTTCACGGGCTTTGCGCGCTGCTTCGCGGGACTTCGCGGCAATGATGATGTTCTTGATGATCTCGATGGCCGTATCGGGATTCTCATCAAAGAAGCGCAGCAGGCCTTCATAGACGATGGAGTTCACCACGCCTTCGACTTCGCCGTTCACCAGTTTCACCTTGGTCTGCGAGTTGAAGCGCGGATTGGTGAGCTTGACACTCAGCACGCAGATCATGCCTTCGCGGCAATCATCGCCTTCAATATCAGGTAGCTTTTCTTTAAAGCTCTTCGGGTTGGCGTTGATGTATTGCTTCACCGCCTTGGTCAGCGCCGTCTTGAGGCCGCTGTAGTGCGTGCCGCCGTCCGGATTCGGAATAGCATTCGCAAAGCAGAGCGTCTGCTCATTGAGCCCCTTGTTCCATTGCAACACACAATCAACGAGGATGAACTTCTTCTTGTCGTCGATGGGCACTTCACGACGACCTGCAAGCGCGACAGGCTCAGGGTGGATCTTGTCCTTGTCAGCACCCATCTCGCGCACGAACTGCTTCACACCTTCCTGGTAGAACAGGACCTCCTGGCGCTGCGGCTCTGCGCGCTCGTCGGTGAGCGTGATGTGGATGCCGGGATTCAGGAAGGCAAGCTCCCGCAGGCGGACAAGCAGACGGTCAAAGTTATACGTCGTGGTGACGGTGAAGATCGAGGCGTCCGGGAAGAAGGAAATCTTGGTGCCTGTGGTCTTTGGATCATCGAGATCGCCCAGGACGGTCAGCGGCTCCGTCGTTTTGCCACGCTCAAAGCCGATGGCGTGGATCTTGCCGTCGCGGAAGACCTCGCACTTGAACCAGTCGGACAGGGCGTTCGTACACTTGGCACCCACGCCATGCAGGCCGCCGGAGAACTCATACGCTCCGTCGCCGAACTTGCCGCCAGCGTGCAGACTGGTGAGGACGAGTTCCACTGTGGGAATCTTCGCCACCTTGTGCATTTCCACGGGAATGCCGCGCCCGTCGTCCTGAATGGTGATGGAGCCATCCGTGTGGATGGAGATCCAGACGTTTTTGCAATGACCAGCGAGATGCTCATCGATAGAGTTGTCCACCACTTCAAACACGCAGTGGTGGAGGCCGCGCTCATCGGGGTCACCAATGTACATTCCAGGCCTCAGCCGGACGGCTTCAAGGCCTTCGAGTTTTTGAATTTGATCGGCACCGTAGGCCTGGTTTTCGGCCACACCGGTATTGAAAGCAGTGTTCTGCTCAGAGGACTGTTCGGACATAGGATTTGAAGAGGCTGACCATCGACTGTATCCGTCCATGAAACCGCTACCGGAAACGTGCTCGATGATGACCTTTTCAGACTAGCAAGATGAAGAGGCGAGCAAAGGGATTTTTTGCTTCCAAACGAAGTCTTTTTCAGTCCCAAATCCGGGCCTAAACCACGTCCTGCAGCCCCAGCTTCTCGATGACCTCTGGCAAAACCCCGGGATAAGGGCCGCCAACGCTGATATTGCCCACGTAACCGAGGCTTTTCCAGGTCTGACTATGGCTATAATAACCGCCGACACAGAGCTGGCGAAAGCGCTTGAAAAAGACCGCCCCGACAAGGTGCTCCGGTTTGGCCTTGGCCGCATCGCAGATGTCATCGGCGATCTGAGACTGCTGATCGACGCCCAACTCCTCAAAACGCTTCGAAAAGCGCTTAAAACTCTCCGTATTGAGCCAGCCGATGCCGCCGCGAATGACCTCACGGTCCTCCTGATGCGCGGGATAATCGGCACTGACCCACTCATTGATAAAATCTGGAACGCCCACTTCCGAGGCGGCGGGAGAAGTTTCATCCTTCGGCAGGATCAAATCCGCTAGGGCCTGCGTGGTGGCCATTTCCTCGGCAGACAGCAGCTTTTCCCACGGAAACTTCAGCGGTTGCATGAAGTCAGGGTCATGGAAGACAAAACGCGAAGGATGAACTGGAGGTGCCGGCTCGGTTTGATTTGGCGCGGCGATGGCAGGCAAGGCAGCCGCACCGGCGGCGCCACTGAGGAGGCCTTTCAGGGCGTTCCGTCGGGAGATGGGAGAAGACTCAGACATGGCGCAGATCGGTTAAATATTCCCTCGCTTCATCTCCTCCATCAGCCACTCACTGGACCGCCAGGCAAGGGCGAGGATGGTGAGGGTGGGGTTTTTGTCGGGGTTACTGGGCAGGACGGAACCGTCCATGAGGAAAAGGTTCTTCACATCCCAGGTCTGGCAGTATTGGTTGGTCACGCTCTCAGCAGCCTTGTCGCCCATGCGGGCTGTGCCGACTTCGTGGATGATCTCGCCGGGCCGCTGAATGGCGTCCGCACCGCTGAGCGGCTTGGCCTTGCCGCCCATGCCTTCGAGCATGGCCGCGAAGGTCTGCTGCATGTGTTCCGCCTGTTTGATCTCGTGATCGCTCCATTTCCAGTGGAAACGCAGCACGGGAATGCCCCACTGATCCACGACGTTGGGATCAAGCTCGCTGTAGCAGTCTTTATTCGGAATCATCTCACCGCGTCCGGAAAAGCTGAACTGCGCGCCGTAGAAGCGGCTTGCTTCCTCCTTGAGCTTGCGGCCATAGACTCCCGGCGAAGTCGCATCAAGATAACCAAAGCTCTTCACCTCCGGCATCTGCCTGCCGCCGCCCATCTCGATGTGATATCCACGGGCAAAGCCGAGCTTGGCGTGATCATTCACCAGCCACCACGGCACATAAGAGTGCAGCCCGCCTGCGCCATCCTCATTCATAGGCGGCAGATCCTCCATAGCAGGAATGTGAGCCGCCAGACGCGTGCCGACGCTGTCCATGAGGTTGCGTCCCACCTGCCCCGAAGAGTTGGCGAGGCCGCCCTTGTCGCGTGACTTTGAATTCAGTAGGATGCGCGAGGTTTCGCAGGTGCTCGCGGCGAGAATGACCACGCGCGCTTTCGCAATCGCATCACGGCGGGTGACCTTGTCAATGTAATGCACGCCCGTGGCTTTGCCGCTTTCATCCAGCACCACTTCACGTACCATCGCGTCCGTAATGATGTCCAGATTTCCCGTGGCCAGCGCAGGCGGCAGCAGCACGGTCGTGCTCTGAAAGTTCGCCCGGATGCTGCAGCCACGGATGCAATTCGTGGCCCAGAAGCAGGCGGCGCGTGACATCATGTCTTTGCCCAGAATCTCCTGCGCCTTGGGATTGTTTGGAAACAGCACCTTCGGCAGATTTTTCCAATCCATCGGCTGACTGAGCACCGCCCGATGTGCGGCGACGACAGGCACTCCGAGTTTCCTCCCCGCCTTCTTCGCGAGCAATTCCCCCACACGTGGTTTCGGTGGCGGCATCAGCACACCGGGAGATGAGTTCGGCGCATTCGCGATGCCGTCGTTCTCACCATAGACACCGATCAACTGCTCCACGCGATCATACCATGGGGCCATGTCGGCATAGTTCATCGGCCAGTCCACACCGAGTCCATCGCGGGATTTCGGTTTGAAATCAAACTCGCCAAAGCGCAGCGAGATACGACCCCAGTGATTCGTGCGCCCGCCGAGCATGCGCGCGCGCCACCACCAGAAGTCGCCTTCCGTGCCCTGCTTGTTGGTGTAAGGCTCGCCCGGCACCTGCCAGCCGCCGATGTTGGAATCATAAAAGCCGAAGGGACGATCCGGCGTGGGCGCGCCACGGAGCGGCGCCATCTCCGGCGTGTTGAACATCGGCGTCTCCTTCACCGGCTCATAATTACGCCCGGCCTCGATCATGAGCACCTTCACACCGTTCAAAGCAAGAATCATCGCCGCCATGCCACCGCCAGCTCCCGAGCCCACGACAATGACATCATACTGCGGCTGCGTTTTGCGTTCGGTGAGGACAGGCATGATATGTGAAGTTCACGCACTATAGCCATGACTAAACGCCGACAAGTCCTGATCCAGCGCAGATGCAATCATACTGCACGCTACAGCGACACAGCTAGGCACGCGTTGCCGTGAGCACTTTCACTCAAAACTCGCCACGAAACACGCAACGGGCGTTGGGCGTCTCGTGGATCACGATTTCACAGAGACCGGGCAGTTGCGGGGCCAGTTTTTTCCAGAGCCAAGCGGCCATATACTCGATGGTAGGATTTTCCAGGCCTTCGATCTCATTGAGATAGGAGTGATCCAACCGGTCCATGATCGGCTTCATCGCCCTGGAGATTTCCGCGTGGTCATAGACCCAGCCTATCTTTGGGTCCACCTCGCCCTCGACGGCAATTTCCAGTTTGAAGGAATGGCCATGCATCTTGGTGCATTTGTGGTCGCCAGGAAGATTGGGCAGCGTCTGGGCGGCCTCGAAACGAAAGTCTTTGATGATGCGTGCGCGCATGATTTTTTGTGGGGCGGATAGTAAACCGCGAATGTTCACTCACCAGCACTATTGCTAATCTGCATCTGATAAATCACGCACTAGGGGTCCTTCTCCTGGGCGGGGGCTGGTATTGGTGACGGCGCTTGAACTGCTGCCGGCACGGCCACCTGATGGGGTGGAAGGATCGTGAGTTTCAGACGATAAACCATGCCGTCAAACGGTGTGCTGTTGGGGTATTTGGCTGTGGTTAAAACACCAAAGCTTTGCCCGGCGAAAACGCCTACTTTGGGTTCCTGAGGAAATCCCTGTTCAAACGGGGCCACTCCCAGCACTTCACTATGCCCTGGAACGGCAAGCGTGATGACGCCGCCGGTGTCGATCTGTGCACGAATATTCACGCGGCCTTTTTCGAGTACCGCACCGCTGATGGTCGTACTTTTGCCATTCGTAAACACGGTCAGCGTGGGTTGGGAAGCCACCAGATGCAGGGCATAGCCGGACTGCTCATCCCCTTGTGACAGCAGCGTGCTGTCCGGATCCACCAGCGGATCAAATTCAAAGAAGGCATCGATAAAAACACCCCTACCCTGAAGCTTGGGCGCATCAGCAGCGCTGAGCACATCGCCAATGTTCAACAAAAGATCAACCGAACCCGCAGGGCTGGCAGCCCCGATGATTTCAGCCACCGGGCGCACGGCGCTCTTGAACTCCTTCGGAAAAAACTTGGCCAGCGAAGCCTTCAGCGCCACGTGTTCCGGCTTCGAGGCAACATTCGTCCACTCGTTCGGATCGGTTTGATGATCGTAAAGTTCCTCACTGCCATCGGCGTAGCGAATGTAGCGCCAGCGTTCATCGCGCGCGGCATATCCGGCGTTTTTGCCACCGTTCATGCAGGTGATGGCAGGCTGGTCACGCTTGGTCTTCGGGTCCCGCAGCAGCGGCTTCAAACTGCTGCCATCCAGATGCTCCGGCAGCGGCAATTTGGTGAGATCGCATAGTGTCGGATAGAGATCAATGAGAGCCACTGGCTGAGATGAGAGGCTGTCCGGTTGAGTGACACCCGGAGCGTAGATCGAGAGAGGCACGCGCGTTGTTGGCTCCCAGAGTTTGCCTTTGTGCCACATCTGCTTCTCCCCGAGATACCAGCCATGATCGGAGGTGAAGACGATGATCGTGTTCTTCGCATTCGGCCCAGTTTCGACGGCTTTCAGAATGCGACCCAGCATGGCATCACAAAACGCCACGTTGGCAAGGTAGGCGCGAACGGCCTCCTTCCAGAGATTCTTTTCGACGATCAGCTTGTGAAGCCCCTCCTTGAGTTGGGTCTTCGCGACGGCAGGCACATCATCGAGATCATCCACCTTCGCTTCTGGCAGCTTGATCGATTCAAGCGGCAGCGCATCGAAGTACTTCTGAGGCACATACCAAGGAGAATGCGGACGGTAGAGCCCCAACGCGAGGAAGAAGGGCTGCTTCGATTTCTTGCTGAGAAAATCAGCGGCAAACGTGGCGATCTGCCCATCGTCGGTCTTTTCTTCGTCAACGGGAACACCACCCCAGTCCCAGTGCCAGATGTTAAGTCCGTTGAAGTTCTGCCCCGTGTGCACCGGCAGATCCGGAATCTGCACCCCCGCTTGAGGGAAACGCAAGTCCCAGGCCGAATCCAGTTCGAAGCCGCGCCGTCCGCCATGCCATCCGGTCAGACGCCCATCTGGACCACCATGATTGGCGTGGAAAATTTTCCCTGCCGCAGCCGTGGTGTAGCCTCGGCCTTTGAAATACTCCGGCAGAGTCGGTTTGCCCGTGATCTGCACGCTGCGCCGCCAGTCCTGCTCGTTACCATACACGCCGCTTGATGACGGCAGCATGCCCGTGAGCAGCGAGGCGCGGGAAGGATTGCACAGAGCGTAGTTGCAGTGGGCATTGGTGAACCGCATGCCCATTTTTGCCAGGCGGTCCATGTTGGGCGTCACTGACTGCGGGTGCCCGCCCATCCAGCCTGCGTAATCCCGCAGGTCATCCGCAATGATGAACAATACATTCGGCTTTCCCTCTGCGGAAAACACCTTCGCCTTTGATTTCACTGCGGCACCAGCCGTCGCAGCCAGCAGAGCGAGAGCAAAAAGTGCACAAAAGAGGCGGAAGAACATCATGAAAAAAATCGCACGCGACGAAAGGGATGTCGAGCCATTGGCGGCACTTCTTCAAGGAAAGGCATCAGTTCAGGAAAAACTACGGGGGCTACGTTTAGATAATCAGCCCGGACACCAACGCACGATCCTCACTAAATCATTCGAAAGCGATCCAAAAGCACCTCTTCCGCCCGCCACAAATGCCCATCATTGATCACCTGAAGAAGATAAATAATCCTTCAGTGAGAACAGCTAACGGAGACTTTGTGAAAAATTTCACAAATAGGGCTTGCTACCCGCCTCTCATGTCGCTAAAAAAAACGCCCGCCATCGCGGTCAGTCCCTACACCGACCATTCCCGGTAGCCCTTACCCTCATGTTGCTTACGTTTCTCCCTTCAACCTCCTTCTCGCCGCTGCTCGCGAATGTGCACAGCTATGCGTCGGAGTTTCTCAAAGAGAGCAGCAATCTGGCCTTTCTGACAAATTCCTTGCTCGTCGCTGGTGTTGTGGTCGGCCTGATTCTGTGGTTCGCCACCAAGGCGACGAAGAACATGACGCTGATCCCGCACAAGGCGCAGAACTTCTTCGAACTGGTGGTCGAGTTTCTCTATGGCCAGGTCGAAGGCATTGTCGGCGCCAAGATCGCTCCCCGCGTCTTCCCTCTTCTGGCGACCATCTTCATTTACATCCTCGTTTCCAACTGGTTCGGCCTTCTTCCGGGCGTCGGCACCATTGGCTGGGGCGAAGGCACCGGCTTCATGAGCGTCAAGGAAGTGCATGATCCGCTGCTCCGCGCGCCAACGGCTGACCTCAACATGACCTTCGGTCTTTCGGTCTCCATGTTCCTGGTCTGGCTTTACATCACTATCAAAGAAGTCGGCGTTTGGGGCTTCATTGTTCACACGTTCGGTGCAAAGGGCGGCCTGAAGGGAATCATGGGTGCCATGGTTGCTATGGTCTTCCTGTTCGTCGGCGTCATCGAAGTCTTCTCAATTGTCTTCCGCCCCGTCACGCTTTCCTTCCGACTGTTCGGCAACGTCCTTGCCGGTGAAAACGTGCTGCACACCATGAGTGGCATGGGCGGCTTCATCGGCAGCGTCCTCGCCCCCTTCCCCTTCTACTTCATGGAACTTCTGGTCGGCCTGCTTCAGGCCATCGTGTTCACCCTGCTCAGCGCGGTTTACATCCAGCTCTCCACTTCTCATGACGACCACGGTCACGAGGACGCGCATCACTAATCTCTGACTTTGCCTGCGGGACCATGCGCAACGCGTGGACGCCGGTGACACAACAAACCACAAACTCGACTAATATTATGACAATGGAACTCCTCTCTATGGCACAAGAAGCCGCCGCCCATGCTCCAGCCGCAGCAGCAGCTGGAATCACTGGCAGCATCGCCACAGGTCTCGGTGCAGGCAGCGCCGCCATCGGCGTGGGCCTCATCGGCTCCAAGGCTGTGGAAGCCGTCGGCCGCAATCCTGGCGCTTTCGGCAACATCCTGACACTCGGCATTATTGCCATGGCCCTTGCAGAAGGTTTGGGCATTCTGTCCTTCATTCTTGGCAGGTAAGCCCTGAATTTCGCGGCGGGCTGTTCGCAGCCCGCCGCAGCTAACTTTCTCTTCTCTCTCTTTTTACACTGTCATGGACCAGATCAAAGGCATCGCATATCAGATCGCAGGCGACTTCGGCCTCGCTTGGGGCAAGTTCTTTGCCCAAGTTATCATTTTCATTCTGGTCTACACCGTCCTCAAGAAGTACGCCTTCGGTCCGATCATGGGCATGCTGGAGCAGCGTCGCCAGCGCATCGCCGATGGCGAAGCCAAGCTCGAAAAAATCACCCGCGACGCGGCTGAGGCCGCGAAGAATTCCCAGGCCATCCTCGACAAAGCAGAGGCTGATGCAGCCCGCCTTGTGAAGGAAGCTGACGACGCCGCCAAGCTTATCCAGGAGCGCCGCCAGCAGGAGGCCGTTTCCTCTGCCAACACCATCATCGCTAAGGCTCGTGAAGCCGCCCAGCTTGAGCAAGAGCAACTCATGTCCCAGCTCAAGCGTGAGTTCGGTCGCATGGTTTCCGACGCCACCAGCCGTGTCACCGGCAAGGTGCTCAACACCGAAGACCAGTCCCGCATCAATCAGGAAACCTCCGCCCAGGTCTCCGCTTAATTTTTCCGCCGCTTCGCCACCATGAAGATCACCAAAGAAGCCCGCCGCACCTCCCGCCAGCTTTTTCGCGCCTGTATCGCAGACGGGAAACTGGATGAGTCCCGCGTGCGCACCGTGGTCAACAGCGTGGCCCAAAGCAAACCCCGTGGTTTCATCGGCATTCTCGATGCCTTCGCCCGCCTCGTGGGCAATGAAGTGGATCGTCAGCGTGCCGCCGTGGAAAGCGCCACCGCGCTGGCTCCCGCCACCCAGTCCGAGCTCCAGGCCAGCCTCTCCAAGAAGTACGGCCGCCCGCTCACCCTTGAATTCAGTGTCAATCCAGAGCTGCTTGGCGGCATCCGCGTGAAAGTCGGTTCCGACGTTTGGGATGGCAGTGTCAAAGCCCGTCTCAAAGCCCTGTCAGACTCCCTTTCCGCTTAATTTTTCCGCCCTCAGCCCCTCTCTCAGTTTTTTAAACCCGCAATACCATGAGCAACATCCTCCAGGAGATCGAATCCCAAATCGCCGGCCTCAAGACCGCCGTCACGAAGTCCAATGTGGGCGTCGTACGTGAAATCGGTGACGGCGCAGCCAAGATTGAAGGCTTGAGCGATGTCATGCTCAATGAAATGATCGAGTTCCCCGGCGGTGTCTACGGTCTCGCTCTGAACCTCGAAGAAACCGAAGTCGGCTGCGTGCTTCTCGGCTCCGGCGAAAACGTCCGCGCAGGTGACGAAGTCAAGACCACCGGCCGCCTCCTTTCTGTGCCAGTCGGCAAGAGCCTCCTCGGTCGCGTCGTGAACGCCCTCGGTCAGGCCATCGACGGCAAAGGCGACATCAAGGGTGAAACCCAGTATCCTGTCGAAAAGCTCGCTCCTGGCATCATTGCCCGTAAGTCCGTGTCCGTCCCTGTGCAGACCGGCATCATGAGCATCGACGCCATGATCCCGATTGGCCGTGGCCAGCGCGAGTTGATCATCGGTGACCGTTCCACCGGCAAGACCACCATCGCGGTGGACACCATCATTTCCCAGGCCCAGCAGAACAAGGCAGCCGAACAGGGCAAGCTCAAGGGCCACAAGCCTCTCTACTGCATCTACGTCGCCATCGGCCAGAAGCAGTCGAACATCGCCCGAGTCGTCAAGACTCTCGAAGACGCCGGTGCCATGGAATACACCACCATCGTCAGCGCTTCCGCTTCTGACTCCGCGGTGAATCAGTATCTCGCGCCTTACTCCGGTTGCGCCATCGGTGAGTGGTTCATGGATCAGGGCCAAGACGTCCTCATCGTGTTCGATGACCTTTCCAAGCAGGCCGTTGCCTATCGTCAGGTTTCCCTCATCCTGAAGCGTCCTTCCGGTCGTGAAGCTTATCCAGGTGACGTGTTCTATCTCCACTCCCGTCTGCTTGAGCGCTCCTGCCGCGTCAGCGAAAACTACGGCGGTGGCTCCATGACTGCTCTGCCGATCATCGAGACTCAGGCTGGCGACGTGTCCGCTTACATCCCGACGAACGTGATCTCCATCACCGACGGCCAGATCTTCCTCGAAACCGACTTGTTCTATCAAGGCATCCGCCCTGCCATTTCCGTCGGTCTCTCCGTGTCCCGCGTGGGTTCTGCCGCTCAGACGAAGGCCATCAAGAAGGTCTCCGGCACCACGAAGCTCGACCTCGCCCAGTTCCGCGAACTCGCCGCTTTCGCCCAGTTCGGTTCCGACCTCGATGCCGGCACGAAAGCCAAGCTCGACCGCGGTGCTCGCATCGTGGAACTCTTCAAGCAACAGCAGTATCAGCCGAAGAGCCTGCCGATCATGGTCAGCACGCTTTACGCGATGCAGAAGGGCTACTTCGATTCCGTTTCTGTGGATCGCGTGAAGGAATTCCAGGCCAAACTGGAAGACTACCTCAGCACCCGCAAGAGCGAGCTCATGGATCAGCTCGCCAACGAAAAGACCCTCGACAATGTCGAAGCCGGCCTCAAGTCCGCCCTCGACGACTTCAAAGCCTCCTGGAAGTAAAGTTCTCCGGTTTCCTGCTACACGCTCCTAGCTCCTCGCTCACATGCCCTCCACCCGCGACATCCGACGCCGAATCAAATCGGTCAAAAACACGGCCCAGATCACCAAGGCCATGCAGCTCGTCGCGGCTGCGAAGATGAAAAAAGCGCAGGATCAGGCCAGCCATGGCCGTGCCTACGCTGAGATGCTCAACAAGGTTCTCGTGAACTTGAAGGCGCATGCCGAAGAAGGTATCCACCCCTACTTCGCCGAAGGCAAGGGAGACAAGACCCTCGTCCTCCTCATCGCTTCCGACAAAGGTCTCTGCGGTGCCTTGAACACCAACCTGTTCAAGAAGCTCCTCACCACAAAGATAGAAGGCGAAGTCGAATACGTCACCATCGGACGCAAATCCGTTCAGGCCATCAACCGTCTGCGCCGCACCCTGGTGGCTGATTTCCCGATCAAGGATCCTGCCAAGTTTGCTGAAGTGCGCGCTGTCAGCCGCTTCATCCAGGAAAAGTATCTCACCGGCGAATACAAGAAGGTGCTCGCTGTCTTCAACAACTTCATCAACACCGTCACCATCCTTCCATCGGTTGAGCAGTTGCTCCCCGTGAATCCGGTGACGTTGGGTGGCAAACGTGAGTTCGGCATCGAGGTCACCCCAACTGCGGCTGATTCTCTCGAATACAAGTTTGAACCCAGCGCTGCTGTGGTGTTTGAGACGGTCCTGCCTCAGTATGTGAACGACACCGTGTATCAAATGGTGCTCGAATCCCGCGCTTCCGAGCATTCCAGCCGAATGGTGGCCATGAAGAACGCCACAGACAACGCCAAGCAGATGATCAAGGACCTCAGCCTTGAGTACAACAAGCTCCGTCAGGCCGCGATCACCAACGAACTCCTCGAAATCACCACCGCCAAGATGGCTCTTGAATAAGCCCCCTTCACTTCTCCCTTCTCACTTTTCCCTTCTTTATGAGCAACATCGGCAAAATCGTTCAAGTCATCGGTCCCGTGGTGGACGTGGATTTCTCCGCCACTGGCAAGCTGCCCGGCATCTACAACGCCCTCGAAATCAACTTCAACCAGGCTGGCAAGCAGGTCCGCCTCACTTGCGAAGTTCAGAGCCACATGGGTGACGGCTGGGTCCGCTCCATCGCCATGATTTCCACGGAAGGTCTCAAGCGCGGCATGGACGTCACCGACACCGGTGGCCCGATCACCGTTCCTGTCGGTGAAGAAGTGCTCGGTCGTATCTTCAACGTCACCGGTGACGCTTGCGATGACCAAGCCGACCCGAAAACAGAAAAGCGCTACGCCATTCACCGCGCCGCTCCTGCTCTTGTCGATCAGAATCCTTCCGCTCAGATCCTCGAAACCGGCATCAAGGTCATCGACCTCATCTGCCCTTTCACCAAGGGTGGTAAAGTCGGCGCCTTCGGTGGTGCTGGCGTCGGCAAGACCGTCGTCATCATGGAGCTCATCAACAACATCGCCAAAGGCCACGGTGGTTACTCCGTGTTCGCCGGCGTGGGTGAGCGAACCCGTGAAGGTAACGACCTTTACCATGAAATGATCGAGTCCGACGTTATCAAGGTGAAGAAAAACGGCCACGACATCGTGAAGAACGATCAGGGTGGTTACATCAGCGAGCCCGGCTCCAAGGTGGCCCTTGTTTACGGCCAGATGAATGAGCCTCCAGGTGCCCGTCTCCGCGTCGCCCTTTCCGCCCTCTCCATGGCCGAGTACTTCCGTGATGAAAAGAATCAGGACGTGCTCTTCTTCGTGGACAACGTCTTCCGTTTCTCCCAGGCCGGTTCCGAAGTGTCTGCTCTCCTTGGACGTACGCCTTCCGCCGTGGGTTACCAGCCGACTCTTGCCGCAGAAATGGGCATGATGCAGGAACGAATCACCTCCACCAAGACCGGTTCCATCACGTCCTTCCAGGCCGTTTACGTCCCTGCTGATGACTTGACCGACCCTGCTCCGGCCAACACCTTCGCCCACCTTGACTCCACCGTCGTGCTTGAGCGTTCCCTCGCTGAGCTGGGCATCTACCCTGCTGTGGATCCTCTCGCCTCTGTGTCCAAGGCTCTCGCGCCTGAAATCGTCGGTGAAGAACATTACCGCGTCGCCCGTGGTGTGCAGCGCGTCCTTCAGCGCTACAAAGACCTTCAGGACATCATCGCCATTCTCGGCATGGACGAACTCAGCGAAGAAGACAAACTCACCGTCTTCCGCGCTCGTAAGCTCCAGCGCTTCCTCTCCCAGCCCTTCCATGTGGCCGAAATCTTCACCGGCACCAAAGGCGAATACGTCAAGGTGGCCGACACCATCAAGGGCTTCGCAGAAATTCTCGATGGTAAGCACGACAGCGTCCCTGAAGCCAACTTCTACATGAAGGGCGGCATCGACAGCGTTAAGAAGGACTAGTCATTCATTCGTCATTCTGATTTCGTCATTCGTCATTTCTCCATCTCATGCCTCTCAAACTGGAAATCGTCACCCCTGAAGCCCGCATCTACTCCGATGAGGTCGATACCGTCGTGCTTCCGGGGTATGAGGGTGAAATGGGCGTCCTGCCTGCGCACAGCAATCTCGTGACCACTCTGGTCCCCGGTGAGCTGCGCATCACCAAAGGTGGCAAAACCATCGAACTCGCTGTCGGCGAAGGCTTGGTCGAAGTCACCGGCTCCGTCACCCGCATCCTCACGGATGCTGCTATCGACGCCGACAAGATTGACGAAGCTGCAGCAGAAGAAGCCATTGCCCGCGCCAAGAAGGCCCTCGAAACCCTCAAGCCCGGTGAACATCAGGAAGAAGTTGCAGCCGCCATGGCAGCCATCCAGCGCGCCACGATCCATCTCAATATCAAGCGCAAGCGCAAGACCATTTGAGTTGGAGCAACTAGATTCGCTCTTCACCCGAGCACAGCAGACCATGAGACTTCAATCTCATGGTCTTTTTTTTGGACTGCGCTTGCGCGGCGACGAACGAAGGCCGCAGACCATGTAGTTTAGTCCCGGCTTCAGCCGGTTCCGGCGTGTTATGCGCCCACCATCCTTACCGCAATTCGCACAAATCTAGCTCCCCCTTGCCCAGAGCGCCGCGCCTCCCAAGGAGCGTGACTTGCCAAGTCCCGGCCTGCTCCCATTCTCGCTTCAGCGTATCGAAAACGAATCCACGATCCGCTGCACCGCCGGACCGCGCGAGATCGGCATACCATAGTAGGCAAACAGCAGGCCGACCATCTTCCCCTTCTCAATGAACGTGTAGTTCAAGAAGGATTGATTCGTTTCCGGCTTGCGCGCTTCGCAGCGCATCGCCTCACGTCCGCCCACGGTCACCAGTTGCGGTTTGGCAAACTTCGTGAATCCCTTCGCACTCCAGGCGCGCTGGTAATCCTTGATGAAATAAGGATCTTTGACTCCCTTGTGGCTGGAATCAGGCGCCGTGATCAGCGCAAACACGATGCCCCCTGGCTGCTCACCGTTATCATGCGCCGCACCCAGCAGCCGCCCCTCGCCCTTCGTTTTCGGCATCACCTTCCAGCCATCTGGCAAAAAGAACGAAATGTGCTGGCTTGGAAAGGAGACCATCTCACCACCTGCCACCGGCTGGCGCTGCGGCTTTGAACCCGTGGCACAGCTCATCAATGACAGTGCACTCGTAAGCAGGAGAACAAGAGAAATATTTTTCATGGTAGTTTCCCGCAGTTGCCTCTTACCCCGCCCGGGGTCAAGCAGCAAAATGGCCGGACCCATCCCCCAAGACTTTCTTCACTCCCACCTCACCCGCATTCCCCGTGTTCCACCTCTGGCCAATTTTCAGTTCTCCGTTTGCAGTTCTCCGTTTGCAATTTTCAGCTCAAATCACCCGTGCCCGGCCTTCGCCGAATTCCAACCCACGCGCACCTTTGTAGTTGGCAGGTGAGGCATTCCCCCGGAGTCTCCGCCCGCAACCTCTCCCTCCTATGTCCACTGCCTTTGGCTGTTTTGTTGGATTCCTCGTCTGGTTCCTCATGCGTTACCTGATCGCCGGGTTTTATACCGTGAACCAAAACGAACGCGCGGTCAAAACCAGCTTCGGCCGTGCACAGCGCGTCGGCGATCTCCGCACCATCGACGACCCCGTCGCCGAGCATCTCACCGCCGATCAAAAACTGCGCTACGACTACCCGCAGGTGCGCGTCATCCAGCCGGGCGGCCCCTACTTCAAATGGCCCTGGGAAAAGGTGTACAAAGTGGACATCGCCACCAGCACCGTGAACATGGCCTGGGATCCCGATGATCCCTCCGCCAACAACTCCGGCAGCATCCTCGACGCCGTCACCAAGGATCAGCTCAACGTCGGACTCAATGGCCAGATCCGCTTCCGCGTTTCAGAGCGCAATCTCTACGCCTTCGTCTTCGGCGTGAAGAACGCCTACGCCCACGTCATGGGCTACTTCGTCAGCGTCTTACGCGAGCGCATTGCCACCTTCGAGGCACCACCTGATCCCGCTGCCGATCCAGAGCACACAGGTGCCGCCTCCACCATCGGCATCTCCATCAACGACATCCGCAAAAACATGCGCGACCTCAACGAGCACATGGACCACGAGTGCCAGAGCTCCTCCGCTCGTTACGGCATCGTGCTGGATGCCTCCCTGATCACCGGGATCGATCCGCCGCATGAAGTCGAGTCCGCCCTCGCCGCCATCAACACCGCCTACAACCAGGTCTCCTCGGACATCAGCCTCGCCCAGGCCAGCGCCGACCAGAAGATCGTGCAGTCCCAGCGCGCCGTCGAAATCGAAACCCTCAAAGCCGAGGCCGAAGTCGAACCCCTCAAATGTCTCGCCTCCCAGCTACTCGATCTCAAATCTCGCGGCAACGCCGCCCTGCGCTCCTACGTGCGCAATGTCCGCCTCGCCCTCTTCGACAAGGCCAGCCAGGTCTTCGTCGAAACCCGCAGGGATTAAAACTCCAGGAACATAGAACCAACCACTCATATGGACGCCTTCTCCAACTTCCTCCTCGCAGCCGCAGTCACCTTCATCGGCTGCAGCATAGCGGTGCCGCTGATCCTTTCCATCGGGCGCATCATCGGGCTCTATGCCGTCGTGCAGGAGCGCCGCAGCCAGGTATACCTGCTCTTTGGCAAAGTCGTCGGCACACTTGATGAACCGGGCCTGCACTTCCTGCCCGCAAAACTTGGCCCCGCTGCATTCCTGGTCAACTGGCTCGGCAAATGCCACATCGTCGATCTGCGTCTCGATCAGATGTACCTGCGCAGCCAGCCGGTGAACTCCGAAGAAGGTGCCCCCATGGGCATCGGCATCTGGTATGAGATGTTCGTCAGCGATCCCGTCTCCTTCCTCTTCAAAAACACCGACCCACGCGGCTCCCTCTCCGCCAACGTCAGCAACTCCACCGTTCGCTGCCTCAGCAATCTGCCGCTCGCCAAGATGCTCGTGAATCGTCACGTCATGAGCGACACCGTGCGCAACGAAGTCACCCCCAAGTCCCATGAGTGGGGCTACAAGCTCGGCAGTGTTTACATCCGCAAGGTCCACTTCCGCGATGCCATGATGATCAAGCAGATCGAAAGCAAGGTCGTCAACCGCCTCCGTCAGGTCACCTCCGCCATCAAGCAGGACGGTGTTAATCAGGTCAGCGTCATCACCAGCACCGCCGAAAAAACCGCCGCCATCGAGCTTGCCAAAGCCGCCGCCGTCCGCCCCGAAATCGTCGGCAACGCCCTCCGCGACATCTCCAACGACCCCGACGTCTCACAAGCCGTCTTCGACGTCCTCGAAGCCCAAAAAATCATCAACGGCAAAGCCACCGTCACCCTCATGCCAGCCTCCTCCAGCGGCCTCCTCACCGATCTCCTCGCTGCGCAGCCCGCACGAGGAAACGGTGGCCCACCGCCTGTAAAGTAGTTCTGAGCTTTAGCTCGTTCAGGGTAGGTGCTCGCATGGGCCAGCAGGATCAAGCAAGGTTAGGTGCATGAGGACGCCCCTCATCCTGACCTCCTCCCACCATTTCCGTCGCTTGCATTCCCCCCCCGTCTGCTACACTCGCTCTCCCGCCATTTTCGGCACTTTTTCGTCATTCCTCATTCTGATTTCGTCATTTCCCAATCATGTCCCACAGAGTCCTCATCATCGGAGCCGGCGGCGTTGGCCGCGTTGTCGTTCATAAATGCGCCCAGCTTCCCGACGTGTTCGGTGAGATCATGCTGGCCAGCCGCACCAAATCCAAGTGCGACAGCATCGCCGCAGAACTGAAGCGCCCGATTCAAACCGCCGCCGTGGATGCGGACAATGTGCCGGAGCTGGTCAAGCTGCTGAAAAGCTACAAGCCCGAAGTCGTCATCAATGTCGCGCTGCCCTATCAGGATCTCACCATCATGGACGCCTGCCTCGAAGCCGGCGTGCATTACATCGACACCGCCAACTACGAGCCGCGTGACGTGGCCAAGTTCGAGTACCACTGGCAGTGGGCCTATCAGGACAAGTTCAAGAAAGCAGGCCTCACCGCCCTGCTCGGCTGCGGCTTTGACCCCGGCGTCACGAATGTCTACACCGCCTACGCGATGAAGCACCACTTCTCGAAGATCGATACCCTCGACATCCTCGACTGCAACGCCGGCGACCACGGCAAGGCCTTCGCCACCAACTTCAATCCCGAGATCAACCTCCGCGAAGTCACCGCCAACGGCCGCTACTGGCAGGATGGCAAGTGGGTGGAGACCAAGCCGCTCGAAATCAAGCGCAGCTTCCCCTTCCCCGACGGTATCGGCCCGAAGAACATTTACTGCCTCTACCATGAGGAGCTGGAGTCGCTCACCAAGCACTTCGACATTGGCCGCGCACGCTTCTGGATGACCTTTGGCGACGCCTACATCAAGCACATGGAAGTACTGGTGAACGTGGGCATGACCGGCATCCATCCCGTGAAGCACAAGGGCGTGGACATCATCCCCATCGAATTCCTCAAGACCCTTCTCCCTGAACCCGGCACCCTCGGTGCTGACACCAAGGGCAAGACCTGCATCGGCAACTGGATCGAAGGCACGGGCAAAGACGGCAAGCCGCTGCGCTACTACGTGTACAACATCTGCGATCATCAGGAATGCTACGCGGAGACCAACTCCCAAGGCGTCAGCTACACCACCGGCGTGCCTGCCATGATCGCCGCTCGTCAGCTCCTCACCAATCCCACCGAGTACCGCCAGCCCGGCGTCTGGAACGTTGAGCAGCTCAATCCCGATCCCTTCATGGCAGACCTGAACGCCTACGGCCTCCCATGGCTGGAGACATGGCCGACAGAGCCGCTGCCAGGAGAGTAACCCACTCCCACCCCCGCTCATATGAGAACCCGATTCGCAGCAGCGTGCCTCACCTGCTGCTTCGGGTTCTGGATGGCGGGAGAGATTCAGACCCAAGCCCAGACAATTGAGGATCGCTGTGTCGATCCCTTGACTGTCTCTGCCGTGATCGATGCCACGCTCGATTCTGATTTTTTCAGATCCAAGCAGTCGTCCTATCCTTGGCACATCCTCGAGCATGATGACGGCCATTTGGAAGACACCATCGCCGGAGGCCCGGCAAACCGCAAAACAGTCAGCAAGATCGAGCACACGGCCAACTGCATCTCCACCCACCAGGGAAAGCACCTCATGTCCTTTTGTGAAGCGACCCAGCGCGGGCAAGGAGTCGATCTGGTCATCACCGGTGGTATGCCCGCCTATGCGAGCATGTTGACGCTCAAGCTCGACGAAAAGAAGCAGATCACCTGCGCCTTCGAAGCCACCTATCCCATGACCATTCCAGGCGAAAAGCTGCAGTGGCGCATCACCAAGAAAGCATTCCGGATGAAAAACGAGGGCTTCAAACCCGGCACCCGTTTGTTCGGCTGGCTGACCGTGGAGTTTGAAGAGATCACCACCATCAAAGGCAAAGAGACCCGCAGGAGCTACAACATCGAGGGGTACCTCAAGCCCGTAATCCAGCCCGCTGCCACGCAGCGACAGTGAACGGTAAGGCAAGCATCGCGCCTTGCACAGCTTGACTATTCCTTGACCTCTCGAGCTCCTGCGCTCCGCTCCACGCCCCATCTCATTATCTCCCCCTCTGACTGTCTCCCCATCTCATTTTCTTTCATGTCCCTGACCCTCATCCTCACCCACCCCGGCGGCTCCCATAAAGACGAACTCCTCGCCTGCAGCCTCCTCGCCGCCGTCCACCGCGTGCCCATCGTCCGCCGCGAACCCACCGCAGAAGATCTCGCCGATCCCACGATAGCCGTCGTCGATGTCGGTGGCGAGCACGCCCCAGAGCGCAACAACTTCGACCACCATCAATTCCCTGCCGATCATCCGCCCGTGTGCGCCCTGAGCCTCGTGCTACAGCATCTCGGCGTCTATGAAGACGCCCGCCAGTTCTGCGACTGGCTAGAGCCCGCCGAGTGGTTCGACACCCGCGGCCCCAACGTCACCGCCAAGTGGCTCGGCGTGGACCGCAACACCATGAACAAGCTCAACTCCCCCATCGACATCACCGTGCTGCGTCGTTTCGCCAAAGCCAAACGCCTCGAGCCCGGCGAGCCCCTCTGGGAAATCCTCAGCTACATCGGCGCCGATCTCCTCGAATACCTGCGCGAACTCCGCACCCGCCTCGACTACATCGCCCAGCAGGCACAAATCTGGACCGTGGACGACCACGAAATCCTCTTCCTCCCCCGCACCGATCCCCTCCCCGACGAGCCCTCCGCCGGCATTGATCGTTATCTCTCCACCATCGGCAAAGACAAATCCGTCGCCGCCCTCATCTACCCCGACCGCCGCGGCTCCGGCTACGGCCTCTCCCGCCACAACGACAACCCTCTCTACGACTTCACCCGCATCGACAAACAACCCGACGTCCACTTCGCCCATGCGCGTGGTTTTGTGGCGAAGACATCAGCAGCAGAGATTGGGCGCGTGAAGCAGCTACTGGGATTGGCGAGGGTACAGTTGGATTAAAACTTTCGAAAAAGGGAATCGTTCGCAGTTCAGATTCTATAAGATGAGGTCGCAGGTTGTTATGACATACCCTGCGTCGCCTCGTTTGTTTCCCCAAAAAACACTGCCAAAGTCGTCGCAGCTCCCAGTGCGAGACGTACGTGTCTAGACCAGTTCTCGAAAAGATTGTCATTTTGAACCGGCGAGCGCAGCGGCCCCAGTGGCAAGGAAAGTGCGCCACCTGCTATTTGGAAATAACAGGCAAGCACACAGCGCAGCCAGTAGTGCCGCTCCGCCGCCTGGGCAATGTGACAAGATTTTTGAGAGTTGGTCTAATCCCAAGTCCAACAGTACTTGCGTCCTTGCCATGTCCGGTTCCATGCATAGTGCGCAGTTCAGCCAATCCAGCGGAAGCACATGCTAAGTTATGAATACGTCGATTAAATGCCACTTAATACCATATTATAATCAGGCCTGCATAGTTCTACTTGGGTAAGTCATCAGAGGGCACAAAATTCATCGAAATGTCTTTCCTGCGGCATCACATCTGAAGCCGTGGAATGTTCTTGCCCGGTTCCAGGGCCTTGGGTCATCCCATGCCGCTTGACCCAAGTCCCAAAGGGACTGCACATCCTAGCGAAAGGTTGCCGGGCCTCAGCAAGGCTACCATGGAACCGGACATCAATCATCGGAAAGCAAACCCAGCACACCGCCCCACGCTTACCAGCAGCAGCAGCCTCAGTGTGCGTGGACCGCACGGCTGTCCGTAGATCCCGGAGGGATCACAGAAGGTAGCCAGGGGCGAAGCTCGCGCAGCGGGCGCCACCCCTGGGTATGGCCGTCCAAATCCGGAAAGCAAACCCAGCACACCGCCCCACCCCACGCCCACCAGCAAGCCTGCCCTTCATAGCGCGCTGCGCGAAGAATGGGCGACTGCAAAAAGCGCCGCCACATCTCCCCCTAGCCGCCTCGCCACCACCCTCCCTCCGAAAGCGCGTAGCGCTGGCACAACGCTAGCCGTGGGTGCCAACCCACGGAACCGCACCACCCATCTCTCCCAGCTTCGTCAAACCGCGTAGCGGTGACACAAACCACCGCCACACCCAAACCTGACGGCACCAGCGATGTACCGGGTTTTCAAAGACAGCCATCCCCCAGCCCCAACGGAGCTGCGTCATGCACCCCAGGGCCGCCGCGTGTCCTTCGTAGCTTTAGCGAAGAAGGAAGCCTCAGCGAGGTGCCCCTGATGCAACACGTCATCACCACCGCAAAGCAAACCCAACACACCGCCACACCCCATGCCCACCAGTAGCGGCAGCCTCAGTGTGCGTGGGCCGCACGGCTGTCCGTAGATCCCGGAGGGATCACAGAAGGTAGCCAGGGGTAAGCTCGCGTAGCGGGCGCCACCCCTGGGTATGGCCGTCCAAATCCGGTAAGCAAACCCATCACTCCGCCACACCCAACATCCACCAGCAGCGTCTGCAACAAGCCCCGCCGCACATTGGCCTTATGACCAGACATCGCTCCTAGACCATCCCACAACACCTCTTCACACCACAAACACCTCTCCATCTCCTTCGCTGGCAAAAATCGGAGCAAACACACAAGTGCCGTTAACCTCAATCGTGTACGGATAATAGACCCTGACCGAATAGTCTCCTCGGTGATCCAGATCAATCTCGATGGCATCACTTTTGACCTTGGCTGGCGGCACCGCCACAGTCACATCAAACACCACCCCCGTGGCCCACGCCTTCCCTGCACGCGCCAGATCCACCAGTTCCTTTCGGAGCACCCTCAGCAGATCAGATGGCAGCGAATACTCTTCACCTTCAATCTGCGCCCCCATGTGAACGACCTCCCCCCGTTCGTTGATGTATCCACCAAAAGGCAGGAAGCAGCCGTTCTCCTTCAGCATCCGCTTCGCGAATGGCACCAGCTCATTCATCAACCTCTCGGCTTCTTGTTTGGGAGTCATGTTCATCAGTAAAAGAAGTCGAATCGTCGCGTCATCTTTCTTCTCTAGGATTCCGATTCCACCCACCTCCTCCACCTCCTCCACCTCCTCACGCACCACCTCATCGCTCCACAACAACTCATCATTATCCTCATCAACCTCCAATCTCAGCCGCACCTCCTCCTCAAACAAAGAAAACAACCTCAGAAAACGACAAGCCCCCAATCTTCTCAATTTGCCGCCCCCAAGATTCCCCTCAGCTGGGCCGCATTTCTCGCTAATTCTTCAATCTTCATGGCCAATCATTTAGTCCTTTCGGTGACGTCCATTGAATCATTGCCTGCGCCTGCCATCAGCCCACCTCTCGCTCATCCAAGCACTTCACGCAGACAGCCCCTTCGGGACACTCCTTCAAAACAACCTCTTTGCTCAGCCTCTGCGAGAGCATGCAGGAGTCACACAATCGGATTCTCGCCAGAAACTCAGGATCATATATCATTTCGATCATCGCGCCTGCAATTACTGGATTAACCAGCTAAACCCTCCGATAAGTGAGGTTCGACCTCATTCAAGCTAGCGCGTCCCGCCAACGAATAAGCAAACTCACCTGCTCTAATCTTCTTTAATTTACTCACCGCCTCACGTCTTTCTTCCCCTTTACACATGATAATCTTGTAAAGTATTGCTAATGCTTCAGTCATAGCTCTTCGACGCTCATCGACCAGCTGATCACGCACATTGAGGCCAAAAACCTTGATGCACATTCGGCCTCGATCAGTCTTAGGTATCATATACCCATTCTCATCGACTTCCAAGTGGTCACTGGGATCTTCTACAGTGGGATTAATTAGCAACGGCTTTTCATTAACCAGTTCGGATGGCTTTAATGCATGTCCTTTTTCAACAGGAAACCGGTTGCGCTTCCCCCTTTTTTCACCATTCGCCGTACTAGGTTGGTTACAAATTGCACACGATGGAAGCAAGTTAGTCCAGTCATAGGCTAACCAATAGTAACCGGGGTGAGGAATCGTTCTTCCCTCCGCATCAGTAATGTTTACGACATTGTCATTTTCATCAGTGACAGCCTTTTTGGGGCGAAAGTGTTCAATATCTCCATGTTGGAAATCTATAAGGTTGCATTCGCAGTAGGCACACTTGCCATGAAACGGACCATCTTTGGCAAGAAACACTTCATCTTTGATGCTTTTTTGCTTGTATAGATTAGTGACTTGCGCTTCACGGTCATTTTCGTAACAATCGATTAACTCGCCTGTTTTCCGCTGGCATTTCGCACACCAAACTCTCCATGTATTGCTGGAGGGAATATTAAATTCGATTTTTATCATAACGAATTATGCATTTGGGAAAAGTTCTCGCAATTGTTGCTTCAACTCCATGCTAAATGGCTGAGAAAGAGATTGGCCAAGCTTTTCCTTTAGAGTTTTGACAATTGCATCCTCGATGTCTTGTTCGAATTCACTTTCTCCAAATTTCAAATCCCTTTTCAGTTGTGAGGAAAGTGTTTGAAACTCAGCTTCCTCGTTATTGCTGCGCTGCTTCGCATATAATTCAGTATAACGATCAACATCGTTAGTATTACCAATACTTCGGCTTGTAGGAAGGCCGAATGCATCTGAAGCAAGAATTTGGTCCGCTCTTTTTCCCCTGAAATGTTCTTTATTCAGCTCGACCAAACGGGTATCCCCCGAGTCCGTGCACTCTGCCAAGCGAATAATGGTGGAGGGTTCAACATCCACAATTCCTCCTGCAATCAACGGAGTATGCGTGGTAGCAATAATCTGCGTTCCTGGCAGCTGGAGATTCAACCTTTGCAGTATATGTCTTTGCCATCGAGGATGAAGATGTTGTTCGATTTCATCAATCAACAAAATCCCGTTAAACTTATTTAAATCCTCAAATCGATTGGCCAGTATTGCCCAAGCCATATAATCCAAAAGCCATTGTGATGTACTGCGGTAGCCATCGCTAAGTACATCAAAGGAACGCGTTCCCCAAGGACCTCGAACTGAAGCAGGCCCCTGACCGAAAACGACACTGTCTTTGGGTGAATCCAACATCAAGACGCAAAGCAGGCGCTGCTCCATTTTCTTTCTCAGATCAAAGGGGCGTCGTAGAAGAGCCACCTCAGGGTTCCATAACGGCGCACGCTCATCAAATAGAGTGGCAACCGCCAACCTTGGACTGTACGATTCATGGCTCGCAGAGCCAGTCGCTACTCGACTGGTCCCATAACCACAAACAAAAATATCTTTCCATGGAAAATTCTCTTCTGGATGAGTTGTTTTCTCAACTTTTTCAACTGATCGATCTGCTCCCTCAACTCTGCTCAGCCTTGTGACGATAGAGCAACGTTCCAAACTATCACGGCGACAAAGTTCGACTTTAATAACACCCTCAATAGCATCGCTATTGATGAAATCTCCAGGAAGGGTCGCAAGAAGAGCTGTCGCATCAGTTTCATTACATAAGCCAACTGCTAGACACCGGAGCAGTGTGCTTTTACCTGAGGCATTACCCCCTAATACAACATTTGAAAGCGCAACGTTCTCCAATTCCACAAATGAAATCTTCAGCGAGGAAAAGCATCTAATATTTTGCAGTTCGATACTTTCCACATAAAGGCAACTTTCCTTTTTTGCGGTCACGCGGGACAAGGACTGGGTGAAATCTTGATAAGCCTCTACTCCAAGGGTTGTAAATATTTCTTGGGAACGTCGATTATGAGGCATAGCTTCTTCATGTCTTCCCATTTTATTTAACGCCTGAGCCAGCTTTAGATGATGGCTAGCTATAAGTTCAAGACGTCCAATTTTTTCAGACAATGCCAAAGCGTTTCTCGCCATTGTTTCGGCCTCAGCATAGTTGGCCCGGTCTAGGGATAGAGAAGCTAAGTTGCCAGTGAGGATAGCCATGCCTTCTGAGTAGCCAATCGCACTTGCAATACGCAAGGCCTCGCGGAAATCTCGCTCCGCAGCGTTTAGATCACTGGAGAGGCGCTCGGCATCGGCAAGGTCGTTCAAAGCAAGAGCCACATCTGCGCTCTCGGCGGACATGCTGCGGTGCAACTCCACCACCTCACGAAAAGCAGCTATGGAGGCAGGATAATCTTGCTGCAATTGGCGACCGAGGCCACGCAGGTGAATGGCGGTGGCACGTTCGCGGATGCCTGCCTGAACGGGATTGCCGGGCGGAAAAACTTGCTGCCAGTGCGCCGCAGCGCGGTCCGCACAAGCCAGAACCGTCCCCGACTGCCTGCGTAGGTGGTTCAACATGCCTACCTGGTAGGCCCGCCAGCCCGCATTGCGGTGATCTCCCGCCGCCACCGCCCGGGCCTCCGCCTGCTGACTGAGCGCCAGCCATTCATCCCAGCGCCCCGTGAAATGGAGGTAGTCAACGAGTGCATTGCACACCTCCTGCAGCCGTTCATTCGGCCCGGCGAGCAAGAGCGGCAGGGCCGGGGCCACGCTGGGCCAGGCGGCGTCCAGCACGGGGAAGCGGTCGTGTTTTTGGTAGCCGTTTTCCAGTATGAGAGCGTACGCGCATTGCTCCAGGCGGCTGCCGGTGGCGGCGATGACTTCGGGCTTGCTGCTCCGCAGGAAGTCGGCCACCAGCGGCACCAGCTTGAAGGTCTGCAACTCCGTGCTGGGGATGACGAGGGAGCGATTGACCAGGCTGCGCAGCGCGCGGCCGATCTCCTCCACGGTGAGCGCGCTCGCCTCGCCTGTGGGAGCAGACGGATCTGCACCGCCGAGGTTCGGAGAACGCAGAGACAAACCTTCGGCATCAGAGTTCGCTTCGCGGCTTCGCAGCTGCGTTCTCCTCATTTCGCTTCGCGGCTTCGCAGCTGCGGTGCCAGATTGATTCCGCTCCCCCACCCCCGCAATCGCCGCGATGTGTTCCGCGCTCGCGGGCTGCGTGAAGTACGTCAGCGCACACAGCGCCTGCGTCTCCGCGTTGCTGAAGTCTGCCACCAGATCGCCAAACACAAACTCCAGCGCATTGTTCCCCGGCGGGCAAGAGCGCAGGAAGGCGATGGCATCCGTAAACGTCAGGCAGTGGCCGCGACCGATCTGCCCCGCCGTCCAGCGCAGCAGCAGCGGCGCGCCGCCGGTTTCCCGATAGAGCACCAGCCGCTCTGCCTCATTCGTCTTCGCCAGCTCGCGATTGTGCGTGGCCAGCTCGGCCAGCGTCTGCAGCGCGGCCTCCTCGCTCAGCTTGCCCAGGATCAGCTCCGTCGCGCCAGAGCCGATGCGGCCCCGACTGGTGAGGATGGCCTTGCAGCCGGCGGGCAGTCGATTGACGAAGGTGAAGACGGTGTCCCGCTCCTTCACCGTGAGGCTCTCTAGGTTGTCCAAAATCAGCAGCGCGCGCGTGCCGCGTAGCGCCTCCAGCAGCAGGCGCGGGCGCTGCTCATCGGCCTGCTTCAGAATGTCATCGCGCCCCAGCTCGCGGGCCACTTCGCCGAGCAACTCCGTGAGGCCGCTGAGGATGAAGCCGCTGAGATCCCGCACGCCGGCATCGTCCAGCTCGCGCGGTTTGAGCGAGATGAACACAATGCGGTCAAACACCTCCGGCTTCACACTGAGGGCCGCACGCACCGCCAGCGAAGTCTTGCCCATGCCACCGGGGCCATCGATCAGCGCCCCCCACGTCCGCGACTCCGGCTCCAGCGCAAAGGCGATCTGCGCCAGCTCCTCCTCCCGGCCAAAGAACGGCTGCAGCGCCGGAAGATTGTGCGGAATGGGGAAAGAGGAGAAAGGCGGAGGAATGCTGCCGGGAAAATCTGGCAGGTTAGCGGGGCCTAAAGCGCCGGGAAAGCCGGGGGCACTGAAGGGGAGGCCGCGCTTTTGCTCCAACCGCTCCAGCAGGCGACTGCGGGATCGTTCTTCTGAGATGCCCACGAGGTCGATGTAGGTTCGGCCTCGCAACAGGCCGTCCGGTTTGAAATCCGCCACCCGCACGCAGACAAGCACTCCCTTTTCTCCCGTGGGATCGTCAGCAAACGCCGCCTGCCACTCCGGCTGGCAGAAGCCAGACTCCATGTAAGCCGGACTGAGCACCGCGATGACCCGAGCGCTCTGCTGCAACGCGCGGTGCATGTCTTCGGGAAACATGCCACCAGATTTAATGTCCCAAGCTTGAAGCAATGCGCGCTGCCCTGCCTGCTCCAACTGCCACGCAATCCACTCCGCCCACCCCTTGTCGACGCTGGTGTAGCTGATGAAGAAATGAGCCTTGTCTGAAGAAGTGCCGGTCATAAGCGAATAATCCAATCGAGAGCGGTGCCCATGGCACCTGACCCACAGAAGCAACACCCAGCCTTTTGGCTAGGCAATTTTCGGCTTTCTCTGGCAAACCCAGTCAGTCCGCCCCCTCCCCCATTCCTTTGCTCCTCCATTCCTTTGCCAATAACACCCCTCTCACCTCCCCCAGAACAACCCAATCCACAGCCACCTCCGGCCCTGTCCTTCGTAGCCGTCGCGGCGAAGAACGGATCCCCATTCTCTGATCTTCCTCTTATCAGCGTCTCATCAGCGTCAAATCAGCGGTTAAAAACTCCGCTCTTCTGCCCCTCCATACCCCAGATGAAGCGGGTAAAAAATGAAGGGTAAAAAATTCAGAACTCAAAAGTTCAGAAAAAATCTTTTACCAAAAATCTTTTACCAAAAAAAAGACACCAGTAATTAGGCACATCACCTCCACTGAACGCAGTCCCGACTTGAGCTCACTGGCATCTGAGTTCCCCATCATTTTACCCGCCATGATTTTA
>JAIXYN010000090.1 GCA_027490195.1 Verrucomicrobiaceae bacterium | reverse complement strand
CATCAGGCCCGGCGCTCCATGCTGGGACGTAGGATGGACGTGGCGATAGCCCGTCCGTCCATGAGCGTGGGGCAAACGTCTTGAGCCTGCGAGCGTTCGGGCAGCCTTGAGCGCACCGTAAGCGCTGGGGCGTGCGAACGTCCTCACAGTCGGGCGGTTTGGCGGAGTGAGCGCTGGAGCGTGGGCGGTCCTCGACGCCAAACACGACCGACCTACGTTCCAGAAAGCACGCATGTCGTCTCAGCGAACAGACCTGTTTTCAATTGAGCATGGTATAACTACTTTGGAAAAATTCACTTCGGCCTCTTCAGCTCAAACATATCCCGCGTACGACAGTACCAGTTGGGACTCTGCATGCGGCCGATAGGGTGGTAGTTGCCCGGTTTCACGAGCCAGGTTTCGGGATCTAGGATGCCATCGCGCACATGCACTCGCAGCACTTCGCCGATGATCAGACGGTTGTCACCGATCTCGATGATGCTGTGGCTGCGGCATTCAAAGCTGGCGGGCGCTTCGGCGATGCGCGGCGGTTTGACCACGCTGCTCGGCACAGCAGTGAGTCCCGCAAACAAGAGCTCATTTTCACCGGGTGGCAGCGTCGCCGAACAGAGATTCATTTTTTCAGCGAGCGCTTCATCGACGAGGTTCACGACGAACTCATGCGTCAGTCGAATGTTGCGCGCCGTGTCCTTCGGCACACCGGCCGAGCGGTCACCGGGACAGAGGCCGACTATGGGCGGAGAATCACCCAGCAAATTGAAGAAGCTGAACGGCGCCGCATTCACATGCCCCTCGGTATCGACGGTGGTCGTCAAGGCAATCGGACGCGGAGTGACGAGTCCGGCGAGGATCATGTAAGCGTCTTCACGAAGAGGGCCGGTAAGGTCGAGTTCCATGGGGGGAATTGGGTTACCAGAGTGGGGGTCGGGAGACCCCCACGCCTTGTTACGCTTGTTGCTCGGCGCGATATGCCTGAGCCAGCAAGGTCACGGGTTGCGTGACTTGGTGGCAGGGATGACTGCCACAAGCGCGCAGCCCATTGGCGATTTGCAGATGGCAGCCGGGATTGCTGGTGGCCACAACGGGAACTCCTGCCTGACGCAGATTCTCGACTTTGCGGTCGAGCAGCTTCTGGCTCTGCTCGGGCTGAGTGATGTTGTAAATGCCCGCGCTGCCGCAGCACCAGTTCGATTCGGGCAATTCCTTGAACACGAGTCCGGGGATGCTGTTGAGAATTTGGCGTGGCTGCGAAACGACTCTCTGACCGTGACATAGATGGCAGCTTTCGTGGTAAGTGACCTCGCCCACACCGGCACCTGCGGTGGGTTTACGGAAACGAATCTGCACCAGCCATTCGTGGATGTCCTTCACCTTCTTGTCCCACTGCTTGGCCTTGGCGGCGTAGAAGGGATCATCATGCAGCAGATGGCCGTAGGTCTTCAAATGCGAGCCGCAGCCGCCAGCATTGGTGATGATGGCATCGACATTATCGAGATCAAAGCTGTCGATCTGCCTGCGGGCGAGTTCACGGGCGAGTTCAAGCTCGCCATTGTGCGCGTGCAATGATCCACAGCAGCTTTGCGAACGCGGCGTAATAACTTCGCAGCCGTTTGCCAGCAGGACATCGACGGTGTCGCGATTGATGTTCGAGAACGCGAGATCCTGAATGCAACCCGTGAGCAAACCGACGCGGTAGCCCCTGCTCTGCTTCGGCACTTCGTCAGGCCAGATCAGGTCATCTGAAAACTGCGCCGAGATGTGCGGTGTCTGCGGCTCCAGTGCCGCCAGCGAGCGCGGCATGAGTCCGAAGAAATGCACCTTGCGCATCAGCTTTTCCAAACCGGTGCTTTGATAAATTCGCAGCACGCGACCTATCACACGCAGCAACCAAGGCCGCATGAAAATGACGTTCAGCGAGAGCCAGCGCCAGAAGCCGCGCTGCATGCCGTCATTCACCTGCGCCTGTTCGACTTCAGCACGCGCGGTTTCAAATAGCTCGGCGTAGTTCACACCCGCCGGGCACGCCGTCTGGCAGGCAAGGCAGCCGAGGCAGTAGTACATCTCGTCGGACAGCGCCTTGGAAACTTCGAGTTCGCCATCCGCAACCGCACGCATGAGCGAAATGCGGCCACGTGGGCTGTTTCTTTCCAGCTTCGTCTCGACGTAGGTGGGACAAGTGGGCAGACACATGCCGCAGTGCATGCACTGCTGCAGCACAGAGTAGTCGATGGATTTGAGGAGATTGGCAGATGGCATGATCAGTTCCTCGGATCAAAAATCTTCCCTGGATTGAGCAGGCCCTGAGGATCGAGGGCTTGTTTGATGTTGCGCATGAGTTCGTAGCTGCCTTCGCCGAGCTGGCGTTTGAGGAAGGCTTTTTTGGCGAGGCCGACACCATGCTCGCCAGTGACAGTGCCGCCGAGGCGGATGGTTTCATCGACGATCTCTTCGAGCGCGATCTCAATGCGATGCATCTCCTCGTGATCGCGTTCATTGGTTAGGAAAGTGGGATGCAGATTGCCATCGCCAAGGTGGCCGAAGGTGCCGATCTGCAGCTTGTGCTTTTTCGCAACGCTATCGATGAACGCGACCATGGTGGCGAGTTCGCTGCGCGGCACCGTCACGTCTTCGAGGATCGTAGTCGGACGCACGCGGGCGAGCGCGGAGAAAGCGTTGCGACGAGCTGCGGCAAGCTTGGCTCCTTCCGCTTCATCTGCCGCAGCACGGACATCGCGCGCGCCGTTGGCTTTGGCCAGCGCCATCATTTGTGCGGCTTCTTCTTCAACGACGACGGGGTGACCGTCCGTCTCCATGAGCACGAGCGCTTCCACATCCGTGGGCAGGCCGATCTTCGCGTAATCCTCCACGCACTGCACGGTGACACGGTCGAGGAACTCCAGCGTGCAGGGAATGATCTTGGCGGCGATGATGGCGGAGATCGTCTTGGCAGCAGCGTCCATCGAGTCATACAGAGCGAGCATCGTTTTGCGTGCCTTGGGGCGCGGCAGCACTTTCAGAATTACCTCAGTGATGATGCCCAGCGTGCCCTCACTGCCGATAAACAGGTCCTTCATCGAGTAACCTGCCACGTCTTTGACGCACTTGTTGCCAAGGAAAGTGAGAGTGCCGTCTGGCAGCACGACTTCGATGCCCATGACATAATCGCGCGTGACGCCATACTTCAGCCCTCGCAGTCCGCCGGAGTTTTCAGCCACATTGCCACCGATGGTGGAGATTTTCATCGAGCCTGGGTCGGGCGGATAAAACAGGCCGACCTTGGCTGCGGCATCGTCAATCTCTTTGGTGATGACGCCGCTCTGCGCACGCAGCGTGAGGTTCTTCTCATCGACCTCAATGAGCTTATCCATCTTCACGAGGCAGATCACGAGGCAGCCTGATAGAGGCACACTGCCGCCGCTCAATCCGGTGCCGGACCCACGAGTAACCACGGGCACGTTGTTTCTGCGGGCGAGCTTGACGCATTCGGACACTTCCTCTGCTGTCAGCGGGAAAACGACAGCACCGGGACGCTGCTTGAGGGCGGCAGTGCCATCGAAACTGTACGGCACAATGTCCTCGGCCGAGGTAAGCACTCTGTCCGGAGGTAAGATTTCCTTCAGAGACTGAATAAAGGTGGCTTCAATTTGGTTCACAGAGGGCAATCTGGCGAGTTCGAGCTAGAGCGTCAACGCAGGCTGTGGTTGATTATGATCACATGAAATTCAATCACCTCATTCGTTTCACACCCATTTATCAAAGCCGCGTCTGGGGTGGCCGCCGCATGGAGACCCTGCTGGGTGCCACGCTGCCAGATGCCACCACTCCGTTTGGTGAAGCCTGGACGGTATGCGACCGCCCGGAAGCCCCGAGTGTGACCGCAGAAGGCGTGTCTTTGCATGAGCTGTGGACGAATCATCGCGAGGAGGTCTTTGGCAAAGCGCTGCTAAAGTCCACCAGCCCCACCTTCCCGCTGCTGATGAAGATTCTCGATGCGTGTGATGATCTGTCGATCCAAGTGCATCCGCCGGCGAGTATGGCTGAGGAATTGAAAGGAGAGCCGAAGACGGAGATGTGGTACATCGCGCATGCGGATCCCGGGGCTAAGATTTACGCAGGGCTGAAACCGGGCGCGACGCGCGCAGATTTCGAAACCGCACTGGAAAACGGCACGGTGGCCGATGTGGTGCATGTGATCGAAGCACGTAAGGGCGACTGCCTCTTCATTCCAAGTGGTCGCGTCCATGCTATCGGTGCAGGGCTGCTGATCTATGAGATCCAGCAGAACAGCGACACGACGTATCGCGTGTTTGACTGGAACCGCGTGGGGCTGGATGGCAAACCGCGCGCGCTGCATGTACAGGAGTCGATGCAGAGCATCGACTTCACCGACTTCGAGCCCGGCGTGCAGCAGGTCCAGCCCAATGGCACGCTAGTGAACTGCGAGTATTTCAACGTCAAGGTGCTCAGTGGATCAAAGCAGGCAGGTGTTCCAGGCGAAAGCCTCACTATCGCCGTCGTCAGCGGCAAGATCACCGTCGGTGGCACGACGCTCAAAGCAGGAGACTTCGCCCTCGTTCCAGCGCCCCTCGCCTCAGCCGCACGTCTAGTGAAGCCGTCAGATGCGGAGAGCCAGTGGCTGGAGATCCGCGTGCCGGTGTGAGGCAGCTACGGCTTCGCAGCAGCAGGCACTTCGGCTTTCTTGATTTGAGGCACTGCCTGCTCAACAGGCTTGGTTGGGGCAGAGGCTGGTGCAGCCTTCTTGATTTCAGGCGCAGGCTGCTCGGCGGGCTTGGTCGCAGCAGGTGCGGCAGATTTCTTCGTTTCTACCGCAGGTTTGTCGACCTTCTTGATCTCCATCTTGGGCTTCTCAGCAGCCATTTCGCTCTTTTTGATCTCGGGGTCTTTCGGGGTGCTGGGGACGGCGATGAACTTGGCTTTCTCGGGGTCCATCTTCGGCAGCTTGCCCTGCGGCACGGGCGGCAGCTTTTTTTCGGGTGCTGGTTTGGGAGTGGCTGCGGCGGCCTTGGCTTTGGGCTCGGGCTGAGGCGCTTCTTTGCCGCATGCAACGAGCAGCAGCGCTAGGAGGCAGAGACACTTTTTCATGAGGCGCGAATGGACACCGAACGGGCGTGCGCATCAAGCCCCTCAACTGCGCTGATGGCGCTGACGATGGGGTCGGAATTGGCACAACTGTCGCGATCCAGACGAATGATGCTGGTGCGGCGCTGGAACATGTCTGCAGTGATGCCGGGGAAGGATTTGCCGGAACCGCCGGTGGGCAGCGTGTGGCTAGGGCCGGCGAGGAAATCGCCAACAGCCACAGGGGAATGATTGCCTAGGAAGATGGCACCCGCCGTGCGAATGAGCGGCAGGATGGTGTCTTCACGCGTGGTGATGAGCGTGAGATGCTCAGGGGCAAAATCGTTGGCGAGACGTGCGCCTTCTTCCAAGCTGGGGACGAGCATGAGGAAAACGCCTTTCTCCAGCACCGGTGCCAGTTGGGCCTGACGGCTGAGCGTCTGGGACTGCTCCTCGACTTGAGAGACCACCGCATCCAGCAGCGCAGCGTCATCGGTGAGGAATCCGGCCATGCTGTCTTTGCCGTGCTCGGCCTGCGCGAGGATATCGGCGGCGATGAAGGCAGGATTGCCAGACCCGTCGGCGAGGATGAGAACTTCGCTGGGGCCGGGCAGGAGGTCGATGGAGACGACACCGAAGGACTGGCGCTTGGCCTCAACGACGTAACTGTTGCCGGGACCGAAGATTTTGACGACGGGGCGAATCGTGGCAGTTCCGAAAGCGAGTGCAGCGATGGCCTGCGAGCCACCGATTTTATAGACCTCCGTGGCACCTGCGAGCTTCAACGCAGCCAGGAGTCCCGGATTGACCGTGCCGTCACGCCCGCAGGGGGTGCAGACAACGATTTCCGGCACGCCGGCGGCGGCGGCGATGGCAACGGTCATGATGGAGGTGGAGACGAGGGGGGCGGTGCCTCCCGGCACGTAGCAGCCAACGCGCTCGAAGGGATGGAAGACTTCCCCCACCGTGGCGCCCTGCTCATTGGTGAAATCCCACCCCTGGCGCATGCTGCGCTGGGCGAAGGCAGTGACGTTGCGATGGGAGGATTCAAGGGCGCGCTTGAAGGTGGCATCGGCGGCTTCCCATGCGGCATCCAGTTCTGCCTGCGGAATGCGCATTTGAGTGGCGGTGAGCTTGGCTCCGTCAAATTTCTCCGTGAGTTCCAGCACGGCCGCGTCCCCTTGCTCACGCACGGCTTTGATAACGCCTGCGACGACTTCACGTACAGCATCGCTGGCCTCAGCACGGCGGTTGAGGGCGGCGGCAGCGGTGGAATAGTCGGAATCGGTGTGGCGGATGATCTTCATCGGGTAAGTTTACGTGCCAAGAGAGGAGGCAGAGTCAAGGATTCAAGAGCGCAAGGGTGCATGGCGCGAAACAACCTGCGCGAACAGAGACCTACTGAAGGCGGGACTTGGAAAAAATCAGCGGCTTCGGTCAGTCCCCATCAGCCTCCGCGTCAAAGTCATTTGGCTCCTACCTGGCACATGTGTCATCCCAGTGCTCGTTCGGATCGTTGCTGCGACTTACCCGCGAAGTGCCATTCCGCTTCTCGTGGAGATACGAGGCGAGAGCAATGCCCGCCATGAGCCCGATGATGACAAGAAAAATCACCATCGGATCTGTCCTCTACAGGCTTACGGCACAACTTCGCCAGAACCGGTGTAAACCCACTTCTCGACGCGACCGTTTTTGATGCGGGCCTGGGCTTCGGTTTCGAACTTGCCAAACATGGTCTGGGTTTCGTACTTCACGTTCACTGTCCAGTATTCGGCGCCGTCGATTTTCTCCTGCGCCGGATCGCTCCAGGACTTGATGTTGTCAGGCTTGATCTCGGTGACTTCGCCGGACTTCATGCTGGCAAGAAGCAGCGGGTAGGTGCCGTCGGCATCTTTGGTGGGCTTGTCATTGCTGCTGCTGCCGCCACCTGAGGAGGCCGGGGCGTTTTTGGCGCGCTCGGCGGAGGCCAGGCGGTATTCGTGGGCTTTGCGGGCGTTCTCGGTCTGCACGACTTTGACCTGTTCATAGGCGGCGGTGAAGACGTCCTTGAAGTCGGTGTCATCCATCCCCACCAAGCCACGCATAGGAGAACCCGCAGAGGCACCCACGACCAGGTTGGTCCCCTCCTGGCCCATGACGAAGATTTTGGTGCCGGATTTGAAGGTGGTAGCCGCAGTGGCTTTGCCCATCTGCATCTTGAGTTCGAGGTCCTTCTTCATGGTCACCTGCTTGGGCGTGCTGAAGAAGCCTTTCGGCACCACGGCCCAGTTCTGAGTGACTTCGTCCACGGGAGGGAACACGGGAGCGACGAAAGCGTTCGGGTCCACCGGCGGCGGCTCGGGAGCCTTGGCCATCTCAGGTTTTGGCTCCTCAGGCTTCATCTCCGGCTTCGGAGCGGGTGCCTCCATGACGATCTTTGGCTCTTTTTTGACCGGCTTCGGTGCCGGGGCGACGACGACCTCCTGCTTGGGCTCCTCCTTTTTAGGAACGTGCTTGGTGAACTTCATGGCATCAGCTAAAGGCGGATACACATACTCGTAGGAGACGTAACCGACGGCGATGGCCAGGGCGATGACAAGGAGAGGTTTCATGGCAGTAGGAGAGTCTAGGAGAGAGGCCGGAAATAATCAACCGCCCACATGCACCATTCTGGAAACGGGCCAGCCGGGGTTTTCTTGGGCTTGATCTCCCCTTCCCCACGCGGCTTGTGTGTACTCATGCCTAAAGACGTGATCCGCGTGCGAGGTGCACGCCAGCACAACCTCCAAAACATCGACGTGGACATCCCACGACACCAACTCGTGGTCCTGACCGGCGTCAGCGGCAGCGGTAAGTCGTCCCTGGCATTCGACACGCTCTTTGCCGAGGGCCAGCGCCGCTATGTGCAGAGCCTGTCCGCCTACGCACGGCAATTTCTGGGCCAGATGCAGAAGCCGGACGTGGATTTCATCGAAGGGCTGTCCCCGGCGGTGGCCATCGAGCAGGTGCATTCAAATCCGAACCCGCGCAGCACCATCGCCACCGTCACAGAGATCTACGATTACCTGCGCGTCCTCTATGCCGTAGCGGGCCAGCCCTATGACCCAAGCACGGGTGAAAAACTGCACCGGAGCACGCCGCCTGAGATCGCCGACAAGGTGCTGGCTCTGGGTGAAGGCACCCGCGTCATGGTCCTCTCCCCCCAGCCACCGGCCAGCGGCGCAGACACTCTCACTCTGTTTGAAAAGCTCAAGCGTCAGGGCTTCGTGCGTGTGCGGCTCAACGGCGCCGTGGCGGAGCTGGAGGATTCCCTCAAGCTGGAGGACACAGAAATGCAGCAAGTCCAGATCGTCATCGACCGCCTGGTCGTGCGTGCAGACTCCCGCCAGCGCCTCATGGAGGCCATCGAAAGCTCCCTGCACTGGAACGAGCGCGAGGTGCAGTTCCTCGTAAATCTGGACGGCAGCGAGGAAATTCTCAGCTACACCACCGCCTTTGCCAATCCGCGCACCGGCTATGTGATCGAGCGCCTCACGCCCCAACATTTCTCATTCAACACCCACCTCGGTGCCTGCCCCATCTGCGAAGGCACCGGCACGACGCCCACGCCAGACCCCACCCTGCTGGTGCCGGATGAATCCAAATCGCTGAACGATGGCGCGATCAAGGCCTGGTGGGCGCGCCACCCCAAGGTGAAGCAGATTTTCAATCAAAGCATCGAGGCCCTGGCCAAACACTTCGGCGCAGCGATGGACGTGCCGTTTGAAGACCTTCCGCAGGACTTCAAACACGCCCTTTTTCATGGCACCAATGCTACCCCCATCAGCACAGGTTGGAAAAAGACGGAGAACAAACGCAGCGTGGCCAAGCCCTTTGAAGGACTACTGCCGGAAATCGCCCGCCTGTATCAAAACGCCGAGAGCGATGTGCTGCGCGCCGCCCTCAGTCGGCTGATGAATCTGCAGGCCTGCGCGGCTTGTGGGGGCATGCGTCTGAAGCCGGAATCACTGGCGGTCAAGCTGCGTGCTCAGGACAAAGACCTGAACATCCACGACTTCACCGCCCTGCAAACCCGCGATGCCTTGCTGTGGATGCGTGAGCTGGAAGTCACCGAGCAGCAGAAGGCGTATGTCGGCGAGCTACAGCGCGAGATCAGCAAGCGCATCGAGTTTCTGGAGCAAGTAGGCCTCGGCTACCTCGCTCTGAACCGCGAAAGCGGCACGCTCTCCGGCGGCGAGATGCAGCGCATTCGCCTGGCCTCGCAGATCGGAGCGGGGCTCGCGGGGGTGCTCTATGTGCTGGATGAGCCCAGCATCGGCCTGCATCCCAGCGACAACGAGCGACTCATTCAAACCCTCCTCCGCCTGCGCGATCTCGGCAACACCGTGCTCGTCGTGGAGCACGACGAGGCAACCATGCGCGCCTCAGATTACATCATCGAACTCGGCCCCGGCGCCGGACAACTCGGTGGCAAAATCACCGCTCAGGGCACGCCTGCAGAGATTGCCGCAAATCCCGATTCCATCACTGGAGGCTACTTGAGCGGCCGAGTTCGCATCGAGGCAAAAGCACTGCCGCAAACGCTGATCACAGAGTCTCTGGGCCCGCGCTCGAAGCACTCGCTCACCATTCACGGTGCCACCGAGCACAACCTGCGCAACGTCACCGCCGCCTTCCCACTCGGCAGCTTCACCTGCGTCACCGGCCCCTCAGGCAGCGGCAAATCGACCCTCGTCGATGACATCCTCATGCGCGCCCTGCGCCGCCACTTTTACGACGCCAAGGAGATCCCCGGCGCACACGAAAAAATCACCGGTCTGGAGCAACTCGACAAAGTCGTCGTCATCGATCAGTCCCCCATCGGCCGCAGCCCGCGCTCCAATCCCGCCACCTACACCGGCGCCTTCGGCCCCATCCGCGAACTCTTCGCCCAACTGCCGCTGGCCCGCATGCGCGGCTACGATGCCGGACGCTTCAGCTTCAACACCCCCGGCGGCCGTTGCGAAAAATGCGAAGGCGATGGCGTCATCAAGATCGACATGCACTTCCTCGCCGATGTGTATGTCACCTGCGAATCCTGCAAAGGCCGTCGCTACGGTGCAGAGACGCTGGAGGTCACCTTCAAAGGCAAGAACATCGCCGATGTGCTGGACATGACCGTCAGCGAAGCCGTCCGATTCTTTGACCGCAGCACCAGCATCGGCCCCAAGCTGCGCACGTTGGAAGAAACCGGCCTCGGCTACATCCGCCTCGGCCAGAGCGGTGCCTCCCTCTCCGGCGGTGAGGCGCAGCGCATCAAGCTCAGCGCTGAACTCGCCAAACGCAGCACCGGCCGCACCCTCTACGTCCTCGACGAACCCACCACCGGCCTCCACAGCGCCGACATCCAAACCCTCCTCGGCGTCCTCCTCCGCCTCCGCGATGCCGGCAACACCCTGATCGTCATCGAACACCACATCGACGTCATCCGCTGCGCCGACTGGATCATCGACCTCGGCCCGGGCGGCGGCACCGAGGGTGGGTACGTGCTGGCCACCGGAACGCCCAAGCAGGTGGCGGCCAATGTGAAGAGCGTGACCGGAAAGTTCTTGAAGGCTTGAGCCAAGGCGACGGGGTCTCCCGACCCCGTCTGCTGCATGGAGGGCGAAGCCTCTGCACCTCGGATGATTCCGGAACGGGGTCAGAGACCCCTTCACCTTGGAACACATCACTTCAGCGCCCTGACCAGCGGCTTGCCCATGCACACCGGCGGTTCCTGAATTCCCAGTCCCGCTGAAAGCGTTGGTGCCAGATCCGTGATGCTGAACTCATCCGCATAGCGTCCCGCCTTGAATGGCGCTCCATAAAAAATCACCGGCACATGCGTGTCATACGAAAACGGCGAACCATGTGTGGTCCCCGTCGCCGCCTTGCCCGTGCCCGGGATCAGCCAAGGCTTGAGAATCAGCACGGCATCTCCGCTGCGCTCGCCATTGAACCCATTGGCAATGCGTTCACCGATCACGCCGGGTGCTCGGCCTTCGAGCAATTGGTCGCGGCCATACACGGCAAGAAACACGCCGGCGGACAAAGCCCATTCACGCACGAAGGCAGTGAGCACCTCGGGCGCGATCTTCTTCTCCTCCAAGACTGAGTGGTCGTAGTAAAGATTGCCGTCCACCAGTCGCGGTTTGAGGCTGCCTTTGGCAGACAAAAAGTAACGTCCCTCTCCGAAGTGTTCCACCACCTTGGTCTGCAACTCTCCGAGCATGTCCGCGACGGGCGGGCGGCCACCATCCAGCCCATCCTCCTTGGCATTTTCAGGATTCGGCGCCACGCCATGGTCGGAGGTCAGCACCATCACCACGTTGGCCAGTCCCACCTTTTTGTCGAGGTAGGCAAAGAGTTCCTTCAACTGCCGGTCCAGCCGCAGGGTGATATCCTGCACCTCCTGAGAATAGGGTCCAAATTTGTGGCCGCAGTAGTCGATGGAGGAAAACGAAACGCAGAGCAAATCGGGCTGAGTCCCCTGCCCCAGTTTCTCCCCTTCAATGGCTGCTTTGGCGAATTCGGCCAGAAGCTGATTGCCGAAAGGTGTGGAGAGGATGGGCTCATAACCTTCCGCCTCTTCCTTGATCACCTTGTGCGGAAAGGTGCTGGTCGTTTCACCGGCCAGATGGGATTCGCCAGCGGCCGCATCCGGCATGGGATACTGCTTCTCATCGAGCAAGCGGTCCCAGGTCTGACCGACAAAGGCATCCGGCCGTTTGCTGTCGTTAAAGGCCTTCACCCATGCTGGCAGCTCCTTTTGATAGTAGCTGCTGGTGATGAAGTTTCCGGAGGCAGATTCAAACCAGTAGGCCCCGGTGGGCTTTTTTCCAGCGGGCAAAATGGCCCCACGATCCTTCACGGACATGCTGACCACCTTGGAGCCCCAGTGCAGCCGCATTTGATCCGCCACGGTCGCTCCGATGAAATTGCGCGGCGACATCTTGCCTGCCTTCGCATCTGGAGCAGTCCCCACGCCCGTCACACTGGGATCTTCCACGCAGTACATCATTGCGCCGCTGCGCTTGTCGAACCAGTCATTGCCAATGACTCCATGCAGCATCGGCGAACTGCCACTGAAGAAGCTGGCATGCCCAGGCGCCGTGACAGTAGGATAATAATTGTACTGGGCAAAGGTCATGAAGGCGCCCTTGTCCGTGAGCTCGCGGAACCCGCCTTCGACAAACTGGTGGTGAAAGCGGTCCAGATAGTCGTAGCGCAGTTGATCCACCAGAATCGCGACGACGAGCTTCGGGGCCTTGGGCGGCGCAGCCAGGGCACCTGCAGAGCATGCGGCGAGGGCGAGGAGAGAGAGCAGAGTGCGATACTTCATAGAGGGAATGGGAGAGCTGTAAACAACCGGAGCGCGGCGAAAGTTTCAAGCGCTTCAGATCATCGTTGGCCTTGGCCTCAGTCCTGACTTGAACTGACAGGCAACCGCAGGCATCGAGACCACGTAGAATCCCAACGCATGACATCCCTTGAATCCACCCAGCTCGCAGCGCATGTGAAGGGCGTCTCCAAAAGCTTTGGCGATGGCGGCTCACGGCTGCAGGTGCTGAAGGAGATCGACCTTGAGGTGCGCCGTGGCGATATCACCATGCTGGTGGGTCCTTCGGGCTGTGGCAAGACGACGCTGATCAGCATCATTGCCGGCACCTTGAAGGCGGATGCTGGGGAGCTGACGGTGTTTGGCCATGATCTGCGCAAGATGTCCACAGCGGCGATCACGCGTTTCCGCTCCAAGCATATCGGTTTCATTTTCCAGTCCTTCAATCTCATCCCGACGCTGACCTGCGCGGAAAACGTGAGCGTGCCGCTGCTGATCCAGGGAGTGGGAGCCTCTAGGGCGGAAAAGCGCGCGAAGGAGGTGCTGGATCAGGTAGGATTGGGAGACCGCTTCAAGCACCGGCCCTCACAGCTCTCCGGCGGGCAGCAGCAGCGCGTGGCCATCGCCCGTGCGCTGGTGCATGAGCCTCAGCTCATCATCTGCGATGAACCCACGGCGGCGCTGGATGCGAAAAACGGCCACGTGGTGATGGAGCTCTTCGAAAACGTCGCCCGTGGCAAAGACCGCGCGGTGCTGATCGTGACACACGACAACCGTATCTTTCACCACGCCAACCGCATCGCGAGCATGGATGATGGACGGGTAGCGGAGGTCCATGACGTGGATGCGAACCATCCACCGCCGGAGCATTTAAAGCACGTGGAGAAGCTGTGAAGCACTGCCCAGTCAAGGCGATGGCGGCTCCACTCCTTCAGGAGGAGCTTGCTCGGGCGTTGCCTGCGGCTGCATATCAGGCAGGGAATCGATGTACAAGGCTTCGACTTTTTCACGGGCCCACGGAGTGCGGCGGAGGAAGACGAGACTGGACTTGATGCTGGGCTGCCAATTGAAACAGTTGATGGGGATCATGCGGCCGAGCATCTCCCAGCCGTAATGTTCGACGAGCTGCGTGACAATCATTTGAAGCGTGATGCCATGAAGCGGGTTTTTGGGGCCGGCGGCGTGCATGATGAGTTCGTGGGTGGGGTTTATTCTTCCGGCACTTCGCCTGATTTCGCGGCTTTGACAATCTTCGCCTGTGATTTCGCGTCCAGCGCTTTCACTTTGACGTAGCTGCCATCAAAATAGGCACGCGCACCGTGATAGTAGCCCGTATTGGCACCGATGATTTCGAGTTTTTTGTCACGGAGGATAAAACTGAGATTCGTCTCGTCGGTCTTGTCTTTGTCCAGGCCTTTGTCGCTGAACCAGCCGATGTTCGGATTCCAAACGGCGATGCCAGACAGATCGCCAAGATGCGAGGTGGGGCCACGGACGCATTGGATGACGAAATGCAGATGCCCTTCGCGTTCCACGACCTCGATGCTGCCACCGTAGCTGTCGGTCCAATAACCGGTCAGCGTTTCGTCTTTCCACTCGTGAATCAAGCCTTTGAGCCACTCAGTGCGCATGTCTTCCAGACCAGCGGCGGCCTTCAAGTAATCAGCTGAATCGAGAGGGAGTTCGCCCTGAACATCCGCGCCGGTGAACATGGGCGAGCGGGCGAGGTAGTCGCGGTAACCCACCCAAGCGCGCTGGTCTTCCTTGAGCTTGTTAAACTCAACTTCAGGGAGCGCCTGCTTGGCTGCGGCCCATGCTTCGTTCAAGGCATGATCCGACTTGTCGAACAAGGCTCTCGCCGCCTTGGCACTCAAAGGCTTGTCCTGAGCGTGGCCAGCGCAGCAGCAAGCCGCAACGAGAAGCAGAGTGAAGAAGTAAAACGCGTTTCGCATGTGGCATCAGATTAGCTCCGTGCTCTGGCATGTCCACGTTTTGCCGCCTGTTATTTCGATTCCTTGACCATCAACATTCAGCGGATTTTGAATGCATGTTCACGCCTTGCCAAAAGATGTTTTACCTCTAGCCTCCGGCGTTTCAGCGCCCTCACTTCACCTTCATGAATCTCTACGATCAATTTGTTCAATGGGCAGGCAGTTTGAATGCCCAGCAGGTGGCGGACTGGCTGCGTCATCTGGAATGGAATCGCGTGGTGCCGGAGATCACGGGCAAATTCCTCGGCTTCCTGCTCGGATTTGGGGCGAGCTGGTTCCTGCTGTTCCGCCGGCATTTGAAATCACTGGACCGCCTGCGCCGTGGAGATTCGGATGATGTACTGTTTCAGGCCCACTTTCTCGCGCCAGTTCCAGGCTCGGACAAATACGTCCTCCTCTTTCGCAATCTGATGCCTAGCACGACAGTGAATGATCTCTATGACAATCCGGCGGCGCGGAAGATCGTGCGTGAGCTGGCGGACATCACGACGCTGCGAAAGCCAGTGCTGCGCACCGAGGGCACGCTGGGGTTTGAAATCTTGAATGATGCGTTCAACCACATCGCGGGACATTTGGCGGTCACACCCTTTGCGCGTGAGACCTGGATGTTTGCCATGACCTGTGAGGACCGCCAGGTGGTGCGGCGCAAATGCGTGCGCTGCTTTCTGGTGCGGCCCGCCGAGTTGGAGCGCTTTGCGAACTGGCGCTGGTGCCGTGACAATGTGGTGTGCGAGCAGCCCTGGCACTGGTACCGCATCGTGGCGCTGCATCAACTGGCCACGGCGTGGCAGGAGGAAGAGAAAGAGGCGCAAAATCCTGCGGCCAAAACGCAGGGCATGCCGCTAGTGGACAGGCACGCGACGCACCGCCGCATCCGCCCGCTGTCCGCCGGGATCTTTGCCAACGAAAAGCCCGTGGGCACGCCAGCGGAGATCGACTGGCCGGCGCAGGAATGGGAACTCAAGAAGCTGGGGCTTGACCTGAATGCTACGAGCGCCTGAGCCTTCCGAGCGCGAAAAGTAGGGCGAGCAGCCCCAGACTGATGCCCCAATACAAGCGGGAGCTGTCAGGTGCCAGCTTCTGTGGAGGCAAGCCCTCAATCTTCACCGTCTGCGGCAGCAGGTCGGCGATCTGGCTTAACTCCGGCAGTTGCTGACCGGGCAGCGCCTGAGCTTTCACCATTTGTTTCCAATCGACCGCCATGATGAGATCCACACCGGGATTTTGCTCCTTCACCTGGCAGGAGCAGGAGCCAATGAGGAACTGCGCGGCATGATCGACGGTTTCCACCTTGATGCCTTTGCCGACGAGCGCATAGAGCACACGACCCTGCCCAAATATCGGAAACGCGATCGGCTCATTGAGGCTGCGCAGGTCGGGCTCGCTCGCGAGAAGCATCGCTACAAAGGCGCTCTCGGCGGCATCAGTGCGCTTCAGGCGGAGCGTCGAAAAGGCGAGTCGAAGGCCGTCCCCCGGAATGGAGACGAGGCCGTTTTTGACGTCCTGCTGGTCGAGCTTTGGCAGTTCCATCACGCTGCTGAGGAATTCGAGGCGCTCGTCGAGAAATTTGGCAGCCGCCCCGTCCTTCGCCGCGTCGCCGCACTCGAGCAGCACCCACACGGCACTTTCGCCATTGGCGAGCCGCTCGGCGATCTGCTGACGCGCGGGTGAATCGACCAGCAGCCTGGCATTCGCCTCCGAATAATCCGCCGACCAGATGACCTCATCATTTCGCATCATGAGCGGCTGCCGCAGCTCGATGCGTTGCGTAGCGCCGACGGTGACTTTGAGATTGCCCTCCAGCTTGACGCCATGCGGCAACCTGACCCGATATGGATCTGCGGCCCAATGTTCCAGGGCATAACGGAACACCGGAACGGAGCATGCAAACGCGGTGGTCGCGGAGAAAACGAGGAAGGAGGCAAGACGGCGCAGCATGGGAACTGCACAATACGCGGCACTTTGGATGAATTCGCCAGCGGGTGCGCGTTTTAGTCCGACCATGCGTCCGCTTCTGCTACTCCTGCTTGCTCTTTCCACCTTCAGTGCCGACTGGCCGACCTACCTGCACGATGCCTCACGCGTCGGCGCGACGGCGGATGAGCTCCAACAGCCGCTGCAACAGGCGTGGACTGTTAAATCAGCCTCCGCGCCGCAGATGGCCTGGGCGGGAGAGGATGGCATGGGGTTTGAAAGTCACGTGACGCTGAACCGCATCCGATTTGACGGTGCCAACGCCAACAGCCACCACTGGGAGCAGTTTTTGAGCGGTGAAATCAAATGCCGCCGCCTCGTCTTCTCGGCGTGGAGTTCACTCTATCTGGTAGCCGAGATGCATCACCACCGAAGGCCCGAATACTGACACTAACGACTTTGATTTTTTGTTCCTCATGAAGCACTTCATACTTCCTCTCATCTTCTGCGCGTCATCCTTCGCCGCTGACACCCGCGACGCTGTATTTCAAAAGAGCATCGACGAGATGTTTCCGCGGCTCGTGGAAATTCGGCGGGACATTCACATGCACCCCGAACTTTCGAACGAAGAGGTGCGCACGTCAAAGCTGGTGGCGGATCGTTTGAAAGAGCTCGGCTTTACTGATATTCGGACTGGTGTGGCCAAACATGGCGTGGTGGCGATGCTGAAAGGCGCGCAGGATGGCCCATGCGTAGCGGTGCGCGCAGACATGGATGCGCTGCCGATCAGGGAGCTGCGCAGCGTGCCCTACCGTTCGCAGAATCCGGGGGTCATGCATGCCTGTGGACATGATGTGCATGTGACCTGCGCGCTTGGCGTTGCGGAACTGCTGTCGAAGCATCGGGATCTCGTCAAAGGCAGCGTGAAGTTTCTGTTTCAACCCGCTGAAGAAGCCATGCCCGCCACCTTCAAAGGTGACTGGGGTGCCAAGCTCATGGTGGCTGAAGGCGCGATGGAAAACCCAAAGCCTGCGGCGGTTTTCGGCCTGCACACCACGGCCTTGGTGCAGCCAGCGGGTATCATGGATGATGCCGCACATTATTTGAAGTCCGGGCAGATCGGCTACACACCCGGCATCGACAATGCGAACAGCGACCGCTTTCACATCACCATCCATGGAAAGATGGCGCACGGTTCCTCACCGCACAAAGGCGTGGATGCCATCGCCGTGGCCGCAGAGGCCATCATGGCCCTGCAGATGATCAAGAGCCGCCAGACCAACACCCGCCAGCCGCTCGTCATCAGCATCGGTACCATCAGCGGTGGCGATCGCGAAAACATCATCGCCGAGAAAGTCGAGCTCGGCGGCACCGTGCGCACCTACGATGCCACCTTCCGTGACGGCATCATCGAGCAGATGGAGCGCATCCTCAAAGGCATCACCGCAGCCCACGGTGCCACCTACGAAATGGAGTACCGTAAAACTTACCCCAGCATCCTGAACGATCGCAAACTCATCGATGCCACACTGCCCAGCTTCCGGCGCATCGTGGGGCAAAAGAATGTCATCGAACTCATTCCCGGTATGGGCGGCGAAGACTTCAGCTACTTCGCGCAGGTCGTTCCCGGCTTCTACTTCCGCCTGGGCGTCGCAAACGAGGAGAAAGGCATGACCTATGGCGGTCACACCCCCATGTATGACTGCGATGAAGAGAGCATCAAAACCGGTGTGGCAGCGATGGCCGCAGCAGTCTGTGATTTTCTGGATAGCAGCAAGGCGGCGGCTCAATAACTGAGCCTGGCACCTGGATGCTGTGTTACACGACTCCTCAAGATTTTTCCCGTTTCGGCTGGGGCTGATTTCCACTGCTCCACACAGGCTGCCCGTCTTCAAACAGCACCAGTTGGTGTTTGCCCGATTCAGAGCTGGAACCCAACATAGTGCCCAGCAGGCCATTGCGATCACGGAAGCAAAGCCCGGCGTCGTTCTGTGGAGAGACAACGAGAGATGCCCCAAAACGATTGCCCAAAAGTGCAATGGATAAAACTCCATCAGGCGATGCCTGGATCTGAATCGAACGCTCTTCCTTGCCGAAGATGCAGATACTGGCTGGACCGTTGCCGTCTCCTGCATCCATGAAAATGCGCGGCTTGCCCTGCGCATCTTCGAGAGTGATGGAGGTGGCAGTGATGTGCTTTGGTTTGCGTTTGGTTTGGCGTGGAGTCGGCATGGTCTCTGGAGTGAATCTGATTCATGGCCCCTAGTCGAGAACGAGCAGGAGACTTGGGGGGATTACGTGCGTTTGGCCCGCAGCACCTCCTCCACCTCTCCCAGCGGCAGGCAGTTGATGACATCCTTGCGCGTTAGCCAGCCTTTGCGGGCGGCTTTGATGCCATAGATCACGGCCTGCAGACCATGCGTGCTGTGGGCGTCCGGGTTGATGCTGCATTTCACGCCTTTTGCCTTCGCGAGCTTCCACCAGCGCCAATCCATGTCGAGACGCCAGGCGCTGGCGTTGAGCTCGATGATGGTGCCGGTTTCCGCTGCGGCATCGATCACGGCAGCCACGTTGACGTTGTAGGCTGGGCGCTGGAGCAGCAGTCGTCCGGTGAGATGCCCCAGCATGGTGACGTGCGGATTTTCGATGGCACGGATGATGCGCTTTGTCATCTCGGCCTCAGGCAGATTGAAGACGTTGTGCACGGAAGCCACCACGTAGTCGAGCTGGCCCATGATCTCATCGCTGAAGTCAAGGCTGCCGTCCTTGAGGATGTCCACCTCGCTACCGGCAAAGATGCGAAAGCCCTCTTCGGACATCTCCTCATTCAGTGCCTTGATCTCCTGGATCTGCGCCAGCAGCCGTTTTTCATCGAGCCCGTTCGCCTGGAAGGACGACTTGCTGTGATCAGCGATGCCGAGGTACTGCAGACCAAGATCATGAGCCGCCTCTGCCATCTCGCGCAAGGTCGCACTGCCATCGCTGGCGGTGGTGTGGTTGTGGAAGACGCCCCGTAGGTTTTCGAGCTGAATGAGGCGCGGCAGACCGCCGTGTTCGGCAGCATCGATTTCGCCCGTGTTTTCACGCAACTCGGGATCGATGAAGTCGAGATCCAGCGCGCGATAGAGCTCCGCTTCATCATGGATCGGAGGAATGACCGGCGCATCGGCACGATCCGGCACCTGGGTGAAGGCATACTCATTGAGCGACCACCCACGCGCGAGCGCACGCTGGCGGATCGCCACATTGTGCTCCTTGCTGCCGGTGAAGTAGGCCAGCGCAAAGGGGAACTCTTTGCTGGAAACGGCCCGCAGATCGCACTGTACACCGTGAGTAACATGCACACTGGCCTTCGTCGGCCCCTTGGCGATGACATCGACCACAAGCGGCAGTTGAACGAAATCCTCGATCACCAACTCCGGCTTCCGCGTGGCCACGAGGAAATCGAGGTCATGCACCGTCTCCTTGCCACGGCGGAAACTGCCACAGACCTCAGCATGCGAGACATTCGGGTGCTGCCGCAGCGCCTCCAGAATCTCCTGCACCAGCGGTTGCACCAGATCCAGACGAAACTCCGCCGCATGCTGCTCACGAAAGGCGATACTTTCGAGAATTTTCTCCACTGTTTTGCCGCCAAAGCCGGAGAGCTTCGCCGCCTCACCGCTCTCGCAAGCACGCTTTAGATCGGCGATGGAGGAGACGCCCAGCTCTCCATGAAGCGCGGCCACCTTCTTCGGCCCAAGACCCTGCACATCAAACAGCTCAAACAGCGTGTCTGGAAACTCCGCCTTGAGCTTCGCATAAAACTCTAGCTTCCCGGTAGTCGCCATCTCACGCAGCTTGTCACGCAGAGCTTCGCCCAGGCCCTTGATGCCCTCCAACTGATTTTCCGCCGCCAGCTTCATGATGTCGCCGCTGTAGCTTTCCACAATCTCCGCACCCGTACGGTAGGCTCTGACTTTAAAGGTGTTCTCCCCCTTGAGCTCCAGCAGTAGGGCGATGCGTTCAAAAATGGTGGCGGCGTCTTCACGGGTCATGCACTCATCATGGCGTGAGTTGCCGTGAGGTGAAGCGCGAAATCAGACGTCAGGCTTTTTGCTGCCGTTCATCCGTTTTTCCAAGCTCTTCAGCCGCCGCAAAGCGTCAGGCATCTTCGACACGGCGATCCACTGGCGCTTCGCCTGCTTGTCGGACGACGAAGGATAACCCAATACGGTATCCCCTGCGGCAACATCGCGCATCACACCCGATTTTGCACCGATGGTGGACTGGGCGCCGAGCTTGAGATGCCCCCCGATGCCCGACTGCGAGGCGATAACGACGTAGTCGGAAAGCTGCGTGCTCCCGGCAAAGCCCACCTGGCCCATGATCAGGCAGTGGCGGCCCATGACCACGTTGTGCGCCACGTGCACGAGATTGTCGATCTTCGTTCCCTGGCCGATCACCGTGGAGCCCAGTGCGCCCCGGTCAATCGAGGTGTTGGAGCCGATCTCCACATCGTCATGAATCACGACATTCCCCACCTGGAGCATTTTACGGTGGTGCCCCTGGTCAAAGACATAGCCGTAGCCGTCCGAGCCGATGGTGGTACCCGCATGAATACTGACGCGGTTGCCTATCTGCGTCCTCGCATAAAGTACCACGTTGGGGTGCAGGCAGACATTGTCTCCCACATGACTGTCACGACCAATGTGGTTCCCACCCATGAGGACCGAGTTTTTTCCCAGCGAAACACCGGCACCGACGACGCAGTGCGGACCGACGCTGGCGGTGGCGTCGATCTGCGCCGAGGAATCAACCACCGCGCTGGCATGGATGCCCGTGGCATGCTTTTCAGGCGGAAAGAACAGCGGCAGCACTTTGGCGATGGCTATGCGGGCATCCTTAACCCGGATCAGGACTTTCGTCGCAGACTCGAAACTTTTAGGCACCAGAATGGCGCTGGCCTGGCCTGCCTCGGCAGCTGCGAGGTAGCTGGGCTTCTCTGCAAAGGTGAGATCACCTGCTGATGCGACATCAGCAGGTGCGATGCCCGTGAGAATCACCGATCCATCCCCCACCACTTCACCACCGATCAGTTCTGCAAGATTTGATGCGGTGAACATGGGAAAATTGGGGGCTGAAGGGAATTACCGTTTTGATACTGGCAGTGGCACCATCCGCTGCAGTTCCGTGTCCCAGACCTTCAGCCGCAGGCATCTCAGGATGTCACGCGGGCTCAGGGTGGTGACCTTTGGCTTCTGCAGTTCTGGCATGGCCTTCAGCACCTCTGGCAGACGGTAGAAGGGAATGCGCGCGTTCAGATGATGAATGTGATGGTAGCCGATGTTGGCGGAGAACCAGGCCATCAACTTGCTCGTCTTCATGTAGCTGGAAGAATCCAGAGCAGCACGCTCATAGGTCCATCCCGCCTTGTCATAAAAGGCCACGTCCGGAAAATTGTGCTGCGCATAGAAGAGATAGGACCCGATGGCATACGTGATGAAATGCGGGATAACCTGCACCAGAAGCCACAACTGCCAGCCAAAGAAATGAATCAGCGCAGCGGCGATGCCTGCATGCACCAGGAGGGCCAGCAGGCAGTCCAAATGCTGCTTGGGCTTCATGACAAATGGGCGCAGGCACATGCCGTGCAGGAAGACGAAAATGTAACCGAAGAGAATCGTCAGCGGATGACGCATGAAAAGGTAGATCAACCGCGCGGACTTGGACGCCTTGAGGTAATGGTCCTTGGTCATGATCGGGTAGGAACCAATGTGCGACCCCTTGATCTTGGAGTTGTGGTTGTGGTGATGATTATGCGAGCTGCGCCAAATGCTGCTGGGACTCAGAGCGAGAATGCCAAAACCACGCATGAACCATTCCGCGAGCTTGGAAGTGGGCAGGATGGCATTGTGCTGCTGGTCATGATAGATGACGAAAAGTCGCAGCAGCAGCAGCCCAGAAAGAACACTGAGCGCTAACTTCACCACCAAATAGGGTATCCACAGTGTTCCAGCGATGACCGCCAGCCAAAGTGAGGTGGTGGACAGGATGCACCACCAGCTTTTTAAGGTGCTGTCCACAGCATAAGGCTTGGTGGCCAGGATAAGCTCAGTGCCTGTCCTGTTTCTGCCGCCAAGAGTGATGGTATCGGCTATCGCCAGGCCACTAGTCATGTGAGTTCCACATGACCGCGCTACGACCCAAAAGCAAGCCTTCTTTCCTCCGCAATGAGCAGATTGCGGGCCAAAATAAAGCGCCCTAAACCCAACCGCATAGGCGATATGCCCACCAACCGATGATTTCATGCATCCATGCCTCAAAATGGCATAGGTTTGCTGCATTCGGCACTTCCACCCAATTTACCTTATGACCACGTAGCGCTTGGCTGAGATAATTGCACGGAACGGCAACAACCGAGGTGCCTGAGGTTTCAAATACTGCCCGCGCCCGGGTCATGTGGTAGGCGGACGTCACCAGCGCCACCTTCTTCCAACCGTGCTTGACCGCCAGAGCGGAAACCTTGACGGCCTCGTCGTGGGTGTCCAGGCAATGGCCCAGGCTTTGCACAGGCACAGGCGAGAGCTGCCATTCCTCCACCCAAGCTTTGACGGCCCCAGCTTCGGACTCGATTCCGGTGGTCGTCTTGAAACTGCCACCGCCAACGACCAGCTGTTTGCCCTTGCCCTTCTTCGCAAGCATCAAGCCGGTAAACAAACGGTCCGCACCCCCCATGAAATGAATGCCTGCAGGCTCGTTGTGAGAGGGCGACATGCCACCACCAAGGACGACAACTGCGTCGCATTCAGGCAATGTGGCCAGATCCACGGGGGGCCACTGAGACTCCAAGGTAGCCAGCAATGTGTGTGGCAAGGCTGTGGCTGACGCGAGTGTGAGCAGCAACCACGCAGCACCCGGCAGGAGCAGCGCCCGCCATTGGCGACGACGGAGAGTTATTGTGCACCACACCAAAAGCATGATCCAGACCATGCCAGTAGGCTCCAAGAAATTGGACAATGATCTGAGAATGGAAGTCATGCGCGGCGTTGAAGGCGAGAGCTAAGTGCGGCAAAAATGAAGGTGCTGGCAATGAGCAGCGCGCTGAGGGCGTTGATCATGGGCAGGCTGCGGCTGGTTTTCATCATGCTGGCGACGCGCAATGGAAGCGTGGTGGTGCCGGGACCGGAGACAAAGAAGGTGATGACGTAATCGTCAATCGAGAGTGTGAAGGCCAGCAGGCCGCCAGCCAGCACACCCGGCAGAAGGAGCGGCAGCAGCACCTTTTTCACCGCCTTGGCCTGGGTGGCCCCCAGATCACGGGCGGCATCCAGCAGGGTGAAATCAAAGTCCTGTAGACGGCCCAGCACGACCATTGTCACAAAACTCAGGCAAAAGGTGACGTGCGCGATCCAGATGGTGAGCAGTCCGGTTTCTATGCCGCTGAGGACAAACAGGGCCAGCAGCGACATGCCCATAAGAATGTCCGGCATCACCAGCGGCAGGGTGATGAGCATGTGGTGAACGGTTTGTAGCCAGGAACGAAAACGATGGAGCGAATAAGCCGCCAGCGTGCCAAGGGCCATGGCCGCCAGAGAGGCGGAGAAGGCGATCTTGAGCGTGATCCAGAGCGATTCCCAGACCTCACCCGCAGCCCAAAGTTTTACATACCAGTTCCAGGTGAAGCCCTCCCACTCGCCACCAAAACGCGAGGCGTTGAAGGAATTCACCACGAGAACCACCAGCGGTGCGAACAAAAACAGGATCACTCCAAAAGTGATGAACGCAGGTAGCCTGGAGCGCTTCATTCAGCCTCCTTTCGGCCAAACTGCTGCCAGAGTACAACGAGCAGCATGGGTACCAGCACGGCCAGCATCAGGCCGCCGGCCAACGCGCTGGCATGTGGCAGATTGCGGTCTGAAAATACCCGCTGGGCGATCTTGCTGCCGAGCATTTCATCCGAGGTTCCTCCCACCATCTGCGGGATGACGTACTGCCCGAGGCAGCAGACAAACACCATGACCGACGCAGAGATAAGGCCACGAAGGACTCCTGGAACAAACACTTTGAAAAAAGCACGCCAGGGGCCTGCCCCGAGATCACGTGCGGCATCCAGCAGGCCAAAATCAAACTTCTCGGCCGCAGCATAGAGGGGCAGGATGGCAAACGGCAACTGCGTGTAGACAAGCACCAGCAACACCGTGCCCACATGGTTCAGCAGAACGGCATTCTCTGGAATGAGATGCAGCCCGATGAGCAGCTTGGTCAGCGGCCCTTCGGGATGCAGCAGGGATTTCCACGCAAAGATACGGATCAGGAAGTTCGACAAAAACGGAATGACGACCAGCAGCAGCAGCACCTGCCGCATGTGCGGCCCGACACGCGCCATTTGAAAGGCCACTGGCAGCGCCAAAGCCAGACAGATCAGGGTGGTCGCTCCGCTGAGCCAAAGAGTGCGCCAGAGGATGGGCAGGTAGGCCGGATCCTGCACTTCACGCAGCGTGGCCATTGTCCAGCCGGCCCCGACACCGCCCTGCAAATCTGTCGGTCGAAAGGCGGTTATGATGACCAGGATGGCCGGGATCACAAAGAACACGGCCAGCCATGTGAGTGAGGGCAGTGTGAGCAGCCACTGCCTGACAGGACGGGTTTCGGTGCTCATGCCGCCGCCTCCAGTCGCACGACTCGGCCTTCATCCGGGTGAAAACTCATCCACACTTCCGCACCACGCGCAGGATCAATCTCCCCGCCACTGAAGCGGCTGCGCTGCAACTGGGCCAAGATGCGGTGCTCTCCCGCGCGAATACGGTAGCGGGTATGGGAGCCAAAGTAGGCCATGTCCTCGACGATCCCCGAAAAGGCGTTCACCCTTTCACCACTGGGCGGACGTTGGAGCGTCAGGCTGATTTTCTCTGGCCGCACCATGAGCCGCAGCGTCTGATTCGTAGAGACAGTACCGTTGCTCAGCACGAGAGGACTTCCCAGCCCGTCAACCTTCACGCGCACGTAGCCCTCGTGCTGCAGTTCGACTGCGACGCCCGTGAAGAAGTTCGCATCGCCAATAAAGGAAGCCACAAAGCTGCTGCCCGGTGTTTCATACAGATTCTCAGGCGAGTCCACCTGCTCCACCTTGCCAGCATTCATGACGGCGATACGATCACTCAGGCTCATGGCCTCGCCCTGGTCGTGTGTGACGTAGATGAAGGTGGTGCCGACCTGCTCATGGATCGTGTTCAGCTCCATCAGCATGTGCTGGCGCAGCTTGAGATCCAGCGCGGCCAGCGGCTCATCAAGCAGCAGCACCTGGGGGCGGTTTACCAAGGCTCGCGCAATGGCCACACGCTGCCGCTGCCCTCCACTGAGCTGCATGGGGCGTTTGCGAGCATGTTCGCCGAGTCGCACGAGTTCGAGCATTCGTTCCACACCGGTTCGGATTTCCTCACGCGGGCGGCGGCTCATTCGCAGGCCGAAAGCGATGTTCTCCCAGACGCTTAAGTGCGGAAAAAGAGCGTAGTTTTGAAACACCGTGTTCACCGGACGCAGTTCTGGCGGCAGAGCAGTGATGTCCTGACCACGGACCAGAATCCGCCCACGGTCAGGCTTTTCAAAGCCAGCAATCATGCGCAGCAGCGTGGTTTTGCCGCAGCCACTGGGACCGAGTAGCGAAAAGGCCTCTCCCTGTGCTACGGTCAACGACACATCCTCCACGGCGCGCTGAGCGCCGAAGGTCTTGGAAACTTGGTCGATGACGAGAAAATCGTCCATGCAGTAGGTCGGGCGGTACAGTAGCGCGCAAATAATGGATGTGGCAAGAAGCTTGCGGGATTCACTGGAACGGGCCAGCTTTACCGAATGTCCTCCCGTTTTGAAATTCTGCGTCCCCTTGAAGAGGACACCGCCAGCAAGCTATTGCTCGTCCGCGACAACAAACGTGGAGACGAACTGCGGTTGCGGCGCTTCAAAACCACCAAAGCGGAGGAAATTGAGGGTCTGCAGGAATTGTTCCGCCAGCTTGCCACCCTGGAAAATCCGCATCTGGACCGGCTGATCGATTTCGGCTCTGACAAGGACGGCTTCTACACCATTGTGGCAGGGCCGCTGCCGGGAGAAACTTTGAGCGAAGTGCTGGAACGCGGACCGCTCACGGAGAAGGAGTTTGAAACCGTGGCATTGCAGCTTCTGGAGGTAGTTTCAGCCCTGCATGAAGACGCCATCGTTCATGGCAGTCTGCGGCCTGATTACGTCCGCATCACCGGCAAGACCGCCGCCGACTGGCAGGTCACCCTACATGGCTTTGGCCAGGGCTTCGCAGGCCGGGATGACAGCAAGGAGGAGCAGATCCGCGCCTACCGCTGCACCGCACCAGAGCAGTGGGAGGATGGCACCACCCGCCGACGCACCGATGTTTATGCGCTGGGCTGCATTCTTTATGAAGCACTCACCGCGAGACCACCCTTTGACGGCCGCGTTCTTAAGGAACTGCGACTGAAACACCTCGGCCATGATTTGGCCCCTCTGCAAAAACTCGCCTCGCATGTGCCAAGCTGGATGTGCGCCTGGGTGATGCATCTGATGGCGGTGGACCCTGAACAACGTCCGCGCAAGGCGGCAGCGGCCAAGGAGTTGTTCGAGCGCCGTGAAGCCCCCAACCTGCCGGAACTGCCTTCGACACGCGCCGAACTCGCTGAGAGCGCCCCTCCCCCGCCGCCAGTCAATCTCGTCCATCCGCAGGTTTCGGCTCCTGTGGTCCTTCCCAATCCCCAGCAAGGGGCGCGCAATGCGACCTCCAGCACGATCCCCATTTCGCCGGGAATGCATGTGGCTGCCAACAGGCCCCAACGACCCACAGCAGCCCTGATGCCCGCACAGCGCAAAATCTCCGCGCCCATGCCGCGTAAACCTCCGGCTCCAGCAGCCCAATCAACGGCCCTGGCAGACGCAATTGCCATAATCAGTAAGAACAAGCCCATCGCGATCGCCGCCGCGGCAATCGTGCTCCTGCTTGCTATCTTCGTTCTGCCGCGCTGCGGCCAGAAGCCCGCCCCGGCAAAAGGCAGTGCAACACAGAAAAAATATTGATCTGAAGGTGTTCTTTCAAATCTAAGAAGGCGGCATGCACCCTTTTTTGGCTCGGCTTTGTGACTTTTTTGCGGCCAATGAGTGACAATGAATGAAGCAGGCATTGCTGCCTGCTTCACACCTTCAACCCATCGCACGGACACACTCATCAAATGGACATGAGGAAATCGATAAGCTGCTGCACCTGTTGCTTATTCAGCTTCAGGTAGCGGTCCTTGGCCGCCTTGGATTCGCCATCGTGGGCCTTGATCGCTTCATCGACAGTCGTGGCACGGCCATCATGCAGATACGGGGCGCTGGCGCGCAGGCCCCAGAGCGGTGCGGTCTTCATGTCACGCACATCTGCGGTTCCCTGGCCGATGCCGTCGCCGAGCGATCCCATGTCATGTAGGAGCAGATCGGAGAAGAGCCACACTTCCTGCCGGTCCAGCGCAGTCACTTTATTTGGCCCGGTGATCATTAGCGGCACGTGGCATATGGCGCAGCCAGTGTTTTGAAACACGCTGCGTCCGGCAGCAGCGGAATGGGTCAGAGGCGGGCGAGGTGGCGCACCAAGGTAACGCATAAAGTCCGCCACGCGGTCGATGTCTCCCCGGCCCGTGGCGGGATCAACCACGTCTTCTGGATCGACCACGGTATCGTATTGCGCGAGCAGTTGGGCGTTGCCGTTCGGTGCGTTTTCCACTGGGAACAGGCGGCTGGTGATGCCCATTTCATTCAGGTAGGCATCCCCTGCAAAGCTCAACAGTGTGGCCTGCTGGGCCTTCCAGCCAAAGCGCCCGATCAGCATCTTGCCGGTGGCTGCGTCCGCCACCTTCGACACCTTCCCCAGCACACCATCGAGCGGCATTCTCCGCACATTGCGCAGGATTTCCTGGTCCGGGATCGCCTCGATGAGGCCCAGGCCGAAGAGTGGGGTGGAATTGCGTTGTGCCACCACATTGGCCTCCGGCGGGACCACCTCGTGCAGTGCCGAATTGATCTCCATCTCCTGCTGCAAGGAACCGCCCAGCGATGCGAGCGGATTGAACACGCCGCCATCCACGCGGCCAAAGCGTGTCACGTTGATGGAGCTTGCGCCACCGGTGACAGGCGCACTGTGGCACGTCACGCAGGAGGAGCGGTTGAAGATGGGGCCCAGACCGCCCGCCTCGGTTTCCGCATCTTCGAAATCTTCTTTGCCATCGGGGAAGGTCGCCACCTGCGCCTTGGTCAAACCCGGCAGCGGATCACCCAACTGCGGCGGCTTAAAGCCGTTCGGAGACGATCCCGGCGGATGAGGTGGATGCTTGGGACGATTTGACGGATGCTTGGGTGGCTGTGCCATCACTTGGAGCGCGAAGGAAGACGCTAGGGCAAGTGCGAGATAGGAGGTGATGCGGATCGCTTTCATGGCAAGATTATTGGGTTGGCTGCTGTCACGCTCGTGCGTGATCTCGTTGACTGGAGAAATCCCGCGCATCGAATTTCGTTACTCATATTCTTCCCCCCCTCCGCCCATGACTCTGAATCTCCTCATCAAGTACCTGCTCAGTGCATGCATCATCACGCTGGTGAGCGAGATGGTGAAGCGCAGCGACAAACTCGGCGCGCTGCTGGCGGCGCTACCGTTCGTCAGCGTCATCACACTCTTCTGGGTTCATTTCGAAAGCGAGCCTGATGTTAGAGCGCAGAAGACTGCAGACCACATGTACTACATCTTCTGGTATGTACTGCCCACACTGCCGATGTTTCTACTCTTCCCGGCATTTCAGCGCTGGTGGGGCTTTTACGGTGCACTGGGTGGCAGCGCCGTGCTCACGCTCCTGCTATTTGCCATGCTGCGCGCCATCACCGCACGCTTTGGTTTGATGCTGTGAGCTTGACTCGTGGTAAGGGCGCGTGCTTCATCCGAGCATGAACACCAACCACTGTCGCTGGGGCATCCTGGGTGCCGCTTTTATCGCCCGTAAAAACTGGCAGGCCATTCGTGATGCGGGCAACGCCGTGCTCATCGCCGTCGCCAGTCGTGACCTCGCGCGCGCACAGGCTTTCATTGCGGAATGTCAGAGCAGCGCACCCCATGCGGCAATGCCCGAGGCGATGGATGACTACGCCGCGCTTCTGGCCCGAAAGGACATTGATGCCGTGTACATCCCCCTGCCCACAGGACTGCGCAAGGAGTGGGTGATCCGCGCGGCACAGGTCGGCAAGCATGTACTGGTGGAGAAACCGGTGGGCGTGACTGCGGCGGATGTGACGGAGATCATCGCAGCTTGCGAACAGCACGGCGTGCAATTCATGGACGGAGTGATGTTCGTGCACGGTCGCCGGCTGCTGCGACTACGCGGGGTTGTGGACCATGACGTCGGCAAGGTGCGGAATATCGCCACGCAGTTCAGTTTCATGAGCGATGATGAATTCAAGCGCAGCAACATCCGTGCACATGGCAAACTCGAACCTCTGGGCTGTCTGGGAGATTTGGGCTGGTACTGCCTACGCTTCACACTCTGGGCCATGAACTACGCCACGCCCACGCAGGTGACAGGCCGCATTCATGCGGAAACGCAGCAGACCGCCGATGCACCGCCGGTGCCTCTGGAGTTTTCCGGCACGCTGAGCTTTGCCGATGGTGCCAATGCCTCCTTTTACTGCTCCTTCACCACCACGAATGCGCAGTGGGCTATCGTCAGCGGCGACAAAGGACTACTCCAAGTATCCGACTTTGTGCTGCCCTTCTCTGGCCCGGAAACAAAGTACAGCCTCACGCGCTCCGAGTTCGCACTCGATCGCTGCCAGGCCCACATGCACGAAGGCCGGCAGATCGAAGCCCTCGATGAACCCAGCAACAACGCGCCCGGCTCGCAGGAAGCAGGTCTGTTTCACACATTTTCCCAGCTCGTGATCGATGGTGAAATCGATGCACACTGGCCCGAGATCAGTCTGCTCACGCAACGCGTACTGGATGCATGCTTGGTTTCAGCCAGAGAAGGCTCGCGAGTGATCTCTCCGGCTCCACTTTGATTCTGCCAAGTCCATTGGGTGAACCATTCACCTCACCTTGGCGGCATCCTAGCCAACCGGCTCCCACATGGCACTACTTCGCACGCTTCAGACAAGTGGGATCGGACCAGTTCCAAAACTGCGGCTCCAGCAGCTTGTCATAATTGGCGGCAGTGGAATCCAGATGGCTGTGGGGGCCGTCTTTGTCGGGTTTGACGGTGCCTTGGAGCTGGCCGGATTTGATGGCTGCGGCGACGGTGTCGTGATTGATGCTCCAGGTGTAGAGCACACCTTCTTCGGCGGTGCGCATGAGAAACAGGGACGCGGTGCCGGGCTTTTTGGCATCGCGTTCGTGAGCAACGGCAAAGCAAAGCTTGATCTGGGAGTCGGCAGAAGCGCGGCGAATGTGAAACTCGATGGGCTTGGCATCTTTTTTCCCGGGCTCGGTCAAAACAAGGAGGTCTGGCTCCGTGTTGGTGACTGCGAAGTGCAAAGCGTCATCGTCATCCACCGGAGTCCAGGTGCCGTTCCAGTCGGCGGTTTTGAGAATGGCCGGCTTGAGACCGAAGTCGTCATTGACGGTGGTCTCAGGGCAGGCGGTGAGCACGCAGGCGAGCAGCGCTACGGCAATGCCACGAAACAGTGTTTTCATCGCGGTGGAGGTGCGGGTGGATTGCCCGCAGGGAGCTGGTCGCGCAGTTGGTTTGTAGCCCCTGCCGGTAGAGTGAGAGAGACGCCGCTGCCACGTGGGACAGTGCTGTCCGGTGGTGCGGTGACTTCCAGCGGAGGTTTGGGCACCGGGATAGCCTTGGGCACCTCGGGTTCGACAGCAATGGCTTTGGGTGCAGGTGCAGTCACGGGCTTGGCGGGTGCCGCAGCGGTGGCAGGCTGGCTCGGAGCTTTGGCCTCCACGGGGGCTGGCGTGTGCTTTTTCTGCCAGAGGGCGGAACCCGAAAGGTGCGCACACATGGCACCGAGGACCATGGAGCCGCTGAGAAACACCGCTGCCTTCAGCCAGATGGGGACAACCTCGCGTACCATGAGATGGGAGGGCAGCGTGGGGGGCGCGCTGGCGGCGGCGAGCGCCCAGTCGGGCGCGTCGGGGGGGGAGGGCTCGCTGCCGCCGTTGCGAAAGAGGAGTTCAGCAAAACCAATGGTAGGCTCTTCCCCCGGCTTGGCCGCTCCACCAGAGGTGAGCGCGCCCGTAGATGGGCGGGATGATTCGAAGCCCAGCGGCGCGGACATTTCACGCTTCACCGGCGCTCGGGTCACGGGAACTGTTTGGGGACGAGGCTTTAAGCCAGGGATCACCGCAGGTTCCGTGCCGCCTGCACGCAAGGGCTCGTTTGGTTTGACGAGGTCGTAGTGCTGAATGATGCGAGCATAGCGGGCGAGGAAGTCACTGCGCTGGGCGGGCTTGGTCTCGGCCACCTTGGCGATCTCGTCATCGAGAAGTCGCGCCACGGTTTCGCGCTCGCGCGCGCCACCCATGGGTTCGGCGTGAATGCCAAGGGGGGGCTCAAAACCGAGAAGGAATTTGCACAAGGCAGCGAGCCAGCCGCCATGCCATTCGGTGGTGCTAGTGCCGATCTTTGGTGGCAGCAGCACTGCGGGATCGGTGCCACGCCCGGACATGGAGGCGAGCGTAGGATGCGCACGCACGATGATGTTGAAGGCGGGCCACTCGTTGAGCTTGGAGACGAGCAGCTTGGTGCTGCGCGAGTCCTCACGGGCAAATCCGGTAAGCAGAAAGATGTCCTCAAGCCGCAGCTTGCTGGTGGGAAGCGTGGATTTGTCCAGTTGCGTCAGTGCGGTGTCGAGCCCGGCCAGCACGAGGTAGGCCTCCTGAACTTCCAGGCAGTGGCGCTCCCGCATGAGCTCGGCGAGACTGATGCCCTCCGCGATTTCTTCCGCGAGGCAGGTGATGTCCTCGGACTCATTGACGAGTGCGAGAGTGATGAGGCTGGGATTGTCGCGCTGCTTGGTGATCTTGAAGGCGCAGTCGTCGGCCTCTTTCACGCTTGCATGGGAGATGCGCGCGGGCGGCACTTGTTCGATGAGCGCGGAGCGTCCCGTCTTGGTCAGCGTGCCGCGCATGCTGTAGGGATTGGCCATGTCGAGGCGCTGGCTCTGAATCCGCACGAGATTGACGAGGCCGCGCGCCACATCCTGATAACCAGCCAGCAGCGGGGCGAGCAGGGCGCGCGGTTTATGCGCGGTGGGGATCTCCCCGGAGAGTTGTGCCGGCGCGAGCTTTTGCAGGCTCGCGCGCAACTCGCGCATCGCAGCGATGACACCGACGCCCGCGCTGGAGAGGCAGGCACCGAGGAGTTCGGCAAAATCCGCCACCGCGAGGGTGTGGTCCGGCAGTGTGCCGCCCTGCTCCACGAGGAAGGTGCGGAGAAATTTGGCCTGCTTTTCAAAGCTGGTTTTCAAAGCGCGCTTTTTGCCCGCATGAGTGTCAAGCACACGAAAATCTGCCGCCAGCACCTGCACGGCCTGCGGGGCTGTCTGCACGATGCGCAGGCTGTCGAGCGGTGCCTCAGAGAGGAATTCCCCGCGCTCACACAGCGCCACGGCAGTCTCAATCGCACGAGTGGCGATCATGATGGCGAGCCAACCAGGAATGTCCTGCAACCGGGCGAGATAGGGCCTCAGGGCCTCGCCATCCACGTTGCTGGTGATGTAAAAAGGATTTTCCTCGTCCTCGCCAAACTCGATCATGCGCACCAGCGCGGGGTGGCCGCGCTTTTGCAGCATTTTGCAGGCGTCCTCAAACGCAGCGCGGTTCTGCAGGGGCTCAAGCAGCACATGGCAGTGCACGTATTCCAGCCGCTGAATGTCAAAGGCCAGCACCGCCACCTGCTCAGAATTACGAACCAGCTCGACGTTGTTGCCGTCGGCGTCCTGAACAATTTGATAATGCCTGAATAGACTCGGCTCCGACATGGGGGCGCTGTGTGGGGGAGGAATGTCTCACTATCCTGCCATGCAGGAGATGTTCAAGCCAGCGTTTACTCTGAAGATGAGTGATTTCGTCCTAGCCTCACGACGGCGGCTTCCATGCGGCGATGGCATCGGGAGACCGGTTTTTCATGCCAAGGCGCTGAGTGGTGAACTCATCGGGCAGGAGGATCTCGGTGTTGGAACCGTGATTGAGCGAGCCTAGGAAATGAGTCTCCGTGCGTTCGGCAGATTCCGCCAGCCAGGCAAAGGCGCGGTGGTAGTGGCTCAGAAAGGTTTCCACGTAGGGTGCTATGCATTCATCGGCCCGCGAAGCCATCTGCATCCCGATGCCACGCATGCTGGCGGCATCCAACAGCGTCATCGACACCCCCGGCATCTCCGGCAGCGGCCCAGGCAGGAGGTGTTGGTTCAGGGTAACGATCTTGCCATCATCGGTGAAGGGAAACGGCGCACCATCCATCGTCGCCGAGATCTGCCGCAGGAGATTGAGCATCTTCGGGACGACGGACTGCAGCGCGGTGAGGAAGGCGCTGGGATCATCCACATTGGCAAACTTCGCGTTGAGAGTCTGAAAGGCAAAGAAGGTGGTGAGCAGTTCGCGAAAAGATGGCAGTGCGCCACTCATGGCTTCATAGATCGTGACCCAGGCAGGAAGGTCGCGGCGGCGCACGCGCAGCCACTCACTGAGTTCTGCCGCTTCGCTCCACCAGAGCATGCCGAGTGCGGCTGCAAAGCGGCGCTCCAGCACACGCTCGCGCTCCTGCAGTGGGCCTTCCATGTGGTCCATGACCATGCGCTGGCTGTAGGCCTCGTCACGAAGGGAGCCAGGGCTAGAGTCTCGGGTGCCGAACTGCATGCGCGAGACAGTGAAACCTGCGATGCTGAGCGTGGCGGCGGCTTCGAGATCACGTCGGCGCTGCCAGGCCTGATTCCACTCCTGCAAGGCCACCTTGAACTGCGGCCCCCAGGCAATAATTTCCTCACGCACGCTCAGGATTTCGCGCTGCAGGTCCGGCAGCGCGGTGGAACTCGTGGGCGTGCTGCCCAGTCCGCACATCGCACGTTCCGGATGCGCAAGCCCGCCGAAGTATCGCCGGATGACTAGCAGCGCCTCCTCCTGGCCCCGGTTTTGATGAATGACCTCCTCATCCCCCACCATGCGATGATCGTGCAGGTTCAAGCCCAGCGCGTGCTGATAGTAAAAGCAGCTGACCTGACGCGAGAGATCGACGAACTGCCGCAGCATCGCGGCCGACGGCTGCAAATGAGACAGATGGGCGACGATGGCCGCGCCCTTGGCGGCTTTGCCTGCGCCATTCACGGTTTCGCCAGCGGCTCTCTCTTCGCCACTGGCCGCCTCTGCTTCCGCACGGGAAGAGGCGCGATCCTTGGCCTCCGTGGCAACGTGGCGTGCAATGATCAGCGAGAGGTTTTCAGGCAGGCGATGCTGAGTGATGCCTTCCTGGATTTCCTGCTGCGCCGCCTCCCATGCGCCACTGAGAAGAGCCAGCTTGTGCTGCATGCGCCGATGCATCTCCTTGCCGATGACATTGGCACCGCAGCGTGCTGTCGAACGCTGGATGAGCCAGAGCGTGAAAGCACTGACCAAGCGGGCGGCGAGCGCAAAAACAATGAAGGGGATTTTGGCAGCCCACATCCAGCCGCGCATCAGCTTGCGGCCCAGATGGTGCCATTCGGGCTCACGCTGCGGTGTCACATGCGTGTACACCTCCCACGGGTTGCACTCCAGCGCGGCGCGGAAAAACCAGGCGTTCATCTCCCGCACGACATGAACAAAGGGGGTGCCAATGCCGCCCGCACTGTGACTGAGCTCCTGAGCCAGCAGGCCGCCGAGCTCGCGCGAAGTGATGACAGACACCACCGGCAAGCCGAGGTGCAGCACCGTCTGACCGCTGAGGATGCCGGTTAAACCGCCCAGCATGGAACTGCGAATGGTGATGGTGGAGTCCAGCCATACTTGCACTGGCGGCTGCGCGCCGAGGTGCCAGCAGAGCTGGTGGATGATCTCAAAGAGCTGAGGCTGTGTGGAGGCACTGACCTGCACCGCCACCTGCGCACGCTTTTTCGGGGGGAGCAGAGGCCGGAGCATGAACACCCAGGTCACCCCCATGAGGAGAAACTTCAGTAACTCAGGAACCATGCGCCACTTCAGCAAGTCGCTCCACGCCTTGTGACCCGTGAGCAGCCAGCCTTCCCAGCCCATCCACAGCAGCAAGCCCAGCACCAGCATGAGGTAAATGAGTGGCAGCGCTAGGGTCCAGGTGGCAGTCACCAACAAGAGCCCAAAATGCAAAGGCCCGCGCCACGGTGCGATGCGCACTGGCTTGTCAGGTAATTGCTGGGAAACTGGGGGGGCAGGCATGAAAGATCCGAAGTGCCTCAAAACGGCACCGAGGCTCATAATAAACCCTGTTTGATATGGTAATTCTAGTTAATTATTGATGTTTAGGGGTGCTTTACCGGTGTCCTAATCCAAGACTCAATGACCACGGACCGTTATCTTTCCATGAAGCCCTCTGTTTTCTCGCCCTTGGGCTTGTCTCCATAGCATGCGCCGCTGCCGCGATGCGTCCCACCAATATCGTTTTCATCCTGACCGACAATCAAGATGCCTGGACGCTGGCCTGCTGCGGGAACCCGGACATTCGCACGCCGAACATCGACCGGCTGGCCGCAGAGGGCGTCTGCTTCACGCATGCGCAGAGCAGCGATCCCGTTTGCTCGCCCACGCGGGCAACGTTTCTGGCTGGGCTGATCCCATGCATGACATCTGGAAAAGGCGGGGGAACCAAGCTGAGGCGGCATGTACCGAATGCGTCCTCTTCGCCCCTGGCACTGTGAGTGATCACTTTCTGAGAAATAGCCTAGACCGTCTCTTTCTTGAAAGTCTCCAATCCCAGCATCCTTAGGCAGCGCTGCCCGTACCAGGCATAAGACAGCGTTAATCCGCCAAAATATAAAATCCCAATGCTCGCGATGAGGTTATAGGAAGTCATCCCGTGGTTCAACGAGACGCATGCCATTGCCACCAGTCCCCAAACTCGTCGTCCCGCTTCGCGAATCGTTTGCTGCGTCACTTCTGTTTTGGCCTGGCTGAAAGGGCGGAAGGTGAAGAAGAAGTATAACTTCCCCAGAAAATGCCGCTGCCGCTCTGCCGTCTCCCTTCGGACAAAGCGGTGGAACAAAAAGCACATCGCAGCAAATGCATAACATGTTAAAATACTGCCAGCGATCACAAGAAGGAAGTTCACGCCCTCAGTCCATGAAATGGCCAGCATTTTGGTCGAGTTCAAGATCGCCTGCATAAGCTGGGTGAGGCCCCTTCACTTCCCCTCAAATCGTTTCCGCAATTCGTTGAAGTAGCGCCGCACCTGTTCTCGACGTGCGGGTGGCAGGGCGGCCTCATCTAGGGCGGCTTCTTCAGCTTGGATCACATCGAGCGCGGTCTGTGTGGAGGTGCGGGTGGACTGTTCATTGCGCACACCACCTTCGACGCTGCGCACGGTGCTCTGGCCCTCGTTGCCCTGCTGGGCGCGGACCACTCTTTGATTGTCGGTGCTCTGCTTGGTAGTGGGGGCATTGTTAAGGTCAGCTTTGCCTTTGCCGGGGGGCAGACCATTGCCGGGCATGGCGAGCATAGGACCATTGGGGTCAGGCGGCGCGCCTTCTCCTGTAATGATGATCGTGGGGGCCTTGTCATCCGGCTTGGCTCCTCCAGGAATTGGTGCGAGTAGCATCGGCTGGCCATCGCCGGGCTGGCCCTGCTTGCCAGCCTGTCCCGGCTGCCCCTGGCCCATACTCATCATAGGCTGCTGTTGCTGCCCCTGCCCTTGTCCTTCCTGAGGCTGCTGCATTTGGTTTTGCTGCCCTGCTTGGCCCATGCCCGGTGGATTGAGCATCTGCTGGCCATTCTGCGACTGCCCTGTCTGCGGTACACTCTGCTGCCCCTGCTGCTGGGAGGAATCCCCCTGCCCTGCTTGGCTCATTTGCTGCATCGCCCCATTGCTGCTGTCCTGCTGTCCGGCGATGTTGCTGCCAGAATCACGCAACTGCTGCGCAAGCTGCTGCAGCTCCTTGCGCGACTGCTCACGCAGCGCGAGGTCGCGCAGCTTGTCGGCGAGTTTTTGAAATTCTTCGCCAGCACCTGCCGGTTTGCCCTGCTGCATCTGATCTCCCGCCGCGAGAACGTTCTGACCTACGGCACGTTTGCGATCCTCCTTGTCAGCCTGCTGCTGCGCATCCTTGAGCGTTTCATTCATCCGCTCTTTCGCTTCAGCATTGAACTGGGGTGATTTGAGCTGGGTGGCCAGCGCCTCAGCGGCCTGCGAAGCGGCTTGGGCATTCTTTGCAGCCACGGCGTCCCCCAGATCTGCTGTGTCGGCATGCTGGCGCAACGCATCGATGAGTTTTTCAGAAGCCCAGGGCTCCTTGCCGTTACCCAGTTCCTCCGCGAGTTTCTCCGCTTCACGCGCACGCTTCTCCAGTTCGGCCAGCACATCGCGCGCGTCCTTGCCCCCCGCATTGGCGAGCACTGAAGCGGTCTTTTGCAGCTTCTGTTTCAAATCATCCACCTGCTTGGACTCCTCATCCTTGAGACCCGCGAGTTTCTTCTTTTCCCAGTCGGTCTGCGCCAGCTTCTTCGCCTCTTCAGCGGCTTTGCGCGTCATGTCCTGATCCATCACCACCACCTCAGAAGGCGGGGCCATGACAATGCTGATGAAGCTGCCGAGAATCGCAATGAGCAGCGGTAGAGCGAGCCAGCGGTCCGGCCGTAACGGCAAGTCTTGCTTCAATGAAGCGGGCCATGCCTGCGCCAAAACCTCACGCTGCGCGTCAATATGCGCCCGCGCAGTCTCTCCTTCTTCCGCATGCTTCTCAAACCACCAGGCGGAGGCGAAAGCCTCGCGTCGCCCCGCCGCCTGATCCCACAAGGCCAGCGCGCTGAACTCACCGGGACGCTGCCACCACACGTAGCCAAGACAGCCTGCCAGCCACAGGACCAGACCCAGCCACGGTGAAAACACCACCCCTGACCCACGCAGCGCCGCCAGCATGAGGAGCACCAGCACCAGCGAGGCCGGAATCAGCGTCATGCGCAGCACCGCAAGCCAGCGCAGCAGCGCCACCCACACCTGGACACGCTGTGCCACGAGGGCAAAGGCCGGGTTGTGAGAAGCAGTCTGGCTCATGCGTGGCATTACACCTCAAAACGCAGACGAGGCCAAGCATTTTGAAGGCACCCGGTTGAATTCCGCAGCGGCTTGAGAAACGCCGAATCAATCAGGACCGCCCCGCCATTCCGGATTCGATTGATGAAACCACCCCTTCATCTTTCCAAAGAGCCCTTTTTTGGCTCGGCCTCCACGGTCGCAGGCGGAGGCAGCAGAGCAGTGGGCTTGTCGGCCTCCGCTGGCGTGGCCCAGGGGACGATGGTATCAGGCATGCCCGCAAACTGGGCAGCTTCATCAAAGTTGGCGCTGTAGTCGCCAAAAAGAGCCATCGGCACTGCCGTTGAAAGGCTGACGAATTGGAGTGAACGAAGATGATGGGACTGCAACGCATGAATACCGCCCCCCTCTGCCGCCATCGTAAGCGCCAGTGAGGAGGTACATAGATCCATGAGACGCATTGTAAATCAATACGTTGTACCATCCACCCCCACTAAGTGTATGGATTATTTTTCTTGCATCTTTTTTTAGTGTTGATGACTTGCTGACTGAGTTACTGGCGTGTATTTTACTTTAGAATTTGCACTCTAAATCAAGCCGCTTCGCGCCCTTAGTCAGCCCACTTCTCTTCAAAAACATCAAGACCCTATGGGATGGCTGTGAAACCGAATGTGTTCTAGAATACGAATTGATGTCGTTCGGGTCAAAACCACCAGCACCACGTTGGCCGTCAAAAAAATCTCTCTTTTAAGACTCCAAACCATCAGCCTCGAATTATCCCATGAAACAGCCCCTGCACTTCGGCCGCTTCCTCGCCAACAATGTCTTCCGCACCTCTGAAGGGGAGTTTTTCCTCTCCTCATCTCCTGAGGGCACTTCCGTTCAGGAAGCCAAAAAGAATCCGTTTCCTGAGGCGCGTGAGCGTGACGGCCTCTTTGCGGCGATCCGTGGCCTGCCCAGCGAGGATGTGATTCTCGACTGCTCGCTCGTCGAGTCCGTGCCGCCGCTCGCTTCGAGCGTCTTTGCCCGGCTGGTGGATAACAATAAAGGCATCCATGGCCGCGTCCTAGGAATCGCCCGCGAGGTGCGTGACGAGATCGTGGGCGAGCCGGAACCCGTTCCTGCCGAAGAGCAGCCGCTCGAGATCAAGGCCTCCGATCCACAGCCGCTCTGCGTGCTCGACATCGGCCATCACCCGGATGCTCCCGGAGCCACCGGCCGTCTGAACGGCAAAAAAGTCTCAGAGTTCACCTTCAACAAAGAACTCGCCGCCATGATTCAGGCCAAGGTTAAAAACGCCCGCATCATCACCATTAATCGCGAGCCTGGGAATGATGAAGGACGCCGCGCCCTACCAGCCAAGACGAACGCCCTGAACCCCAATTTCGTCATCAGCCTGCACGCCAACGCCGCCGACACCAAAGCGGGCGGCAGTGAGGTGCTTTATTTCCACACCAGCATCGAAGGGAAAAAGTTCGCCGGCATTCTGCAAAAGCATTTCCTCGTCCGCCTCGGCCTGCGTGACCGCAAGATCAAGCCAAAGACCAGCTCAGATCGTGGCGGCGACCAGCTTGCCATGACCAAAGCCGTCATCGTCCTGGGCGAGCCCTTCTTCATCGACAACGAGGCCGAATTTGCCGCCGTCGCTGCGATTAAAGACGAGCTGGCCGCCGCCTATGCCGACGCCATCGACGAGTATGCCATCACGATCTCCAATCCGGTCCCCAGCGCTGTGACTGAGAAGATTGTCGCCAGCACCATTGCACCCAAGGAAGACGACTTTGTGTTCGTCACGAAGGATCTCGCCAAAGAGCAGTTCCTGAAGCAAAACGACAAGGAACTCACCCGCCTCATTGCCGCGGTGAACGCCAGGCTCACCCAGAAGTATGGAGCCGCCACCTGCCCGCTCACCCGTGAGGATGCGTGGGTGCTCACCTACTGCGAGGCGGGACTGCGCAGTGATGGTAAGGTGGACCCTGATCACAGGCACTCCGAAGGCGAGCGCGGCCTGCTTCCTCTTCCAGAGCGCATTCGTGACTGGAACGGTCCGGATGCCCCCGCATGGAACAAGCCCATGCCCATTGCCCGAAACCTCGAGCACTTCTTCCTCTACCTCGGCCACCTGAAGAACAAGGACCTCACGGGCGGCACCCGCCGCCTCTACATGGGCCTCTTCCGTCTCGACAAGATCAAGGACAACATCGTCCGCCAAGCCAAGGTCCTCGCCGGCGTCGTGCACGGCTACTTTTACAGCGGCAACTACCGCGCCACCCCGCCCGCCAAACCCACCATCCCTTACGACCACCTTGTCTCTGGCTACCAGCGTGATGTCGGCCTCGCCAAGCTCATGAAAGACACCACCTACGTCCACGCCGGCAAGCCCCTTATGGAAGGCCGCCAGCAGAATATCGAGACGGCATTGGGGCTGCTGTGAAATTTGCTCATGTGGATTATCACAAGATCAGTCAGCGACGCAACCGACCTCAATTTCACAGAAATTGCATTTGCCAATCTCCGCTATGAAAGATCAAGCGACTAACCGCACCAATTTCTCAACTTGGCACCATCGGCTGCTGGACTGGTTCTTTGGGTATGACTATTTCATCGCTCACCGGTCTTTGGACGGGAAGGCATATGCTCTCTCTCTCTACAATGCGCTTACAAGCGGTGGGAAAAAACTGGACTGCTTTCTCGACGTCCGACACTACCATGCCGGTGGGAGTCTTCCTTCCATGCAGGCCCGAGCCTTGGCAAAGACCACTCGGTTGATTGTTGTCGTCACTCCGCATGCTCACGACGAGGAGGCTATGCATTTGAGAAATGAAATTGTCGAGTTCAAAAGACGACACTCCACCGGCTTGATTGTCCCCGTTGGCACCAGAAAAAGTCTTTCCCATCAAGACAATCCTAAATCGACATTACTAACTTTACTTGGAAGCACGACCGACAACATATGCGCGTATGATTCGGATTCTGCTTTCGAGATAGGATCGCCGTCATCTCTGATCGTCGAAAAGCTTCTGAACGATTTCCAGGAGCTAAGAAAAGCCTCCCGCAGAACTCGATGGATCGTGGGCGTCATACTCCTCTTGATGCTGCTACTTGGTCTGACGATAGGCTTTTGGAGAGACTCGGAAGCCCGACAAAGAGCTTTGATCGTTCAAACAGCTCGTGCTCAGATAGAAAGTGGTGCCGATTTGATCAACGAAGGCAAGGGGGCAGAAGCGGTAGCTCGGTTTGCCAAAGCGTTTGAGTTGACCCCAGATGACTATTCGGCCCGCGTTGGTTTATGGATGGCCATCGCCGAGCGCACCTGGATACTGCCGGTTGATGATGCAAACACTCCTGACTCAGGTATTGAGCATCCTATTTGGAATTCACAAAATCGCCGAATATTGCCAAAGCGATCAGCGCAGCCGAATCAAAATCTTCATCACAGTTCTCGGAGAAAGCGGCTCAATCTGGCGCTTGGAGAACCTGACTCGCGTAAGCTAGTGGTCGAAGACCCACAGCGAGTTAGGTCTCAAGAAGTGCTGTTCCACGAAGAAGTAGCGGACGCTGACTCTACTACGAACGGTGATTGGATTTGTGTGGTCCTGCGCTCCGGAAAGCTGTTACGTCTGCAATGGGTTAACTCGGTTTGGGAACAGCACGAGGATGGCATGCTTCATGATTCCAAGAGGCAATTGGCCGGTGAAAACACAAATCATGAACCAGAAGAAGCGCCGATGAAGGAGAGTGCTTCTGTTTCTATAGCTATTAGCCCCAACAACTCGGTATGTCGGATCATTGGCAGCAATCACGAATCAGAATTTGTGATTTCAAGAATACTGGCATGGTCTGTTGAAAATGGTCACCATTCAGAGTTAAACCCAAAACGTGCGGATCAAGGCGGTCAGGATTTGCGCGCCTCCCAAGATGATGAACGCCAAGAAAGCCTTTTTGGAACTCTACATTCAGTTGGCTGGAGTAACGACGGACGTTACGAGATGCTGGCCCTGGAGGCTAGTTTTGGATGCTCAACAGGGCAGGAGGCAGAGGTTTCGATCGTAATGGCCGACACCGAATCATTGACATACTTGGTGACAGCCGATTCATTTTCCGCCAATGAAGGGTACAGCATGGCATCAAATGAGGATGCAGGTCTCTTCATGTGGGTCGCAAGTCGAGGAGGAGCTTGGAAATGCAAAAAGCCTTTCAGTAGCGATTTAGATATTCGCTCGCCTGATCCGCTGCATTTACTAACAGAAGCAGAATTCCCCACCCCTCAATTGAAGCCTTACGTTGAATCAACATGGTTGATCACTGATTTTGCCACCCAAGAGGTGCTTCCTTGCATATATTACGAAGGTGGAACCGTCACAAATCCTTGGGTTAAAGGGCTTCAAGAAGCGCGATGGGGAACAAAGTGGCAAGATCGCATGCTTTGCAAATTCATCAAGAGCGCAGCCTTGAGTAGCCCGGCTCTAGGTGACGATCTGAACGACTTTTTTCATGGTGAAGAGAACCTCGAAGATGCAAAAGCATCGTCAAACAACGGTCAAATCACACTTTCATGCTTCATCGCAGGCAGGTCAAGAGAGGTGAAGATAGCATCAAAAGATGGTTCGTATATTCAAGCTAGGACGAACGACATCTTCAGCTCTGAAAGAGACGTATTGAAGGGGTTAGGTTTTGTAGATCATTCTGGCGATGTCTTTTGGCTGATCGTCGATGACAAAAAAGACGGTGCAGGTGAAGCAAGAATCACTTATTTTGACCGAAAAGCCGGGAAACGGCTTTCTGGCAGCCTCAATTTCAGGCCGAGGCTTCCTTCATCGCAGGCCGTGCTAAGTAAATACCAAGTGTCTGCTATTGTGGCCATTGCTCATCAAATCGCAGGTTGTCGTGTCAGCGAGACCGGTTCAATCGAGCCAGTAAAGGCCGATCCACTACAGCGTTTCGTTCTGCCTGAAGACTGGGCACTTTTGTTCAGTGAATTTGTGAAATAGCCCGCCACGAATCTTTCTAATCAAAAGCCAGACACCATAAATTGAACACATTGCTTAGAGTCTATCCGGCAAAAGATTGTAGCGAGTGAAAAGGAGTTGAGGCAGGGTGGTCAATGGAAGCGAAAACTTACCAGCCAGCAGGCTAAGACACCGATCTCAGTGATGCGGAATGGGAACTCTTGAACCGCCCTACCTTTACGCCATGAACGCTCGCACGCCCAGGAGAGCCGGCGGGCCAGTTGGGATGGTTGCGTTTGAAGGGGAAAGGCCCTCAATCCCTCGCCTTCAGCACGCCCACCATGTCGAGCTGGCGCAGCATGCGGCTGACGACGATGAAGGAGGCGCATGAGGCGGCGGCGACGACGAGGACGGCCATGGTGTAGGTGTGCAGGCTGATGACGAGGGGCATGCGGATGGTTTCGGTGCTGACTTTAGAAATGATGAAGGTGGCGAGGCCTTTGCCAAAGAGGAGGCCTGCGGGGATGGCGGCGGCGATGAGGAGCAGAAGCTCGCCGAGCAGCACACCGGCCACTTCGCGCTGGGTGAAGCCGACGACGCGCAGGGTGGCGAGGTCGCGGCTGCGCTCTGAGAGGGCGATGCGGGCGCTGTTGTAAACGACGCCAAAGGCCACAACGATGGCGAGCACGAGGTAGAGCTTGCGTAGGATGCCGATGCTCTGGCCGGTGGTGCTGCGAAAGGAATCGAGCTGGTCCTGTTTGACCAGGGTGATGGCGATGCGCGGCGTGTCCTTCACAGCGCGCATGAAGTCGCTCCAGCGGTTTTGATCCACGGTCATGTAGGCCCCGCTCACGGTGTCGCCTTCACGCATGAGGCGATGCAGGGCGCTGATGTCCATGAAGGCGGAGATGCCGGCGAAGTCTTCCATAAAACCACGGATAGGGACCCCGATCGTTTCGCGCCGGCCTTCGAGAGCCTCCACCTGAACCACATCACCAATGCGTGCGCCGAGGATTTTGCCGAGCTGCGCGGACATCACGATGCCTTCCTCCGGCAGCACGATGAGCCGCCTTTCTGCATCGAGCAGGCGGTTGAGATCGGCATCACGGGGCAGGCCTGTGACAGCGATCTTGCGTGAATGGTGGCCGTAGTGAATGCGCGCCTGCACGGCACGGACTGGCTCGGCCCGCTGTACGCCGGGCAGCTGCTCCAGATTGTGCAGCGCATCTCCCGAACTGGGCTCGGCGAAAAAGGCGACCACATCCTGCCGCTGTACGTCGTTCCATTGATAAGTGAGCATGTAGTCGATGCTGTCCGCCATGGAGCCTGGCAACACCATTAACCCTGTGGCCAAGGCGAGACCGAAAACCGTGAACAGCGCCTGCACGGGACGACGCTCGATGTTTCTCAAGGCCATGCGCAGCGCCGGGCTACTGCCACGGGTGAGGCCCATGCGCTCGATCATCGAAGGCTTGAAGTCCGCAGGTGGCTCTGGCCGCATGGCCTCGGCGGGCGGTAGCTTGACGGCCATCCAGACGACGCTGATGACGCCAAGAAATGAGGCCACGGTACTGACGACCAAAGCAATGCCCAAGGCACTGTAATCCATGCGGAAGTTGAGTGCGGGGAAGCGGAAAAAAAGATCGTAGATGCTTACCAGTGCGCCGCCCATCCAACGTCCCACCACACCACCGATCAGAGTGCCCAGCACGACAATGACTAGGGCGTAGTTCAGGTAGTGACGGCCGACTTGCCAAGAGGAATAGCCCAGCGCCTTAAGCTGCGCGATCTGCTCGCGCTGCAGGCGCACGAGCCGCGCAAGCACCGCATTTACCATGAAGGCCGCCACACTGAGGAAGACCACGGGGTAGGCCACGGAGAGCGCACGAACGACGCGCAGTTCATCATCCAGGCGCTGCGCGCTGTTGTGCTCGAGCCGCGTGTAGGCACCCTGCGCGCCGTAGCCCAGCAGCAGGCGGTCGATCTCCGCCATCACCGGTCCAGAATGCGCGCCGGGTGAAAGATCGACGCAGAGATCATTGAACGCGCCGTCGAGATCGTAGGGCACAGCGATGGATTCGTAGTTCATCCAGAAGACGCCGTAGCGTTTGTTGTCCGGCAGGGTCTGACCGGGCCGCGCTTCAAAGACAAACTCAGGCGAAAGGCCGATGCCGCAGATAATGATAATGTCGCGGTGGCCGTTGATAATGGCGATCAGGCTGTCGCCAATCTGCAGCTTGTTTGCCAGCGCGAAGGATTCACTCACTACGGCCTGACGTCGTTCATCGGGCTGGGGCATGCGGCCCTGACGGATGAAAACCTGGTTGAGTGTCTGCGAGCGCCCTTTGGGGAGAGATACCAGATGTGCTGTCGCGGGCTCCGTCATGCCCACGAGATCGAGCGTGGCATCGACCACCACCCGGGCCTCCACCGCAGCCACGCCGGGGATCTCTGCGACGCGGTCGGCCAGCGAAAGCGGCGCACGCTTTAATGAGGCAAAGACATCCGCGAGGCGGTAGCGCTGATAGTAGGCATCCCGGGTACTTTCCAGCGTCAGCACGATGCTGCGCGTCATGATCATCATCGCCAGTCCGCAAGCCATGACGAGACTCACCGCCACGATCTGACCCTTCATGCGACCGAGATCGCGGAAGAGTTTTAAATCGAGTGGGGTGAGCATGCGGACGTATGGATACGTTCATGCGCGTGCTTTGCAAAAATAGATGAGATTAAGCAGCCCCCGAGCGGTGCCATGGCCTCAAAGCCCCATCATCCAGGTGGCTTTAGGAGCAGAAGCCTCGGGCAGTATGCATCCGATTCCGACAAGCGCCGCGCTCCCATTTTTGCGCTTCGGGCCGAAGAGCACGTGTTGCCCCTCAAATACACAGCCGCATCATGAATTCCAGGACATTCCTAACCGCGAAAAATCTCGAAAGGCTACTTAATTAAGAGCCATTCATGCCTGGCTACAATTTTTTAGCTTCACAATGAACTGGAGGAGTCCCCCAATCGGCCTGCGCCCCACCAGGCAGCACTCCAGCGCCACATTCGACGTCTCAACTCTTCAAATCGTCGAGTGGCAGCATCCAATTCCCCATTTTGGAAGAACAGTAGATAGCAACAAATGAAAAGAAATTGAAAAGCCCAAAGTGACATGAAAATTGCTATGCCGAGATGCAGCGTAATTGCGGCTAAAACAATAACAAGCCTCGATATTCTATTGCTTGACCAAAGCAAAAATGGCAAAGCAAGCTCTACAGCGAGCGTGTAGTACGTCGTGAGGTTTACGAACCACGCGTTCTGAACGGCTTGCTTAATCCACGTAAAAGCCATAAATCTTTCCGACACCAAAACATAGTAGGTAGCCACGCCAGAGTACCAGTAATCAGAGTTAAGTTTGCCGCAGGCAGAAACCAAAAATATAAGACAAAAGTGACATTTTGCCGTGAGTATAGTTAAGGCCAAAAGTCGCCCACCATTTGAACTGCCGACTGGTGGTGCTATTACAAAGTAAAAAAGGAGAAGCCTCATCCAATTGTCACCTCCATTGGAATAATAGCCTGAACCAGTTATCAGCAACTCATGTATAGCATATATAACAATAGCCAAAGTCCTCGAAGGAACAAAGGCACTGGCGATGCATGAAATCAACAGAACACCCACCCAAAATTGGGGAGTAGTCCCGAGTAATTCGGTCACTATAGGGCCAATACTGCGCTCAGGAGTGAGAAAGCTATTCTTACTGAACAAGACTTCAATGTAAGGCCAAACCAGTAGGTACTTACATACTATATATATCATCGAGGCAGCATGCACATAACGGTATCCTCTCTGATACTCTAATTGCATTAATAATGCATGATCAGCTTTCCGAAACAAGTAATTCATTGTGACATTGAGGATGAGTTTACAACATCCCTCACCCTTGACTCAAAAATCATAACAATTTGTGGGCTATAAGTTGGATCTACAAGCTGTTTGCGATTAATGAATTTAGGTGTTTCTTGACGGAGTATTCGAAATCGGTATGAAGCAGGTTTACGCCCCCCTCGCCGCACAACTTCATTAATGACAACATTAGAATATCCATATAGGGTTTGAAGACTGCCAAAATTCTGTTCGTTCTTATCAATCTCAGCTTTGAGCTCATCGTCGGTAGGAACTCTTCCCAACTCTAGTGTCAAGAATTTCCTAATTTCAACAAAGAGATTTTGTGTAACCAGGGCACTACCTTCAACAATGTATGAAGAAACCTCGGTTCCAAAGGCAAACGGGTCACGCCTCTTAGCAGCGTTAGTCTCACTTACGACTTCAATGGAGTAGTCACAAGGCTTAGTATTTTTTGACTCAGAAGAATACTCCCAGAAGTCGTACACAATTAGGATATTGCCCTTCAATGGTGGAGTAAAAAAAGTCCAGTTTTGTTCAAACCGCATCTTGAAAAGATCAAAAAGATACCAATACTCTAATTTTGCACGTATAGGAGAGACAGGTAAGACAGTAAAGATAGTGAGTAAGCAATAGATAAACCACAACAGACCGCCTAACCCATATTGCGCCCGAATAACATACTTGTTGTTAGACAAATGCCACCTCATATTCAAGGTAGTTGCGCCATTAACACATCATGTCTCTCTTGCGAATCTTTTGTGTCACCGTATTGTTGTTTTTCGCACCTATTAAAGTAACATGTATACATTCCATAAGCCACCATTATGACAAGACAACAAACTGGCCAACAAAGAGCTACATCCTTATCTGGTAGTATCTTACCATCTTTCGAAAACCCGGCGCCCGGAATCTTTACGTGAGAAGGCAAAGGTTTGTTATGCAGAGAAAGCGAAGCACTTACCTGACTTCCAGCTCCTCCAATTAGAGCTACCATTAAAATGGTGCAAACGGCACTTCTAAATGTGTTATTTATTTTCGTATTCATTTTTTTGTATCAATCATTGCGGTTTGTTCTGTAGTTCCAAGACTAACGTCGACAGTCCTGAAAATGTATTTCCTTCTGCGCCAGACTTGGAAATCACTCTAAGTGGCAAGGCATTATCGAGACGCACTAAGGACCTATCAACAAAAGGTATCGTCTCCTTAGTAGCAGATCCAGTGGTCACCTGCCCTGAAAGCCCTGAAAGCAGATCCATTGTAAAATTCCCCGTCCTCTCAATTTCCGCCACTTTATCCCCCCGGAGCTGGCCCATGCTAATAATTTTACATTCAATTTTTTGTGCAAAAACCGTGTAACTCCATGTATCGCCAATCTTTAGTGGATGATCTGGAAATTCAAACGGCACTATAAGATCGTTTACAATGTTTTCGTTGAACTTTGAAGAAGAATCAATGATGACCTCTTCCATCCCCAGGATTGACATTTTTGTGATGTAATCCTCGCTGACAGTTTGACGCTGAAGTCTGCCCGTACCCAGTGCAAGTTGCTGAGTTACAAATCCTTTCGTCTCAAACTTTGGTGCCATGGACTTCGGCACATTCGCCATCTTTAGACTTGTTATCTCTGTCGATATACGGGCTTCTTGTAGCCCAGTAGCATTTGACCATTTAACCAAGCGGGCAAACTGAGTTTCCACAAATTGTCCCATTGCGGTCTGACAAACCTTAGCTTCATAACGAAATTCACCCTTGGGCTGCAGGTGAATTGCATAATATTGGGCGGGTGTTTGTGGGCCTTCCACTGTATAACCATCTTGAAATTGCTTTTTGAGCAAATTATAATCCAACAATTGTTTTACATCGGTGGGTTCGACTGCTGCCAGCTTATCGATACAAAAAAGATGTATAGTAATTGCAATCACCACACCGAAGCTCGCTCGACAGTTCATTGTTAAATAGCTCATAATGAATAGAATTAAGCTTTAGTCGCGATAATCCTGGCAATTGCGCTTAGGCACCCGCATATTAGACCACTGCAAGTCTGTATGTGGTAACCCTCTCCACCATGAATCATAGCGACAATGATTAGCATTGCTCCTATCGCGAGCGGGAAGTACGTTAAAAATTTATGCTCTTTAGTCATTTGGTACTATTTTTTATTTAATTTATTCATCAAGAAATTCAGGGTGATGATTTTCCCAGTCGGAGACTTCAGAGATACCTCGGTGACTGCACCTCTGTTTTTTATTTCGTTTGACCAGCCATCGTTTTTTGATTGGCTAGATCGAAGAATTGAACCATCAGCAGCCCTGTAACAATTAAATACAGACTTTATTTCACCACTAGCAGAGGTGTCTTTAATGGATTTCAGCAGGAGGTAGTTGGGACCACTTCCTCCGTGAAACAACATTTCTCTATTAGTGCCATCCTTTGCGCATATTTTCTCGGAGTACGTCTTGGTATCAAAAAAGTAGCTTTCAATTGATCCATCATTCCATTCCCGAATAACCTTCGGCCAAATGCCACCGGCTCCTCTTTCGACGCGATAGGCGCTTACAGAGTCCCGTTTTAATTGACCGGTAATTAAATCATGAATGACCTCGCTTTTGTCTGTTGTAAAGAGGCCGGGATCACAACTAAGCATGACTGTTTTTTCGTCTAAATTTGGCGAGTATGAAATACTTTTCGAGAAACGTTCCTTCCCATTAGCTTTCACTGTAATTTGACTCATTGCTCGCTCCAACCTTACGACAAATCCTTCATTTGTGATGACCGGATACTCAGAATAACCGAAATCTAGACGCATTTTATCACCTATAGAAAAAAAGCGCAATAGCCCTTCGTTATTATATTCAAAATTTGCCACCGACACTCCACGGGAGATTATTGAATCAATCACCCCCTTAGTCCGCTTAAACAAAAAACCATCCCCCTTAGGCGTCGTAATTTCCTCAAGACGACCCTCACGATATTTGTAGCCCCATCCGTTTAGCGAAGTGATTTTCATCACTTTTCCTTCAACCTTTCCCTTCAAGGAAGAGTCAACAGAAGTCCAAATGTCAGGGTCAGACGTATCACGCACCAAGTAGGCGTGAGCACCAGAGATGAGATTAATCCTAGCCACTTTTTCATTAACCTGCTCGACCCCACTATCAAGCAAAGGAAAGCGCCAATTTACACCGATAATCCCACGCGCCGATCTACTTGGATCACTAAGATAGTGGAGCACGACGGGGAGTTCAATCCCGACGGCAGAAAGTTCAAACGGAACATCCACCCACAGGCTAGCCGCGCCAGACACGTCCGCCAAACCTATCCTGTTGCGAGGACACCCATGCTCGTATGCATTGGCGTTTATAGCTGCCAATACCAACCAAGTTGCGATTGTGCATTTGATGTTCATGAATTAATAGGCGGTTGACGTGTGAAAAGTTCTCATGATTAATCCCGGTCACCCAAAACTGGCCACTCAATCATCCTACAACGTATTAAGGGATAAATTTTAACTGGTCAGAAATCTTTGAATGATTCTCATAATTTTGCTTCCAGGAAAGCTTAAACGAAACCAATTAATTCTGCTTGCCTCACTCTCCGTCTGTGGTTGGAGGTGGAGGTGGAGGGGTGCAATACCCCCCCTCACCAAACAGCTTTTTTGGGACACTTGCGGATGCCAGTTCGCTACCAATATGTATTAGAGCCGCGATTAATGTTAGTTTTATTATTGATTTCATTTTAGGTTTGTACTAGTTGCTTCTCTGATGGTTAAAGTTTTATTCCGAAGAAAAGATGCTGTCAACTATTTTTTTCAATGCTGGCTTGTTTTTACGAAATCTTGCGACGATTCCTAGCGAGAGCCTTGCACTTTTCCGCTTCACCCTAGGTCTGAACCTTGTCTGGTTTTCTCTTTCTAGGGTGCCGTTTACCACAGAATTGATGACTCAAGAGGGATTGCTGCCGGTGAGCATGGTCAATGCTCCATCGGCAAACTACTTCGGCAATCTCATTCTACCGTGGGGCAATTCAGGAACAGGTTGGACCCTTTTGTTTATTGGCGCTTGTTCTGGCGTTTTCGTTATGCTCGGTCGCTTCGTCCGGTCATCTCTTCTATTTGGATGGTTTTCAGCAGCCTCTATTTACCACAGATTTCCAGACTCATGTAACGGGGGGGATTTGCTTCTTGTTGTTCTATTACTTTATTCAGTTTTACTTTTCCATTTTCACTCATTAGCCAAGAATCAATTTGAAGACTTCTGCCATCCAGCCTGTGCTGCTATTCTTCTCCAGATCGTAACAGTTTACATATTTGCGGCAGTAGCGAAATCTGACCCATCCTGGCGAATCTCCGGCGACGCTCTCCCACGGGCCCTTTCACTGGATAGCCTCACTACTACATTTGGTGTAGCACTAAGGTCGGCTCCCCATGGGCTATTATGTTTGCTTGGCAGGTGCACGCTGTTGCTTGAAGAAATAGTCCCTCTTCTGACGCTTTTTGCATCACATTCCTCCCGATTGAGAACTTTAGGTGCTTTTGTGATGATTTCTTTTCATCTATCAATTTCAGCTTGCTTCGACCTTGGGCAATTTCCGTTTGTGTCTATGTCAGCTTGGATTTTGTTTATTCCTAGCCGCTTTTATAAATTGTTTAGAAGATCAAGCCACAAGTCTGATGGGTGTCTCAGGATTGGAGTCGGAGATTTTTTACCCTTGGGATTGGCATTTCTTGCTCTAATCAAATTGTCAATTTTTACATTTTCACACCGCTCGACTATGCCCGGTGTTAAAATGGCATTGGCTGGATCAATGCAGTTTTTGGGCTTCGATCAAGGGTGGTCCTTTTTTGCTCCCAGTGTTCGTACAGCGGAAGGCACCCTCAGAGTGTATATCAAGTGGAATCCAAGGCCCGATGCATCTGTTTGGCCCACCATATTAACTCATGACGAGGTTGTGATTCCTGCCCATTTGGGTTCCAGATTTTTCCGGGAATATTGTGCAGAACTTATTCACTTTAAAAATCCTGCAAAACTGAACTCCTTTGCAACGTGGATTTCCAAAAAACACAAAGTTGAGCCCTCGATGATAGAGATTTGGGCCACTATTCACGACAATTCTGATCCTCAAAAAGAAGAACAGAAACTGCTGCTGTATCCGATCCAGGGACACTAGAGCCTGTTATTTTTGAGTGCCATTCATGCCGGGCATTATGTAAATCCTGGGTATCGCAAAACATTGACTTACAATGTGTCTGATTGCCTTCTGTGATTTTACCCCAACTGCGCGGAGAGGGGAGGACAGTCGCATCATAGGAGTCAGCACGATGCTGCGCGTCATGATCATCATCGCCAGTCCGCAAGCCATGACGAGACTCACCGCTACGATCTGCCCCTTCATGCGACCGAGATCGCGGAAGAGTTTTAAATCGAGTGGGGTGAGCATGGGGTAGTATCCATACGATCAATCACGTGCCTTGAGCACGCTGACCAGATCGAGTTTGTTCAGCATGAAGCCGATCACGGTAAATGAGGCAGCTGTGGCCGCCAATATCACCAGCACGGAGTTCGCGTAGGTGATGGTGCTGATGTAGTGCGGCAGGCGCACCGTTTCATTGCTCACGGCGGCAATCACATAGGAGGCGAGCACGCTCCCAAACGCCAGACCCAAGGGCAATGCCACGAGCACCAGTAGCGTCAGCTCCCCGAGCAGCACGCCGGCCACCTCGCGCTTTGTCAGCCCCACCACACGGAGCGTGGCGAGGTCACGCCCGCGCTCAGACAGCGCGATGCGCGCACTGTTGTAAACCACTCCGAAGGCCACAATGACGGCCAGCCACAGAAAGAGCTGGCGGAGCGTGCCGATGCTTTGACCGGTGGAGGCTCGAAACGCCTCCAGATCGTTCTTCTTCACGCTGGCAAACTCGATCTTCGGCTGATTTTTGACCGCGTGCATGAATTTGTCCCATTGACTGTCATCGACACTGAGAAAAGCTCCCGTCATCGTCTCGCTCTCGCGCAGCAGATGGCGCACCGCATCAATGTCCATGTACGCCGCCATGCCGTGGAAGTCGGCCATGAGGCCGCTCACCGTGACCTCCCGGCGTTCGCAGCGCCCTTCCAGTATCTGCACCTGCAGGCGGTCCCCAATCTTTACCCCCAGCACCTCTGCCAGTTTCTGCGAGATAACCAGCCCCTCGCTAGGAAGCGCGATGGGCCGCCCCTGCGTGTCCCGAGGATGGATGAGCTGATGGTTCTTGGCGAAGCCCAGGATGTAGAGCCTGCGCTCGTGATGCGCATGGCTCGCAGCCGCCAAGAAGCCGCGCACCGGCTCCACCAGAATGGCACCCGGCAGATGCTCCAGTTCATGCCGTGTATTGCGGGAAACGGGATCCCGCATGTTGATGATCACGCTTTGCCGGAACTGATCGTTCCACTGGTAGGTCAGCAGCTGGTCAACGCTGTCTGCGAGAGCCCCTGGCAGCACCAGCAACCCGGTGGCCAGCGCCAGCCCCGCCACGGTGAACCCAGCCTGAAGCGGGCGACGTTCGATGTTTCTCAAGGCCATGCGAAACACCAGTCCTGTGCCACGCGTGACACCAAGACGTTCCAGCAGCGACTGCTTGAAATCCGTCGGCGGTTCCGGCCGCATGGCCTCCGCGGGAGAGAGTTTCACCGCTAGCCAGACCGCCCCCGCCACCCCCAGTACCGCCGAAACCACGCTTACCAGCAGCGCCAGCACCAGCGCGCGTTGATCCAGCTGAAACCGTAGCTCAGGAAAATGAAACATCAGCGTGTACACCCGCAGCATGATGTGCCCCAGCCGCCAGCCCGCGAGGAAACCCAATACGCTGCCTGCGGCCACGATCACCAGCCCATAGTTCAGGTAGTGCCGGCCCACCTGCCAGGAGGTGTAGCCCAGCGCTTTGAGCTGCGCGATCTGCTCCCGCTGCAGCCGCACCAGCCGCGAGGTGACCGAGTTCACCATGAAGGCCGCCACGCAGAGAAACACCGCCGGATATGCCATGGACAGCGCACGCACGATCCGCAACTCGTCACCGAGCCGCTTGGAGCTGGCATGGTCGCTCAGCGAATAGGCCCCCGGCGCACCGTAGGTGACCAGCATCCTATCGACCTCCTCGATCGCCCCCTTCGACGGCGTGCCGGGGGAAAGATCCATGCAGAAGTCATTGAACGCACCGTCCAGATCAAATGCGGTGGCCAGGGACTCGTAGCGCAGCCAGAAGACCCCGTAGTGCCGGTTGTCCGGCAGCGTTTGCCCTGGCGGTGCCTCAAACACAAACTCTGGCGACAGCCCAATGCCGCAGATGTCGAGGTGATCGCGATGTCCATTGAGGATGGCCGTGATGTGGTCGCCGATTTGCAGCCCATGCGCCTGCGCGAAAGCCTCGCTGACCACAGCCTCCCGCTGCGAGCCCACGTGTGGCAGCCTGCCCCGCCGCAAAAAGATCTGGTTCAGGTGGTGAGTCCCGCCATCCGGAAGGGAGACCAGTCGTGCCCGGACCGGCTCCTGAACCCCCTCCATGTCGAGCAGAGCGGTTTTTACCACCCGCAGTTCCACACCGGCCACTCCGGGGATTTGGCTCATTCGATTCCGCAGAGACAGGGGCGCGCTTCTCACCAAGCCAAATACATCCGGCATGCGGTAGTGCTGGTAGTACGCATCCCTGGTGCTCTCCAGGCTCAGAATCACACTTTGTGAAACGATCATCATCGCCACTCCGCAGGCCATGACAAGGCTCACCACCAGCATTTGCCCCTTCATGCCGCCGATGTCGCGGAGGAGCTTGCGGTTGAGTGTGGTGATCATTCAGAATGAATTTGCAACGGCGGCCATGTCAAAGCAGTCACCCATGTAGGCAACGTCTGTCTCACGCTATTTCCAAGCCGGTTTCTTGACAAGCTGCACCGTGAGCAAGTAAGCAAGTATTACAACCAATGCCACAACCAACCGCCGCCGACCCTATCGCCATCATTGGAATCGGATGCCGCATGCCTGGAGGTGCCACCAATGCCAGTTCCTTCTGGAAGATGCTCATGAACGGGGTGGACGCCATCCGCGAGGTCACGCCGGACCGCTGGGATCACCGCTACTATTTCGATCCGGAGCAGGGCAAGCCCGGCAAGACCTACTCCAAATGGGCAGGCCTGATCGACGAGATCGACACCTTTGACGCTGGCTTCTTCGGTATCACGCAGCGTGAGGCACCCTTCATCGACCCCCAGCAGCGTCTCCTCCTGCAGGCCACTTGGGAGGCTCTTATGGATGCCGGTCAGCAGGTGGACATCGTCAAAGGGGAGGACACCGGTGTCTTTGTGGGCATCTCCACGCATGACTACGGGGACATCCAGCAGAATTCCATGGGCCGCGGCGTGGCCTACCCGCACTCGGCCACGGGTGTCGCCGCCAGCATCGCCGCCAATCGAATCTCCTACGCGCTGAATTTCCAGGGCCCCAGCGTCGCCGTGGATACCGCCTGCTCATCCTCCCTGGTGGCCGTACACATGGCCTGCCAGGCGCTGTGGAACAAGGAATGCACGCGCGCCATCGCTGCCGGGGTGAACTGCATCATCACCCCCTACCCCTTCGTCGCCTTCTCCAGTATGGGCATGTTGTCTCCAGACGGGCGCTGCAAAGCGTTTGATGCCAGCGCCAACGGCTTCGTCCGTGGCGAGGGTGTCGGTGCCGTCTGTCTGAAACCCCTCTCTGCCGCGCTGGCGGACGGAGACCCCATCTACGCTGTGATCCGCAGCACCGCCGTCAATCAGGACGGCCGCACCTCCGGCATGACGGTGCCCAGCCGTGGCTCCCAGCAGGAACTCATCGCCAGAGCCTGCAGTCTTGCGGGCGTGGCCCCGCATGAAATCCAGTACGCCGAAGCCCACGGCACCGGCACTACCATCGGCGATCTCATCGAGGGCAGCGCCCTCGGTACCATCCTTGGTGTTGGTCGCCAGCCAGGAAATGACTGCCTCCTCGGCTCAGTGAAGACGAACATCGGCCATTTGGAGGCCGGCTCTGGAATCGCGGGCCTTATCAAAGTGGCCCTCTGCCTCAAGCACGGCATGGTGCCGCCGAACCTGCATTTCAACACGCCGAATCCTACGCTCAACTTTGAGCGCCTGCACTTGAAGGTGCCCGTCAAAGCCACGCCATTGAAACAGGACGCGCAGCGCCGACTGCTTGCCTGCATCAATTCCTTTGGCTTCGGCGGTTCCAATGCCCACGCTGTGCTGGAAGCTGCACCACTGGCCGCTCCGAAGGTGCCTACCCCTGCCCCCGCTGAAGATGAGCGAGAACTCATCCTGCCGCTCTCAGCACGTGGCACCGATGCCGCGCTGGTGGCAGTCGCGCAGTCTTTCCACTCCTTCCTGGAGTCGGCGGATGAATCTCTATCACTTAGCGACATCTGCGCTGCTGCCAGCCGCAGGCGCACGCACCATGAGTTTCGTCTCACCGCCGTCGCCAGTACCCGGGCCGGGATGAGAGCCGCGCTGTCTGCGTTTCTGAGTGGAGAGCAGGCCCCGGGACTCAACGTTGGGCAGCCCGTTAAAAACGCCCGCCTCGTCTTTGTCTTCAGCGGTCAGGGACCGCAGTGGTGGGCCATGGGCCGCGAGCTCCTAGAGCAGGAGCCCGTGTTTTACCAAACCATCCAGACCTGCCATGATGAACTGCTTAAGCTCGGCGGCTGCTCGCTCCTTGATGAACTGAGGCGTGACGAAAAGACCACCCGACTGAACGAAACGCAGATTGCGCAGACCGCGCTCTTCGCCATTCAAGTTGGGCTGGCCGCGCTATGGCAGTCGTGGGGTGTCCGCCCTTATGCCGTGGTAGGACATAGCATGGGTGAAGTCGCCGCCGCGCATGTGTGCGGGGCGCTGTCTCTGCCGGACGCAGTGCGCGTCATCCACCATCGTGGGCGCTGCATGGAGAAGACGCCGCTGCGAGGAAAAATGATCGCCGCCGCGCTGACCCGTGCGGAGGCTGAAGAGGTCATCGCCCCCTATGGCAGCAGAGCCTCGCTCGCGGCGGTCAACGGCCCCAAGATGGTCTCCATCTCGGGTGACAGCGATGCGGTGGATGAAATTTTCAAAGAGGTGGAAAAGCGCGCGCTATTCGTGCGGTACGTGCCGGTGAACTACGCCTTTCACAGCGCCCACATGGACCCGGTGCGCGAGGAACTGGCCGAATCTCTCGCAGGTCTGCAGCCGCAGCCCGGCAGGGTAAAAATCTTCTCCACCGTCACCGGACGGCTGGCCGAAGGCACTGACTACGATGCGGACTATTGGTGGCACAATGTGCGGCAGAGCGTGCTCTTTGCCCCGGCCATCGATGCCGTCATCGCCGCAGGGCAGACGCATTTCCTGGAGATCAGCCCGCACCCGGTGCTATCCAATTCCATGACCGAATGCCTCGCGGAAGCGGATGCCATCGGCCTTGTGCTGCCGTCCCTGCGCCGTCAGAAGCCGGAGCGCGCCACGCTGGTTGGCACGCTGGGTGCCCTGCATGTGAACGGCCATGATGTGGACTGGCCAGCGCTCTACCCTCAGGTGAGCTCAGCGTTGCGCCTGCCAGAGTATCCCTGGCAGAAGGAGCGCTTTTGGCATGAACCCGCACTTTCACTACGGCTGCGCACGCGTCCGATGTTGAATCCGCTGATCCATCTCTCGCTGCCTAACATCCACCCAACCTGGGAGGCCGCGCTGAACAAATCAGTGATGACTTGGCTGAAGGACCACCGTGTGGGCCAGCACCTCATCTTCCCCGGTGCAGGCTATGTGGAAATGGCGCTCGCGGCAGGTCATGAACTCCATCCAGACCAGCCGGTGCTCGTCGAAGAACTCGAAATCCATCGCGGATGTATCCTCCCTACCGGCGATGACGTGACGCTGCTGCAGATCGCCTGCCTGCCGGATGAAAAGTCCTTCGTCATTCAGAGCTCGATCACCGAAGATCCACCGAGCTGGGTGCAGCACGTCACCGGACGCGTGCGTGCCGAGCCCGAGCGCAGCCAGCCTCCACGCTTCGAACTTGCCGCCATCCGGCAGCGCTGCGTGTCGGAGCTCGATGGCAAAACTTTTTATCAATCCGCAGCCGCTGCCGAGCTGCACTATGGCCCACAGTTTCAAGCGCTAACACATGTATGGGCAGGCCAGGACGAGGCCCTCGGTCGCATCGAACTGCCCGCCGCCGTCGTGGCCGAGATGGACCGCTACATTGTTCATCCCGCACTGCTGGACGCCTGCATCCATCCCACCATCGCTATTCCGGCAGACGGGCTCTACCTGCCCGCGCGTATGGAGCGCATCCGCTGCTACTCCAAGCCCGGCGCCAAAGTCTGGGCCTACGTGCGAAGGACGCAGGCTATCGCGAAGAAGATCATCGTCATCGACCTCTTCATCCTCGATGAAGCTGGGAATGTGCTGCTAGAGATCACCGATTTCCTCTGCAAGCACACCGCCATGAGCAGTGCACCGGGCTCTGGTGCGCAGGCCGACTGGCTCTATCAGTCGGAGTGGCAGCTCAAGCCTCTCTCCGCATTGCCTGGCACGCGTAAGCCTGCAGACTACCTGCCAGAAAATGGCAAGCTGGCCGCAAAGCTCCGAGAGAGTGCTGCGGATTTCAGCACGGCGCTTGGTATGAACGCGCGCTATCAGGAGTGGGAGGAGCGCTTTCTCCAGCTCTGCCGCAGTTCCATTCTTGCGGTATTCAAGCAACTCGGCTGGCGTCCCAAACCGGGCGAGAGCTTCACTCTGCCCGCCTTGTTGAAACGCACCCAGGTGCAGCCAGCGCATGAGCGCTTTGTGCACCGCCTGCTCACGTTGCTAGAGTCGGACGGCTGGCTGCAAGCTCAGCCATCTGCCGAAGCACCTGCATGGACGGTCACGGCCAAACCGGCTGCGCTGAATCGCGACAAGCTTTGGCAGGACCTTGTCTTCCACTTCCCGGCCTTTCATCCCGAGCTCATTCTGCTGGACCGCTGCACGAATGGGCTCGCTGACCTGCTACGCGGCAAGTGCGACGCCGCAGCCGTGCTCTCCGCGAACATGCTGGAGCACTTTCAAGCAGCGTCCGTATTCACCCGTGTTTACAATCACCTCATCGGGGAAGCCGTGGCCGCAGCGCTGGCGCATCTTCCCGAAGGCCGGAGAGTGCGAATCCTGGAGATCGGTGCAGGCACCGGTGGTGTCACTGCCAGCGTGCTGCCGCGCCTGCCACAGGCCGGTGCGGACTACTGTTTTAGTGATTTTTCTGACCGCCACTTTGAACAGGCGGGGAAAAAATTCAGCGACTATCAATCGGTGCAGTTCCGTGTGCTTGACCTGGATCTGCCGCCTACTGAGCAGGGTTTCGCCGACGAGCGTTTCGACATCGTTGTCATTTCCAATGCGCTGTCATTGACACAGAACGTGCAGCAGTCTCTGGGGCATGTGCGTCAATTGCTCACCTCCGGCGGACTGCTCATGGTATTGGAGATTGAACAAGCCTCTCCCTGGCATGATCTGGTATGCGGAACGGATCCGCGCTGGTGGATCTTCCAGGACACGGCGCTGCGTGCACATCATCCTCTGCTACCAGCAATCGAATGGGAAAAGATGATCGCTGCAGCAGGCTTCAGCAACGTGGAAACCGTGACTGATGCCACCAACTCAAGCCAGAGCGGACAGGTCGTCCTGCTCGCACATGGCCCAGAGATGCCGCAACTTGCTGACGTCGTTGAGGAAGCACCTGCGGAGCCTGGACTTTGGGTGCTCTTTGTCGATCAGAATGGCCTCGCAAATTCAATAGCTGACACGCTGCGCGGGCGCGGCGACACATGCGTGCTCGTCAGAGCATCGGACTGCCTCACACTTATCGCTGACGATGACATTCATATTGATGCCTCAACACGGGAGGACTACGCCCGCCTGCTCACTGAGTTCCTGCCATCTGCACCTCTGCGCGGCGTCATGCACTTCTGGAGTCTCGACGCAACGGATGAGATTGCGCAGTCTCAGGCACTCGTCTGCCACAGCCCGCTCTATCTGGTGCAGGCGCTGACCGCAGCAGGCCATGCGTCGCTGCCCGGCCTGTGGTTTGTCACACGTGGCGCACAGCCTGCTGGTGAAAAAACTTCTGAGCTATCCCTCACGCAAGCGCCGCTACACGGCATGGCCCGCGTGATTATGAGCGAGTTTCCGGACCTGCACTGCCGGAGCATTGATCTCGATTCCGCTGGCGGGGATGACACTGCCATCCTGCTCAATGAAGTGCTGCATGCGGATGAGGAAACCGAGATCGCTTGGCGCGGTGAGGCACGCTATGCCCACCGTTTGGTGCATGGCTCTCTGGATCACCTGGCGCAAACTTCCACGTCCACGCTCTCTGTTGAGCAGTGCTTCCGTCTCGAGTCCGCCAAGCCTGGCTCATTGGATAAGCTGGTGTTTCGTGCCAAGGAGCGCCGTGCGCCCGGCCCGAATGAAGTTGAGATCGAAATCTGTGCCGCCGCGCTGAACTTCCGCGATGTGATGAAGGCCCTCGGCATCTATCCTGCCGAGGCTGCCGACGCCATGCTCCTGGGTGATGAGTGCGCCGGACGCATCGTGCGAGTGGGTGCAAACGTGACTCAGTTCAAACAAGGAGACGAAGTCATGGCGCTGGCAGCCGGGTGCTTCGGCACGCACGTCACCACCGTCGAGCATGCCGTGTTGATCAAGCCCGCGCATCTTACCATGGAAGAGGCGGCCACCCTGATGGTCACGTATTTGACTGCCTCCTACGCGCTCTCGCATCAAGGCCGCATGTGCAAGGGCGAACGAGTACTCATTCATGCCGCAACGGGTGGTGTTGGTCAGGCTGCGGTACGCATTGCAAAGGCAACGGGCGCGGAGATTTTTGCCACGGCTGGCAGTGCGGAGAAGCGTGCGTTCTTGAAGAAAATCGGTGTTGAGCATGTGCTGGATTCACGCACGCTCGCCTTTGCCGGTGAGGTCATGCGCATCACGAATGATGAGGGTGTCGATCTCGTGCTCAATTCACTCGCGGGCGACGCCATTCATCAGAGCCTCTCGCTGCTGCGCCAATACGGCCGTTTCCTTGAAATCGGCAAGCGCGACATCTACAGCAACACCAAGGTGGGGCTCTTTCCGTTCCGCCATAACCTTTCTTATCACGCCATCGACCTCGGGCATGCGCTCAACCCGCGCAATTCGAAGCCCCTCATGGGCAGCCTTAAAAAGCTATTCACCTCGCGCAAGCTTCCTGCGCTGCCTTATCGCACCTTTCCAATCGCGGATGCAGCGCATGCCTTCCGCTATATCACGCAGGCACGGCAGATCGGCAAAGTGGTGCTCACCATGGCCGATGCCAAAGCCTCGCTCAGCGCCGATGCGCCGGATGCCGCTCTCAAACTCAATCCAGAGGCCACTTATCTCGTGGCGGGCGGACTTGGAGGCTTCGGCCTGGCTATGTCGCAGTGGCTCGTGGAAAAAGGCGCGCGCCATCTCGTGCTCTCCAGCCGCAGTGGAGCCGCCACCGATGAAGCCCGTGCCGGCGTGGCCGCCATGCAGTCCGCAGGTGCTAAGGTCACCGTGATCCAGTCGGATGTCAGTAATCCAGCAAGCGTAGCCTCGCTGCTGGAAGAGATTAAGAAGTCGCATCCGCCGCTGCGGGGTGTCTTTCACGTCGCGATGGTTCTGGATGACGGCCTGATCTCCCAGCTCAATGCAGAGCGTTTTCAAAAGGTCACCACGCCCAAGATCAACGGCGCGTGGAATCTGCATTTGCAGACGCAGGGGCTCGCGCTCGATCACTTCGTCATGTTCTCCTCAGTGGCCTCCATTATTGGCAGTCCCGGCCAGGCGAACTATGCTGCGGCGAACGGCTTCCTTGATGCCCTAGCAAACCATCGTCGCATGCAGGGACTTCCAGCGCTGACCATCAACTGGGGTGTCATGGCCGGCGTCGGATACGTGGCGCGCCACAAGAAGCTGGAGGAGCACTTTGCCCGCATCGGCTGGTCGGGTCTGACGCCTGCTGAGACACTGCCCATTCTGGGCCGTCTCATGCAGCAACCGGCCATCAGCCAGATGATGGTTTCGCGCATTGACTGGTCCAAGTGGGCCGCCGTTACCCCTGCTATCATCGAAACTCCTCGCTATGCTTTGCTGACCACGGAAGATGCACTCAGGCAGCATCAGTCCGATGGAGCCAACTGGCTGCGCGATGCCGTGCTCGGCGCTGCGCCTGCGGACCAGATCGGCATTCTTGACACCTTCCTGCGCGAGCAGGTGGCCAAGATCCTTCGCACTTCTCCTTCCAAGATTGATTCCAAACGTCCACTTAATGAGATCGGCATCGACTCGCTCATGGCGGTGGAGCTCATCCACCAGATCGAAGGCCAGACTGGCATCGCCATTCCCACAGGGCAGCTCATGGGGGGGGCTCCAACGGTGCAAAAACTCGCCGAGATCCTGCTGAGCATGATGACCGGCGGCAAAGCTGAATCGGTCGCCAACGCTCAAGAATCTGAGGCATTGACCTCAGCTGAAAGCGACCTGGTGCAGGATGCCGATCTTGCCCGCTGGGACATTCCTTTCGCCAAGGGCAAGGTCTCGACAGCACAGATCCAGCAACCGCAGCACATCTTCTTCACCGGAGCCTTGGAGTTCCTCGGTGCTTACCTGCTGCGTGATCTGCTGCAGCAGACCCAAGCCACGATCCACTGCCTGCTCAGCGCCGCAGATGCAGCAGACGCCGCGCAGAAGATTGAGGTGCACCTAGCGCAACACGGCTGCTGGGAGGAGTCCTTCCGCACTCGCATCGTCCCGGTCTTGGGAGATCTCGGGGTGCCCTTGCTCGGTCTTGAGAAAGCCGCCTTTGATCAGCTCGCCAACACTCTGGACGCCATCCACCATACAGCGTCGCACATCAACCACATCGCCGCCTATGCGCAGCTCAGGAGTATCAATGTGAACGGCTCGTTGGAGATCATCCGTCTGGCCGCCCAGAGCAGGCTAAAGCCCGTGCATTACCTTTCCAGCGCCAGCGTCCTCGCCGCCGGCGATGCGACCGAAGAACGGCCACTGCGCGAAGACTCCCAGCTCCCTCTCCATGACAAACTCCTCGTGGGCTACAGCCAGAGCCGCTGGGTCTCGGAGCAGTTGTTTGTGCAAGCCCGCGCACACGGGCTGCCCGTGCACGTGTACCGCCCAGGCCTCCTCGTGGGTGATGACCAGACCGGAATCTGCCCCACAGACAACATCATCTGGCTTTTCCTCAAAACCTGCATCGCCGCCGGGGTGGGACCGGACTCGACCTACAGCAGCCTCCTGACGCCTGTCGATTTCGTGGCCGCAGCCATGGTGCGTCTCTCACTCAGTCTCACCGGTACCGGACGCACTTACCACCTCATCAATCCAACAGCTCCCGGATTCCGCGAGCTGCTGGACTTCGCGCGCGCCAGCGGCTACTCCATTCGTGAAGTGGAGGAAGATCAATGGGAGGTGGCGTTGTCGGGTGGTGGCCTCAATGTGCAGCACAACCCAGTGGCCGTTTACCAGATTTTCATTCCACGCCAGGTGCTCACAAACCTTGTGCAGGAGCAGTCGGCGGAATTTTGCCAAAACGCGCTTCAGGATCTTCAGGGGACTGGCATCACCTGCCCGCAGATCGATCAGGCCCGCATGCACCTCTACCTCGAGCACCTCTCAAGCATCGGCTTCCTGCCACCCGCCGTGACCTAACGCGCGCCTCTGGTCACATGATCACTGAGCCAGCATGTCCAAAATGCTGCGTCGCCCCCTTGGAGCGCACACCACACCGTAACTTTCCCCCACTTGGGCAGCATACTCGCCGGACTCCTGCATCAGTGCGTCATGCACCTCTGCCAAGCGGTCATGTGGAATGTTCGGATACAAGTGGTGCACCAGATGGTAGTCATTGCCATAGCCCAGCAGCGCCCAACGTGTGTAGATGTCCACATGCATGATACGCGAGTTGTTCAAATCGTCCTTCCCGGCATTGGCATGCTGATAGATCTCCCGCAGCAGCATCAAATAAGGAAACACATAGATCAGCGGGCAGAGCCAGAGCACCACAAAACCCACGATCACCCCACCACCGAACTCCTGACTAAGGCCTCCTAGCAGCAAGAGCAGCAGCGCGTTGAAGCTGAGCTTTTGCAACGCCGCAAGCTTCAGCGCGCCGGGGGACTTACCAGCAACATCGCAGAAAGCCTGCGCTGGCAGCCATACCCACACCAGCAGCGCCACCGCAGTTAAAAGGATAAGCGCGGGCCAACTCCGCACGCCCGACCACACGCAGGCCACCAGCAGCCAGGAGGAGAGGATGAACCAGACCCGCCCCAGCAGTGGCACCCTGCTCTTCCCGGAATCCGCGCTGCACGCCGCACCACGCGTGCCCACCGTCAGGGACAGAAACAGGTCCAGCAGGTTTCTCAGCACAAACGGCGGCCAGAAAAACATGAGGTAGAAGCAGCGTGCAAACTTTTGCTTCCCCATGGGAAACTTCGCCCAGATGCGCTCCGACTTGCCGCCGAACAAATTTGGATCATGCTCATGATCATTCGGATGCAGGTGATGCCCCAAATGCCGTTTGCGGTAGAGCCGAATGTCGGAGAACAACGGATAAAACGTCAGCAGGTTTGCCACGCAGTCATTCCAGCACCGGCTGGGAAGCAGCAGGCCGTGGGAGGCCTCATGCCCCACGAGAGCGATTCGATGCTGAAGGATGCCGAGGTGAAATACCGCCAACACCACCACCGGAACTTCCCAGGCCCAGTGAATTCCCTGCTCCTGACGAATCAGGTGAAACCCGACCGCACAGCCAGCTACCAGCAGCACACAGGCATAATCCAGCGCGAGCCAGCCAAAACTCCGCCATGAACGCAGTTTCGACAACTCGCGCAGTAATTGATGATGCAGAAGCTTCACACAGATGATGACACGTTCCACAAAATGCCATGGTTAAGCAAGCTGCAAAGCTTCCAATCGCTCCTGCCCCACGCTTCTTCCCTTCTTGATACTTGGAACGCGAAGTGCGACACAGCGCTGGCATGAACGAGATCACCAAGCGCAAAAACTTCATTCCGGTCACTGATGAGCTAATCGAGTACCTCGACCAATTCGGGCGCTGCTACTCGCTGCCCACGCAGTATGATGAACTGCGTAACTTCTCCGAAAGCTACCCGCTTTTCGACAAGGAGGGCAACGCCACCTACTGGAGCAGCGTTCTCTATCCGCGCGAGCTGCAGCAGGAGCTCTACCCCAAGCTCACCAGCATCTATTCCCAGCTCCGCACGGGTGACTTCCACGCGGTGCCTCATCTCTTCGTCGAGCGAGTGGACTACTGCGAATTTGGCAACTCCCGTCCCTTCCGCGTCCGCGTGGTGAATCAGTACAATGACAACTACGACCATTTTTACGTCAAGACGGCGGACGCTTCCCGTGTTTATGGCCTGGAACTGGAGCACCTGCTCTCCCCCAACCGCATCAACTACCTGATGCACCGGGGAGGCACACTGGTGGAGGAGCACATTGCTGGCGTGCCGGGAGACGCCTTCATACGCGACTATCTCCAACGCCCCGACTTCAACGGCGTCCGCCTCGCGAAGGAGTTCGTGAAGTTCAGCGAACGCTGCTTCATCCGCCTCCTCGGCGACATGCGCAGCTACAACTACGTCGTGGACATGACGCCCGATTTTGAGGAAGTGCAGTACCGAGTACGCGCCATCGACTTTGACCAGCAGAGCTATGAAGGCCGCAAAAGCCTTTACCTCCCGCAGTTTTTCAAGGAGAACAATCCCGTCGTCCAGCTCTGCTCATCGTGCCTGAACACCCCCACCATGAAGCAGTACCAGGAGGAGGAGCGTAGCCTCATCTCCCGCCGATACCTCTCCGAGCATCAGCGCATCGCAGCACTGCTCCGATGCATGAAAAACAACGCGGTCGAGCCCTTCGAAAAAGTCGTCCAACTTCGCACTGAACTCGGTCAGTACCACAGCACCCATCTCTTTGACACCTGCAAATCCATGGGCTCAATCGTCGAACGCAACCTCGACCTCATGCTGGGGCGCCACTTGGAATAAAGCGAGATCGTGCTTGCCGTGGGCGCTGTCCTGATTTCTTCTGACCATTCCATGGCTTTCAAACTTGTCATCATCACCGGCGCCCAGATGGGCGTCGAACGCGCCGCTCTGGACTGGGCGTTGAAATACGAATGCCCGCACGGCGGCTGGTGCCCCAAAGGTATCCTCGGATCTGAAGAACCGCTGGACCCGCGCTACAAGCTCAAGCAAGGCGAGACAGACAACGTGCTGGAGGCCGTCATCTCCAATGTGCGTGATGCCGAGGCTACCCTCGTCTTCACCCTGGCCACCAAGGCAGCAGGCACGGCCCAGAAAGCCATCAGTTCAGCCAAGAAGCAGAAAAAGCCCGTCCTGCACGTCCACCGCGGCATTCTCGGAGTTTCTGAGAAGATCGTGGGTTTCATGGACAAGTATTATATCCGCCGCATGCACATCACCGGATCAGCCGACACCGAGGAACCCGGTGTGAGCGACTGGGCGATCGGTGAATTGGAGAAGGCCAAAGGGATTTTGGAACGTCGTCCAGAATAAGTCGGCTCTTCGGTCTCCTACCTGAGGATTTCAGAGCTTTCGGCACTCCGATTGCGCCTATACACCTGTCCAGACCCATAGCCATTCCTCGCTGCATGCCCCTCCTAGCCATCGCCACAGAACATGCCGCACTGCCGCCCTTGGGCATGCTGGCGCCATTTGCCATTCTGCTGCTTTGCATCGCGCTGCTGCCGCTGTTTGCTGCGCACTTCTGGGAACATCATTATCCGAAGGTCGCCGTGGGGCTGGGGCTGGTCACCACGGCGTATTACGCCTTTGTTCAAAAGGACTGGCACCCGCTGCACCATGCGGCGCACGAGTATGTCAGCTTCATGGCGCTGGTGGGTTCTCTCTTTGTCATCTCTGGGGGAATCAGCATCCGGGTCAAAGGTGAGGCCACTCCGTTCGTCAACACCCTGTACCTTTTCATCGGTGCGGTGCTGGCCAATTTCATCGGCACCACTGGAGCCTCGATGCTGCTGATCCGGCCCTGGATCAAGATGAACAAGTTCCGCATCACGCACTTCCACATCGTCTTTTTCATTTTCATCATCAGCAACGTGGGCGGCTGCCTCACCCCGATCGGCGATCCGCCGCTTTTTCTTGGCTTCCTGCGTGGTGTATCCTTCTTCTGGGTGCTGCAGCACTGCTGGCAGGCCTGGGCGCTGGCGGTCACGCTCCTCCTCATCGTCTTTTTCATCTTTGACACGCGCAACTTCTCCCGCATTCCCAAGAACATTCGTGACAAGGAAACCGCCAATGAGCACTGGCACTTCAGCGGTCTGATCAACATCCTGTGGCTCGGGGTGGTGCTTGGCGCGGTATTCCTGCCGAAGAGTGTGCAGGAGACCACCCTCCTCGGTGTCTTATCCATTCCCGCCTTGGTAATGTTTGCCGCCGCAGTGGCCTCCTACTACACCACCAAGCCGGCAGTGCATGAGTCGAACGACTTCAACTTTGGCCCGGTCAAGGAGGTCGGCTATCTCTTCGTCGGCATCTTCCTCACCATGATCCCCGCGCTGCAGATCCTGCAAAGCGGGCAGGGCTTGGACATCAGCTCGCCGATGCAGTACTACTTCACCACAGGAGCACTTTCCGCCTTCCTGGACAACGCGCCTACCTACCTCTCCTTCCTAGCCGCTTCGATGGGCCAGCAGCATCTGTCAGTCGATTCCCCTGCCGACGTGATGAAATTTGCGGCCGAGCACGCGCCGCACCTCATCGCCATTTCACTCGGAGCGGTGTTCTTTGGAGCTGGCAGCTACATCGGCAACGGGCCCAATTTCATGGTCAAGTCCATCGCGGACAAGGCTAAAGTAAACGCCCCCTCCTTCGTGGACTACATGCTCCGCTTTTCGATTCCCATCCTCCTCCCGATCCTCATTTTCGTGGGTTGGATCATGGTGAAGTAATGCCATGATCTGATCAGAACAGGTCTACCCATAGAGGTGATGATCCTGACTCCCCAGGTTTGGGGCGTGTGATTGAAAATGTGCGGAAACGCTGAACGGCACGGCTGCGTCAAGGATCAGGGCCATCCCTATCCGACGGAAGACTGACGCATTCGCAGAGCACCCCCAAAGGTCGCTACTCATTCAAAAAAATCGTGGTCCCACGAGGCGGCCGCCGAGTCCAGTTAAAAAACGAAGGCTTGGACACATCCACAATGGCACGGCGCACCGTCGGTTGGGCTTTAGTCGCAGGCTTCTTCTCGGGGGCTGCTACCTTCGACTTTTTGGCACCACGCTTGGGCTCCGCCGAAGCCACATCCATGATATTGTCCGCGCCGATCGGAATCGCGGACTCCGTGGCGGCAAGAGCGCTTTCACCCGTTATTTGCACCGGTGTTCCAGGAGGTGTCTCTTTGAAAAAGATGGCCGCCATTTTAGTGGGCAGGCGAATGCAGCCATGCGAGGCAGGATACCCCGGCAGGTAGCCTTCATGCATGCCGATGCCGCCAACGATGCGCATGAAGTACCGCATGTTGGCACCCATGTAAGTCGTGCCCGGTGGCGCACGATCGGTGCGGGTGTCCACATCTCCCTGCACCACATTGCCCGCCTTGTCCACGTAGGCACCAAAGAGGGATGAACGATGATCAATGTCCTTGTCCAAGATGCTGTAAGAACCGGTCACCGTGCCATGGCTCTCACGACCGGACGAGATCGGCGAGACCCCGACGAGTTGCGTGCCCTTGTAGTACTGCACACGCTGCGTGGTGAGATTGATCACGATCCTAGGCTTGCCCACGACACCATCTCCCTTCCACCAGGCACGGCTGCTAAGGGGATTTTCAGCCACTGGTTTCGGGCTTGAGCAGCTGAGACCGCTCAGAGACCATCCCAAAATCAGCAGCCATCTGCAACAGCGGGCGAATGGACTTTTTGAATTCATTCTTGGGGAAACTTGCAATTAGCGCGCCACTTTCCAACTGGAATCTGACGTGGGCACCGCATCACGCATAGGTCACCGGGGTGCCTGTGCTGTTGGCGAGAGCTTTGAAGCGCTTGGTCAGCTCCTGCGTGAGCTTACCTGGGGTGCCGTCGCCGATGGCGCGGCGGTCATACTTCACGGCAGGGATGACTTCAGCGGCGGTGCCGGTGAGGAAGCATTCGTCAGCGGTGTAAATATCAAAGCGCGTCATGACGGACTCGATGCAGGGCTGGCCCATCTCCGCGAGGATTTCCATGACCGCACGGCGAGTGATGCCGTCCAGAGCACCCGAGGAAATCGGTGGTGTGCTGACTTTGCCGTTCTTCACGATGAAGACGTTGTCGCCGGTGCATTCAGAGACGAAGCCCTGATCGTTGAGCATGATCCCTTCATCACAGCCGGCCTGCAGACACTCGATCTTGGCCATGATGTTGTTGAGGTAGTTCAGGCTCTTGACCTGGGGGCTGAGCGCCGCGGAGTTCGGACGGCGGGTGCCGCAGGTGATGAGCTCCAGGCCTTTCTCATAACGCTCCGCCGGATAGAGTGTGATGCTGCTGGCGATGACGATGACACTCGCCTTCGGACACTGATAGGGGTTCAAACCGAGCGAGCCCACGCCGCGTGTGATGACGAGGCGGATGTAGCCGTCGCGAAGGTTGTTTGCTGCCACCGTGTCGAGCGTGGCTTTTTCCATTTCCTCAAAGGAGATTGGTATGGTCAGGCAGATCGCCTTCGCACAGTCATAGAGGCGGTGAAGATGCTCGGTCAGGCGGAACACGCGGCCATTGTAAATGCGGATGCCTTCAAATACGCCATCACCGTAAAGCAGGCCGTGGTCGAAGACGGAGATCTTCGCCTCGGATTCAGGAACGAGCTTGCCATCAAGGTAAATGAGGAGATTTGCGGACATGGGGCGCGTAGAATCCACAGGCGGGAGGGTTTTGCAAGCGCTGGCAATGTGCTTGCGCAAGACCAATTCGCGCTCATCCTGCCCGCCCCGTTTAACCCGCACCCCAGAAATCACCATGGCCGACATCCAAACCAGCGCAGCAGACAAGAAGGAAAAGGAATTCTTCACCGACGTCCCCCAGGAGGCCCCCGGCTTCTTCCTCAAGGGCTGCCACCAGTACGACTGGGGCCTCAAAAACCGCCTCGCCAAGGTCTTCAACCCCAAGGACGGCCGCACCGTCATGCTCGCCTTTGACCACGGCTACTTCCAGGGCCCGACCACCGGCTTGGAGCGCGTGGACCAGACCATCCTCCCCCTCGCCCCCTATGCCGACTGCCTCATGCTCACCCGTGGCATCCAGCGCTCCGTCATTCCAGCCTCCACGACGAAAGCCATCGCCCTGCGCGCCTCCGGCGGCACCTCGATGATCAGCCCCATGGAAGAGTGGGAAGGCGAGATCGACGGCAAGAAGGCCAAGTTTGGCCGCCCCGGCTTTGAACCACTCTCCAACGAAAGCACCGCGCTCAACATCGAAGAAGCCATCCGCCTCAATGCGGCTGTGCTCGCTGTACAGGTGTTCATCGGCAGCGCTTACGAGCGCCAGTCCCTCAAGAACCTCACCGACCTCGTCGATGCCGCCAGCCGCTACGGCATCGCCGTCAT
>JAIXYN010000019.1 GCA_027490195.1 Verrucomicrobiaceae bacterium | reverse complement strand
TTCGAGGGCGGGTTGGGGCAGCTGGGAGCAACGGGTGCGCGGCGGAGTTCCATGCAGGCGCTGCTGGTGAGCTTGGTGTGTTACGAGGGCGCTGGGTTTGCTTCCCGATCTTGTTGCCGGAAACCCAGGGCGGAGCTCGCTGAGGCTCGCTTGCCCTGGGCTGAATCCACAGCCCCTTCAGGGCTCAAGAAGGCTGAGACAGAATGGCTGCAAAGGTTCGAAACTGCCTCTTATTTAAGTGCCATTCTTGCCTAGCTTGAAAGGCCCTCAAGCATGCAACAAAGCGCAGCGGGCCGAAGGTCCGCAGGAGTCAGCCCAGGGCGCAGCGCAGCAAGCCCTGGGTGATCCACACAAAATCCACTCCCACCGAAGGTCGCGCTCTGAAGGAGCGCGGGAGATGGAGCGTGCGTCCCTGAGCCCCCCCCGGAATGTGCCTGCGTGGCCGCTCCCGAAAAACAGCCCCAAAAGGGGGTCAGTGTGCAATTTCTTGACAAATTTTCACCGAGTTTTCACCCAGAAGCAGCGCCAGACTTTTGCCCGCCGACGAGCGACGGATGGACGCTGGGGCTCTGCGCTGAATTTGGGATTGTTTGGTGCGCCTCTCGAATAACTTCCTTTGTGCTGCAGCACCTGCACCCGATGGAGGAAAGAATCACGCCAAGCAGCGCCGCAGGCCCAAGCGTCTTCGGCGCGAGGAACTCCGAGTCTGCAGCACGCCGCAAGCCCCCCAAGCTCCGCGCGGTTCTTCGGCTTCGCAGACTCAGTGCCCGCTCGTGCTTGCCAGCCGCTGGGTGGGCAGGCTTCTTTTGAGCGAGAGCCACCTGCTGCGGACTCGGAGGTCCGCGCGCCTAGGGCCGTTGCAGCCTGCGGCGCTAGATTGGCTTTCTTGCCCAAGGCGGCGACGAGGAAATGACTCTACGTTCCACCATACAGCCGCCTTGAATTCAGGGGCTCTCGAATGAACCTGCAAGCCAACGGCGTTGGTTTCAAAGCCATGCTGACCACGCAGACGCATCTGCCAGTTCGCCGGCCGCCTTACTTGCACCCGTTTCCACCCAAGCCCGCCCCATGATTCCTCGTTTCCTCTGCCTGCTCATTGCCCTCACCATCACCAGCTTCGCCCAAGCCCAAAGCAGCGACCCAAAACCGCTCGTCGAAAAAGCCCTGACGGCGGTAGGCGGCAAAGACCGGCTGCTCAAGATTTTCCGCATCAAGGAAATCTTCCACTTCGGCAACACCCCCGAGCCTGCCGCAGGAAAAAAGCGCTCGACCCGCGAGTCCATCCTCTCCCAGCCCGACAAATGGTGGATCAACAAAAAGGAGCGCGGCGCAGAGCCTGCCAAGGACGACGTGCGCGCTTGGTCGCTTGACCTGCTGGTGGATGAGAAGTCCAAGATCGAAGTCATCCCCGACCTCACTGACGAAGGCAAAAGCTGCTTCGGTCTCCGTGTCAGCGGCAGCGTGACTCCCGCCATGGATTTCTACTTCGACAAGGAGACCTCCCTCCTCCACCGCCTCGACTGGCGCGGCGACTTCTACCGCTTCACCGACTATAAGGAGCACGACGGCCTCAAGTACGCCGCCAAGACCATCATCTTCAAAGTGAAGGACACTAAACCGTGGTTCTTCCACGAAGTGACCGAGATCGAGCGCCTCGCCGCGCTGCCCGAAGACCTCGCGAAGCCCTGAAGCCGCCGCCGAAGATCTGCAGCTACGCATCACCCCCTTTCATGGCGAAGGGGGCTCCATTTTCAGATGGATGATGCGTGAGCCCATCGCACGAATCGAACACGGCGCGGCAGGAAAGAGGCGGAGGTGTGAGTCATGAGCGCGCGCTGGGAGGAAGGATTCGAGGGACGCGCACAGCGCATCCCTACCGTCCAGAGCAGCGCGTGCTGAGAGGCTCGTAGGGAACCGCTGTGCGGGTCCGTGGTTTCGGGTCTGTGCTGCCCGCAGGCGATCCAAAAGGTGCGCCGTCCTTCGGGCCTTCGACAGCAGAAGGCGGAGGTAATTGAAAAGGGGGAGCGCGCTGAGGCCGCAGCCCACACTGGGACGAAGGATTCCACGGACGCGCACAGCGCATCCCTACCGCCCTGAAGCCGCAGCCGCAAAAAACGGCCCGCCCGCCAAGCCCAAAAGGGGGTCAGTGTGCATATTCTTGACAATTTTTCTGCACCACCCCGCCCTCCTCAAAAGGGGGTCAGGATGCAAATTCTTGACACAATCCCCTGCCCGCCCCTAGAGTCCCGCCATGCCACGCAGCATCCGCATCCAAGCCGCCGGAGCCTACTACCACGTCATGGCCCGGGGAAACCGTCGGGAAGCCATCTTCCATGACGACGCCGACCGGCGCTTCTTCCTGCACACCCTCAGCCAGGCCTGCGAGATGACCGGGTGGCGCGTGCACGCCTGGGTGCTCATGGGCAATCACTACCACCTCTTCCTGCAGACCCCGGAGCCCAACCTTGTCGCGGGCATGTCCTGGCTGCAAAACACCCTCACCCGCCGCTACAACGTCCGGCACAGCCAGTGGGGCCGCCTCTTCGGAGACCGCTACAAAGCCGTCATCGTCGAAGGCACCGACGCCTACCACTACCAGACGCTCATGGACTACATCCACCTCAACCCCGTGCGCGCCAAACTCATCCGCCTCAAGGCCGGCAAGAGCGTGCTGGACTACCGCTGGAGCAGCCTCGCCGGTGGCTATGCGCTCCCGCCCAAGGAGCGGCCCACGTGGCTCGATGCCGCCAGCGGCCTGCGCGCCTTCAATCTCGAAGACAACGCCGCTGGCCGTCGCCAGATGATCAAGCGCCTCGACCGCCGCGCCCTCACCGAAGAACTCGCCACCTGCGGCGTCCCACCGCTGCCCGAAGAAGCCGACGCCCGCAGCAGCCACCTCCGCCGCGGCTGGTTCTGGGGCACGCAGGCCTTTGGCCATGCCATGCGCAAGCTCGCCGAGGTCGCCGTCAGCAAACGCACGCCCAAATCCCGCAGCTATCGCGCCGATCCCCACGTGGCCTCTCACGGCCAGCAGCAGGCCGAAGCCTGGCTCAAGCAAGGGCTCAAAGCCGCCGGCATGAAGCCCGCCGAAGTCGCCCAGCTCAAAGGCTCCGATCCCCGCAAGCTCCTCCTTGCCGATCTCCTCTGGCGCCGGACCACCGTCACCCAGGAATGGCTTGCCGAAAAGCTGGCCATGAAATCCGCCGCCAACGTCAGCCAGCAGCTCCGCCGACTCGACCGCAAAAAAGTCCGCGCGCAGGCTCCGAAGGAACTCATCGAGTTCCTGGATGAGGCGGCAGCAGGCGGAGAATGAGCGAAGTGTATTTTGTCAACTATTTGCACACTGACCCCCTTTTGGGCTCTATCTTTGCTTTTTTTTGGCTGGCACTCAGGGCGCCACGAGCACGCAGCGAAAGCCAATGTAGAAGAAGCGAAAGTCGGGTGCACCGGTGCCACGGCGGGAGGACAGCATCAAACGGCGCTCTTCGCTGCCCCAGGCGCAGCCGCGAAGCACCTTCACTTTCTGGCTGGCATCGAACCAGTCTTCGCACCATTCCCAGACGTTGCCGCCGAGGTCGTAGAGGCCGAAGGGGTTGGGCTTGAAACTCATCACCGGTGCGGTGGTGGGAAAGCCGTCGTCATAGGTTTCGATGTAGGTTCCGCCTGTGACGGGGGTCATGGCTTTGCGGCTGAGGTCGCTGTAGTTCCCGGCTTTGTCGGCAGTGGCGGGCGGGTAGTCACCACCCCAGGGAAACAGGGTGTTTTGAACGTTGCTGAGGGTCGCGGGGGTGGAGTCCTGGGTGCGCTTTTCGGCATCGCCCAGACCGACGGCGAGGCTCCATTCTTCATCCGTGGGGAGGCGGTAGGTCCGGCCCTCTTTCTTGCTGAGCCAGGCACAGAACTCCCGTGCCTCGTGCCAGTTGACGTTCCAGACGGGGTGCTGCTCCGGGTGGTCTGTGGGAGTGAAGCCATCGACCTTTTGATCTTTCCACAGGGCGTTCACGTTGGGGGCGTCGGCGGCATACGCGGCGTAGTCCTGGTAGCGCACCTCATGGATGCCGAACAAGACGGTGGTGCCTCGGACAGGAACGAACTTCATGCCGAGGGTGTTGGTGTAGCCGCCGTCTGCGGCGGGTGGTGGCAGGCCTGCGGCCACGGCTTCACGATAGGCGAGGACTACTTTGGCCTCCTCCAGCCGGTTGGCCTTGGTCAGCGTGCTCTCCAAAGCCTGCAGCTTGGCGGTGTAGGCGGGCTGCAGGGCGGCGTGGTAGGCGGTGCGCTGCTGGTCTAGTTTTTCAAGGGCACCGCGATAGATGCCACGCAGCTTTTTCAGCGACTCGGGTGTTTTGTCATCGTCCGTCGCAGGCGGCGGCTTCCCGGCCTCGAGGAGCTTTTTATCGGCCTCGATGGCGAGGACTTCCGGCAGCTTCCCGGCCTTGCGGGCTTCTTCGCTGGCAGTGGACAGCGCCGTGAGGAATTTGGCGTTCAGGGCTTCGACCCCGGTGGCGTGGGGTGTATCGACGCGCTCGGCGACGAGAAAAGTATACGTCTGCTGCAGCTCGACAAGCTCCGGCGGCGGCGGCGTGGCCTGCGCGCGGAGGATGAGGAGGGATAGAACAACGGGGAGCAAGCGGCGGAACATGGCGGGTGGGGAATTGAGGGCCTGCCCTAGGATGGGAGACGGGACATTCGGCGAGCTTGTAGCAGGAGCGGCGCGAGTTGTCGAGTCAAAGCTCCGGGCGCGGCGTGCGCAGGCGTGGCGGACTAAATGCCTAGCAAGAATGGCACTCAGTGAAGGCGGGGTGTCATTCCTTTCAGCATCCCCTCGCAGAGCCAATGCGTCTCCACTGAAGCACACGCTCCTGGCGCGCGGACCTCCTGAGTCCGCAGCAGGTCGCTTCCACGCATCGGGTGTGGCTGCAGGAGGAACATCGAAAGCACGAGAACATCTGGGACGAAACAGCGAGAGCAGCGGGGACGATTCGGAGCCGCGCGTGTTTGCAGAACCGAGCAGAGCGAGATAGACGGCTGAAAAGAGCCCGAAGGGCAAACGTAGCAAATCAACGCTGCGGGCTCGGAGTCCCGCGCGCCGGGGACTCTTTGGCCTGCGGTGGTTCCTTCTGCGAAGCGTGCTCTTCACTGAGTGCCATTCAGGCGGGGCATCGTGTTTTTTTGAGGCTGCCGCGCAGATGGAATCAGGGCTGGGAGCGCCGATATTTTATCGGCTCCGGTGCTGCACCCCTGAGGCGCGGGCCACCCACTCCTTTTCTCTGGATCGAGAGGCATCAGGGACATTCGCCCAGAGCCGATAAAATATCGGCGCTCCCAGTACAGACTGCCGCGCCAGATGCCTCAATGTCCAAACCACGATCAAGGCTCTTCACTGAGCGCCATGCATGCCCGGCCTCTTTTGGATGAAGTGCCTCACCGGTCATCCAGCGGGCTGGTGATCTCCCCACGCATCGCTTTGGCCAGTTGGGTGTCGATTTCGGTCGTACGCACATCCACGTGCCCGAGGAGAGTTTGATTGGATCGGATGTCCACGCCGCGCAGGATCAGATGGGTGGCAAAGGAGTGGCGCAGGCTGTGCACGGCGGCACGCTTGGTGATGGCGGCCATCTTGGAAGCTCGCGCGAGATGTGGATGGCATGCAGATGGTGCCGCCGATGGATGCCGCTGCGTGGATCCAGCGACGGACGGGGAGCTGGAAACATCCAGAACCCTTCCCTGGAATCCGCCGCTGCAGGCTGTTTCACTTTGAAGGCCTGGGGCAGCGCCACGCCTGGCAACCCGTCCGCACGGTCTTGCCGGTGGATTGGCTCGATACGCGCCCGGTGCTCGCTCAGCGGCTGCTGCAGGGTCTTGGGCAGCGTGATCACGCGGTCTTTATCCCCCTTGCCAGAGCGCACGGTGAGCATGCCACCCCGCAGGTCCACGTCTTTGACGCGCAGCGCCAGCGCCTCCGCCACGCGCAATCCGCAGCCATACAGCAGCTTGCACACCAGTCCCGCGTCACCCCTTACACCCTTGAGCAGTTCTCCTGCCTCCTCCTGGGTCAGCACCACGGGCATGCGTTTCGTCTGCTTGGCCCGCTTGGCATGGATGCCTGCCAGCTCGATGCCAAGCACCTGCTTGTAGAGAAACACCAGCGCATGGAGCGCCTGGTTTTGGGACACAGCAGCCAGGCCGCGATCTACCGCCAGATGCGTCAGGAAGGCCTCCACCTCCGCCGCCCCCATCTCTGCCGGGTGGCGTTTCCCATGCCAGAGCACCAAGCGCCGGTACCAGCCCACATAGCTCTCCTCCGTGCGGAGTGAGAAGTGCTTCAGGCGTAGGGCATTCTTGAGCTGGTCTTCGAGTTTCATGTTCGTACTTTCGCCTAAGATATGACACGCATACGCGTCATACTTAACAATTTTGTTGCCTATGACGCGCTTTTGCGCCAAAAGCAACCCCCATGAACTCGCCACCCCGTTGGTACTCGACAAATCTGTGCCCCATAACGTTGTTGACGTACTCGACAGAATTGTTTCTTATCAAGTAGTTCGTCCAAAGAACCTCCCACTACTTGCCATGACTCCAATCGAAATCGTTGAGGCCCAGTTTGATGATGAAGGCGATATTGCATTCGCTGCCGAGTTTCCAATCGAGCCGTATGGGAAGGCTCTGTTCACATCGCCCGATAACTCTGAAGCCTCGCATAGCATCCTTGAGGACCTATCGAAACACTGGCATGAACTCTGGCCTGTCATGCGTGGACGCCTTGAGCAGGGGATTGCAGATTACGGAGTTGACTTGGATTTGTTCAGTAGGTCGTTCGTTGCTTCAGTTGCACCGATGGAGGAGGACGTTTTCATGTCCGACGAAGCGGACATCTATGTTAGTTTCGACTTCGATGATGTGCCGGTTTGGGACTTCTTCATTCGAGGGAGTCATCTGGCCCACTTTCAACCTGTGTTTTAACCGGCGGCTTTCTATGCGAAGGGTTACACAATCAAGGGCGAACAAAACGGATGCAGGCAACGGCTCGAAGGCTATCTGTCGTGTCAGCAACGTCTTGCGCTCGCCGTCGCCTGATCCGAGACGTTCGCCCAACTTCAGCATCACTCGCCGTGATTGATCCAGACACAGGTGCTATAACCGTTGATGAGCCATTGCTCGTCATCAGCCACCTTACGACCCGGCAGGACTTGATGCCGCATGCCGTCACAGACCCAAAGGTGCCGACATCGCTGCCACCGTGGAGTTCGGTGCGTTTGCCCCGAGTTTATATTCAGCGAGAGCCTTGGGTTATCATCGCAGCATTTCACGACTCACGTTTAGATTCCGTATCATTGACTGTGACACGTCCCGAGTTCGGAGCAGACTGGAGCCAGTGGAGTGAGCAGAGAGAGCGATCTCGGCAGTCATTCCACGATGAAGTTCTCCTTCGTGATTTGGGAGACACCTCGGGAGTTTACAGATTCGATTGGGGTGTGGTAGCATCCATCTATGATGAGCGTTCAGGCGGTGCCCTCATTTCCGTCCGCTACACACCAACTAGACCATGATCACATCCACCGAACCACCAAAGGCGAACAAAACGGATGCAGGCAACGGCTCGAAGGCTACCTGTCGTGTCGGCAACGCCTTGCGCTCGCCGTCGCCTGATCCGAGTCGTTCGCAGTAACTTACACCGCCATGTTAGAAACGAGCAATCAGGAACTCATCCTAGATCGATTTTGTGGCCGTGAGGTTCACCCCATCACCAGCGCCACGTGGAACCTTTACCTTGATGACGAACTAGAGCGCATGACGCTTTGCATACACATCGGGGCTGGACCTGGGACGATACTGAACGAAGACACAAAGGAACTTGATGCTGAACCTTGGTGGGAGCTCAATGTTGTCGATGCTGATTTATCAGACTCATCGCTGACGACAGGGAGTAAGTGGACTCTGCCCGATGGTTACGACGAGTCACGAGGAGGGAGCCTGACCAATTTCTATTACTGCGAGCATGAATCGAGTGATGACAATCAGATTGAGATTCTGGCAGTCGATGGAGACCGACTACTGATTCGCCTCACTGGTGAGACGATAGACGTGAACTTCTACGATGGCTCCAAAGATCCCACAAAACTACTTGTCGAGACTTGGTTCTCTCGTGATCCAAAGACTCTTCGTTCGATGTCATGAAACCACGCTCACAATCCGCTGCGAACCAAACGGATGCAGGCAACGGTTCGTATGGCATCTGTCGTGTCAGCAACGCCTCCCGCTCGCCGTCGCCTGATCCGAGTCGTTCGCCCAACTCAACACACACCCTGTGAGAACAGCACTTTATCTCGTGAGGTTTACCATACAGGCCAGTTCGGCCCTGGTTCTCGGGGTGATTTACTATCTCTTGGGCATGGCGGCGGCCGTTTACGAGGGTTTCGAGTCTATTATTGGCCAGCCTATTGTCGGCGTTGTCCTCAGTTCAGCCGCCGTTGCTCTGCTTTTCATCGTGGGGCTTCCCATTCGACTCATTCCATCACTGCATCGGCTCTGGCTGAGATTTTGGTGGTTCCCCATCCTACTTGGTTTGATCGCCATTGGATGCACCGTCTTGTCATGGCAGCCTGCATTCCAAGTCACCATGACACATCCCGATCTGCAGATGGAGGTTCCGTGCTTTAACCCAGCACTCGGATATGGCGGTTGGCTTCTTGCCATCTTTGCAGCCTTGCATTTCTACCTTCCACTCCCATTAGAAAGGACCGCCGATTTCATCACGCGGATTTTGCGTCGGCTGTTTGGCGGTTCTACCGCTTCCTCAGCCAATACGGCGCCTCCACCAGCACCATGAGGAGCCCACATCTACCAACAAGGACGAACAAAACGGATGCAGGCAGGGGGCTCGTATGGCATCTGGCGCGTCATCGCCGCTTCCCGCTCGCCTTCGCCTGATCCGTGTCGTTCGGCGCTACTACGCGCATCCTCCAATCAATGAAGCCCTTTACAACAGTACAGGAGAAACTCCTTCTCGCTATCGCCATCTTTGGACTCGTCGTTCCAAATGGATTCTTTCTCTACTTTTCCCTGGTCGCTCCGGCAGCACTTCACGCCGCACTGAGCAACCCGATAGCACTCGTTTTTATCACCGAAGCATTTCTCCTCATGTTCCTGTTTGCTTGGGTCATTCGCCACTTGGGATTTCGCTCACCAGGTTGGCTGGCATTCATTCTCATGTCTCTTCTGGGCAGCATGGTCTTCAGCGTTCCCGCCTTCCTTTATCTCGCCAGCCACAATGCTCGGAAGAAGTCTCCAGCTTATTGACCGCAACGCCGAACAAAACGGATGCAGGCAGGGGGCTCGTATGGCATCTGTCGTATCAGCAACGCTTCCCGCTCGCCGTCGCATGATCCGAGTCGTTAGCCCCCTTTGCGTCATCCCAATGAAAAGAACCTTTCTTTCTGGTCTCATTTTCCTCATTGTTTGCTCATCATCCCCGGCTGATCCCGCAGCACCTTACGAGCACGACTGCCTCAAGAGCATAGACCAGTGGCGCGTAGTCACAGGCAAATGGGCCATTCAGGAGAACGTCCTGCGGGGCGAGCCATCTCAGTCTCCGAAGCAGCTTCTCTTTCAGGAGCAGGGGTTTGAGCAACCGAAGTGGTATTCACTACGATTAACAGCGGCAGGGCTTTCACGCGCCCAAGAACAAGAGATCGGCATCATTCTCGGCTACACCGACCCAAAGAACTATTACCTATGCACCTTCACTCAGTTGAGCGAGCGTCTTGCCCGCGTTTCTCTCTCTCGCATCCGGGACGGCCACGATGAGCACACATCAAGCGTCAATTTCGACCATCCGGCCGAGGATTCGGTGTCGATTGCGCTAGAGGTCTATGCCCAGGGACAGTTCCGCACCCGCGTTCGTGTAGGCACACATGACTGCCTGACATACGAGGACGCGACTTCTCCTTCGAGCAGTTTCGGATTCACGCTACATTCAGCAAACATCGTGATCACATCATGCAATATATCGGGCATCGCAAAGCACTGACCTTGACGGGTGTTTACTCCGAGTCAACGAGCCCGAACAAAACGGATGCAGGCAGGGGGCTCGGAGGCTATCTGTCGTGTCATCGACGTCTGGCGCCCGCCGTCGCCTGATACGAGACTTTTGGCCAACCTCAACACTCCACTCGCCCGAAAAATCCAATGGCCGAGCCACTCCCATTAGACAGCCCTCGTTGGTCAAAGCTGAAGCACGCTTACGGCAAGGCTTCCGACATTCCGGCGCTTCTTCAGCAGCTCCACAGCTTTCCGCTTGGTCAGCGTTACGACGAGGAGCCTTGGTTCACGCTTTGGAGTTCACTATGTCATCAGGGCGATGTCTATACCGCTTCTTATGCCGCCGTTCCGCACATCCTCCAGATTGCGGCATCACGGCCAGACTTGGTTCACTATCAGTATTACCTGTTACCAGCCAGCATTGAGAGTGCCCGAGCGGTCACGTTCGAGGATGCTCCTGACATACCCGACGATTTAGCCGAGGCGTATTGGGCTTCATGGAGGACGGTTCCCAGTCAAGTTCTTGCCTGTAGCCAGCGTCCGTGGGATGAGCTATTTGCCAGTTCGATCTCAGCTGCACTCTGTGCCGCACAGGGGCAGGCCGCACTTGTAGAGCACATTTTGCGAGAGCGGGAGGACGATGATGACGTATAGCCATTACAACCAATCAAGGGCGGACAAACCGGATGCAGGCAACGGCTCGAAGGCTATCTGTCGTATCAGCAACCTCTTGCGCTCGCCATCGCCTGATTCGAAGCGTTCGCCCAACTTCAGCGCCACCCGCCAAGCTATGAAGACCACCATCCTAATGATTGCGGCCGCAGGGGCTCTAGCCGTTGGAGTTATTGCCGAACCCAACGGGCAGAGTGCCTCGCCAGCCACGACTTCGGCACCCACACCACAGGAGTCTGCCACCTTGGCCGACGCATGCCGTCTCACGCAATTCATGAACGAAGATAAGTGGGACGATGTCGAGAAGGCACTCGGAACCAAGGAGGGGATGGTCGCGGCACTGCGTCAGAACGCTAGCCTGAAGGATTGGCCAGGCATTGGTGCCTACCGTGGCACCAGAGTTGACGAGAAATCGCCTCTCCAGATTACCCATCGTTTTGGATTCTCACCGAAGACGAATCCGCATGAGATTTGGTTGTCCTACACCATTACTGATTCAGGCCCATCAAAGCCTAGTTTGATGGTGCTTGGTTGGTGAGCACACTTTTATCATCACACAACAACCAAGGCCGAACAAAACGGATGCAGGCAGGGGGCTCGAAGGCTATCTGTCGTATCAGCAACGTCTTGCGCTCGCCGTCGCCTGATCCGAAGCTTACGGCGACTTAGCACACGCACTCCGCAACGAATGAGCACCGGCTACGAAACAGGCGAATTTCAAGAAGACGGAGCACTCGACGAACGAGACGCTTTGATTGCTTGGCTTGTCCAGCGCATCGAAAGCGTCATCAGTCTAGGTGGGTTCTGCGGCGTGGACGTTTTCGGAGCCAGAGCCGATCTAGCCTTACTCGCCACAGTCATCGGCGCTCACGGAGGCGGGCACATCATCAAACGGGCAAAAGTCACCGAGTGGGCTCACCGAATCGACGCGCCATTCACGACCGAGAGCATGCGCGGATTTACAGGCTGGCCAGAGGAGGCATGGGCCGAGTGGCGCAGCGGCTGCCAGCAAACCGTCCAGAACCTGCTCAACGTGCTTGAGGATTAGCCATGCAACCAACGTCGCCGCACCATGCGCTACAGCGAACTGCTGTGGTCGTCACAGCCTGTGCTCCCACCCGCAGACCTGCCCACGCCGCCTTTCCGCACCGGCTGCGCCTCCCGCTCGCCGTCGCCTGATCCGAGTCGTTATCCGCGCAATCAATGAGGCCAAGCACTTCACTGAAAGCGAATAGCAGGCGCTAACCGCGCTTTGCATCACGCCGGGCGCGCAGCAGGGGGCGGCCGAGGGAGAGGATGAGGAGGGGGATGACGTAGCCGCTTTTGAGGGCGTGGATGGGGTCTCCGGGCATGCCGCGCTGCTCGACGAAGTAGAACGCGTAGGCGGCGAGGGGCCCACTGAGCATGAAGAGGATGGCGGAGGCGAGCACGGATAGCAGCCTGACGCGGACGCCGAAGAGGTGGCAGACGATGCCCAAGGTGAGCGGCAGGAGGACGATGAGGAGGAAACTGACGAGTTTCTCAGTGGCCATCGAATGTGGATCGTCATCGCCAAACGGCATCCAGCGGCCAAAGGCGGTCATGAGGAGGCGCCCTACCGTGACAGACGCGGCTGAGGACTACACGAGGAGGGTGGCGGCAAAGGCCCAGGGGCGCTGCACGCGGGTGACGCTGAGAACCCAGAGGATGAAGGCGAGGACGCCGGCGGGGATGGCCCAGTGAAATTGGCCGATCCATTTGAGCGAGGCCCAGCCGGTGGTCAGCTCCAGCTCGGCACGCCAGGCGATGCCGGAGAACAGGGCGATACCGGCGGCGCTTGCAGTGGGCAAGTAGAGGTGCACCCACTGCTGCTGGAGGGCGGGGTATTTGCCGCTGAGGAGGAACGGCAGCGCTAGGAACGGATGATCCCGCTTTTTGAGGGCAGGCGTCTGCTTTGGCTCAAACCCGCTGCACAGCACCACGGCTGCTTGAGTGGAGCCTCAAAGCAATCGCGGATCAAACGAAAAGGACTCGGGCTTGCCGAGGACGATTTTTTTGAAGTCGGGATGCGCGGGATTGAGCAGGTAATTGGACTCGCCAGGAATGATGACGCTGGGCAGCTCCAGCACGGCGGTGCGCGCCTGCGCGGCCCAGAGATCGCCCAGCGCGCGCGTGGAGGGCGGGGGTGGCGAGTCCTTCCAGCCAGGAGGCAGTGCGGAGACTTTCTCCACCAGCGCGTCATCGAATTCCACCGGGATGGCGGCATACGTGAAGATCACCGGCGGATTGAGATGCACGAGGGATTCCAGCGCGGCCAGCGCCCGCGTGCAGCTGGTGTACACGAGGCTCACGCCGGCGGAGTTCCAGCGGCCGCCGTAGAGCCGTGCGCCTTCGCCACTGAAGGCGGTGGCGGCATGCTTCATTTTCACGATGCGCCAGGCCTGCAGCTTCATGAATAGACCCCGTATTCAATGCGGCCAAGGAGATCTTCGACTTCACGCGCGCCGACTTCGGTCTCTGCGTATTCCAGCGGCACCGCACCGCCCAGGCCACGCTGCGCGGTGGTGAGCCATGCCCGCGCATTCTCCTGTGACTCCATCACCTCCACGGCCTTGCCCATGAGCCGGGCAAAGCGCACGACGCGGTCTGATTCCGCAGGGTCCAGCCGCCCCGCCGCCATCCGCCGGTGCAGCGTGGCCTTGGAAATGCCGAGCATCGGCACGAGTCTTTCCATGGAGACATCAAGGCAACTGCGCAGGTCATCCAACTCCCGAACGGGCAGCCCAATCTTGAGCGATTGGATGAGGCTGGCCGTGGTGTACTCCCATGGCGCGCGCTTGTCTGAAGCCCCATGCGCCAGGTAAACCACGATGCCACTGCCCGCTTTCCGTGTGCCCACGCCGCTGTCCGAACGGCTGAGGTACGGAGTGGCAATCTCTTGGACGATGCTGGGTGCATTTTTCATTTGATACTTTATTTTGTATCAATTGCCACATAAGTCAAGGCTGCATTTTTCGTGGTGGCGTGCAGCCCGTTTCCCCGCTTGCGTCGCACCTTGCGGGCCTGCCGAGAATGGGCAGGGCAAAGAAGAAGCGGAGCCGCTGGCAGCAGAGGCATCCCACGCAGGCGCTTCCAGCTTTCCCTGCCGGAAAACTCTTTCTTTGGCCTGCCCTGCATGACAGCGGGAAAGCGCGTGAGGAGGAAGAGATCGTGCCATTGAGACTATAAGCCGGCTCGTCCGCGCTACTGACGATGTGTTTTGACTTGGAAGCATCAAGCGCAGCGCAGTGCACGGTTCTTCCGCCACCTTCTGCAAACCACCGTCAACCATTGTCAACAACCGTCAACCACCGTCAACTTCTCCCCCTTCCCTACCCCTCCTCAAAGTAATCCGAATCCACCCGCTTCAGCGCAATGGTCCGCACCGTGGACACGCCGACGCCATACTCAATCATGAGCTCCGCCAGCCGCTGGCCGTTGATGAGGATGATCTTGTGCGTGACACCCTTCGCGTAATCGAGCGCGTTTTTGTGGAAGTCGCTGGTGGTGATGAAGACGCCCTTGTTCGCATGCTTTCCCGCCAGCGCGCCCACAAAACTCTGGATCGGCTCCCGCCCCACCGTGCTCTGCCAGCGCTTCGCCTGAACGTAGATGACATCCAGCCCGAGGCGGTCTTCGCTGATGATGCCGTCGATGCCGCCGTCATTGGACTTTTGCGTGACCTGCGCCGCCTCTGCCCGCGAGCCGCCGTAGCCCATCGCAAAGAGGAGATCGACCACGAGCTGCTCAAAGCGACAGGGGTCCATGCGTCCCATGAGGTCCAGCAGATCGGAAGAGAGCTGCGCCCGGAGCAGGGATGCCCACGCTAAACAGTGAACGTATGAAAATGATCAGTTACGAAAGAGGAGCGCTTATGCCAGCATCCATATTTGCTGGCTGCGAGATCGAGCTTTTAATAAGCGCTCCAAATCTTCTAGCTTTGATCTCGGATGCGGTGTTCCAAAGTGTCTTAAGCAGTGCGATCTGACGCTGCAACCGCTGCCGCCTCTTTTCTGGGCGGCAGCAAAAAAGAAAGCTATCGCGCGGACGGATCATATAGTCGCTGTAAGTGCCTTTCGCGGGGGCAGATTCAAAGTCTATTTCCCCTGTCAGCGGATCAACGGGTACATGTATCGTTTTATCAAAATCAAGCGATTCCATACGCAATCTCAGTGCCACCCCAAGAGCGATGCAGATTAAGTGAAACGATTCCACCTCTTTAGGATCGGCATATCCCACTTCAGTGGCCACCGTCTCAGCCAGATGAACTACCGGTATGCCACAGTTTTCCTCTGAACTCAGAGCTTCTCCAAGTTTGCTCTCGAGCAGTGTCAATTTTTGGTAAAATTGGACTCCTTTCGCTTCATCATCAAGCTCTTCATTCAGCCCCCCCATTCGAAAGACAAAGCGAATATAAACATCCACCACATTGACGATCAATATAGGCAGTGAATAACGGATGGAATCCCAGTGAAAATCGAACGCAGCATCCATGAAGATGGCATCGGGATCTTCCTCCAGGTATTCTGGCTGCTCATGACACACCCTTCCTACGTCGCGAACAAAATCCCGGAACTCCTCTCGAAGCGCATCGTTTTGCGTGCACAGTTTCTCGATCAACTCCTTTGTTCTAGGATGCTCTTTAAAGAAAACCCAACTACTCGGCTGCGCCGCGGCCTCTATGCCAGCCATACTCACACAACGCTGCGCAACAAAGACCTGGAAGGAAAAGCGCAGGAATATCTGATAACGAGAACGCAGGTCAGCCCCTGGATGAGTTGCCAATGCATAGCTGGCCATGGAGTGCTTCGCAAAAACAGCGGGCTCCTCACGACAGACAAGAAGAGTAGTCAGGGCATGGGTATATATTTCACTCAAAAGCACTTCCGTGGCCGACTTGATCGGCACCAAGGGCAAAAGTGGTATTTCTGCACTTTGTTCAGTATCTGTAACTTTTGATCTCGGATGCCGATGTTCCGCAAAAACGATGTGCCCCACTTCATGGATGAAGTCGAGATAGGAAGCTACCACACATAAGTGAGGCACATCAGAGCGAATGATAGCCAACCGGGCGCGGCGCTCAGTTCCCAGCCAAAGCGATGTGGCCACGATTTCCGGCTCGAAGTCGATACGATTAACCACGCCATATAGATTGAACCGTGGTTTGTTCTTGTCTTCCTCAGGGAAAGTACCTCTTGGCAGAGCTAGGCGTTTTACAAAGCCCATGCCTGCTCGCACCAAGGCATCAGCTCCAGAAATCAACTGGTTCAGTCCTCCTCTAAAATCCACATCCATGTCACGATGCGCCTCTTCGGGAAAAGCGTGATAGAGGCGTTGCTCCATAGCACGGTGCAGCGCGCTGACATAGCGTGACAGCTGGGAAACAACCTCTGAAGGAAGCTGGCGCATGACATACCTTCCAGACTCTCGGCCACCGTTTTTGCTACCATAGACCTCGGGTAGATGCTTGGTCAGAATGTCATAAAATGTCGCAAAGCAGTCATGCAAATCTAGAACGGTGTCAAACACATACGGGTTTGCCAGCAGTGTCGTGTAGTTCTGGAAAAGATATTGCACGGTTCTTACTAGCGAGCTTGGAATCAAGTACTTCTTCGGCTCAGTGCATAAGGTGTATGGACACAGCCCAGGCTCCGCGATGTGTCCCTCCTTCATCCGTCGCATGGTTTTAACAAAATCTCTTTCCCCGTCATGGCGGATGCAAGTCACCCCTTCGTCGTTTCCAAAGTCCACCATACGCCAACGCACCACGGGAAGGATCTTTTGCAGCACTGGATAGTGGTCCACCAAATCGCGGCGAAAAGTAGAATGTGCCGGAATCGGGATGGTTGGCCACGAGGAAAGGCCCACCAAATGGCGTGGCATCATGCCGTCAGTTTCATCATTTCCACTCATTTTTTCAATGAGCGCCCGAACTTGCTCGATGGCTTTCATGGTCGGGATGAAGCGATCAGCATCAATGCCAGGATGCGCCTGATGAATCAAAAGATCCGCATGCCCCATCAACTGCTGCCAGAATTCGGTGCCAGGTTTGAACTTCGGTACTTGGTCGTTCTCTTGTTGGAGCAGTTCTATAGCCTGGTCGAGTTTTTCTTGATGTCCCACCGCAATGTTAGCGGATGAAACAAGATCAATATAGCCTCTGACCCTGGATTTGAGTGGATCGCCGAAAGCATCTTTACGAACTGCCAGTGTCGTTCGCGTCCAGCGCAGCGCATGGCTGTTCATCACGCTTTTGTCGAAATCATCTCCTAATGTTTCCCCCATGTTTTCCAACAAATCTTGCGCGCCCTTTACCCAGCTATCATCCAAAAACAAGTCATCCAAGGGCGCCCCGAATTGTTGAATATCCCGTAGAGTCATGCCTTGAATGCGCGAAAGCAACGCGGTCGCTATAGAAAAATTGTCTGCGGCTACCAGAAGTCCTATTTCCTCCTGCCCTTGCAAATCCAGCAAAGTGAGCCGACACGACGTAACTGAGTGGCTGTCTGCATCAAACTTGGCCAGCTTTTCTTCTTCGAGACCGTGCAATGTTTTGAGACCTTCGAGGCAGTCAGCCAAAACGGCCCGAAAGACAGCAGTCTGGAACGCAATGCCTTTCCCCAATAGACCGATGGCACCCAACTTGATCCTGCTGAAAAGCAGCAGAGGAGGCAGATTTGCCCCCCCCTCCACGAATCTTTCTACATCTACTGCGCACTGCCTGAAGGGCTCTGGCCAGGTCGAAACACCAAGGCTTTCCATCAGCGGAGCAAAACCCACGGCCACCTCCTCAACCGTCGTGGAGCATCTCGCTGTAAGTGAGTGTATGGGGTCCAGATCATCGAACACCGTGATGGCCATTACATCCGCATGCCCAATCGGCACGTATCCTAATGGACTGAAGAAATAGTCCGGGACCAATGGCACATCGCCAAAAGTCTTCCCCGCATATTTGTTCAGGTTTTTACGGAACAACCCGCAGATGGCATCAACTTCTTGGTAAACCCGCTCAAACGCCGCATCTGCAGACTTGTCCATGACCGGCTGTCCTGACGGACAAATGCTTCTACGGCGAGACCATTCCGCATCGTGGCCCGTGATAAGGCAAACAAGATCTGAGTAACGTATTGGGTCTGCAGTTTTCAACATAGGCATAAGCTTATTAACTAAAGCCAATGTGACAACTTTTTTAGCAGTTCATTTCGTCAGATTTCATCTTTTTTCCCATATGCCTGAAAGACGTACCAAAGGCTACGCGCCACTTCCACAGGGAGTTCTGCACCGACAGCACTGTCATCCATTGGTGACAACACCTTTGAGGCAAACTGCCGCCCTTTCGATGGCTTCACCCGCCGAATTTGCCGATAAGGCGTGGCCAGACGCGCAATGGAGATCTGCACTGGAGAAAGCGCTCCGCGCGAGTCTTTCGCTAGCTCACCAATTAAAGTATTGCAGATATATCCATATTCGTCCGAATCCAATCGCCTCAAATCCTCCGCATTTCGCCCTTCAAGTTCGAACAAATCGAGAAATCTCGCTGTCTCGCTAAATGATTCCAGTGAGGCCTCCTCAGCTTTCGATGAGTAGGCTTCCGGGGCAGACTGAATGAGAGCCTCAATGAGAACAAGGCGGAGTTTGGCTAGACAATTTGCACGATAACGGTTGCCAGTTCCCGTCATGAGAAAGTCCAACTCTTTCTCGAAGGCTTCTAAAACGATCTCGAGATTGATCCATGGCCCGCTCCGTAAATCATCAAGAAGGTCTTGCCATCGATCCGGTCTGTCATACATTTTCTCCATTGCTTTGGCATCCACACGAACTGTGACCGCAGTGCGAGCGACGCGTGGCGTCTCCTGTGGATTTTTTCCCTTTATCATGGTTGTTGCATAGCGTGAAAATTGTGAACGAGAGGAAGGCGCAACTTAGTTGCCCTGGCCATTTCGCAACAACTCATTGACATTTGTGTCAATTCGTTGCAGAAAATTACCGCAATTACGGATTTCTTCAATGATTTTATGGGTTTGAGCACTTCTGGCCCCTCCAGCAGGGCGACTCGCTTCATCATTAGGAGCCCTCCTACGTCCAAACACCTTCGCAATGTTTCGTTCAACTTCCTCCCACTTGATTCGTGCCCCGAAGATCTGTTTCTTAAATAGATGCCATAGCTCAGATGGGGAATTATTCAGATTGAAAAGCGAAACATTTATTCCAAGTGCTTCCAGCAGATCGTTAATCTGTGATGGAGACAGCAGTTCAAAATCTTCTCGAATTTGGTCAGTGTTGGTATCTGGCATTTTCAGACGGGCAAATTTCCCCGCATTCTGTTTGCCTTTGGTTGAATGTAAAGCGTAAAAATAACACTCGCTTATTTGAAGGCAGTTGATGATGCCAGCCAACGTTGAACACCCCTCCCTGCCGCTCTTTTTCCTTGGTTGAAAAATGACCTGTTCCACTTGTCGCGAAGCCCTCGCAAGCGGCACGCAGTTCCAGCCCTCATCAAACTCACCCAAGGTCGTTCTCATGCCCCGTTCGCTCACGGGTTCAGAAAATGAAAGATGTTGGCAACTATTCATGGCGGCAGGCTCGACCACTTTTCGAATATGCGGCTCGTTTTTGGATCCCTGAGAGAACTGTTGATGAGATAAAGCTTCTATCCTACCACTCGATCTAAATATTCATTTATTTTGCAGTGGTGCGAGCAGGGCTGTGAGGCGACCCACTAAAATGCCCTCATTGCGAAACACCCACCTTTTAGTAGATGGTTCACGTATTGATCCTCCGGCGTGATGCACGGCCACCAGTTTCCAGTCGGCATTGAATACAGGGGAACCAGAAGAACCTGGCAGGGTATCGGTCAGGTAGTGTACCAAGTTTTGGTCCACATAGGTCACAATGTTGTGATATAGGCCAATGTGTTTCTGCTGTCCGCCCGGATGTTGAATGATGCATACTCGTTCTTTGACCCGCAATGGAACAGCCTCCACCGAAACCTCAGCCCAGCGACCGTTGGCAGCCTCCTTCAACGCCACTATTGTGAGATCATCCTCTGCGGTGGGAGAGTTCAGGAAGGTAGTGTCGGGGTCCAACTCAATCGTAATGGGCACCATGTCCCGGCCTTGTTCGTCTTGCTGAAAGTTAAAAACCACCTTGGCCCTCCGCGCCGTCTCCTTGTCCGGCAGCACATGTGAGTTAGTGACCAACAGGTTTCCACTGATGACGAATCCGGTACCGCTGCTTTGATCTTCTAGAATGACTTTGCCCACGGTGTTGGACATTCTACAAGCACGTTTGATAAAGTGAATGGGAAGCAAGGTGTTTTCCCCTCCCATGATCTGCTCAAGAGCTGCGGTATCCTCCTCCTGCCATTCCCGTTCGCTCTCCTGAGGACTGCCGCTAGAAGTGCCCATGTTTTTCTTGGCTTCAAATATCGCAGCCCTGAACATGGCCAGAGTGACCCCGTTCACCTCTCCCTTGGCGGCAATCTTCTCAATATCCTCCTCATTTAGAGCAGTACTGGCAGGAACCGGCAGAGCCAAAAGATCGAGAGCCTTCAACGTGTGCGTCAACTGGGCATTCACCACCCTGTTAATGGCCACCTCGATGGTTAAAGGCATTGTCATCGAGGACCGACAATCGTCGGCGAACTGCTGGGCCAAATCTAGAGGCGACGCACTTGTTGAATACCTCTGACGCTCAAGACGCAGTATATTCAGGAGATCAATGAACTGAGACCTTGCCAAGTGGCTGATACGTTCAACCTGGTCTCGAGTCGGGCCTTCCACATCCGATTTGTTGTTCATGCTGCGTTCCCCTTCCCAGTAAGGTTAGGGCGCGGAAACACACATCCTTGGCTTGTTTGATTCTCTTCCATTGGTGTTTCCTGCTGAAAGCAGGTCTGCTGTTCTATGTGGTTTGTCATAAGATGGAGATTCAAGGCATGAATAATAGATCGCTATTTTTAAGAATCTGCATTCTATTTTTGATAAACTTTTGTATTAACCATGAGCCTTAATTCATCGAATGCATCCTCGGTTTATGAATGCTGTATTCCAAAAAAGAAAGAATTGAGAAAACTGTAGGCATTTTTTGATTGGTTTCAGCGCTTTTTGCGGTCCATTAAGTACAGAAGGTTAGAGGCACCAAGTTTCACGGCGGGTGACGGCTCTGGGCGCCCCCACCACTACAACATCCGCCAATCCACCTTCGCGGCCTCGGTGGCGGTCATGCCTTGCTGCTTCAGCACACGGGCTAAAAGCCGGGCGTCGAGGTCGTCTTGTTCGATGGGGTTGAGGGCGGCCCATTGCTTCGTCACGCCGTGGCGGGAGCGGCAGAGGCAGTCGTAGCGGGCGAGGGCTTCCACCAGGGCGGTGGCGCTTTTGTAGCCTAATTCATTGGCCCTGAGTTCGAGAGCATCGGCAAGGGAATGACTGAGGCGAAAGGTTTTGGTTCGGGAGGCGGACATAGGTGTTATTCACATTGGTTGTAATACAGGCACGGTATTGCGTCGTGGGATTTTGGGCGTTATTTTGTTCACATGAACAGCTTAAATAAGCATGACGCAGGCAGGTCTCTCGGGTCCGCCCAGCGCGCCCCACAGAACAGCCAGTTGGGGCTTTTCCTCGGGCGGGCGCTGCGGCGGATCACTTTTTGGGTTTTGCCGCCTTGCGGGTCTTCGTGGGGCTTTGCGTAGCTTCGGCGAGGGCGGCTTCGTAGAGGGCGCGGATGTACTCGGCCTTGTTGGCGTAGCCTTTCTGCGCGGCGAGCCTGGCGAGGGCTTCGTCCTTCTCGGCACTGATGTAGGCGCCTGCCAGCTTGGTTCCGATTTGTCTTTGGTTGGGCATAATGATGAAAAACAGGGAAAGCGAGTTGTGGGTGATTAACACCCAGAATCACCCGAACTCGGCTTAATTCAACAGATTTTAATTTGACGGGTGATTAACACCCATGCAGAATGGGTGATTATCACCCGCAACACGCAACAGCAATGAAATTAGCAGGAGCATACATCAACGATGACACTTACGGGAGGCTGGTAGCGCTGGCAGCGGCGAATAATCGCACGCTGCCGGGCCAGTGCCGGCACCTTTTTGACCGGGCGCTGAAGGGGGACCTGCAGGTGCCAGATGCGCCTGCTGCCGCAGCCAGGAAGCCAGCACTGCGGGCGGTGGCACGCGGCCTCAGGGCGCTGGAAGCCAACGCGCAACCAGAAGCCGGTGCTGCGGAAACGGGAGGCCTGGCGCGCCAAGTGACGGCGACGCGCCGCGTGCGGCCTCAGAATGAGACTTTCCCTGTGGTGGGGTGTGGCGTGGCAGCGGTGGAGCCGGTGGGGACCGGCTATGCTGCCACGCCTAAGCCACCGGCGGCGGGCCAACCGCGCGCTGCGGCATGCGCACGCAAGGGTGCCTGCTGCTGCAGCCAGCACGATGCCCCAATTTCTGACACGACACCTGAACCCAACGCCCAACACGCCTGCTTATGCCACACTCCACATCCCCTGCCCCACAGCGTAGCCGAGAACACCAACGAGCCCCCCACCCCAGCCAGGAGGACGGTGCGATGATCGTCGAGAAGTCCAAACACTCGCTACCTGACCTGCTGCAAAAGGCGGCGCAGACTCTGCCACCGCAGCGGCCGGGGCGCTTCCGCCCGCTGCTGCCACTGTTCATGGCGATGGCGCAGCACGGGCACACGGCAGGGAGCATGGCGGACTTTCTAGTGCGCGAGCACGAGGTGGAGCCGGAGCGGCGCAAATCGGCGTGCCGCAGCATTCGCAACCTTTTAGCCCGTCACGACGCATGATGTACGCCACGTCATTCCTCATCGTGCTGCTGAGTGCCGCGCTGCTGGCGCTGGGCTGGCACGCGTACCAAAACCACCTGGAGATCACGCGGCTACGGCGCAATGGCTACCGCCGCATGGCGCTACGCCACTACCGGCGTGGCTGCGTGCACCCGGACTTTCTGCGCGGGCTGGCAGAGCTTTTCGTGCTGGTGCTGCTGCTGGTGGCAGTGCTGGGCTGGCTGGGCGCGGCTGACCCGCCAGGCTGGTGATCTAAACGCGTTTCTTTACATACCACTTTCTACCACTTTCTAACGCCCTGCGGCGAAAGAAGCAGAGGAGGATGGGCAATGACGAATGTGCGCCCCGCCGGAGGAATCTGGGAGGCACGACAGACACTCCTGCCTGTCGGCACCCAGCGCATGCACACCGCCCCAGACCGACAGACAGACAAATACCCATTCATCGCACCTGCCTCAAGCCCTGCGCGCCGAGTCCCCCACTTGAAACTTTAGACCTGCAACTTAGCACCCACGAACACTGAACATGAAAACACACGACATCGACGTCCTCCTCCACGTGATCAAACCGGACGGTCACGGCAGCAATCCGCTGGCGACGGAGTTGCACAGGCTAGCCTGCGCGCTGCAGGAGCAGACGGACAAGGTGCACGCGGCGCTGGATACCGTGCGCAATCCCCAGTTCAAGGGCGATGTGGCGGGCGAGCTGGCCCCGTGGCCAGGGCATTTTCCATTGGAGCTGGATCACTCAGAGGACTGCCTCAATGACATCCTGGTGCGTGGGCAGTCGGTGTCTGAACACCTGGCCGCCGGCCTGTGGGACGAAGCGGAGGCGTATGTGCAGGAGCGCTTTGGCGCGGAGATCAGCGAGAGCACGCGGCGCGTCATCGCCCGCATGGACGCGACGGACCTGCGCAGCGCCCGCGCGGCCTGAGGCGGTGTCGTTCAATGGTATACTTTTACATTTTCTACCATTTTTTTCAGATTCTAGCGCTGGATGACCTCAACTCAGACCCATAGGTCTAATAGGTCCTATAAGACCTATTTTCCCCTCCCTATCCCCTCCCCTGCCCCATGATTTCCTTCACTGATGTGCTCCATGATCTGGTACGCCGAGGCCTGACACTGCGGTTTGATCCCGAGGGGAATCTGTTCATCTACGAGCCGCCACGCAAGGTGCAGCAGATCGCCGCAAAAGCTGAACCCACAACCACCGCCAACGCGAATACCGAGGAGCCGCTAAATGGGGTCAGTATGCAAATTCTTGACAAATGCATGGACGGCGACGGAGGGATGTCGGTGCGGCACGCGGCTGCCATGGCGGCACGCTGCCGTGGGGCTGGGGGGAAGAATCTTAGCTGTCCGCCGCCGGGGCCGCAGTGGCGTGGCATCACGTGGCAGGATGTGCCGGGTCATGATGAGTCCATCCAAAAGCTGAACTTCGCCCTGCTGAAGCGCGGGATGCTGCGCGGGCACAAGTGCTGCCTCCCCCTGGAGGGCGAGGCGCTGAAGCAGCGGCTGCAGGACCTGAGCCAGCGTAATCGCGACAACAGCCAGGGGCGCAAGGATCAGTCCCAGAAACGCCACAAGGCCAACCCACGCCCCAAGCCGCCATGAAGACTGTGTTGGATCATGGCCGCAAAGAGGCGCAAAAAGGACCGGGAAACTGGGGGCCGCCGGGTGGTGCTGTGCGCTGGGGTGCCGGTGTACGGTGCCTTCCGCAGAGGGAGAATAGGTCTTATAGGGCCTATTCGTCCTATAGGACCTATTTGGCCACGAGGCTGCATGCGCCACATGTGGGCGGCTTGCTGCCTGCTTTGCCATGGCTGCGAAGACCCGGGCGGACGGAAGTCCGTTCGCCCTAGGGTACTGCCCGCACGCGGCGGTGTGCGGCTGACCGACCTATAATGCTAGATTCCACCATGAACTTTTATTTTCTTCTACCCGACGTTTTCCCATGAGCTTACGCATGATCGAGAGCATCAAACGGCTGCGCGTGACGCCTACGCAGAAGCTGGTGCTGTTTTGCCTGGCGGACTGCCACAACGGCGAGACGGGCCGGTGTGATCCGTCCTACGCGCACATCATGCAGATCACGGGTCTGTCGAATCGCGCGGTGGCCACGGCGCTGCAGGCGCTGCGTGAGGTGCGGGTGCTGCAGTTTGACAGTCGCAATGGCTGGCGCACGAGCTACCAGATCACCCCGCAGGGGATGGAGGGTGGAGTTCCTGCGGTGACGGAAGCAACTGCGTGCTCTGGTGATGAAGGTGCTTCACCGCCCCCTGTGAGCGTGGTTCACAGCCATGAACGCGCCACCTGTGAACCTGCTGCTGCTACCGGTGAACGTGGTTCACTGCTGCCTGTGAACGTGCTTCACAGCCATGCCAGCGCCTCGTGTGAACCTGCTGCGCGAAGCTGTGAACGTGGTTCACGGCCACCTGTGAAGGAGGCTCACATAAACCGGAAGGTATCGGAAGAAACCGGAAGTACGGGCGGCAGGCCGCCCAGGACTGACTCCGTTTCCGAGGTGGATACCTCGGCTGCGGCGCTGCCGCAAAACCTGAAGCCACGCCGTGAGGACTGGCGTGATTGGCACCGTCAGCAGGCCCGGAGGGCGAATGCGGTGAGTGCTCCGCTGCTCGCTCCGCCGGAGTTTGCAGAGTCTTGGACGCGGTATCGCGACTACCGCACGCGCCGAGCCACGGAGGCGCGCATCTCGTCCGAGGCCGTGGCCTGGACGCTGGATGCCGCCGAGGCCGCGCTGCGCCTGTGCGAGCGCCACGCCGCCACCCATGGCTGGTCCGCCGTGGCCGCGCAGGTGGATGCCGCCATCCACGCTCGCTGGCAGGGCCTGCATTTTCAAACGTCGAACCCTCAATCCTCCAAAGCCTTTGCGAACTCCCGACCCACTCCTGCGAGAAGCGACAGCGCGAATGCGCCGGGGAGGTATGCGTGAAGACGATACCGACAAGGGGCAGCGCTGGCTGGCTGGCTGGATGCTCGATGCTGGATGCTGGATGCTGGTTTCTGGATGCTGGATGCTGGATGCTGGATGGTCGTGGCACTTTTGGCCTGCGACACGCCTTGATCGAGGACGAGTTCGAGTAGGAGGACGAGGACCAGAACCTCCTCACACCGCACTCCAACACTCCAGCCTTTCAGACCATTTCACAAACTCGTTTCACTTTTCACCCTTAGCCACCATGCAGACTCCCGCCCAAATCCTGCGCGCAGCGGCCGCGCCAACGCCCGTGCCAGCTACGCCTGAAGAAGCTCTAGCAGACCTCCACCCGCACGTGGCCGCATGGCCTTGGCGGTTTGAGGTTTATCACCCTGGGCTACGCGAGGTACTGCCGTCGGTGCAGGCGTTTTGCAGCGCGGTCATTCGTCGCGAGCACCCGCGCCGATGGGTGTCGCTGCTGGGGCCTTCTGGCGTGGGCAAGACGCACGTGCTGAAGCAAGCGCTGGCCTGCCTGCAGTCCGCCGCCGCACGCGGCCACTGGAAAATCCCCACCACGACCGGCCATCGCGGTCCGCAAATCGCCCACCTCATCCCCGCCGTGGATCTGGAAGACTTCCGCGCCGCGCGCGACTACGCGAAGTACGACGTCATCTACATCGAAGACATCGGCAGCGGCGCCGCTCTGGACAAAGGCGCCGGCGCCGTCACCCGCAACCGCATCGCCGAGCTCCTCCAGCTCCGCTCCGGCAAATGGACGCTGCTGGATGCGAACTTGTACCGGCGGGAGATCGAGCAGCAGATCGATGGGCGCATCGCATCAAGGCTCAAGAGGGATGGCAGCTGGATGGTCGAGGTGCCGCAGGCGGTGCCGGATTTTTGGGATCGGTGATTGGGGGGCGAAGACCGCAAATGATGCATCCCACTCAATCCCTATCTCTCTGGAAAGCACCGCCGACAACAAGACCGGTTGCATCTTATAATTGCTCCATTCCGTCCCCCTTTACGCCGAAACGCGACCGTTGCATGCCGTGAGAGCAGCACAGAGACGTAATGACTAAAAAATCACTCTTGACCTCTTTCATTTCATGACATCTGATCGTCAAAATCCTTCAATGATCAAACGAACACATTGGCTATCCGACCTCGACAGCAGCCAAGCTGTTGATGGGGTGGTCCCTGTTCGTGGATTTAACCGCCAAAACAAGCAGCCCGAAGTGGTGCAGGTCATGGAAAAAGCGGATCGTTACGGGGCGGATGCCGTCTTCTTTGAGGCCTCCCAAGAAGGCAAGCCGCCGGTGGCGCAGGCCTTCATCTACTGGACGGACGGACCTGTCAGCGATCCCGACTTTGGCAAGCGCCACCAAGAGTTGTGGAGTTGGGGCGGTGTGCCGTTGGTTTACCGGGTCACTCATGGTCTTGTGCAACTCTTTCGCTGTGCTCACAAGCCGGATTTTGAAGATGAGCGGGAAATCATCTGTAATCCCTATAAGATCCTGAACCTGGCTGTACAGGTCGCCAATGACCCATGGTGGGATGCCGAGCGCCTGCGCAATGGCTCCCTTTGGGATGATGCCCAAGTGTGCAAAGACCTGCTCTCCAGCAGGCAGTCAGCACAGAAGACTCTCATCAAAGCCGTCAAAGATCTGCATGAGGAGCTGAACCATGAAGGCATCCTGCCGAAGCCGCTGCGCCGGAAGCTGCTGATCCTCTCCGTGCTCATCGCCTACCTGGAAGCACGCAAGGTGTTTGAAGATGGTTTTTTTGGTCGTTTCCACGCCGGTGCCACCAGGTTCTTTGAGGTGCTGGCTGACGGCCCTGCCTTGGCAGATTTGCTGGCAGAGCTGGAAAAGCGATTCAATGGAAACGTTTTCACGCTGAGCAGCGACGACATTGCAACGCTGAAGGAAAGCAGGCAGCTGCCCAAGTTTGCGCGTCTAGTGGAAAGGCGGCAGGAGGCAAACGGGCAGCTCACACTCTGGGAGCGCTACTCCTTTGCAGACCTGCCCGTGGAGCTCATCAGCCACATCTACCAGCTCTTTGTCAAAGACTCCTCCGTGGCCGTCTATACGCCGCACTTCCTGGTGCGCCTGATGCTGGGCGAGGTACTGAGCTGGGAGCGGCTAGACCGGCTGGACGAAAAAAACGAGGTTATTCTGGACGGGGCCTGCGGCTCCGGGGTGTTTCTGGTGGAGGCGTACAAGCGCCTCGTGCTGCACTGGCGGTCACGGAACAACTGGGCCAAGCCCAACCAGACGCAGCTCAAGAAACTGCTGACCTCGCGCATTCGTGGCGTGGATCTGGAAGAAGGAGCCGTGGAGTTGGCGGCCTTCAGCCTCTGCCTGGCTGTCTGCGATGCGCTGGAGCCCATGGAGATCCGCAAAAGTGTGAAGCTCTTTCCTGAATTGAAGGAAAGATTCATTCACACGGGCTGCTTCTTTGAGGTGCGTGAAGCAGGCAGGATCAAGGACAAGGTGGGCGTCATCGTTGGCAATCCTCCTTTTGCCTCAAAGCTGACCACCGAGGGGGCCAAGAAGGCTTACAAGCGCTACAAGACGGAGCACGATGATTTGCCGGACAAGCAGGTGGCCTATCTATTTCTGCACGAGGGAATGGAGATGCTGGCTCCTGGCGGCGTGCTGTCGATGCTCCAGCAATACAATTTTCTCTACAATCAGAAATCCAGCGGCTTTCGCCGGAAGTTTATCGAGCGCTGGGATGTACGTGAGATTCTTGATTTCATCTCTGTGCGAGGTCTGTTCGACAAAGGTGGTGCTGATACCAAGGTCGTCACTGTCGTGGCAGAGGCAAAGGAAGCGCCGCCGAGCCGACAGATTTTGCATGCCACCTTCCGCCGTAGCGGACGCACAGATGCCGAACAAGGGTTCGACATCGACTACTACGACATGCACTGGCTCACAAGGGAACAGGCCTTGAACCACGATGGAGTGTGGCGCAGCGATTTGCTGGGCGGCGGCCGTGTGCTGGGATTTGCAAACAGGGCCAAAAGTTTGAGCACTCTCAAAGACTTGGCAGCTAAGTCTAAATGGGAAATTGGGGAGGGCTGGATATTGGGAAATCCTAATGACGATCGTCCAGCAGAACATATTATTGGAAAAAGCTGCGTTTATGCTACTGACTTTATAGACGGTGAACTCAACCAGTCTAAATTTGGCAAAGTGCCTGACAGACTTATCCAATGGCCAAGGAGATCTGAAATCTATTCACCTCCATTATTATTGATACACAAGCATGAAGATTTGCATTTCGGAACTTGGGATAAGGGATTTTTGAGTTATCCACACACAGTTCTTGGAATTTCAGCGGCGAGTGGTGACCGTAAGTCGTTAGAGTTTGCTGCCAAATGGATTGCTTCTCAAAAAAGAGAACTACAAGCGCTAATGGCCTTACAAGGCACTTCAGCGCTGGCATCTAAAGCAACAGCAGTACTGTCCGACGATATATTGAATTTGCCTTTTCCAGAGGATTGGGATCTCAAGATTTCCGTCCACGAAAAGATCCTTATCGATGACATCGTGGACTACTACCGCGATCTCATTCGCCTAGGCGAAGGTTCTGCGGCCATGAAACAATCCGGCAGGCCTGCGCTGCCGGCCTTCAACGACGTCTTCACCGCACGCATCAACGGTGTTTACAAAAAGAACAAGCTGCGTGCCTTGCCAGAGCAGGCGTGGCCTGGTGTGATCTGCCAGCCATACGTGTTTGGCCAAGGAACGGTGGACTGGACGAATGCCGATGAGCTGAAGGGAAAGGTTGATGCCCTTCTGAAAGAAAAACGGGGAGCGGGGCTGAACGTGAGCCGCATCGCGCGCATTTATGACGGCTCCTGCATCTACCTGCTGAAGCCGGACAGGCTGAGGTACTGGCTGCGGTCCATCGCTCTGCGGGATGCAGACGAGACACTGGCGGAAATGAGCGAACAGGGATTTTAATTTTCAGGAACCCATGCTCTCCGACCAGCCACCATCGATTTCCTCAGGACGTCTCGACAAGGAGATACAACTGCAAGGCGCTGCGAGGGTGGAAATGTTCGAATTCATAGCGGCGGAGCTTCCACAGTGGCGCGACCATCCCGAACGCCCCGCGTGTGAATCTGAAACCGGCCTCACGGAACATCTGGCCGCTCACCTCAACAGCGCGACGCACCACTCAGCCGATTGGAGCCATTTACAGTTCTGCTGCGAAACGAGGGATGAGTCCCACGCCGGGCGCAGGATAGACCTGACAGCGAAACCTAAGGCAGCGGTGATCTTCATCGACGGCAGACGCCACAACCAGTTTCAATCGCTCTTCCCCATCGAATGCAAACGGTTGCCCACGCCCAGGGGCGCTGATCGCGACGAGCGAGAATACGTCTTCACCTCGTCGGGAACGACGGGCGGCATCCAGCGCTTCAAGCTGGGGCTGCACGGCGGTGCGCATACTTTTGCAGCGATGATCGCCTATGTGCAGAAGGAAACGCCGGCGCACTGGGAACAGAAGGTCAACGGCTGGATCTCTGATCTGGCCCAGTCTTCAGGCCCGCTGTGGAGTCCATCCGACGCCATCAGGCCTTTGAGCCATGATCCTGCGGCCCGCGTGCAAACGTTGCAGTCACGCCACCAACGCACCGGCGGCCTCGACGACATCGAACTGCGTCATCTTTGGATTGAGATGAACTGAACCGTGACAAGCACCGCTTTTCTTGTTCGGGCAAAAAAGACCCGCCGAATTACGCATGCAAGCCGAGGCACGGCGGGTTTGATGGGAGAAGTAAACTCGAGTGCTCTGATTTTGGCAAGCGATCGCTTTGCGCCACACCTGCCCTGAGACCTGTGCGAATGCGCTGCTGCTATTTGGGGGGTGTTGGAGGAAGGCGGCGGGCGCGGTGATCGCCCGGGTGAAATTCAACAAACTTGATTTCATCGGTGGCAAAATCAAGGATGATGGGCTTTCCTTGATTTTGAGGGGACCAAATTCCATTCCCTTGATTTTCACCCTGTCGCACGGCCTTACCGGTCATTATGTGCCCATTTCGATGGTGGGAGAGCCGTGCCGGGCATTCGTGCCGGCCCCACTGCCGCCGGAGCCGCCGCTGGAAATGAGCGCTGAGCTGCACGATCTGGCGCACCGGGCGGTGCTGGCGGTGGGCAGGCTGGACGGGATCACCACGATGCTGCCGGACCCGCAACCGTTCCTGTATGCCTATGTTCGGAAGGAGGCGGTGCTGTCTTCCCAGATCGAAGGCACGCAGTCGTCGCTGTCTGATCTGGTGCTGTTTGAGGCGCGGGGGGCTCCCGGCGTGCCCATGGATGACGTGCAAGAAGTATCCCGCTATGTGGCGGCCCTGCAACGCGGTCTGCAGCTGCTGCAGGAGGGGCTGCCGCTGTCGCTGCGTCTGCTGAAGGAAATTCACGGGGTGCTGCTATCTGACGGACGTGGCAGTGACAAGGAACCCGGGGAGTTTCGGCGTTCGCAAAACTGGATCGGCGGGACACGCCCTGGCAATGCGGCGTATGTGCCGCCGCCGCCGGATCAGGTGGTGGAGTGCCTGGGCGCACTGGAGAAATTTCTGCACAATGATCCGGTGCGCACGCCGGTGCTGATCAAGGCGGCGCTGGCGCATGTGCAGTTTGAGACGATCCACCCGTTTCTGGATGGCAATGGCCGCCTGGGCCGTCTGCTGATCACCTTTTTGCTGTGCTCTGAAGGGGTGATGCAGCAGCCGATGCTGTACCTGAGCCTTTATTTCAAGCAGCACCGCCAGCGCTACTACGAGCTGCTGCAGCAGGTGCGCCTGACGGGCGTGTGGGAGGAGTGGCTGGAGTTCTTCCTCACGGGCGTGGCGGAGACGGCGGATCTGGCCGTGAGCACGGCCAAGCGGCTGCTGCAGCTCTTTCGTGATGACCGGGAAAGACTCTCCGCTTTGGGCAAGAGCGCAGGCTCCGCGCTGCGCATCCATGAGCAATTGCAGAAAAGCCCCATTCTTTCCGCTGCGCGTGCGATGGAATGCACCGGCCTTTCTGCGATGACGGCGGGAGCCACATTGAAGAAGCTCCAGGCCATCGGGCTGGTACGTGAAATCACGGGTGGCAAGTATGGCCGCCTGTACTGCTACGAGGCTTATCTTTCGATTCTCAGCGAGGGAACGGAGCCTCTCCGGGGATGAAGGCTCGGTTGGCGGAGCCATGCGCCGAGCCCAAGGACAAATTTGGCCGCCTTCGACGCGTCCACGAAGGCGGTCACGGTCTGGAGCAAAAGTAGACACCCTTGGGGCCGCCGAAGGTGTGCGATTTCACTGTTTCTGCCTGTTTCAGCATTTGCTGAAATCAGCCCTTTTAGTGAAACTGGTGAATTGATTTGCTCACCGTCCCCGGAGCGGGAGGAAAGCCGCGCTGCCCAGCCTTTCCAAAACAAACCGCTTGAATTTGCGACTGAGAATCCCAATCAGTACGTGATGTGCGTTGTGAAGCACGCTACCGCGCTCAGCTCCCATCGTATTCTTTTGAGCCTTTTTTTACCATATTCTACCACTTTTTCATATGTCTAGAAAATCACCCATAGACTGCGCAGCCGCTGGAGAGGGCTGCTCTGCTGAGGACGCTGAGCCCTTGGCGAAGGGGGCTTTGGAGGCGGATCTGGGACGTTTGCCTTCGGGGGCGCGGGGGCTGATCGCCCAAAGGCGGGCGCAGGGGCTGATGGTCCGGGAGTGGGTCTATGATCTGCACGTGGGCCAGGGTCTGCCGCTGCTGCAGGTGGCGCGTACGCTGGGGCTCAGCCTCAAGTTGGTGTCATATCACTGGCGCAAGCTGCAGAAGCAGATCATCGCGAACGCGCCGCGCAGTCCGGATGACTTCGCGGTGCTGAGGGAACGCATCGGTGCGATGCTGTGGCAGACGATTCAGCTGACCTGTCAGGCCTCCGGCGCTGAGGCTTCCTCATTCGTTTTGCGAACAGCCTCCATGGCTCCGCGTGCTTCCTCCTTCGCTCTGCCAGATGCTGTGGTCACGACGGAGGACGTGTCGGAGGCCAGGCCGGCTGGCCACGCCAAGGCTTCGAAAGCTGAAGTGTGTGTGGGTGCGGCGGAGCCTGTACCACCTCCGCCGATGCTGGCCATCCGTCTCCGGGCTCTGGAGCAACTGGCGCGGCTGTATGACCTGGGACTCGACGCACGCGCGCCCGCCTTTGCTCCCCAGCCTTACGCCACCTCTGAGGAGATCGCGCAGTCGGTGCGGGAGCGCATGCTGGAGTTGCATGAGCGTGGGGCAAACGTCTTGAGCCTGCGAGCGTTCGGGCAGCCTTGAGCGCACCGTGGGTGCTGGGGCGTACGAACGTCTTCGCAGTCGGGCGGTTTGGCGGAGTGGGCGCTGGGGCGTACGAACGTCTTCGCAGTCGGGCGGTTTGGCGGAGTGGGCGCTGGAGCATGGGTGGTCCTCGACGCCAAACACGACCGACCTACCTTCCAGAAAGCACGCATGTCCTCTCAGCGAAAAGACCTGTTTTCAATTGTGCATGGTATAACATATCGGCGCTCCCAGTACGGAGCTGCGCCCAGCGCGGGGCGGCGATGCGGTGCTGGGAGCGCTGGTTTTTAACCGGCTCTGGAAGGAGCGCTGCGATGGGAGGGGCGCTGTGGTTTTAGGCAGGCTGATTGCGTGGCGGTGTGGCAGGGACGTGCGGCCGGAGCCGATAAAATATCGGCGCTCCCAGTACGGAGCTGCGCGCTGCGATGGGAGGGGGCGCTGTGGTTTTAGGCAGGCTGATTGCGTGGCGGTGTGGCAGGGACGTGCGGCCGGAGCCGATAACATATCGGCGCTCCCAGTACGGAGCTGCGCGCTGCGATGGGAGGGGGCGATGTGGTTTCAGGCAGGCTGATTGCGTGGCGGTGTGGCAGGGACGTGCGGCCGGAGCCGATAAAATATCGGCGCTCCCAGTACGGAGCTGGGCCGAGCGCGGAGCTGGAGGTTTCGGGTGGGGGCGTTTTTTTTGCGCCGTTGTTTGTTTTGACTTTTCTTAGTTGTGGCATTTGTTTGGGCTTAGGAATTTAACCCCACACTGATCATGAAAATCGAAGCACCGACGGTTGGCCCGCTGTTAGGATATACCACGGAGAGCCAGGCGCGGATCTGGCTGCGGGGGGATTTCCAGGTGGTGAATGGTGGGTACCGGCGGGCTTTTGCGGCGGTGCGCCTGCGGGTGAAGGGTGCGGCGAAGTTTGGCGAGCCGCAGTTTGTGCCGCTGCTGCCGCACTTTGATATGACGGGGGTGAGCGTCTTTACGAAGCTGAAGGAGGCCACGGAGTATGAGTACCAGGCGGGGTGGTTTTTTGCTGAAATGGATGTGCAAAATCTGGATGCCGCGCAGGTGCTGGACTGGGGCGGCATCGCGCCAGTGGGCTTCAAAACGGGCACGGCGAAGGCGACGGCGGCGCGCGCGTACGTGGTGGGCTCTTGCCGCTACCTGCTGCGTTTGTTTGGCGGGACGATGTGGGATGACCGCGGTGACAAATGCTTTCGCAGCATGCAGGAACAGATGGATGCGGGCCGGAGCATCGACGGCCTGGTGATGATGGGGGATCAGATCTATGCGGATGATCTCAATCTTGTGGGCCAGGATAAATCCATCGATGACTACCTGTGCCGCTACCGCACGGCTTTTGGTCAGGCGCATTTCAAGGCGCTGACGGCGCGCGTGCCTACCTACATGGTGATGGATGATCATGAGATCGAGGACAACTGGCCGGCGAAGGCGACCGCGAGGGACTGGGTGACGCTGTACCCGGCGGCGATTCATTCCTACCAGATCTACCAGTGCAGCCACAGCCCGCTGTATGATGTGGGCAAGGATGGCCGCCTGACGGGCACGCTGAGCAAATTTTGGTATCAGTTTCAGGACGGGTGCTGCGACTGGTTTGTGATGGACTGCCGCAATGAGCGTGTGTGGTCGAAGGACCCTGCGGCGCGGCGCATGGTGAAGCCGGCGCAGATGAAGGCGCTGCTGAAGTGGCTGGCGGATGGATCGGGCCGGGTGAAGGTGATCGTGTCTTCGGTGCCGTTTTTCCCGGACCTGAAGTCTGACAGCGATGACAAGTGGTGCGGCTTTGTGCCGGAGAGAACGCAAATCCTGGACTTCATCCTGGGCGAGAAGATTCCGAAGGTGGTGTTTCTTTCCGGGGATGTGCACTGCTCTTTCAGCGTGGAGCTGACGTCTCCGCAGGACCCGGCGTTTAAGGTGCTGTCGGTCATTTCGTCTTCCTTCTTCTGGCCGTATCCGCACATGGATGAGGGGGATTTTCTGCTCAAGGGGGCGCTGAAATCCAGCTCGGCGAATCGCTACAATGTGGGCGCGGCCTCGAAGGTGCACTCGGACGATAACTTCACGCGCCTGGAGTTTGATCCGCAGGGGGTGAACATTTCGTGCTTTGAGCGCAAGGGCGTCGCGCTGGGGAAGCCGGTGTATCGCAAGTATGCGTGAGTGCGGGGCGGATGAAGGGGGCTTGGTGCTGATGGAGGAAGAGTGCGAAGGTGGCTAGTCGGGGCGGTGGTTTTCAGAGGGGGGAAAGGCGCGCTTTTTTGTCAAGTATTTGCACACTGACCCCCTTTTTCTGAGGGTTCGTACCTTGCGCGTAGCCGCTAAGAGAGCGGCGCTGGCTGGGCGCTCTGGCGGAGGTCTTTGAGGAGTCGGGCGAAGGCAGCCTCGAAGGCGTCGTGGTCTTTCCAGTGGGAGAAGTCGGGGATGAAGTACTCGCGTACTTCGGTGGCGAGATCGGTGCCGGTGTCGGAGTCGAAGCATTCCCAATCGGTGAGGGTGGCGTAGTCCACGAGGCGCATGGGGAAGAGCTTGCGTTTGCCGGTCTTGCGCTCGGCTTTGCGGGCTTTGCGCAGCTCGGTCATGACCCAGTTGCTTTGCAGGCTGTCGGGAGAGAGCAGGATGAGGAGCTTGTCATAGACCTTGATGGCGGTGTCGATCTGCTCGTGCAGTTTTTCGCCACCCTTCATGTCATGCGGCGCGAACCAGACGCGGATGTGCTCCTGCTGCAGGCGCGCATGCAGCCGGCGGGCGAATTCCTCGTCCTTGGTGCTGTAGCTGATGAAGCAGGAGTAAAACTGGATGCCCTCCTCTGCGCCGATGAGTGCTTTGGCTTGGGTGATGAAGGTTTCCGGGACACCGCAGCCGCGCAGGAAGATTTCGGGGATCTGGCCGCGAGATTTGTAGAGGGTATCGATGCCGATGGTGGAGGGGCCAGTGTGTTTGGCAGATTCGAGGCCTCGGACTGTGCTCAGGTCTACGTCGGCGAAGATAGTACCACTAAATCCCACATTAGTTAAATCGGTGCCGGTGAGATTTGCGAAGCTGAGGTTAGCAAAGGCAAGGTCCGCTAAGCCAAGGTTCGCGATGCTGAGGTTCGCAAGTACAAGGTTAGCGAACTCGAGGTCCGACCCACTAAGCCTCGCTCCGCTAAGGTCCGCTCCACCAAGGTCTGCTCCGCTGAGATTTGCTCCATTGAGGTCTGCTCCGATGAGGTTCGCTCCGCTGAGATTCGCGAAGCCGAGGCTCGCCCTACCAAGGCCTGCTCCGCTGAGATTTGCTCCATTGAGGTCTGCTCCGATGAGGTCCGCTCCGATTAGGCTCGCTTCGCCGAGATTCGCGCCAACAAGGTCCACCTTGTGCTTCGTTTTCGCTTTCCATTCATTCCAAACGTCCACGCCCTGTTTTAGGATCGCCAAATGTTCCGGGTTTGCCATGGGTGGAACCGACCACAGGGGGACTTGGACGTAAAGCGGTATGTGGTGGGGTGGCGAAGAAACGGATTTTTTTAACCGCTGATTTGACGCTAATAAGACGCTAATAAAGGCAGCCGGAAAATTCGGATTGGGGAGGGGCGGCATGTCGGTGCGCTGACGCAGGGACGCTCGCCCGGAGCCGATAAAATATCGGCGCTCCCAGTACTGAATCCGAGCACCGACTGGACCAAGTCATCGCTGGGAGCGCCGATATGTTATCGGCTCTGGGAGGGGCTCCGCGAGGTGATCGGGCGGGGCATGTCCCTTGCGGGGCGTTTGGGAGTGCGGCTGCGCAACCCTGAAAGGGTGAAGATCCCGCTTTCGAATGTCTCGTGGTGCGCGCACGCTGACCTGCTGGCGGAAGTCCACCGGCTCCCGCCTTTGAACCCTCCGTGAAGTTCGTGAGCCGATCCGCACGTCGAAAGCGGTAGCTGCGCTCGTGCCTCGCTGCGCGACCGCAGTCCATATGGGAAATGCGTGGCTGCGACTTCTTCATGAGCAGCCTCGACTCCCCTTCTTAGGGGGATGTGTGCGTGGGGCGCTTCTGGCCCTGCTTCATGAGTTTTTCGAAGACTTGGGCCAGGCCGTTGGATACGGAGTTCCATCCGTCTGGGGCGGGCTTCCATTTGTTCAGGGGCTTGGCTTTTTCTGGCAGGGCGTTCAGGGTGCCTAGGGCGGTTTTGTCCCAGCGGCAGGATTCGAGCACGATCGGCACGACGATGGTTTCGCCCTGCTGATGCAGCTCCAGCGCCTTGGGGATTTCGTGCTGGGTGATGTAGTCCGTGGCCAGGGCGGCGGTGCTGGCGAGGATGAGGATGACATCGGCTTCGCGCAGCTCGCGCTGGATGGTTTCACTCCACTCGTCTCCGGGGTCGATCATGCGGTCGTGCCAGTGGCGTTCCAGCAGGCCTTCGTTGTGCAGGATCTTGAGTTCGGACTCCAGCCGCTTGCGCTGGGCGAGGTTGTCCTTGGAGTAGGAGATGAAGACGGCGGGCTTCCAGATTTCCTTCTGTCGTGCTGGGGGTGTCGAGTACTTATCATTCGCCCCTTGGGGGTCGATCATCACGGTGCCCTGGGTGGGCACGGATACTCCCGTCGGGCGCTGATTGCGTTCATCTAACTCAAGGGTGGCGATGGACACCCAAGCGCCTTGCACCTTGGTTTCTTCCAGGGGGTTCAGGCCGCGAATCTCGGCATTGATGTCGCGCATCTCGGCCTGGCAGAGGCCGGCGAGTTGCTGGCGGGCTTTGGCGGGTCCGGTGACGGTGATCATCACCTGCAGGGGCGTTTCGGCGCGCAGCAGGGCGCGGGCGCCTTTGCGGGTGAGCACGGCACCGCTGGCCCATTGCTGGGGCTTGCCGTTTGCTTCTTCGATGAACTCATGCAAGCGCACGATGGCGCGTGCCACCAGCCCCTCTGGCAGGGCTTCATAGGTGTAGCGCAGGTGGGTGGCCTCTGGCTCTTTGGCAAAGCTTTCCACGCCTTTGGGCTGGCCGATGGGCAGGGCCTGCGGCACGAGCCACATGCCGCCGCTGGAGCTGCGCGGGATGTAGGCGATCTCAAAGCGCTCCATGATCTTCACCAAGTACTCGCGCATCTTCACGTCTTTTTCTTTGGCCAGCACGGCGTCCACATCGGCCTGCTTGAGCACGCCGGATTGTTTCTCGGCTTGTCGCACGAGGCCGTACACGTTCTTGGTCAGCCAGAGGGGCTGCAGCACCGTGGCCTCGCGCAGGCGGGGGTCGGTGCGGTAGTTCAGCGCGGTGCCCAGATTGTGCAGGATTTCGGAGAGTGAATCCTGCTCACCAGCAGCCGTGACGCCGTGGGTGGTGCAGAGCGCCCGATACTCCGTGTAGGAGAGGTGCGCGCGCTGCTTTTTTCCGGCTGCGGTCAGCGCCTTGCGCACGGCGGCCCACTCGGGCTGGAAGGGCTCGCGGATCCACTTGAGTTTGTCCACCTCCTTGGTCAGGGTCTTTTTCAAGTTGGCCACGCCCTTGCGCGTCTGGCAGTCCATCTCCACAAACGCGGCGATGAAGGGGTAGCGCTCTTGCAGCGCGAGGCGATCCACCTTGGGGCGGCAGCCGGGCACATCCCATTGGTTGAGGACCACGATCACGGGTGGGCCTTTGCCAGTCTCGTCGGTGCCAAAGGCGCGGATGAGCCGCAGCCAGTACTCCGCGTCTTCCCGCTCATTGTTTTCCCGGCCGCTGAGCACCAGCACATAGACGCTGCGCACGCTGAAAAAGAACTGATGCAGTGAATGCGTGATGACCTGCCCGGCAAAGTCCCACACATGCGCTGTCACTGGTCCGCCCTTGCAGTCTTTCAATGGCAAGTCGCACAGGGCGATGCCCGGCGTGCTTTTTTCATGCGTGTCAAAGGGCTCGCCTTGCAGGGCACGCACGGTGCTGGTCTTGCCCGCACCACCACGTCCTACCAGGATCAGCTTCACCTCGTTCAGCGGCTGGCTGTTCTTCGCCCGGCTGCCGAAGTAGTAGTCCAGGAGGGTCTGCGGCTTGGCTGGCGGTTTGTTTTCTTTGACCTCGGACCGACGTGGCCCCAGCACTTCCGGGGGGAGTTTCAGTCGAGGATTATCATGCAGGTACAGCGCCTCCAAACTCTTGAGCTGCCGCATCTCTTGAGGCAGCCTGGAGAGCTGGTTCATACGGAGAGAAAGCTTCTTGAGCTTTTTCAATGAGCCCATGAACGCAGGCAGGTGCGTGAAGCGATTGCCCTGCAACCAAAGGTCTTCCAAGTTTTCAAGATGGCCAAACTCAGAAGGAAGCGCTGCAAGCTGATTGTCGGAGAGGGAAAGCAACGTCAACTTCTTGAGCTGGCCGATTTCGGGTGGTAGCGCGCTGAGTTGATTGTTGGAGAGCTCAAGCCAGGAGAGAGCGGTGAGCTGACCGATCTCGGGCGATAGCGCGCTGAGCTGGTTGTTGGAGAGAAGAAGCGTGGTGAGAGCAGTGAGTTGGCCGATCTCGGGCGGCAGCGCGCTGAGCTGGTTGGTGTCGAGATCAAGCGTGGTGAGAGAGGTGAGCTGGCTGATCTCGGGCGGCAGCGCTATGAGCTGGTTCCAGAAGAGAGCAAGCGTGCTGAGAGCGGTGAGCTGGCCGATTTCGGGCGGTAGCGCGCTGAGCTGGTTCTTGTGGAAAGAAAGCTCGGTGAGAGAAGTGAGCTGACCGATCTCGGGCGGCAGCGCGCTGAGCTGGTTATTGGAGAGATGAAGCGAGGTGAGAGCGGTGAGCTGGCCGATCTCGGGCGGCAGCAAGCTGAGCTGGTTGTCGTGGAGATAAAGCGTGCTGAGAGCGGTGAGCTGGCCGATCTCGGGCGGTAGCGCGCTGAGCTGGTTGTTGTGGAGATAAAGCGAGGTGAGAGCGGTGAGCTGGCCGATCTCGGGCGGTAGCGCGCTGAGCTGGTTGTTGTAGAGAGAAAGCGTGGTGAGAGCGGTGAGCTGGCCGATCTCGGGCGGTAGCGCACTGAGCTGGTTGATGTGGAGGTCAAGCAGCCTGAGAGCGGTGAGCTGGCCGATCTCGGGCGGCAGTCTGGTCAGGCCCAACCCGCTCAAATTTAAGCTGGTGCCTTTTTTTCCTTGTTGAAGGCAGGCTTGAATCCGCTTCAGGGCCTCATCATAGGCCTGCTTTTCTTCTAGGGTCATCTTGGGCGTCGGCATGGCGGAACGTGGAGGGCGAATGCGGAATGTCGAGGCGAATGCAGCGGCTGGTGGGGCGAGAGTGGGCGGCGGTGGGGGTGGGCTGGGAATGCTGGGCACGGTGCGCGGACCTCCGAGTCCGCAGCGCTCCGCTCATGCAGGCAACTCCATAGCGGCCCTGCGGCCCTCCCTTTTTCGTGGCCGATGCTGGACGTGTTGGCAGGGTGTGGCATGAAACGCAGCCCGCTTTGTGATGGCGGAGTGCTGCGGGCTCGGAGGCCCGCGCGCCTGGGGCGCTGTGGTTTCAGGCAGGTTCATTGCGCGGCGGCGTGGCAGGGACGTGCGCCCGGAGCCGATCAAATATCGGCGCTCCCAGTACGGAGCTGCGCCTAGCGCGGGGAGGCATTCCGTACTGGGAGCGCTGGTTTTTAACCGGCTCTGGAAGGCGCGCTGCGATGGGAGGGTGCGCTGTGTTTTCAGGTAGGCTCATTGCGCGGCGGTGTGGCTGAGACGCTCGCCCGGAGCCGATAAAATATCGGCGCTCCCAGTACAGAGTTGCGCCCAGTACGGAGCTGCGCCTAGCGCGGGGCGGCGGTGCGGTGCTGGGACTTCTGCGGCTGCGGCGAGAGGGGCTGATCCCCTTCCCCCCAGTGCGGCAGGGCTGGGGAGGATCAGACTCGGAGCGATGCACTCAATACCTCTTCTGTATCCTATCCTACCACTTTCCGGTATCTTTTCACTTGCATCCCCCAATCTGGACCCAAGAGATTAACCATGGCTTTTATCTTCTCCACCTCCCACCTGCCCGATCTTGAACGCCCTGCTGAAGAGGACGACGACGACATGAAGCCCATGCCCCGCGCGGGCGGGGTGCGCGCCTTCAGCCACCTGCCGATGCGTGACAATCCTGCGCCTTCCACCGCCCCGCTCCGGGAAGACAGCCCACGTGGAGAGATCGCCCCGATCCCTCCACGCTCCGCCACACCCTCAACCTCCGGATCGCCCATGGCAAAGGCGCAGGATGATGCCCCTCCGCCAGAGGCAGACTCCGCCCCCGAGGACGCCCCCGCCCCGCAAGACCACGCAGACGAGAGGCCTTGGTACATGCCCCGCATCACCGCCCAAGACCTGCCCCCGCAGGACCACCCTGAGGACGCACACGCCCCCGCCCCCAAACCGTGGGAAAACACCACCCGCAGCTCCGGCTTCGACGCCGCGCCTCACGCTGACCGCTGCACATCCAGCAACGGCTTCTCCCCTTCACCACATGACCTCCGCGATGCTTTCCATTCTCCCGTTCCACGCTCACCTGTCGGGCAAGCCCCCGCTCAAGACAGCAGCCCCACTCTTCCCCGAGGGCGCATCTTTGAAAAACGCCTGCCTCCCGGCCTCCGAGGCCAGAGCTCAGGCCAGTTCCAAAGCCTGGCTGACAAGCCTGAATACCATGATCTGGTGTATCGCCCCAGCAGCGCGGAGAATGAGCGGCATCAAGACAACGGTTTCTTCCAGAATGTGGCAGACACCCGCGCCACAGGGCAGAATCAATCAAGCCCCCAAAAACCGCAAACAATCTCACAAAGCAGCAAGACGGGAGCGCAAGCCCCCACCTCCAAACCCGCGCAAAGCGCCGCCCCGCAGCGTCCCCCACCCGCCGGGCAGCCCCGGGGGCTGCCGTTGATCCCTGAAGACCTGGAGGAACTCTACACCAAAGAAGGAGAGGAAAGAAAGCCTGTAGGGCAGCTGGGCATCAAAGGAGGCCGTGGGTTTGACCGAGATGGAAGGCCAAAAACCGTCTGCCTTTACGATGGCAGCGATGAAACAAACAAGCTTGTCAGTGGAAAAAACGTCGCAGATGCAGCCGCATTTCTTCAGGCAGCCCAGGAATACGCAAGCAACTCCGAATGGGTGATCAACATCTCACTGCGTGGCTGGGAAGAGCGTCTAAAATCGATTCAAAGAAATCTGGAAGGCCAGGGCCCAAAACAAGACCCAAGCAAAGGAATTGATCGAATCATGATATTCGATCACGGCAGTTCAGGCAGCCAGGAGTTTGGCAGCACCAGTGACCCTGAAACTGGAAAGCGGGCCAAGAACAAATTAACTCCTGGTTCTTCGGCATGGAAGACCATCACATCTTGCATCAAACCCGGGGGCGACATTGTTCTCATGGGGTGTGAGACAGGAAAAGAAGCATGGGATGAAACAGGACCCGTAAAAAAACGCATGTCCGATGACGACGGCCCGATGTTCTTGGACGCCTTGTACTATGCCGCCGACGCCAGCCGCGCTCCCACCATCCATGCCTACGATGTCAATGTCAGACTACGGACTCACAGGCAACGCCCCTGTGTAACGGCTGGCAGGCAGATCACACGCTCGAGGGATGGATTCCACGAAGAGGGCCCTGACAAGAAGCCTGAAACATCACCACCTTGACTCCCTTCCCCTGCCGCCGCATTTTCCTCCATGCACCCGCGCCACGCGGAGCTCCGCCCATGAAGCACGCCACCCGCTCCTCCCTCCTTGCATGGCTCATGCCCCTGCTGCTGATGCCTGCTGTCCTGCCCGTGCGCGCGGCAGATGAAGGGCCTCCGCCAGACTACCAGACTGTGGTAGTATCTCTTTTCAAGGAGGCGGACGCCTGCCGGATCACCGGCCATCTGGTGGACGGCACCGTCTATTATCTCGACCGCATTCTGACGGATGATCCCTCGCTGCAAAAGCTGAAGGAGATGTTTCTCGCAGAGAAGCCGCGCTACCTCGGCCGGGAGGTCCCGCCGCTGCTCGGGCAGCATTCCTCCAGCAGGCTGGAGTTCGTCTGGAAAAACGTGGAGCAAAAGGAGGTGGGCCGCGCCGTGCTGCTGGAGGGGGACCGCCTCCTCATCAATGGCAGCCGGCTCTTCACCCTCAGCCCCGCGCGCGGAGAGAAGAATCTCGCCTTCCTCAGGCAGGCGGCGCATTTCGCCAATCCCATGGCCGTCGCCGCCCCCGCCGGCACGCCCAGCTACCGCCGCATCGTCAGCGGTTACTTTGCCAGGGCGGTCTCATGCAAAATCACCGGCTACCACAACTTCCGGCAGGAGAATCCCGAGATCAACTACACCACGCCTGATGCAGCCGCGCTGCAGGAGCTGAAGCGGGTGCTGCTGCACACCAAGGCTCTTTACCTCGGCGAGGCCAAGCCTCACGAGAGGCTCTTTGAAAACCACTGCCGCTACCAATTCGCCTGGCTGGATGCGCGCGGTGCCCCGGTGGGCCATGCGGAGCTGGCTGACAGAGTGACGATCCGCCTGGACGGCCACAGCCTCTTCACCACCAACGCCCACGGGGTCAGCGGTGCAGATCTCACCCTGTTTCTGGGCATCACACGCTTGGTGGATCCCGGACAGTTTCCGCCGCCAGCGGCGGACTACCACGCCATGGTGCAGGGCCTCTTTTCAAAGGCCGCCTCATGCAGCGTCCAGGGCAGCTATGCACCGGCGGGTGTGAGCCTGCCTTATGACGTGAACTTCACGGCCTCAGACGCCCCCGCGCTGCAGACCTTGCAGGAGATCTTTCTCTTTGAGAGACCCCGCTATGACGGCCGCACCGATGGGGATTCCATCCACATCACAGCCCCCTCCCGCCTGCACTTCACCTGGAAGGATGCGCAAGGCAAGGAACTGGGCCGTGTCTCCTTGCTCAATGAAGACAGGCTGGAGTTTGAGCCCGCGCATGAGCTCTTCTGCACCACCACCGACTACAGCGGCCAGCGCAACATCACCCTCCTCACCCGGGCGGCCCGCCTGGCACTGCCGCGCTACTTTAAAAAGCCGGTGCAGCCCGACTACCAGGATCTGGTGCAGGGCCTCTTTGCCAAAGCCGCCGCCTGCCGGATGAAGGGATATTTCACCGATGTGGAGACCGACACCACCCACGATGTGGACTTCACCGCAGCAGACGCCCCCGCGCTGCAGGCGCTCAAGCAGTGCCTCCTCACTGAAAAGCCAGACTACCGTGGCATCACCGATGGGACTGACATGCATGGCACCGACAGCTCCAGCCTCCATCTCTTCTGGACCGACGCGCAGGGGAAGGAGCTCGGCCACCTGGCGCTGCTCCGTGAGGGTCTGATCCTCTTTGAGTCCACGCATGACCTCTTCGCCACCAGCTCCGGCCCGGGAGGGAGAGTCAACACCACGCTCCTCACAAATGCAGCCCGCCTGGCACTCCCGGCCATCGACGGAAAAACCATACCATCAGAGAGCGACGGCACAGTTAAGAAGGAATAGCGCTGACAAGAATAAAGATGCCAGACATGAATGGCACTTGATTAAGGCAGGGTTTCGTGGATTTCGAGGTAGGGTTGGGGCAACTGGGAGCAACGGGTGCGCGGCGGAGTTCCATGCAGGCGCTGCTGGTGAGCTTGGTGTGTCACGAGTGCGCTGGGTTTGCTTCCCGATCTTGTTGCCGGAAACCCAGGGCGGCGCTCGCTGAGGCTCGCTTGCCCTGGGCTGAATCCGCAGCCCCTTCAGGGCTCAAGAAGGCTGAGACAGAATGGCTGCAAAGGTTCGAAACTGCCTCTTATTTAAGTGCCATTCATGCCTGGCATGAATGGCATGAAGGAACCCGCGGCTCTGGTTTTGAGCTTGAGGAAAGCCCGAAACCTCGATACGACAATCCACACATCAAACCCATGATCCGGGGCAAATCCGACGCCTACTTTAGCTGGGAGATCAATTACAATGTCGTCGGGCAGTGGTTGCGGATTGCAGGTTATAACAAGATTGAGGCCGCGCATTTTCTAGCTGCCTGGATCGCAAAAAGTCCTTCCAAATGGAAATCTCTCGATTTAGACAGGCAAACCTGGTTTTGGATCGGCTATGATTATGCAAATGCGCGTCAAAGTGGCTGGCACCCTGCTGGACGTACCCCTGGACCCAAGCCAGGGAATTATTGGTGGATGACTCCACCGCCAGCCTCTTATCCATCAAGGCCGCAGGAACGTCGCGGGCTTTAAACTAAAGTTTGACCATTCCGCCACTCTCAAACTAAAGTTTTCGGTATGATTCAATGGGATGCCAAGTTTTTTTCCAGCCGATTCTTCTTTTCAAGCCTGTGGTTGGCGCTTGGCTTGATCCTTGGTTTTTGGATGGATTTTTTCCACGGATGGAGTTTTGGCAGTGGCATGGAGTTTGATTTAACTGACCATGAAAAACACCTAGTGCTGGCTGTTTCATTCTGTGCGTGCCTTTTTTTCAATCGAAAAAAGAAAAGGAAATCATTTCACGACGGCATGTTTTTTCGACATGACATCAAAGCCCTGGCAGCGCTGCTGATCATGGGATTTTTTTCTTACTGCCACCTCCTGCCGTCCACGGTTCGCAACACCGTTTTTAAATGGGGAATCATCACCTTTTTGCGCGAGTATCCTGGGGATGCCGCCGTCCTCAGGAAATTGCTGATCGAGAAAAAACCTGATCCGGCAAAAGCCCTGCCCTCCTCCTTTTTTATAGGTTTTGACGGAATGGGAGAAAAATGGCAGACCGAATTACGTCCCTTGGAGATGGTCTTTTCAAGGCTCGGCAACACACTTATCTTCAAGGAGCATTCTAGATACGTAGTCGCCGTATTTCTGGACAGCGTGGACGAGGCAACGGCAAAACAAATCATTGCGGAGGACAACAGCAGGATTTCAGCTTTTAATGGACGCCCTTTGTTCAGCGCTACAGCATACGGGGTGACCTTGGTTTGGGAAGATATCACTTAAACAAGCAGGGTGCAAAATGCCTGGCATGAATGGCACTTGATTAAGGCAGGGTTTCGTGGATTTCGAGGGAGGGTTGGGACAGCTGGGAGCAACGGGTGCGCGGCGGAGTTCCATGCAGGCGCTGCTGGTGAGCTTGGTGTGTTACGAGGGCGCTGGGTTTGCTTCCCGATCTTGTTGCCGGAAACCCAGGGCGGCGCTCGCTGAGGCTCGCTTGCCCTGGGCTGACTCCGCAGCCCTTTCAGGGCTCAAGAAGACTGAGACACGCAAGGCCGCAAAGGGGCGAAAATGCGGCTTAATTAAGTACCATTCATGCCAGGCATTTAGAAAAAAGTGATGATTCAAGGTATTGATTTTCAATGCGTCTGATGGATCTTTCCACCTTCGTCCTTGGCGCGCGCAGGTGGCGGCAGAGGCAGTGTAGGCTGCCGGTGTTCATGCGTAGCGGTCGCATCATGTTCGTTCAGTTCAAACCGTCCGCACTTCACCTGCAGCCATGACGGCTCTTCTCGGCTGCCTCGACCCGCTTGCCCGCCCCCCTTCTTAAAACCCGCGTCTCTATCGACCAAGGTAACGAGCTATCATGAGGTTGAAAATGAGAAGTGTAGGCGACTTACCCGTACAGAATGACTGGCATCTTTATTGAAGCCCTACCCGGAGCCGGTTAAAAACCGGCGCTCCCAGCACAGAAAGTGCGTAGCATCACGTCATACCACGTTTTGGTATTCTTTCATTTGCATTCCCAAATCTGGACCCAAGGATTTCCTCATGTCCTTTCTCTTTGCCTCCTCCCATCTTCCTGAAACCCGAGTCCAACGCCCTGAGCCGAGCGGAGCGAGACAGACTGCCAAGGCAGCCCGCAGGGCGAACGAAGTGAGTCAACACGAAGAAGAGGAGGATGAAGTGCGGCCCATTCTGCACAGCGGCGGCGTGCGCGCCTTCAGCCACCTGCCGGCGAAGAGAGTGGCGGCAGAGACCGCCGGGCTGCTCTCCCAGCGCGGTGCCCAGGCCTTCGGCAGCCAGTTCCAGCGGACGGAGCCCAGTGCCCCAGGCACGCGAGCTGAGGATGGCATTTCCGCCGCCAAGGCCAGCGGCGTTTTTGATGTGGTCCGCCAGCAGTACAACCGCGGCGACTCCCCGCATTTCATGGATGAAAGATATGATGCCAGGCATTTAGAAAAAAGTGATGATTCAAGGTATTGATTTACAATGCGTCTAATGGATCTTTTCACCTCCGTCCTAGGCGCGCGCAGGTGGCGGCAGAGGCAGAGGTGGCTGCCGGTATTCATGCGTAGCGGTCCTGTCATCTTCGTTCAGTTCATACCGTCAGCCTTTCACCTGTAGCCATGACGGCTCTTCTCGACTGCCTCAACCAGATTGCCCGCCCCCCCTTCTCAAAAACCGCGCTTCTATCATCCAAAACAATGAGTATCATCAGGTTGAAAATGAGCATTCTATGCGACTTAGCTGTACTAAATGCCAGGAGTTTAATTTAGGGAGTTAATTTTGAATAAATAGTTTGACATGCCAAACCTTTTAAGAGAGCAATGTGGGGTATGAAAAATATTTGCATATTGCTATCTTTCCATTTGGCTTCTTTACAACCAATTGTCTCCAGCGTGAGTTTTTACGTAGCTCCTTGCTTGGTAACAGCACATTACGTTTTTTCAGATCCTGAGTCAGAATGCGACGGTGATCCTAATAATGAAAATTGATTTGCTAATTTTATGAAAACCAAATTGTGTTTGATTGCTGTCTGCGTTGTGTCTTTGCATGTTGCAACGAATTATGGTTTTGCTGCTTGCACCACCTCTAGGGCTTGCCAGCAGGCGACATTTAGGCCGGATCTTTGTCGGTCGGTATGGGCGGAAACCTCTGGCTGCGCAGATAGTGGCGGGCATAGCGGTAATGATTCGTGCGGCAAGAGCACCACGAACGAAGGGCCTTGTGGTGGCACGGCAGATTCTGGTACTGGTTGCGTAAAGTAAAAATGCACTTGAGTGCTCGCTGCTCATTATTACAAATATGAAATATATTCTAATTGTAAGCTTGATATTTGTTAATGAGTTATTCGCAGCGTGTGGCTCTAGCATGCATGGGCCAATATTCTTCTTCGATTACGTTAATAATGATGGCTCTATATACTATTACGACTCATTATTCACGATCAATATGGGTGAAAATAAAACGCTCCCAATCCATGCTAGTTTCGACAATTCTCGAAGTGAGACATCACCTTACTTAGGTTATAAATGGAGATTGAATCTATTTGAAAGCATAGTGTATCAAGAAAGCGAAAATTTAGTTCGTGTTCGTATGCCGGATGGTTATTTGCTCAAATTCAACAAAATTTCAAATGACATCTACCGTAGCGAAACAGGCTTTCTCGGGAAACAGGAGGGTGAAACATTTTCCATCTCTGCAACGTGTGGCGGCGAGCAGTTAGTTTTTAAAAAGGGTCTATTGGAAAATATTTCATTAGGTTCTCGAAAGTTAAAGATGCACAGAAATGAGCAGGGATTAATCAATGAAATATCAGATTCAAAAACTAAGGAAGTTTTAGCTTCTGCCGAGTATAATACAGGTGTGGGGTTGAAATCGCTTAAGCTCAATTCTGGAGAGATCATTACGATTGAGCAAATTCTTGCTAACAACAAAGATGGTATTCGCGTGCCTTTTTTGTCACGTGTCGGTTATGGTAACAGTCGCGATTGGAGATCATATAATTTAGATATTGATCAAAACAGTCTACACATAGCCAATCAATGGGGGGATATAAAAAAGTTTGAATGGGATGATCTCTACGGGATTAAGTCTGACGGTCAGTACAGATTTGAAGTTAATAGATCAGGCAGTTATCCCATCATAACAAAGAGGACAAAAAATGGTGAGTATATATCATACTTCAAGGACTCTAAGCTTGGCGTGGAAGAGGTGGACCTAAATGGATCAAAAGAGAGGACTTACAGATATAAAAATAGACCTATTTTTAATTTGATCCGTAAGGTTGAAAAATGGGATGGTTCAAAATGGATTACCAACCTTCAAAGATACTACGATAGTGAGGGGCGGCTCTTCAAAGAGGTAAATAATGGCGAAGGCTATATTTCACAAACTACCTTTCAAGGAGATAAAAAAGTAACGAGTTTTGTCAATTCCATGGATGGGCAAGTGATGAAAAAAATTACACAAGATGAAAAAGGTAGGATTTTACAAATAGACTTAGTACGCGAAAATAAAAAAATAAAATATAATTATGATAACAATGGAAGCGTCCTGTCGAAAGACATTCAAAATCTTAATTAATTTATTTTTTGTTACTACTAGTTTTCAACTGGGTGCCCAAGCTCAAGATTCTTCAAAGCTTGTTTCATTAGAAGCTTACCAGAATGCGCTTTCATTGATTTCCTCTGGTTTTCAATACAAAGCCGAAGCTCAAAATAAATATGTGCCAGAAGCTGTGTCGGCACACTCGCCACCTGGAACAAACCCAGCAACCTTTGCGTCGAAATATAGCATAGATTTCAAAGCCTCCGCGTCTGGTGCTTACGAATGCTTAATGGAAACTATAAATGGGAAAGGTGAATTTATGGAGCGCGTTAATTGCGGCTACGATAGCAGTAGTTACTATTGTTTATCTATAAGAAAGGATAAAAAGCTGACGACTACCATCGATAAAAATAAGGCCGAAAAAAATTTCTTGTGGCAGATTGGCCACAGAGAGTTACTAACTTTTCTTCTTGGATTTGCGAATCCACCCACACAGTTAGACACGAATAATATACCTCCAAGCAGAGGGGTTAAGGATATTCTTCAAGCCTTGAAAGTAATGCAGGAAGCCTCTTTCGTTCAAGGTAAAGAAGGGCGTAAAAACATATCTATAAATGCCAAAGATGTCCAATGGGAGGTATCTTTTGATGGGAAACGACTATTTCCGCAAAGTGTAGAATATTTCAATAACAAGTCTATTTTGTTCAAATGCACCGTAAGTGAGTGGCAGAGTATAAACAATGTGGATGTTCCTGCGACAATTCTTTTTGAGCAGTATGATTACTACTCGAAAATACTTTTGCGGACAACAACATATAAAGTTACCAAGTTTTCTTTTGGCGTGGACTTTACGCCTAAAATACCATTCTCAGAAGCACCTATTCTGCATGATTTGGATTCAAACACAACACAAGTAAATCCTTAACAGTAGACTTTGGTTTTGGCGTAACCCCTGAATTTTACTATTACTGATCAAACAACAGTGTCACTTAATTGATCAGTAACATTAAGTTACACAGTAAGCTTCACCATAACGATGTGCAGGGGGGGGGGGGGGGCGAATTGATTGAACAAAGGTCGACTTACTTGGCCTTACATGCCACAGACACTTGCGCGGTAACAAGGCGGTGGTGACCTCGCAAACACCTCAAAAATAATCCACCCGATATGATGCCATGCATTTAGTCGAAGGTGATGATTCAAGGTATTGATTGTATCCGTCAAACCAAGTGCCGTGTGAAAGGGATGGAATGTGAAATGTGGGGTGTGAGAGCATCCCACGTTTATGGACAAAACATCCTTGGTATTGAAGCAAGACGAGTTGGGACGGGTTCGCACACCGCGGGAGAGGCGTGCGCTGCTTGTCGAAGAGTTTCAGCGCAGCGGTTTGTCGGCCAGCAAGTTCGCGCAACTGGCGGGAGTGCGCTACAACACGTTCTGGAACTGGCTGCGGGCGCATGGCCTGACCGCGCGGCAACAGAGATGCCAGGCATTCAGTCGAAGGTGATGATTCAAGGTATTGATTTGCAATGCGTCTGATGGATCTTTGCACCTCCGTCATTGGCGCGCGCAGGTGGCGGCGGAGGCAGTGTGGGCTGCCGGTATTCATGCGTAGCGCTCGCATCATGTTCGTTCAGTTCAAACCGTCCGCACTTCACCTGCAGCCATGAAGGCTCTTCTCGGCTGCCTCGACCCGCTTGCCCGCCCCCCTTCTTAAAACCCGCGTCTCTATCGACCAAGGCAACGAGCTATCATGAGATTGAAAATGAGAAGTGTAGGCGACTTACCCGTACAGAATGACTGGCATCTTTATTTTCGTGACGTTCTGTTCTCATCCGTGCATAATGTTCGGCATCTGTTCAAAATATGAAAGCCTTTTCATCCATTCATGCCTTGCTGCTGGCTGCCGCCTTTTTTTGCCTTGGACCCGCAAACGCGGACGAGACTAAATTTCACCCATTTGTGATTGAGATGTACCGCTGCCAGGATGTCATCCAGATGACCCTGGATCTGCTTCCGCTTTGCGCCGATGACGCCTGGGATGCGCTTTCAATCACAAAAGCGGCCGAGGCTCATGCGCAGCACGAATCCGAAGAGCGGAAAGTTTACAAACAATGGAACCCAAAGAAACCCGATTACAAGGCTCTTGAGGATGCTAGGGAGAGACTCGACCATTCTTTGAAGACATCTCTGACCAGGGAAAAAATCCATCAACTCCGCGATCTCAAGTCCTTGAGCGATCTCATCGATGAGCAGGGAGACGATGCTAGCGCCGCTTATGCATCTACCTATGCGAAATATTTGCGGAAAATAGTCTCGCAATCCCCGGTCCTCACAGCCAAGGAAGTTTCAGGCTGGAAAATCACGCTTCAAGATGTGAGCGAGATTTTGCAGGCTATGAAGAAAAACCCAAAGCTGGCCTCTCCTGAAATTCAGTCTGCCATCACTCTTTCAGAGAAGGCTCTCAAGAGATCCCCTGAAAAAGCGGAGGCTTTGGCCAAACAGCTCACGGAAACCTTGAAAAAAGCTGAAGTTAGCATCTAAGTTAAGATGCCTGGCATGAATGGCACTTGATTAAGGCAGGCTTTCGTGGATTTCGAGGGCGGGTTGGGGCAGCTGGGAGCAACGGGTGCGCGGCGGAGTTCCATGCAGGCGCTGCTGGTGAGCTTGGTGTGTTACGAGGGCGCTGGGTTTGCTTCCCGATCTTGTTGCCG
>JAIXYN010000068.1 GCA_027490195.1 Verrucomicrobiaceae bacterium | reverse complement strand
GCCATCCGCAGGCTTGGCAAAGAGCGCATCTGTGAGTTTCACGCCAAGGACTTCAAGGGACTCTACGGCCAGGGAAACATCGACTTCGGAAAAATGCGCGACGCCATGCACGACATCGGTTGGCACGACGCGTGGGTTCACATCGAGGGCACGCAACTCCCGAACGGCGTCGAGCAGGACATCCGCTATGATGCAGACTACCTCCGCAAAACCTTCGCAAGCGGAGCCGCCGAGCAATGACACAGCACCCGTCATGAAACCCACACTCACACTCCTCCTCACCGTTGCCCGAGCCTCACTTCCCCGCCTGAAAAGAAAAATGTGACCAGCCAAGCCGCTCGCGGAATTTGCCTCATGACATGGCACAACCTGACTTTGACCAAGCGCGATTCATCGCGGCGCTGACCCGGCATCAGCCGGCGTTGGAGGCGTTTTGTCATGCGCAGTTGGCGAATCGGCAGGATGCGCAGGAGGCTTTGCAGGCGACGTGTGTGAAGCTCTGGGAGAAGGCGGCTAACTGGGATGCGGAGACGGAGTTTTTGCCTTGGGCCTTTGCGGTGGCGCGGTTCACGGTTCTCTCCCACATCCGCGACCGCATGCGCGACCGGCTGGTCTTTGATGAGGATGTGGTGCTGGCCATGGCGCAAGAGACGGAGTCGGCAGCAGCAGAGTTCGAGGAGCGGCGCGAGGCTTTGGGGAACTGCATGCGAAAGCTCAAGGCCGAGCAACGCGGCATCCTGCACGCGCATTACCTCACTGGCCGCACCGTGCGCGAGATCGCCACCGCCACGCAGCGCAGCGAGAGCGCGGTGAAGATGAACCTGCTGCGTCTGCGCGAACAACTCAGTGAGTGCATTCAACGTCAACTCCATCCTTCCTCATGAAACACGACGATTCTTCATCATCGCATCGCTCACTGGAGCAACGTCTGCTGCATCTGCTGCAAGTCGTGCGCGACACGCATGACACCTCCGCGCGAGCGGAGCTGAACACGCTGCTGCGCGAGAATGCGGATGCACGATCCACCATGGCGCGGCTCATGGTGGATGAGCAGTCTCTGATCAGTCGTTTGCGCGATGACAGCATTGTGGCCCTTCTGGAGCCTGCTCCGAAGGCGGAGACACCGCTGCGCACGAGCCCACGCTGGTTCGCTTGGCGTCCTCTCACTGCAGCGGCGGCGGGGCTGGTAATCGGGTTGTTCAGCGCTTCGATGGTGTTCGGGTTCGGGGCACGCTCGGTCGAGAAAGTGATCTCGCTTTTGCAGGAGAGCTTTGAGAGCGGACCTGCGCCGTTGGTGAAGGGCATACCGCAGGAGGTGAACCTGTGGAGCGGGGATTTCTCGGAGATCGTGGAGACCTATGAGGGAGTGAAGCCCAAGGACGGAACGAAGATGGCCCGCGTGCTGCGTTCCGATTTTGAAGGCAAGGCGTCTTCAAAGCCGAGCCTTCAGGGCGATCTGATGCGTGTCGTCGATGTGCGGCCTTTTTTGCGCGAGGCCAACGGCGGCGAGGTGGTGATCACGCTGTCGGCTCTCTTGAATGCCGCGCCTTTCCGGGAAGCGGAGCGCTATGATGGAGCGGTCACCCTTTGGGCACTTGGCCCGCAGTTTCCCACGGAAGATAATCTGATGGACGACGCACTGGCCCATAGCGTCGGCTTGTGTCGTCCATTGGACCGCGACCCCGCCACTTGGCAGAAAGCTTCCACCCGGCTGCTGCTGCCGCCGGGGACGGAGATGGTGCTGTTGAAGGCCTCCTTCAGACCCATGCCTGCGAGCAGTGAGAGCCAGTCACCACTGCCGGACCACGTGACCTTCGCCGGGCACTTCGTGGATGATGTGCGCGCCTCCGTCACCATTCGCAAAGCAGTGCCCGATCATTCAACCCAAGCGCTGCCGTGAGATCCCTCGATCTGTCCCGTCCCGCATCACTTTCAGGCATGAATCACCCCCGAATCCTTTCCTTCTTCATTCTCCTCACGCAGTTCGCTGTCGTCTCACCGATATCCGCAGCGGTTCCTCCCGATCATGCGGAGAAGATGAAGGCCGGGCTGGCGCTGTTTCGCGACCGGGTCGGCCCCGTCTTGCGGGAGAGCTGCCTGGAATGCCACGGTGGCAAGCAGGTGAAGGGCGAGTTCGATCTCGGCAGCCGTGAGAAGCTATTGGAATCCGAATCCGTGGACCTGGCGCATCCGGGCGAGAGCGGGCTGCTGAAGCTCATCCGCCATGAGGAAGACCCCGTGATGCCGAAGCGCAAACCGAAGCTCGCCGAGGAAGACATAGCAGCGATTGCGAGCTGGCTGGAACAGGGCGCGCCTTATGATAAGCCGCTCGTGGAGGGCAAAGCGGCAGTCGCCACTCATGGCGTGGTCACGGATGCGGATCGTGACTACTGGGCCTTTCGTCGCTTGTCGCCGGTGAAACCTCCGCAGCCGAAGGACGAGCAAGGCTGGGGCAGGAATGACGTGGACCGCTTCATCCTCGCGAAGCTGGAGACGGCGGGCATCCGTCCCAATCCACGCGCCGAGCCGCTCACGCTGCGGCGGCGGATCTCGCTGGATGTGGCGGGCCTGCCGCCCGAGGGCAATGCGGCGCTTCCTACCTCCGACACGGAGTTTGATGGGTTGACGGAGACGCTGCTGAAGTCGCCCGCGTTCGCCGAGACTTGGGCGCGGCGCTGGCTGGACCTGTCTCGCTATGCGGAATCGGCGGGTTTCCAGGATGACTCGGCCCTGCCCGAGGCATGGCGCTATCGCGACTTTGTGGTGCAGGCCTTGCAGACGAATCAGCGCTTTGATGAGTTCTTGCGCTGGCAGATTGCGGGCGACCGGCTGGCTCCACAGCGGCCCGAGGCGTCCATCGCCACCGGTTTCCTCGCGCTCGGCCCCTATCAATCGCCGGTGACGGTGAGCGAGCTGGAGCAGGCGCGTTACGATGAACTGGATGATTTTCTCCAGACCATCGGCACCGGGATGCTGGGTCTGACCATTGGCTGCGCCCGCTGTCACGACCACAAATACGACCCGCTGCCTGCCGCCGATTACTATTCGCTGGCAGCCTGCTTCACCACGACGACGCGCGGCCTGCGTGACATCCAGCCGCGTTCACAGGCGGAGCTGGCGGCGGCGCGCGAGTGGTCGAAACAGGAGTCCACGATTACGGCCGAACTCACGTCAGCCGAGGCCAAGGCCAAGGCGACCGAGAAACTCCGTGCCTCAGTGAACGATGCGAAACTTGCCCCCGCCTTCAGTGCCAGATTGCGCGAGGTCGGTGAGACCGGTCTGGCGGACCTTTACGACCAAGTGCGCGGCGGCTTCCTGATGGAGCAGGTGGGCGTGGGATACCAGAGGTCGATGCAGGCGCAGTTCGCCCGCTGGACTTCTCCCGACTACGAGGCCGTGTGGCAGAGGATGCAGGCGCACCTCAAAAGCAAACCCGCTTCTCCACCGCTGCTGTTGACACTGACCGAGGAGTTCGGCGGATTGAATGAACACTTGAGGCGCCACATGCAGGGGCCGAACTATTTCCGCATCAGTTTTCAGCTCAACCGCGGAGACCCGAAGCAAAAGCAGCGCGAAGCCACGCCGGGACTGCTCCAAGTCCTCATGACGCCCGGCTCAAGCGCCGACGATTGGCGTGCGCAGACGCCCCCGGTGCCAGCGTATCCGCAGGATGTGCTGGTCAGCTCCCCAGGTCCCCATTCGGAGAAGTTTTCCCGCCATCTAAAGCTGCCCGGCGACCCGCTTCAGCCCGATGCGAAACCAGCAGCACGCGATTTTGGCAGCGACCGCGCCACGCTCGCCCTGTGGCTCACGGATGTGGAAAAGGGGGCCGGACCACTGGCCGCCCGCGTCATCGTGAACCGGCTCTGGAACTGGCATTTTGGCCGGGGCATCGTTGGCACGCCGAGCGACTTCGGCTTGCAAGGCGAGCCGCCCACGCACCCCGAGCTGCTCGAATGGCTCGCGGGTGAACTGGTGCGCAGCGGCTGGGATTTGCGCCACATCCACCGACTCATCCTGAACAGCGCCACCTGGCGGCAGAGCGCCGCATGGGATGCCGCCCGCTCCGCCAAGGACCCGGAGAACAAGCTGCTCTGGCGATGGCGTCCACAGCGCCTCACCGCCGAGGCCGTGCGCGACACCCTGCTCAGCGTCTCGGGCCGACTCGACCTCCGCGCCGGTGGCGAGGCGGAGTCGGACCCGCTGCACAATCGCCGCTCCCTCTACACGCGGGTGAAGCGCAGCGAGCCGCATCCACTGCTGGCCGCCTTCGATGCGCCAGAGCCCATCGAAAGCGTGGGACAGCGCCCCGTCTCCACCGTCTCTCCGCAGGCCTTGCTCATGATGAACAGCGCGTTCATGGACCGTTGCGCGGAGGATTTGGCGCGGCGTCTCGAAGCCGAAAGTGGGACGAGTGACCACGCCAAGCTCATCGAGCACGCTTATCGAACGGTGCTCTCGCGTCCGCCCACTGCCACCGAGCAGCAGACGGCTAAGAGCTTTCTGCAAGCCCATCCCGATGGCCTCAAACGCCTCGCCCATGTGCTGCTCTGCCTGAATGAACTGATTTATCTCAACTGAACGAATCCGCACCATGAACGTCTCCTCTTCACTCTTCACCCGCCGTGAAATGCTGCGCCGCGCCGGTGCGGGCTTCGGGTTCTCCGCACTCGCCACGTTGCTGGCCGAGTCGGGTTTCGCCGCCTCCCCAACGTCACCCGACAGCCGCTGGCGCACGCGCCCGGCCAAGGCCAAGTCCGTCATCTGGCTGTTCATGAATGGTGGCCCCAGCCAGGTGGACACCTTTGACTACAAGCCCGCGCTGGCCGAGTGGAATGACAAGCCGCTGCCGGGCTTCGACATCAACACGGCTTTTGATTCGCACAAAGCCGGCAACCTCATGGCCTCGCCGTGGAAGTTCCGCCAGCACGGCCAAAGCGGGCGCTGGGTGAGCGAGTTGTTCCCGCACATGGCCACCCAGGTGGACAAGATGGCTTTCATCCACTCCTGCCACACGGACAGCAACAACCACAGCCCGGCGCTCTACATGATGAACACCGGCACGCCACGCATGGGCAAACCGTCCTTCGGTTCATGGAGCAGCTACGGCCTGGGCAGCGAAAACAGCAACCTGCCTGCCTTTGTCGTCATGGCGGACCCGCGCAATCGCGGCCTGCCGCGTGGCAAGGGCAACAACTGGGGCTCCGGCTTTCTGCCCAGCCGCTACCAGGGCACCTTCCTCCAGCCGAAGGGCGAGCCCATCGCCAATCTCGCACCTCCCTCCGGCAGCAACGAAAGCACCCGCGCCGAGCAGCGTGCCGACCTCGACCTGCTCGCCGCTTTGAACCGGCCCCACCTCGAGACGCATCCCGCCGAAAGCGATCTGGATGCCCGCATCGCCAGCTTTGAACTCGCCTTCCGCATGCAGACGCAGGCGCCGGAGGTTTTCGACCTCGCAGGCGAGTCCGAGACGGTGCGCAAAGCCTACGGTCTCGACGCACCGCACTGCGGCCATTTTGCCCGCCAATGCGTCACTGCCCGGCGCCTCGTGGAGCGCGGCGTGCGCTTTGTGCAGCTCTACTGCGGCGGCTCAGAAAACCAGCAGAGCTGGGACTGTCACGCGAACCTGAAAGGCAATCACGGCTCCTTCGCCGCCGAGGTGGACCAGCCCATCGCCGCCCTTCTGCGCGACCTCGAACAGCGCGGCCTGCTGGATAGCACGCTCGTCATCTGGGGCGGTGAGTTTGGCCGCCTGCCCACCGCGCAAAAAGACGCTCAGCCTGGCCGCGACCACAACCCGCACGGCTTCACTCTCTGGATGGCTGGGGCCGGCGTGAAGCCCGGCGTCGCTTACGGAGCCACCGACGAGTTCGGTCACAAAGCCGCCGTGGACAAGGTCCACATCCACGACCTGCACGCCACCTGGCTGCACCTCCTCGGCGTGGACCACGAGAAGCTCACCTACCGCTTCAACGGCCGCGACTTCCGCCTCACCGATGTGCACGGGAAAGTCGTGCAGGCAGTGCTGGCGTGACGCGATCACCAGCAAAATCACGCTTCCGAAAGCAAGTTCATGAAATCCGCCCTCCCACTCCTCACCACCCTCCTACTCGCGCCGCTGGCCTCTTTGCACGCCGCCGAACCGTCCATGCCGCGCGTGGCCACGGACGCCACGTTCAGCCAGATCGCGCAGCCCTCTGGGTTCACGCCCGAGATGCCGAAGCTCAGCGATGTCTGCATGAGGCTCTTCAGGCTCGATCAAAAAGGCCTTACAGCGGAGAGGATGCTCGCCGCCGGAAGCGACTTCCACATCACTCGCGGAGTCTGGTCTTACATCGAGGACGAATCCTTTATCAAGAGCGTCCGGGCCAAGGGCTGGGAGTTCCAGGGCAGCCTATGCATGACCTTAACCGATCCCGCCCTCGCCCTGCGTGATCGCGAGAACAAACCCATCGGGACGAATGGGCAGAGCGACAAGCCACCCTTCCGCGCCGACAACGCGAACCCGGAATACCGCCGTCTTTACCTCGAACGAGCGAAACGGTTGGTGGACATGGGTGTCACCAGCTTCCAGCGCGATGACCCGGACGGGGGCTTTTTCGACTGGGGTAAGAAGGGCCGCCGTGATGCCATCCCCGACGCCGATCTGCTGGAGTTCCACCGCTGGGCACGCACCGAGATCGACAAGCACGCGGGCCGCAAACTGACCTTCAGCACGAACTGCCACAGCGATCCGCCCTTCATGCAGGTGTTCGACTACCGCATGACCGAGGTGCGTTTCCGATCCATGGACGGCACGAAGGAAGTCATCAGCCCGAGCCGCATTCGCGAGATCGGCCTCGCCGCGCGCAAGGAGAAGAAGCTCTTCGTGCTCACCGGCCAGGAAGACAGGCCTGCCGAGGACTACCGCTGGATCTGGGCGACGAGCTACGCCACGGGCAATCTGTATATCGTGCCATGGGATCAGTTCCAGAACGTCGTCCTCGATCCGGTCACGAGGGTGCCACGCATTCCCATCCATCAACTGCCCCGCATCTTCATCGCGCAGGAGAAGTTCGCCGACCTCACCGGCTTCGTTCGAGCCAATGCGGATGTCCTTGATGGCTACGAAGAGGCAGCCGTCGGCGGCTATGATTTGCAGGACACGCGATTCGGCGACAATGCGCCCCTGCGCATCGAGGGCGGCAGCGGCAAGCTCAGCGCCTTCCTCCGCGCCAAACCCGGCGATGCCAATGCACCCGTGGTCATCCACCTCGTCGAACGGGAGCAGGGCGCGGCCTCGACACTCCGTCTGCCCACCGCGCGGTTCTTCGGGAAGCATGCGATCAAGGTGACGCTGCGCGAGCCACTCCCCTATGACGCCGCGCTGCATGCAAAGGTCGAGAAGGACAAGAACTACCGCAGCCTCATTCGCGAGGTGCCACCCACCAGCACCACCGAAGGCGCATGGACTCTCGTGTCAGTCCCCGCACTGAACCCGTGGGGAATCCTGCTGGTGGAGAAGCTCCAGTAATCGTCAAATCATGAAAGTCGCCCTCACATTCATCACTACCTTGCTCGCGCCGCTAGCCTTGCTGCACGCCGCGTCAGCTCACGACTCCCGCATCGTCATCGCCAGCGAGGCGGGTGCGAAGCTCGATAGTGATGTCACCAAAGGCGGCGGCACCGACGACACGGCGCTCATCCAGGGCATCCTTGATCGGGCGCCGAAGCTCGGCTCGCTGAAGCTCGTCGTGGATGGTGCGATCCTCGTGAAGGGGCTCAAGGTCCATTCCAACACCACCATCGAGTGTCCGAACGGCAATTGCGGCTTCTTCCTCGCGGATCACGCGGACCAGCCGATCATCCGCAACGCTGATCCTTCGGCCACGGAGCGCAAGAACCGCAACATCACCTTCCTCGGCGGCACCTATAATGGAAACTCCGCCAAGCAGACTCACATCACGCTGGCGACAAAACTGCCACCGGGGCAGAACTGGACCGTCGCTTTCGCCATGTATGGCGTGGAGCAGGTCACGATGCGCGATGTGACGATTGTGGACATGACCACTCTCGCTGTGCAGTTCTCGAACTGGCGGCGCGTCACCTGCGAGAACGTCTTCATTCACCTCAGCCAAAAGCCCGAGCCGCTCCAGTGCGGCATTCAGTTCCAAGGCCCGGGCCAGTTTCTCTCCATGAGAAACATCCACGGCAATCCCGGCGATGACATCATCGCGCTCAATGCCGACGACTATAACTGCGACTGGAACAAGCAGGGCGAGTTCACCGGCAACGACATTTTCGGCCCCAACGTCAGCTTTGGTCCCATCAGCGATGTGGACATCGACGGCGTGTTCATTGACGGCGGGCACAACGGTATCCGCATTCTCTCCCTCGCATCGCGGGTGGATCGCGTCTCCATCCGCAATGTGCAGGGCACCTTCACCAAGTATGGCTTCTTCATCTCGCCGGCCTGGAGACCCGGCGGCAACCTAGGAAACATCACCTTTGAGAACATCGACCTGCGCCCGCTGGAGCCCGACTTTGGGCCGCTGCCCTTCGTGTTTCTGATCCAGGGCAACATCGAGCAACTCACGCTGCGCAACATCCACAGCCACCTGCCCGTGGACAGCCGACCCGTGGTCTGGGTGCAGCCGAGTTCCGACATCGGCGTGCTGCGCGTGGATGGGATGAGCCTCTACCAAAAGGACCCGCGTTCCGCCAAGACGCCCGCCATTCAGGTGGATGGCCACATCGACCTACTCTCCGTCAACAACGTCACTCTCTCACGCCCTGCGGAAATGCCCATCGAAGGCTCACTGGTCCGCACCGATCCCGACAGGACGAAGCTGAAGCAATACTACAAAATCGGGCGCAGCGTCCTCAACTGCCTCTATCCCTGGGCCGTCAACGGTCGCGGCTGGCCGGAAGCCTTCGAGAGCCTCGAACGCAAGCCACAGATCAATCGCCTCCATCTCTCGAACATCAGCACCAACCGGATCAAGAGCGTGCTCCAGCACGACCTCGGCGACATCGGCCACCTCCAGTTCGACAACGTCATAACCACCGACGTGCCGAATCCCATCTCGGTCAGTGGTGATGCGAAGATCGGAGAGATTTCCTCCACGAAGAAAAGCGAGAAATAGACCATGAAACGCGCCATCAACTTCATCCTCACCGTGCTCCTGACCGCGCTGCTGGCCTTCTTCGCCGCCTTACCAGCCGCCCCGCCCAGCGACTCAAACCTGCCAAAAGCTTCGAATGCAGCCACGGCACCCATCTGCGTCCCGGATGTCTATGAAGCTGTGCTTGGAAGACCCGTGGATCAGGCGGAAAGGGCGAGGTTACACGAGGAGGCACTCATCGGTAAAGGAGCTCACAAGCTGTCTCTAAACTCACGTAATGACATCCGCGTGGACAGGGTCTTTTTCGAACCCGGCGGTCTCGATGCCTGGGGCGATCAGGCCATCGTTTATCACAGCGGGGAATACCACTACTACTACCTCAACCTCGCGCCCGGTCGGCCTCTGAGTCACTGTGTTTCGAAAGACGGCGTGTTCTGGAAGAATGCCAAGCCCGCGTTGGAGTGTGATCCGGACATGCTGTCCTTCAATACGCCGACCATTCATAGCCAGAAGGCGGGCGGCCCCTACATTCTGCAATACACGAATTACCATCCCGTGATGGAACATGTCCGGCGCGTTGCAGTGTCAGAAGATCTTGTGGATTGGCGCAGGGCCGAGGGACTGAATTACTTTCTCCCTGGGGGCAATACCCTGCAGCGCCCGGGCTGGGGCCGCTACGAGGCCAGCTTCGTGTTGCTGGACGGCGAGGCGGGCCACGGGGGAAACCTCGCCTGGCAGGAGGAGGGTTATTCTTTCGGGGTTTCCTGCGGGCTGCATCTCCAGAAATCGAAGGATGGAATCCATTGGGAGTCGGCAGGACGCCTCAAGCTGGACATTCCGACGCCCAGCGAGAAGGCCGCGAATGGCAACCACGACACGGTCACCGGTTTCTTCCACTTCAAGGATCGTTACTTCCTCGTCTGTCCGTCCGGTCCGCGGGAACAGAGAAACTATTCGCGCGTCTATTCCTCCGACCGCGTGGACGGGACCTACCGGCCGACGCCGCAGCATTCCATCCTGGGCGATTTCTTCGCCTATTATACCAGGTTTGGCACCGGCCCCGACGGCAGCGTCCTCGCGTCCGTGGACTACAACGAGAGTCTCCACACCTGGGGAGACACGACTGGGAAAGTTCACACGGAACATTACGTGGTCCCCATTTTCGAGAAGGTGGTGTGCGATGGCTCAGACCTGTGGCTGAAGTATTGGCCCGGCAATGACATCCTCAAGGCCCACCCTCTGCCCTTGCTGCCGGGTCCCGCAGCCGACAAAGGAAGCCCTCCGCTCCGGCTGCTTTCCGACACCGTCGATTTCTCAAAGGGTGCGGTGATCGAGGGCGAGCTACGCATCCCGGACAAGAATCGGGAGCTGGATCTCGCACGGGATGCGAAAGTGACCGCCACCGGCACCGTCACTCCTGGAGACCACCCCGAGGCCTTCCTTCCGCAGAACACCGTGGACGACAGGCTTGAGACGAGATGGGTCGCCACCGCTAAAGAGCAACCGGAGTTCACACTCGACCTCAGAGCCTCCAAGAAAATCGGACGTGTGCGTATCCAGTGGACGATCAACTGGAAGGAGACGGAGGTGGACCTGGAGGTTTCGAACGATGGGCAAAACTGGGTCACCTTTCCGGGGAAGAAGCATGAGACGTATGTCCGCTTCGTATCGCTCTACGAAACCCAGTCACCGGTGGAAGCGCGCTTTCTCAGGTTGAAGAATTTCAACACCAAGAGCGCTGTGTTGGGCATCGGCAGCATCAACGTTTACGAACAGCCGTCGGAAAAGCTTGGTGCCAATCTCCAATCCCCGGGGCTCTACGTCGAATGCCAAGGAGGCCGCCAAGGCTGGGCGATCGTCCTCGATGACGCCGGCAGACTCCGCATGGGTTACCTGAACGCGGACGGCAGCAGCTACAACTACGAGGTCGAGCGGGATTTGCATCTCTACGGCCTGGGCAAGCCTGGCGAGCGCGTGAAGTTCCGGCTGATCCAGCGCGGGCGCTTCTTCCATTTCTACCTGAATGACTTCGCCATGTCATGGATCAGCCTGCGCGAGGAACCGAGCGGCAGGGTTGGCATCCTCAACAACGCCCACGGCGACCGTGTGACAGCCATCCGTGCCTGGGCCGCCCAGCAGGAATAAAGGCGATGGAACTTTATGCCTCCAGAAGTCTCTACCCTTAACCATTCAGACACCCACTCAGAAAAAGAGTAGCTATGAAACTCACCCTCACAATCCTCGCCGCTCTGCTGCTCGCGCCGCTGGCCACGATGCAGGCAGCGGATGCCGCCGCTTCGCTCCCACGAAGTTTGCCTCTCACGGAGGGCGTCGATCCTGCGGGCATTGCGAAATTCCTTGAGACGATGGAGGAGCGCCGGTTCGAGTTGCACAGCTTCATGCTGCTACGACATGGCAAGGTCGTCGCCGAGACGTGGTGGGCTCCCTATGCAGCAGAGGTGCCGCACTGCCTCTATTCCTTGAGCAAGAGCTTCACCTCTACCGCCGTCGGGTTGGCCGCATCGGAGGGTCGGCTTTCACTGGATGACAAGGTGATCTCGTTCTTCCCGGAGTCGCTGCCCCCGCAGGTCAGCGATCACCTCGCCGCCATGCGCGTGCGAGACCTGCTCCGCATGGCCGCAGGTCATGAAAAGGATCCGCAGAATGAAATGGTGAAGTCCGACGACTGGGTCCGTGCCTTCCTCGCTCAGCCGCTCGTTCGCGCCCCTGGCACTCAGTTTGTTTACAGCAGCGCAGCCACCTACATGTGCTCCGCTATCATGCAGAAGGTGACGGGCATGACCGTGCTCGAATACCTCCGGCCCCGTCTGTTCGAGCCGCTGAAAATCACCGGCATGACGTGGGACACCTGCCCCCGAGGCATCAATACGGGAGGTTGGGGCCTGAGCGTGCCGACCGAGGGCCTCGCCAAGTTTGGTCAGCTCTACCTGCAGAAAGGCAACTGGCAGGGCCGCCAAATCCTGCCCGCCGCATGGGTGGCAGAGGCCACCTCGTTTCAGATCCAGCAACCCGCCAAGCCCGGCTCGACCCGCCCCAAGGAAGAGGACGACCAGCGCCAAGGTTATGGTTATCAATTCTGGCGTTGCCGCCACAACGCCGTGCGGGCCGATGGTGCCTTCGGCCAGCTCATCGTGATGATGCCCGATCAGGATGCGGTCGTCGTCATGACCAGCGAAAGCCGTGACCTGATGGAGCAGCTTGGTGTGGTCTGGGAACATCTCTTGCCTTCCTTCCATGATGCCAAGCTTCCGGCCGACGATGCCGCCCAGGAGAAGCTCACCCGACTCCTCAGCACACGCCACCTCGCACCCCGCACCGGCGTCGCCGGAGGCACAGGCACGGGCACGCAGGCTTTTGCCTTGGAAGAAAACAGCCTCGGCATCACCCGCCTCACCATCGCTAACACCGACAAAACCGTAACCCTTACCGCAAAGGTCGGTGATACCGACCACAGCATCGTCCACGGCCTCGGCGAATGGCGTATGGGCGAAACCGCCATGCCAGGAACACCAACGAAGCTCGGCGCTGGCACGCTCGCCACGCCCACTCGAAAGTTGGCCGCCAGCGCCGCCTGGCTGGACGCTTCGACGCTCGAACTCACCTGGCGCTACCTCGAGTTCCCGCACCGCGACACGGTCACCTGCCGTTTCGATGCTGACCGCGTCACCCTCAGTTTCCTGAGCAGCATCACCGTCCTGGGCAGAGCTGCGCCCACCCGCCCCACCCTGACTGGCAAGAGATTAGCCCCATGAAAAATTTACTCCCAATGAAACCCACCCTCACACTCATCACCGCGCTGCTACTCGCGCCACTGGCCACGCTGCACGCTGCCGAGCCCGTCTCGAACCTCCACCCCTACGTCACGGCTGGTGATCCAAACATTGGCAGGGCTTTCCGCATCGCGAGCGGTGACCTGGTGAGTAATATGCTGCCTTTGTCGGCGCATCCCTCGCCCAAAAAATGGACGGATCTATCGGCGCGCCTTGTGGAAATCGCGGGGACCCCTGAGATCATTCCTGAAAGAGTGGCATTCCTGACGGGTGGCATGGATTACCCTGGCAACGTTTTCCTTTTTGACTCTGCGATATATGCCTGGGATGGCGCTGGTTTCCTACAGCCCGATGCGGTGACCAGCTCTTTGTTCGCCACACTGACCATGGAGAAGGACCGAAGCATTCGGTGTTATGATCCCATCGGCGGCATGTCCTGGACCGTGGGAGCGTGGGAGAACTATCTTCATACCGGTAGCATTCCATTCCTGAAGATCGCGTTGGCGGCCACTTTGGGTGGTTTGGAGTATGGCGAGCGCACCGAGTTCGACTCCGAGCTGAATTTGTTTCGGGGTCCAGCCTTCATGGCCGATGGCATTTCGCATTATCCTGACTTCTGGACCAAATCGATGCCCGGCGTCGGCCACATCATCAAGTGGCCACAGTATAATCCAGACAAGAAGGTCGCGGTAGGTCTTGGGCTGCCCATGCACGCGCTTTCCATTCAATGCATCAACTATCAGGCCTATGTGCTTGCAGCACGCATGCAGCAGGAACTCGGATTACCGGTGGATAAGACCCTGCTGGAAAAAGCCGCCCGACTCAAGGCTGCGATCAATAAGCATTTCTGGAGAGAAGATGCGGGCACCTACCGCTACATGGTGGATTCTTTTGGCGGCAGCGATCATCAGGAAGGCTGGGGCAACACGCTCGCCATTCTTTTTGGCATCGCCAGCTCCGAGCAGGCAAAACGTGTGTTTGCCAACATTCACATCACGCCGCAGGGAATTCCGGTGATCTGGCCGAACTGGCCCCGTTATGCCTCATCGGATCCCATGGCCTTTGGCCACCGGAACTCCATTTGGCCCCCCGTCAATGGAGTGTGGTCTGAAGTGGCAGCCTCAGCAGGACAGGCGGATCGCTTTACCTTGGAATTGAAAAACACAGCCGACCGGGCGTGTCGCGACAACCAGTTCGCCGAGATGTATCATCCCATCAGCGGCGAAATCTATGGCGGGGTGCAGGAAGGTATGACCGGACGAAAAGGCGCAGCCATGCAGGCCTTTATTGCAGCACGACTGGGTGGCACCGGGGAACCAACTCCTGAAGCCATCGCAAAACTCTTTCCACCCATGAAGGGCAAAGAAAACATCAACCTCTGGCAATCCTGCGGACGGAACACCATGAGTTCGACCGCCTATGTTCGCATGGTGCTACAAGGCCTCTGCGGCCTGCAACTCGGCACCGAAGGCATCACCTTCAAACCAACGATTCCAAAAGGCATGAGCCCGGTAGCAGCCTATGAACTGCCGTATCGCCAGGCCGAGCTGGAAATCCATATCACCGGCGAAGGCAACGTGGTGAAGAAGCTCACCGTCAACGGGCAGGAAGCACGCACCATTCCGACAACGGCCATCGGCAAGCAGGTCGTCAGGATCGAGATGACCGACGCGGACAAATGAATCATAAACTATGAAGCACACTCTCACACTCATCGCCACACTCGTGCTCGCGCCGCTGGCCAAGATGCAGGCAGCGGATACGCCTAATAGCCCCACGCCGAAAGTCCGTGATGCTTTGCAGCCGGTCACACTCGATAAGACCGAGTTGTCGGGCGAGATCGGGCGACGCATCGATGACCTGATCTACAAGAACTTCATGGTCATCGACCTGGAGGAGAAGTTCCTCGACCCCTTCCGCAAACGCCCTCCGCTTCCCGCAGCCAAGCCTTGGCGCTATATCGGCGTGGGCAAGGTCATCGCCGCCGGCAGCCGCTTCGCCGCCTACACTGGCGATCCAAAGGTGGCCGAGCGGGTTGACCATCTGGTGTCCGAACTGATGAAAACGCGCGATCCTGATGGTTATCTCGGACACATGCCCGCCGAGCCGAACGGGGGGCAGAACGACCGCAATTGGACCCTGCACGACCAGGAATACGTCGTGCTCGGACTGCTGGAACATGCCCGCTTCCGCAACAACCCTGACTCTCTCCAGCAGGCACGCGAACTGGCCGATTACGCGATGGCGGCCTTTGCGCGGTGCCCAAAGGCGGAGTGGATCTGCACGGCAGGCCTGCCCGAAGCCCTCATGGCACTCCACCACGCCACCGGCGAGAAACGCTACCTGGACTACGCCGCGAGCGTCCGGCACGGCTACTGCCATGCCGAGATCGAGTTTTCGAATCTTCGCGACTGGAAGAAAACGACCCTCAGGGAACGCGATACCGGCCACGTTTACGTCAACTTCGCCCGATGCTACGCCCAGACTCAGCTCCACCGTTGGGAACCCCGCGAGGGTTCCCTGGACGCCTCCCGCTTCATCCTGCGCGAGCTGACCAAGCGTGACGGCGACCTGCTGCTCATTGGGTCGGCAGGCGACGATGAACATTTCGCGGACAGCCAGGATGGCAGCAACAAGCCCGCCGAAAGCTGCGCCACGGCCTATCTCATTCGCTGGCTCGACAGCCTCATGCGCCTCGATGGCGACTTGCGCTACGGCGACATCATGGAGCGAACGATCTACAACGTCCTATTCGCGGCCCAGGACCCAGCAGGACGAAAGACACGGAGCTTCACGGTATTCGAGGGTCCCCGCAGCTACACGGGCGACGATTTCTGCTGCCCCGGCAACCATCGCCGCATCATGGCCGAACTCCCCGAGAAGGTTTACTACCGCACCGCGGACGGCGGCATCGCGGTGAACCTGTTCACGCAGTCGAGCAAAGCCATCGAGCAGGTGGGCGGGCGCGCCGTCACGATCCAGCAGGAGACGGATTATCCCACCACAGGGCGAGTGAAGATCACCGTCACGCCAGCAGAGCCGATGGAGTTTCCGTTGCGGCTGCGCATCCCGCGTTGGTGCCCGGAGGCGACACTGGCCATCAACGGTCAGCCGCGTGCGATCACGCCCGGTCAGCCGTTTTGCGAGATTCGTCGGACGTGGAAGCCGGGTGACGTGTTGACGCTCGACATGCCGATGCCTTGGCGGCTGGTCCGGGGACGTCATCTCCAGGAAGGCCGCGCCGCCCTGATGCGCGGCCCGGTCGTCTATTGCCTCGGAAGCAAGGCCAACGCCGAACTGCTCAAGCGCTTCAAGGATCCACGCGAGCTGATGATCGATCCCGCAAGCCTCGGGCAGCCGCTCGCCGACAGTTCGGTCCGCCCCGGCGGGCTGAAAGTCACGGCGAAAGCATGGGCACCGGGAAATGGCGGGCAAGGTGCCGCTCCGCTGGACGTCGTGCTGACCGAGTTCGTGGATGCGAGCGGCGTGTCCACCTACTTGCGCATTCCAGATCCAGCCAAAGCCGTCGAGGACGAACTTCTTAACCAAAACTGAGCGAAGGCCACCAATGAGACACACACTCACACTCCTCTCCGCCCTGCTGCTCGCGCCGCTCGCTGCGCTGCACGCTGCCGATGCTCCGAAGCCAATACCCAACATCGTCGTGATTCTGGCAGACGATCTTGGCTACGGTGACCTGGGCTGTTACGGCGCGACGAAAGTGAAGACGCCGAACATCGACCGGCTCGCTAGCGCTGGAATGCGATTCACAGATGCACACTCGCCTTCGGCTGTGTGTTCGCCGACCCGCTATGGTTTGCTCACGGGACGCTATGCCTGGCGCACGCGACTGAAGTCAGGAGTGTGTCAGCCAAACGATGGGTTGCTGATCGAACAGGGACGAACCACACTGGCCTCCCTGCTCAAGAACCAGGGCTACGCGACCGCGGTCGTGGGCAAATGGCACCTCGGTTTTGGCGACCCGAAGCCCGACTGGAATGGCGAACTCAAGCCGGGTCCTTTGGAGGTCGGTTTCGATTACTATTTCGGAATTCCCGTGGTGAACATGTATCAGCCAGTGGTCTTTGTCGAGAACCACCATGTCGTTGGCCTCGATCGGTCGGATCCGATCACTGACATTCAACACTACAGCATAAAGGGCGGAACGGCGGCCCGCATCCCACTGGAGCACATTGATGTTCCTCAATCCGAGAAGGCTGCAGCCTGGATCGAATCGGTGCCAAAAACAACGCCGCTGTTTCTCTACTTCCCCACAAGCACCATCCACGAGCCGTGCATTCCGCACTCGCGTTTTAAAGACACGAGCGAGTGCGGTCCGCGAGGTGATTGCATCCAGGAGCATGACTGGTGCGTTGGCCAAATCCTGGACGCCTTGGAGCGGACGGGGCGAGCGTCAAATACGCTTGTGTTATATTCCAGCGACAATGGTGGTGTGCCGCCTTACGTGAATGGTAAGGCAGGCGCGCTACGCAAGGGCGACCACAGCCCCAACGGGGATCTACGCGGAAAAAAGTGGGGGCTCTGGGAAGGAGGACACCGGGTGCCGCTCATCGTCCGTTGGCCGGGTCACACCCCTGCGGGCACGGCGTCGAGCGAACTGGTCTGCCTGACCGACGTGCTAGCGACATGCTCTGAACTTGTCGGAGTGCCACTGCCCGATGATGCCGGTGAAGACAGTTTTAGCTTCCTGCCCCTCATCCTTGGCAAGCAGCGCACGTTGCCGCGCGGGCCACTGGTTATGCATAGTTTAAAGGGTGCGTTTGCCGTCCGAGAAGGGCCATGGAAACTCATCGCCTGTTTGGGCGGTGATTACAATGACAAGGCTCCCGCACCATCCGCCGCCGAACCTACAGGCCAGCTTTATAACCTCGGCGATGACCTTGGAGAAGCAAAGGACCTTTACACTCAAAAGCCGGAGGTCGTCGCACGGTTGTCGGCCCTGTTGCAGAAGATTCGCAACGACGGCCGCAGTCGCCCCTAAAGCACGATCAATCACCATGAAACCCATCCTCACACTCTTCACCGCCCTGCTGCTCGCGCCGCTGGCCGCGCTGCACTCTGCCGATGCGCCACACAAACAACCCAACCTCGTCATTATCTTCACCGACGACCTGGGCTATGCCGACATCGGCGCACACGGCTGCAAGGACATCCACACACCTCATATCGACCGGCTTGCGGCCGAGGGCACAAGGTTCACCAACGCCTACACCGTTGCGCCCATCTGCGTGCCCTCACGCATGGGCCTCATGAGCGGGAGGTTCCCCGCCCGCTTCGGTGTCTTCGACAACCCCGAAGCCCGGCAGCAAGACCGGATCTGCCAGATATGGATGCAGGAGATCACCGTGGCCGACGTGCTCAAAAAGCAAGGCTACCGCACCGCCACCATCGGCAAGTGGCATCTCAGCGGGCACAATGACTTTGAGTTCAAGCCACCGCACGAACGCGGATTCGACGAGTTTGTCGGCATTCCTGGCGGCTTAAAATCGTTTTGGAAGGGCACGGAACTCGTGCGGCTGAAGGACGGCAACTATGAGCGGTTCAAATCGCCGGACTACCTTACCGACTTCTTCGGCACCGAGGCCTGTGAGTTCATCCAGCGGCAGAAAGACGGTCCGTGGTTTCTTTATCTGGCCTTCAATGCCCCGCATGCGCCGTTGCACGGACTTGATGAAGATCAGGCCGCCATCGAGGCGAAGGACATCAGCCCCAACCGTCGCAAATATGCCGCGATGGTCCGTGCCGTGGACCGCAACGTTGGCCGCTTGATGGAAAAGGTCCGCGAACTTGGCCTCGCCGAGAATACGCTTGTTGTTTTTTCCAATGACAACGGAGGCGGTGGCAACAACGCCGCCGTTCACACCCGAAACACCGCAATTAACATCCCACACCGCGGCCACAAGTTCGACGTGTGGGAAGGTGGCGTGCGGGTGCCTTTCATCCTGCACTGGCCCGGCCAGGTGCCTGCCGGCCAAACCTTCGATGGCCTCTCCAGCACGGTGGATGTGTTCCCGACCTTTGCCAAAGTCGCCAACGCCACGATGCCCGGCAACCTGGACGGCGTGGATCTCATGCCTTACATCCAGGGCAAAAAGACCGGCCACCCGCACGACACCCTCTGCTGGCAGCAGCGAATCTATGCCAGACCGAACGAACGCAAACCCGGCCCCGTCTATCCCGTGCCCGCCTACAACCTGGCGATCCGCAGCGGTAAATGGAAAGCCATCAAACTAGACCAACCCTTCGAGGGCACCGACGACTCCAGCGCCCAGGAAGTCTACCCCAACCAGACCTACCCCACCCAGGCCAGCGTCGATAAAATGCGTCCCGAAGATGCCCGCCCCTGGGAACTCTATGACCTGAGTCGCGACCCCGCCGAACTGAACGACCTCGCCTCCGAGTTCCCTGAGAAGGTCAAGGAACTCAGCGATGCCTTCTTCGCCTGGCAGAAACAGATGCCCAAACCCGTGCCGCCGCCCGCCGCGACCAAACCCCAAGGCAATCCGAAATAGACCAAGCCATGAAACCCATTCGCACCTTCTTCACCGCCCTGCTGCTCGCGCCACTAGCCGCGTTGCATGCGAGTGAACTAAGGCTCGGCGCTGTCTTCTCCGACCACATGGTGCTGCAACGTGACAAGGCCATGCCTGTTTGGGGATTGGCTGATCCAAACGAGCAAATCACCGTGGAGTTCGCCGGGCAGAAGAAAACCACCATCGCTGGTATGGATGGCAAGTGGTTGGTGAAGCTAGACCCAATGGCCGCCAGTGCCGAGCCGAGAACGCTTTGGGTCCGGTCCGGGCAGCAGGACAGGAAAGTCCAGGTAGCCGACGTGCTCGTCGGTGATGTATGGTTGGCCGCCGGCCAGTCCAACATGGCCATGAGCGTCGCGAAGTCAGGTGAGAACGCCATTGCCACACGCGAACCCTTGCCGTCCGGCATCCGTTTCTTTGGAGCCGGAAAGTGGCAGCGGATCACGACGGCGGAAGTTCCAAAACAGTCCGCCGTGGCGTGGGCTTTTGCGCGTGAGATCGCCCAAGCGCAAAAGATGCCCATGGGCATCATCGTCGTTGCAAAAGGCGGCACTCGTATCGAAGCCTGGATGCCGCGAAGCGCACTGATGCGAACCGAGGCTGGGCGTTCCTTTGCTGCGCTCGCAGAACGGCCCGACGTGGTCGCCGCCGCTGCTGAAGATGCGCGGGCCTTTGTGCCCTATCCGCAGACAAAACTCTACACCTGGCGCATGGGCCGTGCATTGCCCGCCACATTGCACGCTGAGTTCATCGCCCCCCTCGGTGCCTTTTCCCTGCGCGGAGTGCTCTGGTATCAGGGCGAGTCCAATGCCAGCCGCATGGAGGACGCGACGGCCTATGCGGAGCAATTGCCGCTTCTGGTGCAGTCTTGGCGAGACCAGTTGGAGCAGCCAACTCTGCACGTCATTGTCGTCCAGCTCCCGCACTACGAACAACCAGATGCAGAAGGCGGCACCCGGCCTTGGATTCAACTTCGCGAATCGCAGCAACAGGCCGTGAAGACTCTCGCCGATACCACTTTGGTGGATGCCTATGACCTTGGCGATCCCTCCAATGTCCATCCGCGCCGCAAGGCCGAACTGGGCCAGCGCCTCGCCACGGCCGCCTTGCGCCGTGTTTACCAACCTTAACCAAGGACCAGTTCCATGAAGCCTGCCCTAACTATCCTCTTCGCAGCCCTCTTGCTCGCGCCCCTGGCCGCGCTGCATGCTGCTGATGCCCGCCGACCGAACATCCTGTTCATCATTGCCGACGATCTCGGCTGGGGCGACCTGAGGTGCTACGGCAATCCTGCGATCGACACGCCCACGCTCGATGGGCTCGCGAAGGCGGGAGTTCGGTTCACCGATCATTATTCACCCTCGTCGCTCTGCGCGCCGGCTCGCGCGGGGTTTCTCACGGGACGCTACAATCATCGCACCGGAGCCGTCGATGTGCCGAGCAATCGCGGGCTCGACCGGCTCGATTTGTCCGAGAAGACGTTTGGCGATTACTTCCGTCACGCGGGCTACGCGACGGCGTTGATCGGCAAGTGGCACAACGGTGCGTATTCTCAGGACTACCTTCCAAACCGTCGTGGGTTCGACCTGTTCTTCGGCTTTCCCAACGGCGGACAGGATTACTGGAAATGGAACCTGCTCCGCAACGATGCCGCCGTGCCGCACGACGGGCGTTACCTCACGGATGCGCTCAATGACGAGGCTATCACGTTCATTCGCGAGCACGCGTCAAAGCCGTTCGCGTTGTGGCTCGCGCATCATGCGCCGCACGGTCCGCTGCAGGCCCCCGAGGCGCTCGTGCAGAAATACGAGAAGCGCTTGGGCAAGGACGCCAGCAAAGCCGTAGCGGTCACTTATGCGATGATCGAGGCGATGGACACGGGCCTGGCGCGCGTGTTTCAGACGCTCAAGGACAAGGGCTTGTGGGAAAAAACGATCATCGTTTTCACGAGCGACAACGGCCCTGTGCTGCGGGGCGACGCGGAACTCGGTTCACAGATGCGCTTCAACGGCGTCTTCTCCGGCCAGAAGGAGTCGATCTTGGAAGGAGGTATTCGCGTGCCCGGCATCGTCGCCTGGCCCGGTCACATCCAGGGCGGACGGATCGAGTCCACTCCGGTGCACGGCTGCGACTGGCTACCCACGCTCTACAGCCTCGCGGGCAAGTCGGCGCAAGTCGGTGCCAAACCATTCGACGGCCTGAACCTGATGCCCTTGCTCGAAGGAAAACCGGTGCCCGCAGTGGTCGCGCGTTTCCTGCCGTTCCAACGCAACCGCTATGCGCCCGCGCGGCACGTCAACGCGTCCATCCGCGAGGGCCGCTGGAAACTGTATTGGCCCGGCGAAGAGGCATCGTTCAGAAAGGACAGCGGCCGCGACAATCCCTCGTTCCAGCGTGGCATCTTGCACCCCCATTGGGAGATGCCGCTCGACCGCCAGCTCGATTCGCCCACCACCGCACCGCAACCGCCGCCACGGCTCTTCGACCTCGACGCTGATCCCGCCGAACAGCATGACCTCTCCGCCCAGCATCCCGAGATCGTGAAGTCGCTCGCCGCGAAACACGATGCGTGGTTCGTCGAAGTCACCGCTGAGTGGCAACAGTCCCGCGCCCACATCGTCGAGCAGGACCGAGCCTACTGGAAAGACCGCCCCGCGCCCGATCCAGCCGCCTTGTTCAAAGACTACTGGCAATGGAAAGCCGCCCCGAAAGGCACCGACCCCAAGACCGCCGACCCGCTGAAGGTCTTCCGCGGCTTCTGGAGTAACAACCAAACCGAGCACTGAAAACTGCCAAAACATGAAATACACCTTCACCTTGCTCATCGCCCTGCTGCTGGCTCCGTTAATCTCACTGCACGCCGCTGAACCCAAGGTCTTCGACATCATGGCCCATGGCGCGAAAGGCGACGGGACGACGCTGAATACCCAGATGATTCAGCAGGCGGTGGATGCCTGTCATGATGCCGGAGGCGGTGTGGTGAGCGTTCCCAAGGGAGTCTTCATCACGGGTTCGTTGCGATTGAAGAGCGGCGTGGTCTTGCGCGTCGAGAAAGATGCCATCCTGCGTGGCAGTCCGAAGATTGCCGACTACACGGTCGAGACGGCAGAGCTGCATTGGTTCGATGCCCAAGACAGTCTAAACATGTTCAAGAGCATCAACACGCAACACCGTCCGGCGCTGATCTATGCGGAAGACGCCGAACAGGTTCGACTAGAAGGTTCGGGTGTCATCGACGGTCAAGGCGGAGTAGCCAGCAAGATTTTCCCGAATAAAGGCGATCCTCAGCGACGCATCCCGATGTTGATCCGCTTCGAGCGTTGCCGCGACGTCAGGCTCACCGGACTCACGCTGATCGACCCTGCGATGTTCACGACGTTCTTCGCGCGGTGCACGGATATACAGATCGAGCGTATCACGGTGCGCAGCCGTGACTCCGCCGCCTACGGCAATGCCTTCGTCCTCGCCGGTTCACGCCGCGTGTCCATCAAGGACTGTGACGCCGACTGTAAAGACGACTGTATCGCGTTGCAGACTTTTCACCCCGACTGGCCCAACGAGGACATCGAGATCAGCGGCTGCCGCCTGACCACCCGCTGGTGCGCCATCCGCATCGGGTGCGAGTCCTTCGGCGCGACGCGGCGTCTGACAATGCGAGACTGCACGTTCACGGACTGCCAGGGCGGTATCAAGATCGAGTCTTCCGGCGGGCAGACGCACGAGGATCTTTCGTTCTCGAACATCGAGATGACGAAGGTCTGCCAGCCCATCATGGTGCTGGCGTCGCGCTTCGCCTTCAGCAAGCACCACCAGACGCGTCGCCCCCCGATAGGGCATATACGGAACGTCCGCTTCGAGCACATCAAGGCGGTCGTGGGTGACGGCGGGATCTTGCGGAGCAAGAGCGGATGGGAAGCCCCCTACAAGCGATATTGTTCGGCCGTGGTGTCGGGACCAGGCAGTCGCATCGAGGACATTTCGTTTTACGACATCGACATCACCTTTCCCGGCGGCGGCACCGCCGAGCAGGCGGCCCGTCTCGACGTGGGCGAGCTGCTCGAAGCCTTTGAATATCTCAAATGGGCGGTTCCCTTCGACGGTGAACTCCCCGGCTCAGCGCTCTATCTGCGCCACGTCAAAGGCGTGCGCCTGGAGAACGTGCGGTTCGCCGTGGAGAAGCCCGACGCCCGCGCCTTTATCGCCGGAGATGACGTGCAAGGCCTGACGCTCCAAGGCGTCGTGGGCAGCGCTCCCGCACCAGTGCCCGGCCTCGCAAAACTCGCTGATGCCAAGAACGTGACCGATAAGGACTGCCGCGTTGACTGCGGCACATCAGTGCCGGTGCTCATCGCTCCGACGACGGACGAACTGAGCCGTCTCACTGAGCTACGCACGCGTTCCGCCGCTCTCGACCGCGAAATCCAGCAGAAGGCCGATCAATTCGATGCAGAAGCCAGGAAGGACTCCAAAACCAAGTAACAACTCCCCGCCGCATGAAATCCACCCTCCCACTCACCGCCCTGCTGCTCGCGCCGCTGGCCGCGCTGCACGCCGCCGATACGCCAAAGCCTGCGAACAAACCCAACGTCATCGTCATCCTCTCCGACGATCTCGGTTGGGCCGACCTCTCTTGCTACGGTAGCACCTTTCACGAGTCGCCGAATCTCGACAAGCTCGCCACTCAGGGCATGCGCTTCACGCAGGCCTATTCGAGCAGCCCTTATTGCTCACCTTCACGCGCGGCCATCATGACCGGACGGCATCCGGCGCGGCTGAAAATCACGGATTACATTCCGAGCAATGGCAAGACCGGTAAGTTCCTACCTGCGGAGATGAAGATGGAACTCCCGCTCGAAGAAGTGACCATCGCTGAGGTGCTGCGCGATGCGGGCTACGCGACGTGGCATGTCGGCAAGTGGCACCTTGGGGATGTGGGTTTTTATCCGCAGGACCAGGGCTTTCAGGTCAATATCGCGGGTCACGCGGGCGGCCTGCCGCCAAGCTTTTTCTGGCCCTATGGCAACAAGAACAACGAAGTGGTGCCCAAGGCTGCGGGGAACAACTACCACTCGCGCGGCGTGCCCGGCGTTGTCGCTGGCGGCAAGAAGGGCGAGCACCTCTGCGACCGCCTCACCAGCGAGGCGATGAAGCTCATCGAACAGCGCAAACCGGAGCAGCCTTTCTTCCTCTACCTGCCTTTCTATGACGTCCACACGCCGATCATGGCGAAGCTGGAACTCGTTGCGAAATACAAGGCCAAAGCGGCGAAGCTGGGACTGCCCGCCGTTGACGCCGTGACCACCTATACCGAGGGCAATCCAGTGCACGGGGCCTCGCCGAAGAAGCTGCCCGAGCAGCAGGTGAATCCAACCTACGCCGCGATGATCGAGACGATGGACACCAACGTCGGTCGGCTCATGGCCCGTCTCGACGAACTCGGCATCGCCGACAACACACTGATCCTTTTCACCAGCGATAACGGTGGCCACACTGTCACCTGCAATCGTCCGCTCCGTGGTGGGAAAGGCTGGCTCTACGAAGGCGGTGTGCGCGAGCCCTGGATCGTCAAATGGCCCGGTGTGACCAAGCCCGGCAGCACCTGCGACGTGCCGGTGATGAATACGGACATCCTGCCCACTGTGTTGGAAGCCTGCGGATTGCCGGCCAAACCGGACCTGCACAAAGATGGCGTCAGTTTCGCCAGCTTGCTCAAAGGCGAAACCAAACCCGTGCATGACGCCCTGTTCTGGCATTTCCCGCACTACGGCAATCACGGCAGCGGACCGTGCAGCAGTGTGCGAGTCGGCGATTGGAAACTCATCGAGTGGCTGGAGGATGAGAGCGCCGAGCTGTTCAACCTCGCCACCGATCTTTCTGAGAAAAACAACGTCGCCGCCCAGCATCCCGAAGTCGTCCAACAACTCCGCGAACGCCTCCATGCCTGGCGCAAGGAGACCAGCGCAAACATGCCCAAGCCCAAGCAATGAAACGCACCTTCGCACTCCTCACCGCCCTGCTGCTCGCGCCGCTCGCCGCGCTGCACGCGGACGAGCCTCCAGCGACCTTTTGCAATCCGCTGCCGATTCCCAATTACCCCATCGGCTTTTTTGCCCGCAATGTGACCAATGGCGAACCCGATGCACGCGAGAGCTGGATTCTCGGGCATCGCGAGCAGTTCCGTGAGCTGGCCGATCCGGTGGTGCTCTGGCACGATGGGAAATGGTATCTCTACCCGTCCGGTGACATGGCGTGGGTCAGCGCGGACCAGGGCGCGACATGGCAGCATCATCCGATCAATGTGCGCGAGATCGGCTACCCGCCCACCGTCGTGCATCATCGCGGCCGGTTCCTGCTCGGCAACAACTCCGCCACACTCTACGCCTCCGCATCGCCTCTGGGACCGTTCGAGAAGATCGGTGACTTGCAGCTCAAGCCCAGTGGCGAGGTTCCGCGGCTTGGGGGCAAGATGCTCTTCTCGGATGATGACGGGCGGCTCTACCTCTACTTCGGCGTTTCGGAAAAGGCTGGCATCTGGGGCGTGGAACTCGACGCCGCCGACCCTACGAAGCCACTCACCGCGCCCGTGCGTTTCATTGACTTCAATCCAAAGGACCGCCCCTGGGAGGCCCATGGCGAATGGAACCAAAACCCGAACAAAGGCTGGCTGGAGACCGCGTGGATGCTGAAGCGCAACGGCCGATACTACCTGACTTACGGCGCAGCTGGCACGCAATACCGCACTTACGCGATGGGTTGCTTTGTCAGCTCATCACCGCTCGGACCCTTTACGCCTCAGAAGCACAATCCAATTCTGCGCACCACCGAGGGGCTCCTCACCGGCACAGCCTCCGGCAGCATCGTAGCCGGACCGGAGAACCAACTCTGGGCCTTCTACACGATCCGTGCAGGCGTGGTTCACAGCTTCGAGCGCCGCATCGGCATGGATCGCGCGGAGATTGATGCCAACGGCGAACTCGTCGTCAACGGCGCGACTTCGCTCCCACAGTGGTTGCCGGGGAAAATGCCGTCGGACACGAAATCCGCTAATACCGGCTGGCTCCCAATCAATGGCCTCACGCACACGCTCGGCTCCACCAGCGCACCGAACTTGCCAGGCCGCCTCGCCGTGGACAACGAGATGCGCACCTGGTGGCAGCCCGCCGAAGGCGACAAGCAGCCAACGCTCACCAGCACCTTCGGCGCACCCGCCACGATCCACGCCGTGCGCCTCATCTGGCGAGACATCGGCCTCGACACGAAGCACGACGTGAAGCCCGGCCCCTTCCGCTACCGCGTGGAACTCGAAACCACCAAAGACGAATGGACCACGATTCTCGACCGCAGCGAGAGCTCCGAAGACCTGCTCATCGACTACCGTGAATGCAAGCCCACCACCGGCACCCGTGCCCGGTTGGTCATCCTCGGCTCACCGAAAGGCATCACCCCCGGCGTCGCCGAGTTCACCGTTTTTGGCAAAACCATCATTTCAAAATAATCCGACCATGAAACACACCCTCACGATCCTCACCACCCTTCTGCTCGCATCGCTCACTTCGCTGCACGCCACCGCTGCGCCGAAGCAGAAACCCAACCTCGTCATTATCTTCACCGACGACATGGGCTATGCCGACATCGGCTCATACGGCTGCAAAGACATCCCCACACCCCATCTCGACCGGCTCGCCGCCGAGGGCACGAGGTTCACCAGCGCCTATACCGTCGCCCCGATCTGCGTTCCTTCGCGCATGGGCCTCATGAGCGGGAAGTTCCCGGCGAGGTTCGGCGTCTTTAACAACGTTTATACACCGGAGGAAAACCAACTCTGGATGCAGCAGACCACGCTGGCCGACGTGCTCAAGGCGCGTGGCTATCGCACCACCAACGTCGGCAAATGGCATCTCAGCGGCAACAGCAGCGGGCACAGCGGGAATGACCTCGGCGGCTTCCAGTTCAAACCGCCTCACGAGCGCGGCTTCGATGAGTTCGTCGGCATTACCGGCGGCATGAACCCCTTTTGGAAAGGCAGCGAACTGGCAAGGCTGAAGGACGGGAAGTATGAGCGTTTCAAGTCGCCCGATTACCTCACCGATTTCTTCGGCACCGAGGCCTGCGAGTTCATCCAGCGCGTTCACACAAAAAACCAAGAACCAGCAACCAAGAACAAAGAACCCTTCTTCCTCTACCTCGCCTTCAACGCGCCGCACGCGATGTTGCACAGTCTCGACGAAGACCGGGCCGCCATCACAGCCGCCTACATCAGCCCCGACCGCCGCAAATACGCCGCCATGGTCCGCGCGGTGGACCGGAATGTCGGCCGCGTGATGGACAAGCTGCGAGAACTCGGCCTCGCGGACAATACCCTCATCGTCTTCACCAACGACAATGGCGGCGGCGGCAACAATGCCAAAGAGCACACGCGCAACACCGCGATCAACCGACCGTATCGCGGCCACAAATTCGACGTCTTGGAAGGCGGCGTGCGCGTGCCTTTCATCATGCACTGGCCCGGGCAGGTGCCTGCTGGCAAAACCTTCGATGGCATCGTGAGCACCACCGATGTCTTCCCTACCTTGGCAACTGCCGCAGCCGCCGACTTACCCACCGGACTCGATGGGGTGGACCTCATGCCCTTCGTCAAAGCCGAAAAATCCGGCCATGCTCACGACACCCTCTGCTGGCAGCAGTATGTCTGGGCCAAACCCAACGAACGCAACAAACCCGGCGGACTTGCAACGCTTATTTACAACCTCGCCGTCCGCAGCGGCGATTGGAAGGCCGTCAAGCTCGACCAATCCTTCGACGGCACAAACGACTCCCGTGCTTGGGAACTTTACGACCTCAGCCGCGACCCCGCCGAACTGAACGACCTCGCCACCGAGTTCCCTGAAAAGGTCAAGGAACTCAGCGATGCCTTCTTCGCCTGGCAGAAACAGATGCCCAAGCCCGTGCCGCCGCCCGCCGCGACCAAACCCGAAGCCAAGCAGAAATAGACCAAGCCATGAAGAACCCCGACCTCATCCTCCTCACCTTGCTGCTCGCTCCGCTGGCCTTGCTGCACTCCGCCGATGCGTGACGGTAAAATGGTTTTTCCGGAACCTACGAACCTCCCGCAATCCCGTCCGAATGACCGATTCATTCCACAACCACCAACCAAAAAGGAGTAATCCGTCAATGAAACCCACCCTTTCCCTCCTCTCCGAAACCATGAATCACTTCACACGCCGTTCCTTCCTTAAGACGGCCGCCTTCGCAGCCCCGGCGCTCATCGGCATGAATTCACCCGTCAGGGCGCAAAGCACCAGTGAGGGCAAGCCCGGGGTAACCGAACCATCGAAAATCGACGCATGGCTGCAGACATTGCGCAACAATTACAAATGGAAGGATGCCTCCGTCGATAAGCTTGTGGAGGACGCCTACCGTATCTGCGTGATGCCGAACATCCGCGAGCCGGAGGGGCTGCTGCGCCGCAAATGGCTGACCCCGGATTCTAAATACAACGGGCATTGGATCTGGGATGCCATGCTTCTGGCCGACCTCTTGAGCCTGGCTCCCGGGTTTGAACAAAATCTGCGTGATGCTTTTTCTATCTACTGGGATTTCCAGGATATGTGGGCCAGCCTGGCACCGGATTATGCACACGGGATGATCTCCAACAACGTTAAGCCGGGAAGCTACTCTCCTAACACCCAGGGGATTTGCATTATTGCTTGGGCCATGGAACGGATTGTCGCACGGCGGCCGGATCTTGGCCTGGTTACCGCTGATTCCCTGTCCAGGCTAGAGCGCTACCACGACTGGTATTGGCGCGAACGCGATCTGGATGACCTGGGATTGCTCACCGTCGGCACCTATGCCCCCCTGGCGCTGAAAAACATGTCCACGGAAAAGTGGTTCTCTGATCCGACGTTAGACACCGATAAACGGATACAGAAGACCATTCAGTCGGCTCGTTTTGAAAGTTTTGATTTTGAGCCGTGCATGGATGATCTGACACTTGCCCCGCACCCGCGTCGTGGTGGCCCGGCGATGTATGGCACGATCCTTTTGCCCGGTATCACCTCCTTTCTGATTCAAGCCGAGCAATCGCTGGCGCGGTTGGCTGAAAAGCTCGGCGACCACGCGATGGCCGAACGCCGCAATCGCCGGGCTAAAAAAGGAATGGATGCCATGCGCCGTTTGATGTGGGACGAGCAGGAAGGCACCTTTCTGGCGGTCAAGCGCGGATCGCTGGAAAAAATACGGATCCCGACCCTCGGCAGCTGGATGCCGCTCTGGGCGGGGGTTCCGACCAAGGAACAGGCGAAGAAAATGGCCGCCAAACTTCTCGAACCGGATTGGTCCACGCCGCTGCCGATTCCATCGGTGGGACGCAGTAGCCCCAAATTTGACGATGGCGGACTGCCGGTCTTACCTCTCGGCATCATGTTTCGAGGCGATGTGTGGGGGCCGGTGAACTATTTCATCTGCTGTGGCCTGCGAGATTATGGATATGCCGACTTGGCCGGCGAAATCACCACTCGCTTCCTTGAGAATGCCATGAAGAACGGTTTGTCAGAGTGCTATCACCCCGATAGCGGGGCACCTCTGCGGGCGCGGACAAATGATTTTGGAGCGGCAGTGGTTACCATGCTTGTTGACGGCTTGAGCAAAAAATACGCGCAACGCTAAAAATTCAGCTGATACGAAATCTAAAGGCAACACACCATGAAACTCGACCTCCCCCTCCTCCTCACCCTGCTACTCGCGCCGCTGGCCGAGCTGCACGCTGCCGAGCCTCCGGCGACCTTCTGCAATCCGCTGCCGCTCCCCAACTACCCCATCGGACATCACGCCCGCGACGCGGAGAAGGGGAAACGCGACACTCGTGAGGCTTGGATCTTAGGCTATCAGGAACAGTTCCGTGAGCATGCCGACCCGACAGCGATCTGGCATGAGGGCAAATGGTATCTCTATTCCTCCGGGGGCATGGCCTGGGTCAGTGCCGACAATGGCGCGACGTGGCAGCATCATCCCCTCAACTTTCAGGACTTGGGTTACTCGCGCCCGACGATCGTACTCCATCGGGGCCGGTTTCTGCTCGGCAACAACTCCGCCACCCTCTACGCGTCCGCATCCCCGCTGGGACCGTTCGAGAAGATCGGCGATCTGCAGCTCAAGCGGAGCGGAGAGGTGCCGCCGATCATGGGCAAGATGCTCTTCTCGGATGATGACGGACGGCTCTACCTCTACTTCGGCGTTTCGGCAACGGCTGGCACTTGGGGCGTAGAACTCGACGCCGCCGACCCGACGAAACCCCTCGCTCCGCCAGTGCGTTTGATTGCCTTCAATCCCAAAGAACGCCCTTGGGAGGCCCACGGCGAATGGAACCAAAATCCGAACAAAAGCTGGCTGGAGACAGCGTGGATGCTGAAGCGCAACGGCCGATACTACCTGACTTACTCCGCCGCTGGCACCCAACACCGCACCTATGCGATGGGCTGCTTCGTCGGCTCATCACCGCTGGGGGCATTTCAGCCACAGAAACGCAATCCCATCCTCCGCACCACCGAAGGACTGCTCACCGGTACGGCCTGTGGCTGCATCGTGGCCGGGCCGGAAAATCAGCTCTGGGCCATCTACACGATCCGCGCAGGCGTGGTGCACAGCTTCGAGCGCCGTGTCGGCATGGATCGCGCGGAGATTGATGCCAACGGGGAACTCGTCGTCAACGGTGCCACTTCGCTCCCGCAGTGGTTGCCAGGAAAAATGCCGCCGAATACGAAATCCGCCGATACCGGCTGGCTCCCGATCAATGCCCTTGTGCACACGCTCGGCTCCACCAACGCACCGAACCTCCCAGGCCGCCTCGCCGTGGACAACGAGATGCGCACCTGGTGGCAGCCCGCCGAAGGCGACACACAGCCATCGCTCACCAGCACCTTCGCCGCACCCGCCACGATCCACGCCGTGCGCCTCATCTGGCGAGACATCGGCCTCGACACAAAGCACGACGTGAAGCCCGGCCCCTTCGGCTACCGCGTGGAACTCGAAACCGCCAAAGACCAGTGGACCACGATCCTCGACCGCAGCGAGAGCAACGAAGACCTGCTCATCGACTACCGCGAATGCAAGCCCACCATCGGCACGCGAGCCCGTCTCGTCATCCTCGGCTCACCAAAAGGCATCACCCCAGGCGTCGCCGAGTTCACCGTTTTTGGAACAACTGTCGTCACCAAATAGCCCGCACATGCAACGCACCCTCACACTCATCACTGCCCTGCTGCTCGTGCCGCTGGGGTTCGTTCACGCCGCCGACGATAAGCCCGACCTCTCGCGATGGAAGGATGACTTCTCGGATTCCGTCGCGTTCGCGAAGAACTGGTCGAGCTATGGATTCCTCGCCAGTG
>JAIXYN010000028.1 GCA_027490195.1 Verrucomicrobiaceae bacterium | reverse complement strand
GCATGGCTTATGGCTACCGTGACGTCGAGTTCCTCCACCTGCGCATCTACGCACTCCACGAGTCAAAACACATACTCACTGGCACCTGATTACCGCACCAACTTCTCGGATGAACCGGTTACGTGGGGGAGGGCATTTTGGGTTAGTTTTGGGTTAAATGACCAAGCGCTCAAACATTGAAAAGCAATGGAGTGCATCGTTTGCTCAAACCTTCTTAAGAACGCAGGGTTGACATTCTTTTGAAAATGAGTGATCTAATCGGACCGTGAAAAGCAAAATCTATATACTCGACGACCACCCTATCGTTATCGAAGGGCTTAAGAAACTAATCGACCAGCAGGAAGACATGCAGGTCATCGGCAGTGCTGAAGACGCCAATACGGCTTTGCAGCAAATCGCCAAACTCAAGCCCGACGTAGTCGTGCTCGACATTACGTTGAAGGACCGCAGTGGTGTGGACCTCATCAAAAAGCTTCGTGCCACCCATCCAAACATGCAGATCCTCGTGTACTCGATGCACGATGAAAACGTTTATGCGGAACGCTGCCTGCGCGCCGGTGCTATGGGCTACGTGATGAAGGGCGAACCCAGCACTCGCGTGCTTCAGGGCCTCCGTCAGGTGGCTGCCGGTTCCTTCTTCTTCAGCGCTTCCCTGCTCGGCAGCATCGTCTCCGGTGGCGGCCCTCGCGGCGGCTCCCGTGGCGAACCCGCCCGCATGCTCAGCGACCGCCAGCTCGAAATCTTCGAGATGGTGGGCCGCGGTTTCGACTCCCACAGCATTGCAGAAAAGCTGGCCCTCAGCGCCAAGACGGTGGACGCCCACAAGGCGAACATTCGTCAGAAGCTCGGCCTCGCCTCCGCTCGCGAACTGCTCATGGAAGCCGTGCGCTGGGTGGAGAAATAGGATTTCTCAAAACAGTGATCTTTCCCACGGGCGGTGCGCAGGCACCGCCCGTTTTTTTATCATCTGCTCCCGAGCTTTAGCTCGTTCTGGAAAGCACCGCCTATTCCAAACCTCCAGAGCGAGCTAAAGCTCGGGAGTACTTTTCAATCATTCGCCACCGCATCGCGGTCCGCCTTCGCCATCCGTTTCTGGGGCCCACGTCGTGCAGCGTGCGCGAAGGAGCAGGAGAAAAAGGCGGTGCATCCGAGGCCAAACGAAGCAGTTCCCGTTGATCTCGCATGAACGGTTGCGTGCCCGGAAGCGTTGCGGCATAAGGAGGTTCATGGGCCGCGCCAAAGATTCCGCCAGTTTATCCACGCGCACCGTGCAGTGGCTGATTTACGCGCTGTTCCGGTGCATCGAAGGCGTGCTGTGGCTGCTCCCTCTCATCGTGGTGTGGTACGTGGGCCGGGTGCTGGGCACCGTGGCGTATTTGCTGGCTGGCAAATACCGCCGCCTCGCGCTGCACAACCTGCACATCGCCTTTGGCCGCGAAAAATCCCCCGCCGAACTCAAGACCCTCGCGTTTGAGCACTTCAAGAGCCTCTTCGCCAACGTCCTCTGTGGTTTCAAACTGCCGCTGATGTCCGAGGCTGCGATCTGCAAGCATGTGCGCTCCGAAGGCATCGAGCGCGCCCAGGCCGCCTATGACAATGGAAAACGCCCACTCTTGAATCTGGTGCTGCATGCGAGCTGCTGGGAGATCCTGACTCAGGTGCCGTCCATGTATGTGCGCGGCCACCAAGCTGGCGCCATTTATCAGCCGCTGCACAATCCCTGGCTCAATGCCCTGGTGCTCCGCCGTCGCGAAAAGCTCGGTTATACATTGTTTGATCGTCAGGCGGGCTTCAATGCTCCCATGAAATTCATGCGCGAGGCCGGCCAGGTAGGCGTGCTGGTGGATCAGCATGCCGGAGATCATGGCCTGTGGTGCCCGTTCTTCGACCGGCTGGCCTCCACCACCACCATTGCCGCGCTCATGGCCATCCGCACGGATGCCGTGGTGCTGCCAATGATGGTCTATGATGACGGCCCGGCACGCTGGCGACTGGTCTGTGCCCCCGAGGTCAAAGCCGCAGAATCACAGCCCAACGCCGAAGGCCTGACCCTGGCGATCAATGCCGCCGTGGAAAAGCTGATCCGCGAGCAGCCTGCCAACTGGTTCTGGGTGCACAACCGCTGGAAGCTGCCAAAGCCGAACCTCCTGCTCGCCAATTATCGCCGTGGGGTGGTCTTTCCCCCTGACTACGACCTGACACGCCTGCAGCCGTTTGAGATGCTCATCCGCAGCCCCAACTGGCTGGGAGACGCCTGCATGGCCTTCCCCATGGTACGGGCCATCAAACGTGGCCGGCCAGACATGAAGATCACCATTCTCGGCCCGGACAAATTGGAGGAGCTGTGGCTCTCCATGCCCGAGGTCTCGCGCTACATCGGCAAACCCGCCAAAGAAGGACTCTTTGCCGTGGCCAAGCGCATCAAGGCCACCGGCGTGAAGTTTGATGCCGCCGTATTCTGCACCAACTCCACCCGCAGCACGCTGGAAATCTGGCTCGCAGGCGTTCCCCGCCGGGTCGGTGTCAAAGGGTCGTTCCGTGCGAAACTGCTCAATCAGATCATCAAGGGCGGTCCGGCCAAAGGAAGCAAGGAGCACCATGCGCACCGCTACTTGCGCATCGCTAAGGGCATCGGTGCCGACATCGATCAGCCCGACGTGTGGGATGCCGGAACACTGCCAGTCTCGACGGATGGTACCATCCGTGTAGGCGTATGCGCCGGTGCCGAGTACGGTCCCGCCAAGCGCTGGCCGCTGGAGCGCTTTGCTGCCGTGGTGAATCAAATCTCCGCGCAGCATTCCCAGTTCCGCTGGCAGTTGTTTGGTGCCCCCGGAGAGAAGGAGATGGGTGAAAAACTCTCCGCCATGCTCCAGGCACCGCATGAAAACCTCGTCGGCAAAACACGGCTCTCCGAGCTCATCGCCAAATTACGCGGCTGCCAGCTCCTGCTCACCAATGACACCGGCACGATGCATCTGGCTGCGGCGCTTGGGATTCCCACCGTGAGCATCTTCGGCTCCACCTGCCCGATCGAAACCGGCCCCCTCGGCGAACGCCACACCGTCATCCAGCACAAGATCGAGTGCAGTCCCTGCTTTGAGCGCGAGTGCCCCTTTGGCCACTACAAGTGCATGACCCTCGTCACACCCGAAGAGGTGGCGCTGGCCGTGCTGAAGACGAGTGGCTGCAGAATGACGAAACCAGAATGAGGAATGACGAAATAAGGCCGAATGACCGAGCTTGCAGGACGGTGTGAAGGGCGCGGCACCGCTAGCTCTCAGTGGTGAGTTTCTTCATGTCATTCGACATTCGTCATTCTGGTTTCGTCATTATTCTCAGGGTTCCGCCACCGGGTCTTTGCCCACAAAGATGCCCAGCACGGAACCGCCGATGATCCAGGCGATCAGATGATCGGCGATGTTCACCACCGCGTCACGGCCCGGATTTTCAAACCAGATCCACATCGGCAGATCGGCGGTTAGACCCGCGAACAACCCTGCCGCCGCCACAAAAGCAATGCGCGCCGGATAGAGCAACGCCGCCTGGGACAGCAGCCCTGCGATCAAAAAGGCGCAGATCAAACAGCGGATGAAACTCAACGTCATATTCATCCCCATGCTGACTTCCCCTTTGCCCGGACGGATGACGGCATACATGTAAGGGCCGTTCTTCAGCGCCTTCTGCTGCTGGGCTTCGAAGGCCATCTTTTCCTCGGCGGTGGCTATTTTTGGCGCGTCGCCCATAGCTGGCAGCAGATAAATGCCATGACCGGAGGTCACGTTGGCCTTGATCACCTCGGCCACCTTGGATTCATCACGAAAGGCGCGAAATCCATTTTGATGCCAGCCGATGGCCGTCCACGACACCGCCTCCCAGACGAAGACGGTCATGGCGGTGAGAACTGCTCCGAGGATGATTTTACCCATAAAGTTCATTAGTGGAACAAGCTGGAAGGGCAAGCAGGCAATCTGCCAAAACTGTCACGAAGATGCTACACAGAAAGCCCTCAGCACACCGGTGTCAGCAAGGCTGCGCCGCTGAAATGCGCCGCCAGATTTTCCACCACCAGCCGGGCCATCGCAGCACGTGTCTCATGCGTGCCGCTGCTCAGGTGCGGCATCAGCACGGCGTTCTCGCACTGCATCAGCGCCTCAGGCACATGCGGTTCATTTTCAAACACATCCAGCCCTGCTCCGCGGATCGTGCCGTTTTGCAGCGCCGTGATCAGCGCTGCCTCATCCACCACCGAGCCACGGGCGATGTTGATCAGCGTGCCCTTCGTGCCCAGCGCTGCCAGCACCTCCGCATGGATCAGGTGCTTCGTCGCCGCACCACCCGGCGTGGCCACAATCATGAAATCCGCCGCTTGGGCCAGCGCGATCAGCGAGTCCACATACTCCCATGCCACGTCCTGCTTCGTGCGGCCATGATACGCGATGCGCATCCCATGGGCTGCCAGTCGGTTTGCAATCGCCTTGCCAATGCGCCCCAGACCTACGATGCCCGCCAGCTTGCCATGCAGCGCATGTGCCAGAGGGAATGGACCCTTCGTCCACGCGCCCGCGTGCAGGAAACGGCTGGCCGCGATCAGCTTCCGGCTCGTCATCAAAACCAGCGCGCTCGCCGTGTCCGCCACATCTTCCGTCAGCACGTCCGGCGTGTTTGTCACCCGGATGCCATGCGCTTTGCACCAGTCCACCGGCACCCCGTCATAGCCCACGCCAAACACGCTCAAAATTTCCAGATTCGGGAGCTGCTCCAGCAGCGCCACCGGCACCACCGTGCCACCGGATAGCACGATGCCGCGGATCTCCGCACCCACCTGCGCCAGCAGCACCTCCTTGTCTGCTGCATGAAAGTAGTCATGGCACACATGCGCCGCCAGCAGCGGCTGCATGAGGAAGTCCGGCAACGGAGCGAGAATGAAAACAGGGGGCTTTTCCATGGGTTGTTATGAACGTGATTTTTTCCAGTGCTGCGGCGGCGTCAGGAGCACGCCCTCCGGCCATGTCGCGCCCTGCTGAATCCAGTCGTGAAGGGTCTGCTCGTGCTCGCGGTCCAGTCGTTCCGGGGTGGGCGGCATGGCCACGTGGCTGTCATGGCCCAGCAGCAGCACTTTGTACAGCAAGCTTTGGTGCGGCGCTCCCGGCACGATCACCGGCCCGCTGCGCCCGCCCTTCATCGCCCTCTCCTTCGTTTCCAGGTTCAGTCCAGCAAACTCATACTGATGCTGGTGGCACTCCAGGCAGCTCGCCTCCAGGATCGGTTTGACCTGTCTCACAAAATCCACGGGGTCGTTTTTCAGCCGCGTCAGATCCATCACGCAGGCGGAAAGCGTCACGACCAGTGCCACTGCAATGCAAAGAAATCGGCTCATGGGTTTACCATCCTGTGGCTGAACTTTCTTACAAGCAGCGATTCACCCTTCACGGTTCCGCATCATGTCCGCCACCTGCGCAAAGAACGTACTGATGATCGGCGCCTCCGGGTCCGGCACCGCGACCTCGCTCATCGCCTCGCTCATCAGTTTCATCCAGCGGTCACGCTCCGCTTCGCCGATGGAAAACGGCATGTGCCTGCCGCGCAGGCGCGGATGCCCGCGCTCCTCAATGTAGGTCTGCGGCCCGCCGAACCGATACACGATGAAATCCGCGAGCCGTTTCTCCGCATTCTCCCAGTCATCCGGCGGATACATCGTGCCAATCACATCATCCACCCGCACCCGCCGGTAAAACGCCGCCACCATCTCGCGCAGCTTGGTTTCGCCCACCCGGGCACAGAGAGTTGAGAGTTCGTCCATGCAGGCAGAATAGAGATGGCCGCAAAGAAACGCAAAAAGGTATCGGACACCGGTGCTCTGCTTTTTTGCCCCTTTTTGTGTTTCTTTGCGGCCATTCTTCCCCTTTTCGGGAATTCCGCCGAAAGTTTCGCCTCTCACAGGACGGATGATTGACTCATCGACACAACTCGTTCGTATCCATTCCATGAAAACCGCGCTCACCCTCCTCACTCTCCTTCTCATGGCCTCCCTCGCCCCGACCTCCTCTGCCGCTGACGCCGCCAAAACCGAAACCGCCATCATCGGTGGTGGCTGCTTCTGGTGCGTCGAGGCGCAGTACCTCCTCGTCAAAGGCGTCACGAATGTCGTCAGCGGCTATGCCGGCGGCAAAACCGAAAACCCCACCTATGAAGACGTCTGCACCGGCGAGACCGGCCACGCCGAAGTCATCAAAGTCGAGTTTGACCCCACCGTCATCAGCTACAAGGAAATCATCGACCTCTTCTGGGACGCCCATGACCCCACCAGCGTGACCAAGGAAGACGGCGAGCACCACGGCAAGTTCATGCCCAAAGGCACCGCCTTCCAAGGCAACGACTACGGCACCCAGTACCGCTCCGCCATCTACTACACCACCGAGGAGCAGCACAAAATCGCCGAAGCCTCCAAGATCGAAGTGCAGAAGAAGTGGAAAGACCCCATCGCCACCGAGATCGCCCCGCTGAAGAAATTCTACCCTGCCGAAGACTACCACCAGAACTTCAAAGCCCTCCATCCCAACCAGGGCTACGTCCGCGCCGTCGTCGATCCCAAGACCGAGAAGTTCAAGCACAAGCTCGAAGAGAAAGGCAAGATCAAGCCCGAGGCGAAGTAACCACCCAGCGCGAAGTGGTCCGCACTCTCCGAGTTCGGTTTCCGATCCAGCCCAGGCCGCAAGGCCTGGGTTTTTTCGTTTGAACTCCGAGGAATATTTTGAACAAACCTAGAAACAATCTTTCTGCGTCATAAGCCCCGGATTTATCTGGCCACCGGGCCACCATTCTGGCAAAACAGGCCGCCATCGCTTTTTACCATGAGTTCCTCACGCATCCTGCCCCGTCTGATCATCATCCTAGGCTGCTCTTTCATTGGCGCCAGCATCGGCACCGGGCTTCAGGCTCTCCGCATCACCAAAAAGCCCCAGGAATTCCGCTCGCTGGCAAAACTCGTCGCAGGCGGGCAGTTGGTCTTCAACGACAGCGTCTCCTGGCGCGAGCAGCAGGAGGACTTTTACGGGACGATCATCGAAACCATCGAATCCGCTGAAATGAGCCGTCGCGCCATGGAGCGTGTGAAAGCGCTGAATCCCGACCTCAAAGATTGTGATGTGGCCATCCGTGTCGCTCGAACCAAGGGCAGCGCCATCTTCAACATCCTGGCAACGGGATCTGAACCCAAATACACCAAGATCTTTCTCGATGCCCTGCTCGATGAGTTCATCTCCTTCCGGCAGAGCATCCGCGAACAGGCGCAGGGAAAGGTGCTCCAGCAGTTTGTCCAGGAGGTGGTCACAAAGCAGAAGTCCATGGAAGACTCCGCTGCGAAACTGGAGCAAGCGCGTGCCCGGGGGGTGGACACGCTCAGTGTCAAATCAGATCAAGAGCGGCTCGTGGTGCGCCTCAACAACCAGCGCAATCAGCGCGACGACCTCCGTCTCAAGATCAAGTCGATGAAAGACGATGATGCCGCCCGCGCACCCTTGCAAACCCAGTTTGAAGCCGCCGAATCGGAAATCCAAGACATCGAAAAAGACCTGGCACGCTGGGAACCAGCCATCGTTGAATTGAAGACACTCCAGGAAAAACACGCTGCCGACAAGCTGGCTTATGAGAACCTGTTCAACGAAGTGGAGAAGCTGCAGTCCGTCTTCAATTCACAATCCGACTACGTCGCCATCCAGGAGCGTGCCACCCCCGCCTTCGAAAACGTCGAAGACTGGGTGATGCCCATCGCCGTGGGTGCCGGTGGTGGCGCTTTGCTGGGCGGCCCCATCGGCCTGGTGCTGAGCCTGATCTTGGTGCGGTCTCCCGAGCCGCCGCAGATCCCGACGGCTGTGGGGTAAAAGGCCATGATCATGAGCTCCTCACGCCTTCGCATCATTCTGGTCTGCGCGTTGATTGGCGGGAGCCTCGCTGCGGTGCGGCAGGCACTTCTCATCAGCGGCAGGCCGCAGGAGTTTTGTTCGCTCGCAAAGCTCGTCGCGACCATGCAGATGAACTTCAATGACAACGCTTGCTGGCGCGAGCAACAACTGGACTGGTACGGCACGATCATCGAGACCCTCGAGTCCGCTGAGATGAAACGCCGCGTCTCAGAGCGTGTGAAGGCGCTGCATCCTGATCTCAAAGACAGTAGCGTTGCGATTCGTGCCATCCGGTCCAAAAATACCAGCTTCTTCAATCTCCTGGCTACCGGCCCTGATCCCAAATACACACAAATCTTTCTGGGTGCCCTGATTGATGAATTCTTCGCGTTCCGCGAGAGCTTGCTTTAGCGAGCAGATGGAAAGGTGCTCCGGCAGTTTTTTGAGAAGGAGCAGGCCCATCAGAAGAAACTGGAAGACTTGACTAAGACGCTTGAAAACGCGCGAGCCAAGTTGGCATCGCTAAGCGCAAAATCAGATCAAGAACGGCTCATACCACGCCTGAAAATGCTTAAACTTCAGCGCGACGGTCTCCGTCTCGAACTCAACTCCGTGCTGGCAGCAAATCCTTCGCGCGCACCCGTGGAAAAAAAGCTGGGTGCTGTCGAACTGGAAATCCAAGCCATCGAAACTGAGTTGCAACGCTTTGAGTCAGGCATGTCAGAACTGCGCAAGCTCACAGAAAAACATGAGGCAGAAAAAGCGACTTATCAAAGAACGCTTGATGGAGTGGACCAGTTTAATTCCGCCCTTAAGCCACTCGCCGAATACATCACCGTACTAGAACGTGCCACTCCGGCCACCGAGCAAGTCGAAGACTGGCGTTTGCCCATCGCAGCAGGCGCCGGTGGCGGCGGCTTGCTGGGTGCTCTCGTTGGCTTGGCCCTGAGCCTGCTCCTCGTCCGCTCTCCAAAGCCCCCGCAGATTCCTGCTGCGGTTGTGTAAATCGTGATCGTGATAGAGGCAGCCAGCCTGCATCGCGCCACACACACGTACATCGTCACTTGCATCCCGCCCCCCGCGTGCCTCCATTCGCGGCGCTTGCAACCTCTCCACCTCATCGACGCCATCGGCCCGTTTTTTCGCGGGCATGACGTGCGTACGATCAACTGGTCCAAGATTCCCTGGCATCATCTGCCCAAAACGCGCGATGCCACCGCAGACGCTTGGTGGGCGCAGGTGAGGGAGGACATCACACGCTTTGCAGATCAGGCCGCCGCTTGGGGCTTCAACGCCGTCTCGCTTGATGACGTGACGCATCTGGCGGATCACGACTGGCTGGAGCCGGAGCTGCGCGCACGCATCGCCCTCTACCGCGAGGAATTCACCCGCTGCTTCGAGATCTTCACCACACGCGGCCTGCGGGTGCATCTGACGATGGATGTCATGACCTACACGCCGGAACTGCGGCGGCGCATGACGGAAGCTAACCGCGAGGTGAACGACTACCTCGCCGAATTGCTCGACGGCTTCTTCACCAGTTTCCCGCAGGTGGCTGGGATCATCCTGCGCATCGGCGAAGCCGATGGCAAAGGCGTGCACGATGAATTCCGCAGCGAACTCGTCATCCAAAAACCCGCGCAGGCGCGCCAGCTTCTGCTCGATCTGCTGCCCGTGTGCGAGAAGCATTCCCGCCGCCTCATCTTCCGCACCTGGACGGTGGGCGCTTATCGCATTGGCGATCTGATGTGGCACCGCCGCACCTTCACCAGCGTGTTTGAAGGCCTCACCAGCCCGGCGCTGGTCATCTCGATGAAATACGGCGAGTCCGATTTCTTCCGCTACCTGCCGCTGAACTCCAATTTCTTCCGCACCGACGTGGCGAAGATCGTCGAGCTGCAAACGCGGCGCGAGTACGAAGGCTGCGGCGAGTACCCCAGCTTCACCGGCTGGGAGTACGAACGCTACGCGCATGAGCTCAAGCACGCCAAGAACGTCATCGGCTGCATGGTCTGGTGCCAAACTGGCGGCTGGGTGCCCTTCCGCCGCATCGCATTGATCGATCCTGAAGCCATCTGGATCGACCTCAACACCTTCGTCACCATCCGTATCATCAAGGACGGCATGCCCGTGGAGGACGCCGTGCGCGCCTTTGCCAAAGAGCGTGCGCTAGGCGATGCCGATGCCCTCATCGAACTCCTGCGCTACTCTGACGAAGTCATCCGCGAACTCCTTTACGTGGAAGAATTCGCGCAGCAAAAACTCTTCTTCCGCCGCGTGCGCATCCCGCCGCTGCTCCAGGTCTATTGGGGGAACATCTTCATCAATCACAGCGTCAAAAAGCTGCTGCGCTATTTTGTGCAGGAGCCCGAGGCCGCCCTGCGCAGCGCCGCCCGCTGCATGGGCCGGCTGGAGCAGATGATCGCCCTAGCGCCGCGCGCCGGCGTGCCCGCCGCCGATCTCGAATACATGCGCGACACCTTCCGCCTGCTGGCCCTGGCGCGTGAGTACTACTTCACCGAGTTCACTCCGGACATGGAGACCCGCCTGCGCGAAGCCAAGCGTGAGTATAAAACTAAATACACCAAGCGCGGCCTGCGTGCCCGCTATCGCGTGAAGACCGACTTCAAACCCTTCTGGCTGCACCGTCGTTACCTCGGCTGGGCCATCGAGCTCCTCATGCGCCGCCGCCGTGGCTACCGCCTTATCGACCGCCTGCTCATCCTGCATGTGCTGTCGATGATCTACCGCGTCATCGCCCTGCGAAAGCCCCATTGGATTCCCGGCTTCGCCAAGGAGAGCGCGATGGGTGTGGACGTGGTGTTCCGGTAGTACGACAGACACTCCTGTCTGTCGATCAGCGCTCCGGATAATCCAACAGCTCTCGATAGTCTTTGAGTACGACTGCCACTGCCGCGCCATGGTCAATTGGATCACGAATGACCTCATCATGATAAATTCGATAAAGCGGTCCGCCTTCTCCGTCATGCACATTGATGAAGTAAGGATCGCCAGTACCAATGCCGCAGTTCCCTACGGGAAAGAATCCGGCAGAAGCCACCGCTATTCCAGGATAGCTTTCAGTCTGCTCATTCAAAATGTTGGCTTCACCGAGAATCTCGATGTCTGCGCCAACACCTGACAAATCGACATCATCAGGCAGCAAGAACTCTCGTCCGATCAGCTGATGCTGTTCGACAAATGTTTTCCAGTAGGGAGGCATTTGATCTGGTCGGCTATATCTTCACATCCCAGCCCTTCCGATACCCGTCCCGTCCCCAGAGCTTCAGCGCCTCCGCGTTATCCAGCACATTCCCGGTCTTCGGATCACACTTCACCACGGTATTCGTGCGGTAGGCCATGTTGCCCAGGTGGCACATCATCGTGCTCTTTTGGCCTTCTTCGATCGGGCTGTTCAGCTTCGCATTGCCACGGATGGCCTCGATGAAATTGCCCATGTGCGCGGGATCACCGCCACCAGCGCCTTTGCCCTTGCTCATTTCCACGCCCTTCAGGTCGTAGTTGATCCACGAATCACGCGCGATGGCCATGGTGCCGTTGTCGCCATAGAACATGACTTCCCCCAGCGGCTTCTCTGCCGCACGCGGATGGCTGCTGCTCTGCACCCACTCGCAGCCGGCGTGGCCGAAGTCATACACCGCCGTGCCGGTGTCCGGTGTTTCCTGCGCGTCATTGTAGAAGTAGCGGCCGCCGTTGTAGGTCGTGCGCAGCGGATAGTCGCCCTTGAGGCCCCAGCGCAGGATGTCCAGCGAGTGGATGCCGTTGTTGCCGAGCTCGCCGTTGCCCCAGTGCCAGAACCAGTGCCAGTCGTAGTGCGCCATCGACTTGAAATCATGCTTCGCATCATCCGGCACCGGGCCCTGCCAGAGGTTGTAGTCGATGTCCGGTGACGCGGGCTTCTCGTTCATGGCCACCGATTTGCGTGTATTGTAGTAGAAGCCACGGCCAAAGCGTACCGTGCCGATGGCACCGCCATGCAGCGCCTCGATCGCCTCCTTCATCCAGGTGCGGCGCTGATTCCCCATCTGCACCAGACGGTCATACTTCTTCGAGGCCGCCACGATCATCTCCGCCTCATGCGCGTTCTGACTGCCGGGCTTTTCTACATAGACATGCTTGCCAGCCTGCATGCACAGCAGCGCGGCAGGCGTGTGCCAAAAATTCGGTGTGGCGATGAAGACGGCATCCACCGTCTTGTCATCCAGGATCGAACGGAAATCCTTCACACCCACGCAGGACACCTTCTGCGTGTCATTGACGACCTTGAGGCCCAATTCGAGGCGCTTCGGGTCCACCTCGGCCAGATAGGCGATCTCCACGCCCGGAATTTTGAGCAGGGCCTGCACATGCTGCATGCCCCGGCCCAGCGCCACCACGGCCACTTTGACCTTCTTCCCTGCCTCATCCGCAGCGTAAAGTTTCGGCAATGCGGAGACAGCGGCGAGCGCGGACGTTTGGTGGAAAAAAGTGCGTCGGTTCATGATGGTGGGACAAAGTCGGTCTCCACCACCATGCTCTTGCAGCACTCAGAAAATAAAGCCGACCTGGACACCACCACCCACTTCCATCGTGCCGGAACGAAACACGCTGACGTAGGTCTGAAGATTGAGCTTCAGACGCTCATGGGCGATCAGCTCCACCCCCATCTGCACATTGGCGAAGTTGCTGTAAGTGCCAGAGCCGCCGGTCGCGGTGCTGGGACCGGAGCTGAAGGGTACCAGGCCGCCACCACTGCCCACGATCGAGAACGGAGTGCCTTGATACGAGGCGGTGCTGCTGCTGCTGTGCTGGGCCAGGTAAATCCAGTTCGCACTCAAGTAAGGCACCACCTTGCCAAAGTTGGTTTCGAAGTGGTAGGCCGCATTGTATCCGAGATTCAGTCGGAACACGCTGAAGTCCTGGCTGTTCGCGCTCAGCAATCCCGCTACTGGAGTGTCAGACTGCTCGGTGTAGCCTCCCACATTCCCAAAGGTGTAGCGCAGACCGCCTGTGGGCCCATGCACCCAGCCACGGTGCCGCAGATTGTAGGCAAGCATCCAGTCAAGGGTGTGCGATGAAGAGCTGGGCTTGGCGAATGCCTGCGCCGTGCCGATGCTGCGGCGCAGATCAGTCTCGGCGTGGGAGTAGTTGTAGATGAAGGTGCTGCACAGGCCGTACCATTCACCCACCACCGTGAAGCCCAGCGCATTCCCGCTGCTGTCGAGTTTCAGATCCGTAGCGCTGCCACGGCCGTACAAGTAGCTCCAGTAGGCACCGAGCATCACGTGGGAGGTGGCCAAAAAGTCCACCCCCACCGTGGCCGCACCGTAGTGGGCGTCCAGTCCGCTGCTCCGGCTGCCGCGTCCTTGGGAATCCACGCGCGCCAGATTGCTTGCCGCCCACGCTTCCCACCGGCGCGAGCCAAAGCCTGCCAGATCGCTCAATGTGACCTCATCACCCCCGACATTTTCAAGATTTGAGGTGCCACGGGCCACGCTGCTGGTGCGCGTCTGCACCGTGCCAAGGGAGCCTTGGAGCACTTGCTGGCCCTGAGACTGCGTCAGCATGGCGGCGGTCAGGCCGTAGGTGAAATTGTTCAGGCCAGCGCCATCAGCGATCATGAAACCTACTCCACCATAGTTCCCCGCCGAGACTCCATTCAGCGACGTTCCCACAAAGACGTTTTGCGCCTTGAGAAAGGCCAGGTTCGTTGGCGTCAGGATCGGGGCATACTGCGAGATGTCTCCAAAGGTGCTGACTCCTGTGGGATACGGGTTGTCTCCGCCATTGAGCACCCCCACCACCTCCAGCTTGCCATCCTTGTTGGTGTCGGCATACAGCGCAGAGCCACTGTCTCCCTTCGCAGTGCCAGCCTCATTGGGGCCTCCCGTTGTCGCTCCAAGGGTGCTGGTGCTGCCGTCCGGCTTGTCAAGGTCCAACAAAATCACCGTGCCTGAAGTGTCATTGATCGTGCCGCCCACGGTGATCGTCGGCACTCCCACAAAGTCGATGGTGTTCGTGCCGCCCTTGAGAATACCATCCACTTGCTGCCCCGCCCCAGCACTTCCACCCAGAATCACCGTTCCATCCGAATGCAGGCCATGGCCCGCCACCACCCCAGCCAGGCCCACGGGTGAGGTGGAACTCACGGCTGAAGCCTGAATGACGGGGGATTCGGCAGTGACGGTCGTCACCTGATTGATCTTGAAGCTCACCACGGCGAGGTCATTGGTCGGTGTACCTCCGGTGGGACCTCCAGGCTTGGTGGCCCACAGCGGATTCACGGCAATCTGCGTCGCCGTGGCTGTCACAGAGTAGGTGGCCGTCCCGCCATTTTCTCCGGGAGCATTGCCAAAATAAAAAATGATCGTTCCGAGGCCAGCGTCCAGCACGCCATCATTGTTGTGGTCCACGTTGTGCGCGGCGGTGAGAAACTTCAGGGTCCCCGCTTCCAACGATGGCACCAAAGTGCCCGTCGCGTTTGAATTGCTATAACTCACAAAGCCCACCGTCCGCCCGAGATCCAGACTGGAGGCAAAAGTGATGTGCTGATTGCCGATGATGCCTGGAGAGGCTGAATTCACCCCCACAATTGCCAGCGCGGCTGGCTGCTGCAGGGTCCACAATATAACAACTATCAGCGCAAGTTTCTTTCTCATTATGAATTGTGGTTGTTCGTACAACCAATCACTACTTACAAGCTAGTACTGTGCCGCCACCGCGATTCTTGAAATTCGCTTGCTGCGTTCGGGAAAATCAGCGGTCTTGCAGCCTTCCGCCTTCTCCGGGGTCGCTGCAGGCTCGCGCCCATCACTTTCCCCGTGCATCCGGGCCGTTTTCGCCCACTATCGGGGCTGCCACCATTCGCCATGACTTTCGCCGAACTTCACCGCATCTATCACCAGCCCTTTTTCGATCTCCTCAAGCAGGCCCGCGCCGTGCATGACGAGCACTGGACCGGCAACGAAGTGCAGCTCTGCACCCTCCTCAGCATCAAGACCGGCGGTTGCAGCGAAGACTGCGGCTACTGCGCCCAGAGCGCCCGCTACAGCACCGGCCTGCAGAAGGAAAATCTCATGCCCAAGGAGCAGGTCATGGAGCGCGCCCTCGCCGCCCGTGCCAATGGTTCCACCCGCTTCTGCATGGGCGCCGCCTGGAAAGGCGTGCGCAAAGGCACCCAGAAATTCGACCAGGTGCTCGACATCGTGCGCGACGTTTCCAAGCTCGGCATGGAAGTCTGCGTCACCCTCGGCGAACTCGGCGCGGATGAGGCCACCGATCTCAAGGAAGCCGGCGTCACCGCCTACAACCACAACGTGGACACCTCCCCGGAGCACTACCCAAACATCGTCAGCACGCACACCTTTGACGACCGCCTGCGCACCATCCGCCACGCGCAGGATGCCGGCATGTCCGTCTGCTGCGGCGGCATCCTCGGCCTCGGCGAGACCATCGAGGACCGCCTGAAGATGCTGGAAGTCATCTCCAACTTCAATCCCCAGCCCGAGAGCATCCCGATCAACGCCCTCATGCCCATCAAAGGCACACCGCTTGGCGACAACGAAGTCGTCGATTCCTTCGCCTTCATCCGCATGATCGCCGTCACCCGCATCGCCGTGCCCAAGGCCAAGGTGCGCCTCAGCGCCGGCCGCACCAACTTGAGCCGCGAAGCCCAGGCCCTTGCCTACTTCGCCGGAGCCAACTCCATCTTCTACGGCGACAAACTCCTCACCGCCGCCAACCCGCGCGCCAACGAGGACATGAAACTCCTCCGCGACCTCGGCCTCGCCCCTCAGGCCCCCAATCCCGAAATGGAAGCCCCCGAAGCCACCGGAGGCCGCCCCCTCATGCCCTGCTGCACCGAAGAGCACGCCTGTGAGCTGGAGAAGGCGAACGGGTGCTGCTAGCAAGACCCCGATCTTTAATCCATGAGTCCAAGTAGCCCGATTCTTTATGTGATTCGGGCAACACGGTTGCTTTTGCTACCAATTCCTGCCGCATATTTTTTGGGTTCGTTTGCCCTTGAAATAGCCGATCATTTCCTGCGGCCTAATCGCAATCGTATTGCGTCTGGAGAACCCGGCGAAATTATTGGCGGCATTCTGCTGCTACTTGTCGTGGCAAAGTTTCAAATCTTCCTCGGAATCCCGTCGTTGCTGATTCTCGATGCCAAAGCATGCAGATTGCGCGGATATACAGTTACTGCCTTCGTGGTCGCAGTGGTCATTTCATTGGCATTCTCAATGATGCTTAGGTCGGACGAGCTTGGGGAGACGCTGGGATGGCTGTTTCCTCGCGTATTCGCCATGCTAGGCGTTCCTATTGTGTTGAGTTATCTGCTGGCGTTAAGTTTGAGGCGGAAAGCCGATCAGTAGCTTTATACCGTCGTCTTCCCATCTCCACCACCTCAGCGTAATGCAGTGGCTGCGCCCGCAAACCAGCGGCCCTGTGGGTTGACCTCCCGTGCAAAAGAATTAGTATTGAGTGCATGCAAGCCGTCGAATTTACCACCGAGCTTCACGGAGCCGCCAGTTTTCCGATTCCGGGAAACATCGCCGCGCAGCTTCCTAAGAGCGGTATTGCACGCGTCATTGTGCTGACGAACTCAGATGATGATGCCGAGTGGCAGACGGCAGCCTACGACCAGTTTCTGAAAGACGATTCTGAAGAAGACGCAGTTTACGAAGCTCTCGCGTAACCTGTTTGGCGAGATCCAGCTTTGCCGGTTCCCCTTCACTTCGGGTGCAGGCTCCAAGATTCGGCCTGCCTTGGTGTTGTTTGATCTTGGACAGGATGCGATCATCGCCCGTGTAACTTCCGTTCAGCGCAGCGGGTCTTTGGATGTCACTGTGACTGACTGGCAGGCAGCCAATCTGCTCAAGCCCTCTGTCGTGCGGCTGGATCGGATCGTGACCGCAGAGAAATCCATTTTTATCCGGCGTCTCGGCGTTCTGAGCAGCCATGATCTCGCTGCCGTGCGCACCACCTGGAACCTATCGATGCGGCTGTAGTACAACTCACACCGCCGCCTTCAACAGCCGCGCCAGATACATCCCCGCCGTCTTGCCCACCTCCATCACCTCAGCGTGGTGGAGCGTTTGTGCTCTCAATCCAGCGGCCCAATTCGTGAGCATGGAAATGCCCGCGACCTCCATCCCCAGCGCACGTGCCTGAATCGCCTCCGCCACCGTGGACATTCCCACAGCATCCGCACCGAGCGTGCGCAGCATGCGGATCTCTGCCGGTGTTTCATACTGCGGCCCCAGCAGCCCCGCATACACGCCCGCGTGCAGCTTTAAACCGATCTCCAAACTCGCCGCGTGAAACTTCTCGCACCAAGCCCTCGAATAGACCTCGCTCATGTCATGGAAGTTCGGACCGCCGAGCAGCGGCGTGGTGCCTTGGAGATTGAGATGATCCGTGATGAGCATCAAACCCCCGACATGAAAATTCTCATGGATCGCACCCGCCGCATTCGTGAGCACCATGCGCTTCACGCCGATCTCATGCATGAAGCGGATGCTCGCCGTGACCTCATGTGCCGTGAGCCCCTCATACAAATGCCGTCGTCCTTGTGCGAGGAGGATGGGCTTGCCGTGATGCTGGGCTAAAACAAAGCGCCCCGCATGCCCCGGCACCGTGGAAGCACTCAACCCAGGCACCTCGGCATACGCGACTTCACTTTCCATCCCAAACGCCTCCGCCACAGCTCCAAGACCGGAACCCAGCACAATCGCAGTTTCAGGACGGGCGTTTTGAAGAGCAGTAAGCGACATGGGCGTGAGCAAAGGGGTCCGCACCTGCGCAGCCCCGAAGGGAATCCCCTGTGCGGTCGGCCGAGCGTCTCCTGACGCTCAAGCCCGCACACGGGGCGGTGCACACCCACTATCTGCCCGCAATCCGTTCCTTCAACTCCTCATACAACCTCTCCACCTGCGGCATCTCAATCCCCGCCGCTTTCGCCCGGCACACCGTATTGGCTGCCGAGCACGCCGGAGCCGACGATGGCGATTCGTCGTCTTTGTTCTTCGATCATCGGAGCCATTAGCGTGGCAGTTGAAATTTCCTCCCGGCATCCATCTCCGCCATGCGTCGCGTCATCTCCTTTTTCCACGCCGGAGATTCTTGTTTAAGCCTGTGAATAAAAGCAGCCACTTCCTGCCTCTGCTTTAGGCTCATTCTCACAAGTTGCTGTTTTAACTGAAGCATGGCTTCTGCATTCATCCGTCACGAATGAACGATCCCGGAGGGATCAAAGAAGGTAGCCAGGGGTAAGCGAGGCACGAGCGCCACCCCTGGACCATGCAGACCACACCCTTTGCTCAAGGGCGCATGCCGGAGGTATGCGAGAAACGTTCGTGAACCCAGCCGTCACTTCACCATCAAATAATGCCGCGTCTTGCCATGCCTCTGCTTGTTCGTCAGCGGCGGCAGATCAAGATGGAAAAAATGCCTCAGGGTCTTGGTGTGGTGCTTCAGCGTCTGTTTCGCCGCTTCCTTCAGCTCCCTCCACCTCCGCCACGGATGATCCGGCGCGTGCGTGATGTGCCGCAGCAAACTCAGCCATTCCACATACGCGCGGGAGATGTCCCCTTCCGCGATGCCCGCTTTCAAATCCTGCGCACCGGGCTGCTCCGGATGCAGCAGAGCATCGAGCAGCTCCGCCGCGCCTTCGCCGTAGTCATCTGGCAGGCCATTATCAAGGTAGCCATGGTGATTCACAAAACCATACGTGCCACGACACACCGCCGCGAGACGTTCGGAACCGCAATCAAGCGGCAGATCAAACTTGGAGCCGCTGCGCAGATTCGCTAGGTGATGCACCAGATCGTCCGCAGGATAGCTTTCGTCTTCGAGTGCCGCCACAATCGCCAGCCCTTCACCATGCTGGAAGAAGCTGAAAATCTCACCACGCCGCGTGGGCACGCCATCGGCATCGATCAGGCCCAGCGTGCGCCAGGCATGAATCGGTGATCCACCACGCGGTTCGCGGTCGGTCGTGGCAGTTTCGGCCATGTGTACACCCGTTTCATTCTTCACCACGATGCTGCGTTCCTGTGGCAGGAAGAGCAGTTTGCCGTGACCGTCCTCGTAAGCCATCACCTCAATGGGCGCGAGATCGAAGCAGGCAAAGACCAGGTTCTCCTTCGTCACCGTGCCGATGAATTCGGGGGCCACATCCTTGATGACATCTTCCCCATTCGCGAGGATGGCGTTCGCGAGGTCCCCCGCATGCAGCACGGTGATTTCCTCCAGCGGCACCGTCTCCATGGTGCGCGGCACTTTGAGCAGACGACGAATCGACTTCGTCGGCTTCACGTCATCTCCCACCGGCGTACCGAGGCTGATCTCGACGCCGTAAGTCACATCCTTTTCGCGGCGGATTTTCCCCACGCGGCCGATGCCATGCGCAAACTTCGCGGCAAAAGCCGGGACACTCAGCACCGCATGCACACGGCTCAGGGGCACACGCTGCAGCGCATGGCGGTGCTTACGCTCCCATTCACCGTAGGAGTTCAAGACCTGCTTCTCCGTGGCTTCGAGTCCGAAAAGCGCCTTCGCATTTTCATGCTGCGGCTGCACCACGTTCGGCTCCAGTTCCTCCAGCCCCAACTGCGGGGGCACCTTGGCAAACAACCTTCCCGCAAAGTGTGTCGCAGCCTCAAAGGGATTCTCCTCCCGAAGCGCGGCGTGTTTCATCACGCGTAGAAAGATCGGCCACGCGAGCAGGGTGCTGCGGTGCAGCCTTGCAGGCCGCGCATCAAAGATGGAAGGGCTGTCGCGGCTGGTGATCACATGTCCTTTGTCATCCAGCCCCCGCCGTCCGGCGCGGCCATACATCTGCAGCAGTTCATCCGGCGCGAGTTTGTGCTCGCTCTTGCCATCGTGAAACGTCGTGCCGGCCACATGCACGCTGCGCACCGAGAAATTGATGCCCGCCGCGAGACCCATCGTCGCAGCGATGACACGAAGCTGCCCCGCTTTCGCCAGCGGTTCGATCACTCCCGCGCGTGCGCCATACGACAGCCCGCTGTGATGAAAAGCCACGCGTTTCTCCAGCAGCGTGGCCAGGTCCTTGCCGCATACAGCACGCTGTTCCGCCGTGAGCTCCAGCGGATCACCCATCGGCAGATCCGCAGCGAGTCTGCGTGCAATTGACTCCGCTTCCTTGCGGCGTGGTGCAAAGATCAGCAACGGTGCGAGATCGGCAATCATCACGGCGGCAGCAAATCGCGGCCAGTAATTCTCAAACTGCCGCTGCCTTTGTGGCAGCGTCTCCATCGGCACTTCCTCCAGGGGCACAGGCCGTTCCCGCGTCATGACCACCTCAGCTTTGCGCCCCAGACTCACCAGCCATGCAGCCACATCCTCAGGGTTCGCCACAGAGCCGCTCAGCAGCAGCAGGCGCGTTTCATGGGGTGCAAGCGCGATGGCCGCTTCATAGTTCGCACCACGGGAGTGATCCGAGATCATCTGATACTCGTCGATCACCAGCATTGCCGGGCCTTCGCCACGCACGAGGCGTTCGATCTGCGTCTCCAGCGTGGCCACCACGACAGGCGCGTCCACATTCTCCGCGATGTCACCCGTGGCGATGCCCACATTCCACTTCGCCTCTTTCCACTCGGCGTACTTGTCATTCGCCAGTGCCCGCGTCGGCACCGTGTAGATTGCCTGTCCCTGCAAATGCCGCCCCTGATGCAGCAGCTCAAAAATATACGTCTTCCCTGCGCCCGTCGGCGCACTGACAACCACATCACAACCCGAACGCAGCAAATTCACCGCCTGGTGCTGCCACGGATCGGGGAGTTTGAGTTGGTTGAGAGATGGGAGCACGACTCCTGTCTCTAGAACGGCGTCGCTCTGCCCGCAATGCTGGCGGTGGAAAACTCTGCCTTTAAATCGAGTCGATCAATACACGCAGATTCTCTTTCGCCTGCGATTCAAACCGTTCCCATGCCCAGGCGGTGAGGTAGATCTGTTGGCGATTCAAAAAGGCCATCAGAATCTCCGCACGTTTCTCCGCATACACCTCTTCCGGCACCCACGCATACTCCGCACGAATCTGCCGTTCATACTCCAGCACCCGCGCCATCGGCTGTGCGAAGATCGCGAGATCAATGTCGATGATCCAGGCATCATCCTCTCCGTCTCCCGGCTGGTGTGACTTTGTCAGCAGGATGAGCCGTGCCACCTCGTGCGCCAACTCAGTCTCGCCGAGCGCCTCCCGTGCCATCTGCGCGCTGAGTTCTTCGTTTTCGTGGCCTTGAGGGTCATACACCGCATCATGAAACCACAGCGCCATTTCGATGAGGTCCGGCTTCGTGATCAAACCGGTCGCCTTGGCCTCGTCTAGGATGAGCAGGCATTCTTCAAGATGCTGAAGCGTGTGGTAGGCACGCTGCGGCTCTGCGTAGCATTCCAGCAATCGCGAATGCCAGGCCGAGCCATCGCCCAACAGACTCAGACGCCTCCAAAGTGCTTCAAATCGCTTTTTTAATGCCGTCATTGATTCATTGAGGTGTAATTCGCAAAGCAGTGAAACACGCGGAAAGATGTCAACTAACCGCCCCAATCGAGCCGCAGATACCAGTGCGAGGCGATCTCACAAAAGGCGCTCCCTGATCCGCTCTTGTCTGGAAGATGATCTCCAAAGGTGGCAAAGATTCTGTCTTTATCCGGCGGAATTTCGCTGAACCAAAAACTGAGGTCCTGGCTGGCCATGACCATTCCTTGGCTCCAAAATGACATTCGCAGACCCCAACTGGATGCCGGGCCGTTGAGTGAAGTTAATCGCAGCTGGGTCATCAATGTCAGCACCTCCTCCAATGCATGTTTGTCGTGGTGGAAGACATCCGGTGGTGTAGCTTCGCGTCTTTTGAGATGCAGATAGACGAGAGAAGGATGGGCGGTGATGAGGGTGCGCAGCCGTTCAAAGTCAGCTTGATGTTGTCGGAAGAACTCAATGGCGGGCGCTGCTTCCTTCGATGGATAGCCTTTGCTCAAGACTGGAGAAATTGGGGAAAGAATGAACCCCAGAAGCAAAGTGCCAAAGCCCAAAATCACGAGGAGTGTCATCGTGGCACGTCCATGGTCCGTTCGGCAGATGCATGAAATGTTCTTCATCCGCTCAACATGGAGCTGGTGCGTCTGTGCGACTACTTCAGAAAGCAGAAAAGATGTCTCACGCATGCGACGGAGCTCTGCGTGAAGGCGCTTTGGCCACTTATTCACAGCAATCATCTCACCCCCGCGCTTGAATCCAGATCACAGCACGGTATCGCTGACTGCACACATGGATTGCCGCCAAAATGAAATCGTCTCCAGCCTGATGACCTCGTATCACGAGGTGGGCGGGATCAACCATGTCGATTGCGGCAATTTGCCTTCAAAGCGCGCCATTGCAACGCTGTGCGAGGATCTGCTGCATCTGCTCTTTCCCGGCTTCTTTTCCGATGAAGCCGTGTCTTCCCAGGAGCTGGAGCTGATGACAAATGAACTCGTCGCCAGCATCCGTGAGCGTCTGAATGTGGAAGTGCGCCGCAGCCTCCGGCTGAATGGCAATCAGGAGAATCGTGATGCAGAAGCTGCCGACATCGTGTGCAGTTTCTTGATGAGTCTCGCCGAGGTTCGTGCGCTGCTGAAGATGGATGTCGAAGCCGCCTATGCCGGCGATCCGGCAGCACGTGGCTTTGAGGAAATCATCCTCGCCTATCCCGGACTTGAAGCCATCGCGATTCAGCGCACGGCCCATGTACTGTATCTGAAGAACGTGCCGGTGATCCCGCGCATGATGACGGAGTGGGCGCACAGCCGCACCGGCATCGACATCCATCCCGGCGCGCAAATTGGCACGCACTTCTTCATCGACCACGGCACGGGCGTGGTCATCGGTGAGACCGCCACGCTGGGAAACCACGTGAAGCTGTATCAAGGCGTCGGTCTTGTGGCGCGGTCCCTCGCCGCCGGGCAGGCATTGCGCGGCAAGAAGCGCCACCCCACGCTGGAAGACCACGTTACCGTGTATGCCAATGCGACCATTGTCGGTGGCGACACGATCATTGGCGCGCGCAGCACCATCGGCGCGAACGTATTCATCCTCGAATCCGTGGCCCCAGACATGCTCTACGCGCTGGGTGAACAGGAACACAAGGTGCAGGTCAAAAAGAAGAAGTGAGCATGCTCGATCTCTCCCAGCTCAATTTTGATTTCTCCGCCCTGCCGCACTGGGTGCCGTTTCGCAAGGTGCGCGACCTCACGCCCCCGCCAGAACCGGCGGAGGGTTCAGCGGATGAAACCATCCCTGATGGCCGCGATGCTGAATTGGAAGAACAAACGCGGGCCATGCTCCTGGCGCTGGATCTGCCGGGCGGAGCTAAACTTGTCACGGTGGCGTGGAATGCGCGCCTGCGCAGCACGGCGGGCTACGCGCGCTACCCGGGCTGGGCCATTGAGTTGAACCCGAAGCTGCGCGAATTTGAAGGTCAGGTGGAGCGCACCCTGAAGCATGAGCTGGCTCATTTGATCGCCTACCATCGCAGCGGCCGAAAACGCATCGAGCCGCATGGCCGCGAATGGCGTCAGGCCTGTACGGATCTCGGCATCGCCGGTGAAAAAGCACAGCACCGCCTGCCGCTTCCACGCAACGAAGTCGAACGCAAGCTGACCTACGCCTGCCCTGCCTGTAAGACCACGGTGCAGCGCGTGCGCAAATTCCGCCGCCCCACCGCCTGCCTGCATTGCTGTCGCAAGCACGCGGGCGGCCAGTATGACGGCCGCTTTCGCCTCACTCTCGTGGCGCAGGCTTAGACTGTTGAGCGGCGGCGTTTCAGCTTCCAGCCAATCGCTGCCCAGAGCAGCAATCCGCCTGTGAGACAGAGCAGGCGTGAGGTCGTCTTCGGATCACCCACTCGCTTGAGCGCGATCTCCAGCACCGCGTGGTCCTTCAGCTTCGAAAAGTGATGCGCCGTGCCATCGAGCGGCAGCTCAATGCCGAGTGCACGACGCCCAGTAGGGCGCAGTGATTCGACCGTTTGCGCGAGGGTGAGGGCTCGACCACCTAGTTCCTTGCCTTCGTCATTATCATCGACAACCGGGGCAGCTTTCTTTAGCGCATCTTCTGCCATTGGCAGGTTAACAGCAGCAGCAGCGTCAGGCGCACCGAATGGATCGGCTCCCATCGCCGGAGCAGCCGCAGCTGGCAGCTGTTTCTCCGGTTTAGGAATCGCCAGCTCTTGTTGGAGAGCCTGAGGGTGTTGGGTGGTGGCACCCATGGCCATGCCTCCGAAATTGCTGTTGCCCGCCGTGGAGGTTGCCGCACCTGTGGTTGCAGATGCACCGGCGAGATTTAAGGTGGAAGCACTCTGAGTCAGACCGCCTGTCCCGGCCGCCCTGTCACGGGTGGTCAAAGGATTCCCGCTTTCTGCCTGAATAAGCGGCAGGCTGTTGACGGTCACTCCGGCACCGCCGCCGGGGAGGGACTGCATGTCTTTGCCATTAAACAGCACACCGTTTACCGGCGCATCCGCTACCAGTTGGCTACCTCTGTTTGCCCCAGGCACCCCTGTCGCAGTCTGAATTGCGGCCACTTGCGCGCCATTGCCAAGATTGTTGCTACGGGCATTCGAGTTGACGATGTTGAAGGAGCCATTGGCGTTCTGGTTGAGTGCCTGCGAGGTTTGGAAATTGGTTGAACCCAAGCGAGATGCTGCACCGCTGTTATTGAGGGTGAGGACTCCACCCGCAGTCACTGTTGTCCCGCCTGTGAAGGTAGTGGCACCACCCAGAACCAAAGCTCCGCCATTCACCTGCTCCTGGGGTGCTTTCACTCCATTGTCAAAGTAGGTGTTGTCCACGGCCAGGTTGTCATTGAAAAGCTGGCCACCGTTGGTGGTGAGTGAGCCGCTGAAGGTGTTGTTGCCGCCGAGGCGCAACTGCTGCTCCTCGGGTGCAGCGCTGTTAGATCCCCAGGATGTCTTTCCTTGCTCGTTCTTGCCGCTCTTCGTCACTGCTTTCCCATTGGCGTAGTTGTTGTCCCAGTTCCCTTTGAGCAGCTCCTGCTGCTGCTTCACCTCGGTGTCCATCTTGCCCTCGAGTGCACTGGATAGCATGAGCGTTCCACGTCCTGCCTTGCTCAGCAGCTCGCGCTTCTTTTCCTGCACCATTTGCGCCAGTGCATTGGCATCCCGATACGCGGCTTCGGCATCGCCGTAGTCGAGCTTGCCGGACGACAGGGCGCGATTCGCCTCGCCGAGTTCGCTGAGCATGCCTTCGAGTTGCAGCAGTTCGCGCCCTTCGGCGGCGGTTGCAGTCATGTTGCCGTCAAAATCCTTGAGGTTCCAGCCCTGCGGCGTCCACACCGTCCATGTCGTGCGTTCTACGGACAAGCCGACGATCTCGGGATCATCCAGCTTGGCGCCGTGCTGCATTCCGCCGCTCTGCGTGAAGCGATAAATCATCTTCACCTCCAGCGCCCGCTGTCCGGGCCGTGTGTGGATCAGCGGGATCAGACGCACGCGCCTGCCGTTCTGCGTTTCTTCATCGGCGCGCACCGGCTCGCCGGAAACGCTCACGCTGATCAGCTCCGCCTTGTCCGGCAGGATCACTGGCAGGAACTGCAGGGAGCGATTGATCAGCGAATACTGCGCGATGTCCCAGCGCGAGCCATCCGGGCGCAGGACGGTCGTCAGATCCGCCAGAGTGATCAAGGCGGCATTGCCTTCCGTGCTCGTGAGCTGCGTGTAGGCGAGCTTCAGCGCACCATCGCCCGTGGCGCGGAAGAACTGGGGGCGTGCGAGGCCGGCAGGCAGATAGGGCACGGCTTCGCGGGCGACGATCTCCAGAGCGGTCTGAGTGGTGGTCTTTGACTCGCGTGATGATGCATTATCGAGCACGAAGAAGCGTGTGAGGCGGCTGGCGTCCGCTACTTTCACAAACGGCACGTCCAGTTCCGCCGTGAGCGGCAGATCGAGATCGAAGGTGAGTTCGGCACGATCCAGGACTTCGGTTTGCAGGGAGCATTCGTAGATACGGTCGGTGCCTTCGATGCGGGAGCGGGTTTCACGGAGGAGGGGGCCGCTGACGACGGCTTCGGGGAGGGTTGCAGGAAGGCGCACGATGATGCTGCGAACTGCACCCTGTTCCACGGATGCCACCACCTGCTGCGAGATGCGGATACCTGCGTCTGAGGCGAGGACGAGCGCTATTGTTTCTGCGGAGAAGCGGGAGGCCTGGCGAGTGAGGGTCACGTCCACGGTCCAGGTGGTGCCTTCGTGTTGGAGGGCGCGCTTCTTTTCCATCGGGGGCGCGATGGCGAAGACGCTGTCGAGCACGGTGGGATCGAGCTCTTTGAGGTCCTTTAGTTGTGTCGGATCCGGCAACTTTACGTCATTGGCGGCATGCGCCACGATCAAGGCCTTGCCGCCGACCTTCTCGTAATTTTCCAGCTTCAGCGGCTCCAGTTTCCAGGAGGTCACGGGCTGGGCCGCAACCTTCGCGAGATGGACCACGACGCGGGCCTCGGGTCCGGCGATGGCGGGATCGAGCTGCATATAAAGTTGAGATCCTTCATGCTGCCATGAGGTGAGCGCGGGGCCCTGCACGGCCTGGACTTCGTAGTCGGCGGGGAGGCCCACCACGGCGCGGGTCCAGAGGCCGCGTTTGCGTTTCAGGGTCAGGGCGGCCAGCAGTTCGGCTTTCTGTTCGGAGAGTTGAAAGACGTAGCTCACGTCGGCTTCGGCAAACAGGGCGGCGGGCTGCACGTCGTAGGTGGGTGCTGCGGTGCCGCTCCACTGCCAGCGGCCTGCGTCCAGCAAACCATTGCGGTCATGGTTAGTTGAGCGCTGGGCGGTGCCGGCGTTCACCTTGATCTTCATCGAGTCATCGTGCAGCAGCGCCATCTCCTGCTTCACGCGCTGGGCCAGCGGTTGGATCACGGGCATGGTGCGTGCTCCGGCCGCATGGAGAAAACGTTGTGCGCCTTCGATGCGCATGACGGCACCGTGGCTGACCTCGTGGCGCAGGGTGATCGTGAAGACCAGTTTGCCGCCGGCTCGTTTTACCTGCGTCGTCATCGTTGGCACCCGCACCTTTCCTGCGCTGGGAGTCGTGATGTAGGTGTTCAGGGCGCCGATTTCCAGACCGCCATCATCCACGGCAAACTCCAGGGTGCGCCGGACAGCGCCGGGGAACTCGTATTCGATCTCAGCGTCGAGCGTTTCCGGTTCCAGTTCGCGCAGGGTCAGAGTGCCGCGCACGGTGGCCGCAGGCACCGGGCCTTCGCCACGCTCCAGACCGCGTGGGGAACGTTGCAGCCGCACTTCACGGTGGGTGCCCAGCGTCTGGGTGAAAAGCCGCCCTGCGGCCTGCTCCTCTACCGTGGTGGCGGCTGTGCCAGCCATGCGCAGCCAGCCGTCTGACTTGGGTGTGAGAAGCGACAGCATGCCGGAGAGCGCCGGTGGGAGCTGCAGGGAAAGATCATTCCAGTCATGCGGCAGTGGCAGTGTGGCGGTCAGCTCAATGGCGTGAGTGCCCGGAAGTTCGAGGGTGAGAAGGTTGTCGGTGAGTGCGGCGGATTTGCCATCGACGCGGACCTCGCCCACCAGCGCGGGGGTCGTGGTGGAACCGTTTTCGACGTGGGCAAAAGGCAGCAGCAGCTTCGTCCACTCGCCGCGTGTCGTGGCAGTGATGCGTGCTTCCAGAACGAGGCCGCGTTCTTCGATGCGGCCTTGATAGAGGGCGCTGTGGATGACGGCGTGCTGGGTTGCATCCTTCTCTGCGGGAAGGGCGCGGCGGTTTTCTTTGGCCAGTTTCCAGAGGCGCTGGAAGTCGTCATAGCCGAGGTAGAAGCGTTCGGCTTTCTGGGCTTCGAGTCGTTTGACATCATAGGGAATGATCACCGTATGGGCTGCGGGATCAGGGGGTGGTTGTTTGTCTTCAGCGTGGAGTGCGGTCGTCAGAGCCAGTAGCGCGAGAAGGAGCGACGTGGCTGTCGGGTGAGTGGTGAGATTGCGGAGCGCTGGTCGACAGACAGGCGTGTCAGTCGTACTTATGGAGAACAAGCGGCCCAGCAGGTGGAGTGCGAGAGCGCAGAGCCAGCCAAAGGCCACGGCGTTGGTGAGTGCCAGCAGGGTGCCTTCGAGCAGGAGCGGCATGCCCCAGGCGGTCAGTACCAGCACCAGGAGTGTGAGGAACCAAGGGCGCTGTCTGCCAAAGCGCCAGAACAAGGCCAGACCAAGCGCCATGGCGAGGACTGCGCGCACCATCTGCTGCGACCATGAGGTGTAATGCAGCGCCAGCATCTCCGGTGGCTGCGCCCCGTGGAAGCGCAGGAGGCGGCCTGTTTCCGGCAGAGTCACATCGAGCGGGATGAGTCCAGATTTGGAATGCATTTCATTCCTGGCTACGGATTCAACAAACGCATCCACCAAATCGAGATTTGGCTGGGTATTGCGCACCACGAGCGTCATGTTCGAGGGATTGTAACTGGCACTCGCCCCTTCAGGAAACATGATGCCAGCCCCTTCGAGAGCTTGTTTAGCCGTGAGGCGGCTGCCACCGTCTGCTATGAGAAAATTCGGTCGCACACGGAAGCTACGAGAGTACTGCTCGCTGGAGTTCTCCGAAAGCGGGACGATGACCACCGCATGGTCCTCGACTTTGTACTTCATCTGCGCCAGTTCGGTGACATAGCGCAGCGCTTCGCTTAAGGGCACGTCTTTGAGATCGAGGCTGATGGTGGCGTTTGAAGGTGCATCGCCATTTCGCAAGACGATGTTGGCCCCGTGTTTGACGCTAGAGTCGGTGTTTTGATCCAGCTCACGCGATTTCACTCGGAGGTATTCGATGGCCTCTTCAATGGTGGCATTCTTGAGTTGGACTGAGGGGAGAATTGTGTGGTTCATCCTCTCCGTCAGGTAGGCTCCCGGAGACCGCGCAGCAGCATAGGGGGAAGCGGCGGGTGATGGTGTCATGTCATCGCCAAGGCCTCGCGCCGTAGGGTCTCCGAGTCCGAGACTCTCAACGGCCGCTTCGACGAGGTCTATATTGGCCTGGGTGTTGCGCACGACAATCTCTGAGGTGGCGGGGTTGTAGGACGCGCTGGCACCTTCGGGGAAGACCACGCCCATGCTTTCCAGTCCTCGTTTGGCCGTCGGCCGTGCGATGATGCCTGATTGACCCGTGGTCCGACCGCCTGCCGCAAATGGATCTGCTGGAGGTATCGGTGTTCCTTCCGGCATGGGATTCACGCGTGTTAGAAAATCCGTCGGCACCTTGAAAGTGCGGGTGAGGAGTTCGGGGGTGCCCTCCCCTATGGGCGTGATGATAACTGCATGCGCTTCGACTTTGTACTTCATCTGGGCGAGTTCGGTGACATAGCGGAGGGCTTCGCTCATGGGCACGTCTTTGAGATCGAGGCTGATGCTGGCGCCGGAGGGGGCATCACCCATTCTCAGGATGATGTTGACGCCCTTGGTGCCGCCGGGTTCGGTGAAGGTGTCCAGATCACGGGACTTCACGCGGAGGTATTCGATGGCTTCTTCAACGGGGGCATTCTCAAAATGGACTGAAGGAAGGATGATCTGGTTCATCTTCTCCGTCAGGTAGGCACCGGGGGAGTGGCCAACGCCGTAGTCGAAGGCAACCGCAGATCCTTGCACCGGCACCTTGTCCTCCCAAGACTGTCCCACCTGGGCCAGCATTTTGGCTCGCTGGTGATCGTAGGCGGTCTTGAAGTTTTCCTGCCTGCGCCGCTCTGCATTCTCCATGCCGCGTCGGGCGGCGCTGTTGTAGGGATCGGTGCGCAGCACGTCCTGATATTGAGCGATGGCGGCGTCGTAGTTGCCGATCTCGACTGAGCTGTTGCCGAGCAGGAGTCCTGCCTGCACCTTGGTCACGTTGGTCATGTGCTCGGCGGTCAGGGCTGGTGGCCAGCGATCTGGATCCTTCAATTGTTGAAGCATCGTCCTGGAGCCCTTGTGTCCCGGCACGAGTTGGAGTGCTTCATTGAGCAAATGTTGTGCTTCGCTGAAGTTTCCTTTTTTTGCCTGCTCCTGGGCCATTGTTACGCTGCAGTCGGCCTGCTTGAGTTTGGCGAGAGCGAGCCAGTCTGCGAGCTCAGGGGAACTTGGCAGTGACTGCTCTGCCGAACGATAGGAATCGAGAGCTGCTTGATAGCCACCGTAGCTGAACTGTTTGTCGCCACGATCCATGTCAGTGCGCGCTGCTTCAACCATTGCGGAGATGCGGGCCAATTCTTCATCTGGCAATGCGACAGGAGGGAGTAAAGGATTCGGTCCACCGGGCAAAAAATCGACTTCTTTTCCCATGATGCCGCGTTCGTATCGGACTATCCCCAGCGGTTTGGCGAGCAGCAAGGCCAGGCGCGGTAAGAAGCCGAGATCGTCGGCGTCGGCCACGAGATGGGGCTGCTCCAGTGTGGTGCTCACTTTTTCATACCCAAAGCTAGCAGGCGCATGGACGATCCAGTCGGTGCTCAGCACGGGCACGTTGCCGACGAGGCGAATGGGTTCGAGGTTTTGGGTGCCGCTGCGGCCCCACACCGGCTTTTGCTGCCGGTACTGCACGCTTACCAAGGTGTGCGGTGCATTGGCGGAGCCGGCGGGCAGTGGGATGGCGATGACGTCGTCCCCGCTGCGTATGGCGTCGTCCACACCCCGCACGGGTTTGACGGCTTGGCCGCCGCTGGAGGTGCTGAGGAGTTCAGCATCCTGCGGGAGATGCAGGCTCACGAACTGCTCGCCGGAATGACTCAGATCGAGCGTTGCCTGGTGCAAGCTGTGGCCGTCGGTGCCGAGCACGGAGGTCAGGCTCATGCGATTCACCACCAGCGTGGCCAGTTCCGAATGCACATGGCGTTGCGCGGTGATCGTCAGCGCATTGTCACCCGCGCCATAGGTGAAGGCGCTGGTGATGCGATGCCTCGGCTGATAGTCTGCCACCACCGGCACGCGCAGCACGTCCAGCGGCTGCATGTTCTGCATCTTGGTCGAGAGCTGCGTGTCCGTGTTGGCCTCAATGATCCACGTTCCAGCGAAGCGGCGGGACTGGGGGAGTTCGAGGTGTGGGAGGGTGGCGGTGAGGGTGTTGTTTGTGGAAGCAGCGGGTTCACTGGGGGCAGGAATGCCCCCGTTACTGGGAGGGGCCGGGTTGCTGGGATTGGGGGCAGGAATGCCCCCGTTACTGGGGAGGCTCATGCGCCAGCGGATTTTCTGCCGGCCTTTGGATTCCTGGCGCAGGGTGCAGGTCCAGATACCAGTGGCTTCATCGAGTTGCTGCTCGCCGACAAGCGGGGATGTCACCCGCAGCAGTTTCGCATTCGCCACAGGCAGTTTGACCTGGAAGGTGCGCAACGGTGCGCCGGTGATGTCGAGGGTGAACTGGCCCTCGATCTCAATCGTGCGCGCACGCGGCAGGGCGTAGGCGGTGACTTCGGTAGAGAACACGGCCTCGGCGCGTTCGACTTCAAAGGTGAGTGAGTGCTCGCGCAGGCCGAACCAAGCCATGCGGCCTTTGACGGGGGTGAGGCGTGCATCGCGGTCTTCGAGTCCTCTGGCTTCCTTCAAGGCGACGCGCCAGGCGTCGTCGAAATCCAGCGCGGTGTAGCCGGCGACTTTGACGGCGTCGGGGATGTCGAGCTGATGGATCGTAATGGATTCGGGATTCTTCGGACCGGTCCATGCCTTGGTGAGTTTCAGGCGGGAGGTGACGCTGAGTTCGAGCGAGTTCGCAGGCGACAAGGGCTGCGTCGGCAGAATCGCGATGGTCTGGCCAACGCGCCTCCAGGTGAGGCGGTAGAGTGTCGATGACAGCGGATTGGCGACGTTTGAGGTGGTGAGTCGTTCGGAGAAAATTGGCTGGCTGATGATGTTGGGAGTGACGAGGCGTTCGTTCTGCTGCTTCATGTCCAGCGTTCCAGCGTTCAAAATGGAAGCAGGCACAGTGGAACCCACCGGCTTTGACAGAATCGCGATGAACTCTTCTCCTGGAGGCAGCGTGACTTTGACCTCGGTGACGGGGCGGTCGCTGCGGAGGACGAGCTTGCGCTCGATCTGCACGCTGTCCTTGTCGATGCGGGCGATGACATCGACGTCGGATTCGATGCGGGGCTTGGAGGTGCGGAGGACGAGGCGGGGCTGATCGACGCCGAGCTGGAATTCGAAGTGGTCGTGATCCAGTTGGCGAGCGGCGGAGAGATCGAGGAAATCAAGATCGGGCGCGAGGTGGAGGCTGGCCTTGATCCGCAGCGGTGGGTTGAGAGCGAGCAGCGGCAACTCGCCGGCTTCTGCCACGGAGCCGATGATACGGCGGAGATTCACGGTGAGGTCATGCATGCCGCCATCGCGCTCGAGAGTGACGAAGAGCCTGGAGCCCTCCTGCCGCCATTTCCGCAGAGCCACGCCGCTGACTGCGGTGACCTGGGTGTCCTTGCCGACGAGCGGCCAGACCAACTCGGGGGCACGTTCCGATTTTTCCTGAACGCGCACCCTGAGGCGCAGCGTGGTGGAGACATCGGATTCGGAGACGCGGATGTCGGCAGTGGATGATGCCGAATAGCGAACTGGCTGCGGGGCGACCGCTTCAGTTGCCTCGATCCAACGTACGCGCAGGGAGCGGCTGGCACCCCGGGGGATGCTCGACTCGTTGTCGTCGTAGCCACGGTGATCGAAGGCGACCTTGATGGTGTCGCCGTTGCGTTCGTAGGCTGATCCTGCGAGCAGGTCTGCGTTGGCGGGCAGGGTGAGATTCAAGACTCCGCCGAAAGGGACATCCGGCACTTCCAGCGTTCGCTCTCCTGCGCGCAATCGCAGCCACATTGGCACCTCGGCCTCGAAGCGCAGCTTCGCCACACCCGGACCTTTGGCAAAGAGGTTCAGCTCACCCGCAGGCGTCGTCTTGTTTCCTTTCGACGCTTCCACATAGGCCAGTACGTTGCCTTCAGAGGTCACACGGCTCATGGCAAACGGCCATGTGATCTTGGTGCTGAGCCAGTCTTTGGAGGGCAGTTGCAGGGTGAGTTCGCCGCGCAGCGCCACACTCGCCGCGCCGGGTTCTACCTTGCCCTCTAGCTTCATGCCTTCGATGGCGATGACCTTCGGCGGCGCGAGCTTGGGGTCTTCCGTGGCTTGAGTTTTGCCCGCATCACGGATCAGCGTCTCGTACTGCTCTGGGGAGAGCATGACGGCGTTGGGGTGTGCTTTGAGGACGGTGTCGAGTTCTTGGGTGGGGACCCAGAGTTCCTGACGCGTCGGCTCCGCCGAAATGACGAAACCAGAATTAAGAATGAGGAATGTGAAGAGGGAGAGGAGGCGAGGGCGTTTTTGGGGGGCGCGGGGTGGGGTGTGATTGTGGGGCGGGATCAAGGACGATGGCGAGGGGTTTGAGGGCCGCGGGGCTTGGGGGGGTTGCGGGGGGGTAGGGACGCTCGAAAGCGGCGCTGAAGCGCCGCACTCCGGGGACGCTGGCGCGCGTACCAAGCGATGGATCGAATGAAGCGTGTTCATCTCGTTACGCGTTGGGAGTTGGGGCCGTGGGAACGGGAGGCGGGGCTGGAGGGGCCGGTGGTTTGGCACGGCGTTTCGTCTGCCAGGCGCACAGCCACTGCCAAGCGCGCAAAGCCAGACTCAGCGCACTACGAAACACCCAAGTGAGCAGGAGGATGAACGCGGCCAGCATGGAAGCGAGGAGGACGGGAACGTTGGCGGCGCTGAACAGGCCGGTGAGCAGCATGGCACCGAGGCCGAAGACCGCCAGATAGCGCAGTTTCTCCTGCGGACTGCGGTTCCAGCAGCGCACGCCGGCGATGAGCGACACCAGAAAGGCCAGCGCCTGATAGAGGAAGGTGATGCGCCTGCCACGGAAACTCACGCCGATCTCGGCGGGAGGGCCGAGGCGATGCAGCACCTCGCGATGGCCCTGCTGCTGAACCTGCGAGCCGTAGAGCGTGCGCACATCGTCAGGCACGATGGGCATCTGGCTCTGCTGTGTTTGATCCAGGTTGTCGAGCTGCGGGCCGAAGGCGGGGAGGACGGTGTTGACGATGCTTTGCATCGTCCGCCAGGAGCGATCATGCGATTCCGGCGAGAGGGGGCCGCTAAAGGCGGTGTAGTGCCATTCGTTGGCGGGCAGAATGAGAAGGTGCTGGGTCTCCATGATGCCGACATCCGCCACCTGCGGTGCAGCGACCGCGATGCTGCCCCAAGAACCGAGCTTTTTGCCGGGATTCGGGCTGGGAGACTCGAACACGAAGCGCACGGGGAAGGCCAAGCGTGCGGCATCGCCGCTGGGAAGACGCACCAGCATGTCCTCGCTGCCTTCACGCCGCATAGGCTGCTGCGCTTCACGATTCACGAACACGTCCGACTGCAGTCGCGAGCCCTGCGGCAGCCGCACAACGAGGAACTGCAGGTCGTTGTTTTTCACCCAGTAGATCACCTCGGTGGTCTGGGCCTTGTCGGTGGCGACGGCGGTGGTGAGATCCGCATGCGTGATGACGGCCTGCGGCACGGGAATGAAGCTGTTCTTGGCAAGTTCGACGCTGAGCTTGATGGGCAGGGAGCGATACTTGTAGGCGAGGAAAATGCCGGGGCGCTGCAACTCACTGCGGAGCTCGCGGGCATCGATTTCTTCGAGGGTTTCGGGCTCTGACTTGCGGATTTCGAGGCTATCTGCTTTCACGACGGCGACCTGCCCAGTTTCCTGGAAGGCACCGGGAACATGGACGTGCAGGAGATCCATCTTGCCGGTCTTGCCGGCTTCGAGGGCGATGGGGCGCTCGAGATTTAAGCTGAGGGAGAAGCTGCCCTGGCGCTCGCTGCGGAGGACGACTTCCCAGAGCACGTAAGTGGCGGCATCGGGCAGGGTGACGGGCTGCGGAGGCTGGTAGGTTTTGTTGATCTCCTTGAGCTGCGGATCGACGAAGCGAATCTGATCGGCGACCTCTTTGGGCACGGCGAGTACGAAGCGATCGGTGGCGGCGTAGGCGACATCAAAGGCGAGGGTCCAGGTGTGGCGGGTGGACTGCTCTTTCACTTCGACGAGGGTGAGAACTTCCACGCTGACCTGCGAACTGCGGCTTTTTAGGGTGAGGCTGGCGGGCTTGGCGGTGTCGCGATAGCGGAAGGCGAGCTCGGTGGCGTTGGGCTCGCTTTGCAGATGCACGGCGCTGACGTCTTCCTGCTGGAAGTCGCCGAGTTCCTTGGTGTTGGGTTCCAGGCTGGAGTGAATGGTGGCACCGACGAGGGCCTCGTGACGCGTGACGTTTTGCGGGGTGAAGACGGGGAGGACGACATCTGCGGTGGCCTGCGCGCGGGTTTGGCGGGCGGTGAGGGTGAATTTGAAATCGCCCGCGGTTTGTTTCGGCAGTTTGATGACCACATCGGTGCCTTCCAGGTTCCAGGATTCGATTTGGCCCTTCACGTCCGTGATGGTCCAACCGGCGGGCGGGGTGAGGCGGGTTTCGAAGATGCCGACGCGGCGGACGGTGTAGCTGAACTCGGTGCTCAGGGTGGCGGCCTCGCGGCGGACATTGAGCTTGGTCAGGCTGGTGGCCTCGACCTGGGGTTTGGCCTCGGCGACATCGAGGGTGAGCTGGTAGGGCTGGCGCAGAATGCGGAAGGTGCCGACCTGCGAGCGGCTGTCTCCCGCCAGCGAGCGCGTGGTGGAGGTGAGGGTCTTCGGTGTGACATCGAGCTGGGATTCCGCGCCGACGACCACTTCGCCATTGGCTTGGGCGGCCCCGATGATCTCGATTTCAGGCACGCTGACTTCAGAGGGCAGCTTGGCCACGGGGCCTTCGAGCTGTAGCTTGAGGTCGTAGTCATCGCGCAGGGGTTTCTCGGGGAGGATGATGAGGGTTTTGCGTGCGGCTTTGCCCGCTGCGGGTTCGATCTTCCACTCTTTGATGCCAGCGCCGGTGACGCCGAGGATTTCCTGATCGGCGGGGAGGCCGATTTTGAGTTCGTTGATCGGAGCACGCAGCACGCGCAGGGCGATGTCCGCCGTAGTCGCCACCGAGCCAATGCCGATCTGCGTGGTCAGTTTGTGCTGGGCGAGCACCAGCGGGCTCATCTGGGTGACGGCCTGCGCGGCGCCCCAGGCGATGTTTTGCTGAGCGCCAGCACCGAAGAAGCAGGCGAACTGTGTCTGGCCATTTTCCACCTGGGCGGTGAAGGCTGCGGCGGGATTGAGCTCAAACTCCAAGCCCTCTCCCGGCACGGTGATGCTGAGACGCGAAACCGCCGCGCGGGGCAGGTTCAGCGTGACGCGCGATTTGCCTGCGCTGCGGATGATGGGCGCGTAAATCTTCAGGGTGATCTCATACACGCCTTTCTCAGGAAGCATGAGATCGCTGCCATCCGCCCGCGAACGCAGCACTGCGGTGCCCGTGGTCGCTTCGCCGATGCCAGGAGCGGCCCTCTCTGTCAGCGGTAGCATTACCCAGCCTTTCTGGAAAGATTCCGCCGTGATCTTGGCGTCGAGGATGACGCTGTCGCCCTCGACACGGCCGGTGTACTCGGCTTTGGCCAGCACCGCTGCGGCGGGTGGCGGCTTTTCGTCCTCCTCGCGTTTCAGCGTGAGTTCGTTCCAGAGATCGAGGAATTCGCGGTAGGGCAGAAAGACGCCCCTGCCGCCGTCATTGAAGACTTTTTCGAGCTCATCGAAGGGCACATACACGCGGCGTTCACGTTCGCGCACGGGGAGTATGTCATCGGGCGGCGCAGGAGTTTGCGCGCTGGCGGAGGCGAAGCACGAAAGGAGGAGAAGGGAGAGCAGCGAACGCATGAGAATTGGCGGTTGGGATTGAATTCACGAATTTTTTAGCAGGAACACGGCTTTTTGACGAGAGCAGATGTGTAAACGCTCGGTAAAGACTTAGGAGCAGCACGCGGCATCTGCGTGATTCTTGGGAGCATGTTTCCGACAAAGTCGGGCATCTGAGCTGCGTTTATACTTGACCTAACTGCTCCTACCCGCTGCTTTAGCGTTACTCTCAACTTACTCGTCATGAAAACCGCCTCGCGTTTCCTTTCTGTTGCTTCCGTCTGCCTGATCGCTGCTTCCAGCGCCAGTGCGCAGCTCGCGGAAGAATTCCACACGTGGACGAACACCTCCGGCAAGCAGGTTGAGGCGTCGCTCGTTTCGGTCGATGCCGTCGCCAAGATGGTTAAGATCAGGACAAAGGATGGGCGCGAGTTCGACGTGGCCATTGCCACCCTGAGCCCAGCCGACTTTGAATACGCCAAGGGGCGCTATGCCGCGATGCAGGCCGCCCCGCCTGCCACACCCGCAGTGGCCATGCCTGCGACTCCAGCCGGGACACCTCCAGCCGGCACACCCAAAGGAGGTGCCAAAACCGCCGCCGTCGTGAAAAAGCCTGCGCCCCCGAGACCCGCGATCACGGTGGTACCTGCATCCAAATTCAAGGCCCCTTCGACCAACGATTACCTCAGTGGCATTGCCAAGGTGCGGCCACGCTTGATTCACAACGCGGCAGGCTGGGCAGCGCTGAAAGGGCAGATCGCAGTGGATCCGGTGCTGGCGAAAATCATGGAGGCCATGAAAGCCTCCGGCGAGGATCTGTTGAAAGACCCTGAGCTGGCCCGTATCAACGGCGAGACCGGGGGAGAAGGGCCAAAGGCCGTTTATCGAATGGGCCTGCTCGGAGCCCTGCATTTCGGCGATGGTGACCCCAAATGGCTGGACAAAGGCACCAAGGAACTCATCGCCCTGACAGACAAAGTGTCGTTCCGCGACTGGCACCCCGATCTCTTGGACAATGTGACGGACCTGGTGGTGGCTGCTGCGCTGGGGTATGACTGGTTCCGTGCGGGATTGAACGCCGAACAGGCTGCTGTCACCCGCACCTTTCTCGCGGAGAAGGGCATCGCGGCCCTGATCGCCCATCTTGAAGGTGAAGAAATCCCCGAGAGCGCCAAAGGCACCTCCGGCGGCCAGACAGGAACGAAATCGAAGGCACCAGCTAAGGCACCCGCAAAACCCCAGGCGAAGCCAGATGTGAGCAAACTGCTGCCAGACAGCAAGCAGATGGCCGCCGCCTCCGCGCTGCTGCTCTCTGCCATCTGCCTTGCGGATGAGGATCCTGGCATCGCCAAAAAAGCGGCGGATGCGGCTGCCAAGGTTTTCGGCAAAGGCATTGTCCGTTTTGCCCCGGCAGGTGTCTGGCCCGAAGGCCTGCAGGCAGGTGAAACGGTGATGGACTACGTCGCGATGGTCTCAGAGTCCCTCAAGGCTGCTTCGGGGCGCGATCTCAACATCAGCCTGCTGGAAGGCATTCCGCAGTTCAATACCGCCCGCATGCACATGATGGGCCCCAGCGGTCAGACTTTCAATTTTGGGGATGCCACGAGTGCTGCATCTGCCCGTCCGTGGGTCGCCACCTGGCTGTGCGGGGTCGCTGGAAATCCTGGTATCCGTGCCGTAGCCGCAACAGGCAAGCAGCCTGTGACCGCCGCTTATTTTGGCCAGGTTGGCAATTTCATCTACTACAACCCGCACGCCGCCGGAGACGGCACGGCAGACACGATGGACTACGCGCAGCCCGGCGGCTTTGTGGCGACCTCACGCTCTGGCTGGGAAAAGACGGATTGCTTCATCGCGGTCAAAGGTGGCGAAAATGAAGACACCACCGCGCAGCTCGACATCGGCAGTTTTGTGATGGAGGCCGGCGGGCAGCGCTGGGGCATCGAGCTCGGTGCTGAGACAGACAAAGCCCCCGGATTTGCAGTCAAACCCGGCGCGGACCGTACCAAACGGTTTGCGCTTTACCTCGAGAATACGCTGGGGCAGAACACCCTCGTCATTGACGGCAATCAGCAGGAATTCGACGCCAAAGCAGCAGTGCTGCTCGGTGCCTCGACACCGGAGCGTGGCCTCGCCGTGGTGGACATGACCAAAGCCTATTCCAAACCGGCGAAGGATGTCCATCGGGGCATCATGGTTGTGCGCGGGGAGAAGCCCTACATCGTGGTGCAGGATGATCTTCTGATGAAGAACACCGGCAGCATCGTCTGGAGCATGCACACGATGGCGGAGATCACCGCCAGCGGCACCACGGCCAAGCTCACCCTCGGGGGCAAAACCCTCGTCGCCACGATTGTGTCACCTGCCTCGGCCACCTTCAGCAGCGACGTCCCGCCAGAGCCCGCCAACGAGCAGTCCCGCGATTTGGTGAAGGCCAACGTCCACGTGCTCAAAGCAAAGATCGAAGGGGGCAAAGGACCGCAAAGCCTCTGCATCACCTTTGCCCTTGATGAAGCGCCAGCACATACGGCAACGCCGGTGGCGACTTGGGTGAAGAAGTGATCATTGCGGCATGTGGCCGTTTTCTGAGTTTCTTCATATCCGGCGCGGAGAACGGCGGCAGGTAGCAAGATGACGCCCAGTGTGCTATTCACCTGCCTGTCGCAGGCATTCCGTCATGAGATTATGGCCCATGAAACAGCCTTGCGTAACAAGGTTCTCCAGCACGGGTTTGATGCTTGGCAGCAAGCCTTCACGCTTCGCACGCAGGAAGACTGCGCAGGTGCCGCGCACCTCCAGATGATAGGCCTCTGCTGCGATCCGTCGCGCCCGGCGTTCATCAATCAAGACACCGGTGATGCCATGATCCCGGGCCGCCTGAATGACTGATGCCTCACCGGCATCCAGCTCGGTGACGAGCAAAGGGTCGGGTGTTGATGTCTCCACGATGTCGACATGAGCGAGAGTTTGCCGTATCTCGGCGGCGTCACCGGCATCTTTGGCGGTGAGTCCGGCCACCACCGCCTGCGTGGTCATCACGCGCGGAAACAGCTTTGACAGTAAATGCCCGAGGTTGGCACGGCTCAGCGCAATGAGCGGGCCGGTGTTGCAGACAATGGGATGAGCAAAGAAATCAGCCATCAGCGAATTCCCGTTCGAGATCATCACCGTCCAGTTCGCTTACCGGAACTCCACAGCGGCTGCATTCGGCGAGGAAAGCCACCCTGCCCATGCCGCACATGGTTGCCGCCTGCCCTGAACTGACTTCTCCGAGTTCGAAGTACTTCAGCGCCAGCAGGAAGCGGCTGCGTTGTTCCACGTCTGCCCGGCTCTTGGCGTGCAATGTCAAGGTGACCGGGAATTCGACTTCAAGCAAAGAGGTCATGAGAGTGCCAACACCCTAAACCGACTCCTGACTGTTTTCAATCTCTCAACTCACGCCCGCGGGTGCGCGGCCTCATAGACTTCCTTCATGCGCTGCGTGGAGACGTGCGTGTAGATCTGGGTGGTCGAAAGGCTCGCATGTCCCAGCAGCTCCTGCACGCTGCGCAGGTCCGCGCCGTTGTTCAGCAGATGCGTGGCAAAGCTGTGGCGCAGCTTGTGCGGGGTGAGGTGGACTGGCAGGCCGGAGGCACGCCAGTATTTCATGATCACATCGTCCACGGCTTGGCCGGTGATGCGGCTGCGCAGCTTGCTGAGAAACAGTGCGCCGTCATGCACGCCGGCTTTCACACGGTAGCGCTGCACGGCTTCGAGTGCTTTGGAGCCCACCGGGCAGAGGCGCTCTTTTTTGCCTTTGCCAAAGACACGCACGGTTTCGGTGTAGGTGTCGATGTCCGCCACATTCAGTGCCACCAGCTCGCTGAGTCGCATGCCGGTGCTGTAAAACAGCTCCAGGATCGCCGTGTCACGCTCTGGCGCCCACACAGCATCGCGCTTGGATTTTTCCAGGGTCAGCGGCAGTGCCAGCATGGCCTCCACCTGCGTCACCGTGAGCACCACGGGCAGCTTTTTCTCGCGCTTGGGCAGCTGAACATCGAGCAGCGGATTCGTCTTCCAGCCACGGCGTCTCGTGAGCCATTTGAAAAAACTGCGCAGCGCGGCGAACTGCAGCCGGATCGTCGCCCGGCCGCGTTCACGCTTCATCAGGTCGAAGAGAAAAGCGCGGAAGTCATCGGCGGTGAGTTCGCTCCAGCCTTTGAAGGGCGTGCGCCATTCGCGGAACTGCCGCAGGGCCAGCTCGTAGTTCGCCAGTGTGCGTTCCGAAGAGCGGCGCTCCACCTCCATGAACTCCAGAAACTCGGTGGCGAGCTTGTCCTCCATGGCGTTTAGCCTCCGGTCCGTTTCGCACGGCACACGCTGCAGATTTCATCGCCGGAGTCCAGCACGCGGAACTCCAGGTGTGAATCATCCAGCTCCGTCTTTTTGCAAACCGAGCACTGGTGGAAAAAGGAGCCCTGCGGGAGCTGGGCAGATTCAAACTTGCCACGGCGTGATGCCACCTGGGCCATGCGCGCCCGCTCGCTGAGGAACGCGGGACCGAACGCGACGAAAAAGTTCAGGTGTCCCACCAGAACTGGGAACAGCAGTGAGGGCTCACTCACCACCAGAAAGGCCGTCATTCCCGCAGTCAATGCCGCCACCCACTTCATTTTGATCGGCAGGATGAAGTAGATGTAGATCTCCTCATTGGGATAAAGGGTCGCAAAAGCGAACAGCAGGGTTTGAAAGAGAAACATTCCCGATGCCGGCCAGTGGAACAGCAGCGCACCCAAGGTGACGGCAACCATCCAGCCGATGATGTAGAGATTGACCCGGAACGCTCCCCAGGCCGCTTCCAAACCGCTGCCAATCCACATCATGAACATCGCGCCGATCACCGCCCAGATGAGCTTAAAATTCCCGGGAATGAACACATGGGTCACCAGCCGCCAGACCTCGCCGTGCAGCACCCGTGTCGGATTCAGCTCAAGGAACTGCAAATACGCCGTCGCGCCCTCTGGCGACATCACCATGACCATGAAGAGCACGAGCAATTGAAATCCGGCGATGATCTTGACCAGGTTGGGAATGGCGAAGCGGCCGAATTTGGACTCTAATTTGGAAATGAGGGGCATGTCAGGTGTGTTGGTAGTCCGGTTTCAGCCGGGAGCCAAGAGAAGAACGAACGCCACACACAGCGCGGCGAGCCAATCGCGCGCGCCGAAGCGATCTCCATCTCCGGTGAAGCGCAGCAGTTTGAACAAGGCCCCCGTCGGGCAGCCATAGCGGCAGTAGGCCAGCGGGGTGAAGAGGGACCACAGCAGGCCGACGATGGCGATGGTGATGCTCGCCCAGCCAGCCACGCGAAACAGGTAGGCATCAAAGGGCTCCAGCGCGTTCAGATTGACCGGCAGTGCAAAGGTCACGCTGAAAAGAACCAGCGCGAGGAGCACGAAGGGCAGTTTGGACAGCAGCTTGTCGACCGCTTTCGAGGGCGACCACTGCCACGGCAAGCGCCGCGCCAGAAGCTGCTGCAGCGCACCGTGCGGGCAGATGTGGTGGCAGTAGAGCTGCTTGCTGGTGAACACCGGCCCCAGCAGCGCCACGGCAGCCAGCAGCACCAGCCCGTGCGCATTGCGCCAGGGGGTGCCATGGGTGGCCCAGCCTGCGAGGAGACCTTGAGACAGCATTTCCCCGGCGATGAAACCGCCATAAATAACCAGCAGCGCATGGTGCAGGTGGCGGCACCATGCCCGGCCCCGCAGCGGCGTGAAGGCCATCGCCAAAGCCGCCAGCAGGATCGCCACATGCCCGCTGTCCTGCCAGCGCCAGCGAATCTGCTGCCACCAAGAGCGGCGGGCTTCGTTTTCTTTGAGCCAGGACTCCGCTCGCACGCGAATGCCTTCGGCGATGCCGTAGCTCGTCTGCGTGGCCCCGGAAACGCCTTCCACGCCGGCGGCATTGAAGTCGATGTGCGCGATCTTATCCGTCGTCATGCCATCGAACGTTTTCAAAAACACCGGATCGCCGGTGACATAGCCCACATACTGCTCGGTGTCGTAACTGCGCCGCAGTGCAATGCCGCGCAGCGTCGTGCCGCCAGCATCCATCAGCATGAAGGTGTCGCTCGGTCCTTTGTAGCCGACCGTGCCATCGGAGGCTGGCGCGGTGCGCACGGCCAGCGCTATCACCGCACCTTTCTCATCCAGCACTTCGTGTGAACCGGGATGCGCTTGGGATTCGCGAAGTGTCGCCGCGCGGGGTTCGAGCTTTTTGACTTCCTCCAGCGTGATCGCGTCAGGAAACCGCAGCGAGGTGGTGGCGCTTTTGCCCAGGCGGCGCAGGACCCCTTCGGCGATCGCGCTGCTGGTCAGCGTCGCGCCGGAAACGGCCTGCGGTTGCAGGTTCGCGAGCTCGGCGGCTTTCTTGTCCGTGAACTGCTTGAAGAACGCACGTTCGCGCACCACCTCAGCCAGATGATCCGTCGTGTCGCCGCTGCTCAGGATGCGCAGGCCCAGGACTTTGCCGCGTGAGTCGAGCGCGATAAGCGTGTTCGTGGGCCCGGAGTAGCCGATGATGTCATCTGCCTCTGGGGAGGTCTGCATGACGTGGCCCAGCGTGATACCCGAGGCGTCCTTCACCGCCTGCATGCCGTTTTGTGGGGAGAGAGAGGCTGCGGTGGGGAAGAAGTCGTGGATGCGGTCCACCGTCAAAGCCACCGCCGCAGGCGAGTGCGAGCGCCGAATGGCAAGAACCGCTAGGGCCAGCAACGCGATGCGCCAAAGGCGCAGAGCGAGGGAGGGCCAGGGGCGGTTCTTGGGCATGGGGAGAGGTAGAGGAGGGGAGGACAATGACGAATGAGTAAAACCGAATGACTAAATAATGTCGAATGCCGAATGCCGAATGGTGCGGCGGGGGACGATGGGTGGAGGAGGAAGCGCTGTTTTCGGCAAAGGAATGATTTGGCAACGTGAATGGGGGAGGAGAGTGGTTTCGGAAAGCTTGCGTGTAGAGTGGTGCGCCATGGGGGGTTGGAGGTCGAGGGACGTGCGATTTTGCCGCAGAGAGGCAGAGGGAGCAGAGAATGAATTCGTTCTCTGCCATCTACGCTCACGTGGCCCTCTATATGGTGGAGGCGATGACTCTAGTGGGCAGTGGACAAAAAAGAGGCGCGGGACCGGTGAGGGTCCGCGCGCCTGACGATCACTTTTGTTGCTGGCTCTTCCTAGAGTGGTCGAGTTTCTATGTCGGTGATCACTGAGTAATCGTGGCGGGTGGGAGGGGTGGATGTGGGGATGATGTTTTGTCGGTGAGATTGCTCGGTGGCCGCAAAGAGGCGCAAAAAATAGGACCACAATCTCCAAATTTTCATGATTGTTCGTTATGCTCGTTCCACGCAACGATCTCATCCGAGAAATCATATGGCGTAAGCTTGCCCGCAAATGGATGTGAAGGCGGCTTAATTACTCCAAACTCCGCCCAACTATTCCAATCTGGGCACAAAGCGTTTATCGCTCCAATTCTGCGTAACGTCTGTTCATCGTTGTTTCCTATATCAACCTCCTCTGGGAACGCTCCCGAAAGCGTGATTCTTGCCTTGTATATTGACTGCGCGGAAACTTTTCTGGGTTTGCCTCGCAACGTGCACATATCCAAGGCGAGCAAACCGGCACAAAACAGATTTCCTTCAGTTAAAGCGCCGAGCATATGCTTTTGAATCCTTTTTTTAGCGCCATCAAGATATGTCTTTTTGTTCGCTAACTCCTGCTTTGCTAATTCTGTGCGGATATATCTGGGTTCATCAACCAAAAGATCCAGCTCTGATTCAGGGACTGCAGCTAGTAGGATGGCAGATATCGCTTCCTTTGTCCCTGCAATCTTCAGAGAATGCTGCTTTGCAAACTGCTTTAGCCTTAAGGTTGTTGCAAACCGACCCACCGACTCAATCACACTGATTTTACGCAGAAGTCCTGATTCCACAAGCCTGTCCACAGCGTCTTGATATGACTCACCAAGAAGGCACAATGCATCATCAAGCTCGTAACCTTTTGGCGCATTACAGCAGTTCCTGGCAAAATACGCTATGCGCAAAAGGTTGGTTGGATCAACGACTCTTTCGAGAATCGCCCAATGGCGTGGTGAAGATGTCCAACCAAAGTTTTTTAGGAGTCCGGGTGTTCCATAGTCAGAGATTTTGGCGGCCAAGATTTTGTCACTGGCTTCACTAATTGGCCCGCCGACTGACAAGCTGAATGTATGTGTATTTCCACCATCATCGATGAAATCGAAACTTATGTCCTCCGAATTATCGATTGAGGATGGCGGGGTTGCGCCGGCGCAACATAAGATTTCTAGCGCCTCGTTTTTGTCCAGCATTTGAGCCAACTCCGCTGGTGTGGATAAAGAGCCTACGCACTTTAGGTCCAAACATGGCCGCCACTTCAACAACTCAAAGAGCACTGATGAAACCTTGTCGTTCAGACATTGGACGGCTAAGTGCAAAGGTGTCATGCCTGAAGAATCAAGGGCGTTCACATTTGCCCCCGCCATCAACAGTAGTCTTATGACGTTAGCGGATCCTGATTTGACCGAGGTATGCAGCGGCGTCTCACCGAAACCGTCAAGCAAGCTCAAGCTGGCTCCAGCCCGAATAAGTTCCTCAACGATATTTACGAGCCCCAAACGCGCCGCTTGATTCAAGGGCTGAAACAAACATGAGCTTGGCGATTGAGGTCTCGCGCCCGCTTTAATCAATGCGGACACGACTTCCAAATGTCCCCCGCGAACCGCAGCGCACAAAGCTGTTTCAGTGTATGAGTTTATTTGATCTCCTGGGCAGTAGTTGACATCAGAACCAAGCCCCAAGAGCACTTTGACGATTTCCAGATGTCCTTTCGCGGAAGCCAATTTTAGAGGTGTTTCACCTGTGCCGGTTAATGCATTTAGGTCTGCGCCTTCCTGTAACAAAGACAACACCTTTACTAGTTTTCCACTTTTGCAGGCATGATGAAGTGACACGTTAACATGATGGCCTGCGAATCTTGATGGACGCTCATTCATAGTTCAGTCCGTGTTTTGATTTTCAACCTCATACAGTTTTGGCAATCCGAAGATCTCTATGAATGTGGTTGAGAACCGCAAAGTGTCTTTGAAACAGCGTCTGCCTCCCTCTCCATCGGTCCGTAAGGATAGCCAGGAGGTGTCAGGCACTCGATCAAATACGGTCGGAGAAAAGCCGCGAAACCGCCGAGTCGTTCATACTGCAATGTATGAACCAGCTCATGAGCAACAAGCAAGCGGTTCGGCCAGCAGTCATTGCGAATAAATATGCCATATCGAACTGTCAGGCCTGCAGTGAGGGGTGAGATAAGATTCGTTGCGGATGCGGCCGCCGCCAAAGTCGGATGGCTTGGCATGGGTATCTGCGAAACCCGAAGCAAACGAACCCGCCCTGGATTTTCCACACCTAGCCGCCGCGCGTCTGCTAGCTGTGAATCGTTCAGAGGAACTCCTGATTGAAGAATCGTGTCTTCTTTTTCAGCCGCCCATTCAGCGGCAAGGGGCAGCAAACTCTCGAATTCTTGCGAAGTAATCGTTTTCATAGAATGTGGCTTTTAATAAGCTTTCGTGCGAGGCTCAATTTCCATGATGTGGGGAGAAGGCTGGTTTCAAGCATAAGGGAGCTGTCTGCCACATGTTGCACAGAAGCCAGTTGGGAGTGATGCAGATAACGCGAGCATTCCGTGGCGGTTGTTGACATCGTCCAGCAAAACGAATTTTAAGGTGTTCGATGCATCCCCTGGAACCCCCAAATACTCCATTTGACCTGAGTGTAAGGCGTTTGGCTGCCATGCTCGGAATTTGCCCGGCTTTTCTTCCTCGAAATAGTGGTGAGCACTCGTGTAACACTGGCGTGCTCTTTCTTGTACGGCAGGAAGGTCTGTCTCAAAAAAGTAACTGCCTGTGGGCTTGTGGGGGTGCGAATAACTGTGAGTAGCAATGTATTTGAGAACGCCTGTGCCAGTCCAGCACCCTGTCCGGAAGACTTCTGACTGTGGGAGGGACTGAGAACGGGCGCATGGGCCACAGATGAGCGAGCTGGAGATTGGTGTTGGCATAATGGAGATAATAACGGGACGGTTGCGGCGTATCGGGTGAAATCGAAGTCTTCTCCAAACCATGAAGAAACATGCTCCTATTCATCCGGGCGAAGTGCTCCGTGAGGATTTCCTCGTGCCGCAGGGCCTGTCGGAATACCGGCTGGCACATGATATTGGTGTCCCGCCCCGTCGAATCAATGAAATCGTGAAGGGCAAGCGTTCCATCACCGAGGACACGGCTCTTCGGCTGTCTCGGTATTTTGCGTGGCCTGCCGAGGTCTGGATGAATTTGCAAGGCAGCTATGACCGCCAGATGACCGAGACCGAGATGCGTCTCGAGTTAAAACGCATCAAGCCCTGCGCGCAGGCTGCGGCCTGATCTCCACGCTGTTACACTGTGTATCGAAGGAGACGAGCAGCGGCACCCAGTCCGGACTCAGATTCATGTCCACCAGCAGCTTCATGCGGCGGCCATGACGAGCTCTTCATCATCCACCCGCAAAGCGGCATAGGTCAGACAGGCGTCGATGTCCGCTGCCTCGAGGTAGGGATAGGCCGCGAGGATCTGCTCGGGCGTGCGGTGATTGGCGAGCTGGCGGAGGATGTTTGCAGCAGTGACGCGGAGGCCGCGGATGCAGGGCTTTCCCGACATGACGGCGGGATCAAGGGTGATGCGGTCAGTGCTCATGGTCGTGATATTACAGAGCGGACGGCAATTTTGCAAAGACTGTGGCAGGGATCGTCGCATCATGATGGCGCTGGATATGGTAACCAATGAGATTGAGTATCACGTGCATCAGAGTGGGAAGGGTGGAAAAGGTTGAAGGGTGGGTGGGGTGTGGAATTGCGGGGGTTCTGACGCAGAGTGATTTGGTTTTTGCATGAAACGTTTCCGCAGCCTGATGGTCGTTCTGCTGCTGCTGCTGGCCTACGCGGGCACCGCGACTTCGATCATGCCTGCGGTGTTTGAGGCGCCGAATGGCAAGGACCGCCAGCGCCAGCAGCGCGATGCGCCAAAGGCGCAAGGCGAGGGATTTCCAGCGGCAGGGGGAGGGCATGGCAAATCGTTAGCAGCATGCTTTGGAATGTCATTCACGAAGGAATGATGCGGACAAGCCGGAAGAGGAGAAGATCATTTTTAAATCGGAAAGCACGTTTTTATCCCGGTGGGCTGCGTAATGATGCGAACCGCCATGATCTTCCGGCTTTCATCGTTCGTCTGCATGGCGCTGCTTGGCAATGCCCTGGCTGACACCACTCATTGGTCTGGCACCAGCCAGATCTCCTTCGACGGCACCTCCACCCTGCATGATTGGGGTGGCAAGGTGGCCACGAAACCTTTTGTCACCAAGGTTACCACCGATGCCGCCGGAAATCCCACACGGGTGGTGGCGGCCGTGACCGTCGAAGTGGCGAAAATGGACACCGCCGAGGCGAAGCGTGATGAAAACATGCTCAAGGCCATGCAGGCCACGGCCCATCCGCTCATCACCGGCGTCATCGACGCGCCCTTCTCTGCCATCCGGCAGGGAGATTCGAAGCCTGCCACGCTGCCCTTGAAACTCACGATGCTGGGTAAAACGCAGACGATCACGGGCCGGATCAGCCACTGGAAACAGCAGGGCGACAAGGCTACCTTCGAACTCGACTTCGATCTCTCACTCAAAAAGAGCGACATCAAGGTCCCCTCTGTGCTGTTGTTCCTCCGTGTGGGTGATACGATCAAGGTGCATGCTGCCGTCTCCCTGAAACGCAATCCTTCCTGATCATGCCCGCTTACATTCATCACATCTCCACGGAGACGCCGGAGTTCATTTACACCAATGAGTTCTCGCGTGAGCGCATGAAGAACTGGGTGTCCGAGCCGCGGGCCAAACGCATGATCGAAATGATCTACGAGCGCACGGGGATCGAGACGCGGTACAGCGCGTGCGGCGACTTCATGAAGGACGACGGCGAATTGTTTCACACGCTGCCGGATGGTACGATGAACTCGCCGAGCACCGGGCAGCGCAATACGCTGTATGCCAAAGCCGCCCGCGAGCTGGCGGTGAAGCTGGCGCAGAAGACGCTGGCTGAGTGTCCGCAGTTTGCGAAGAGTGACATCACGCATGTGGTGTTTGCTTCGTGCACGGGGTTTGCGAATCCGGGGCCGGACTACCACATCATCCGTGAGGTGGGGCTGAATGAGAACGTGGAGCGGTACACGGTGGGGTTCATGGGCTGCTATGCGGCCTTTCCGGCGCTGCGCATGGCGGCGCAGTTTTGTGAGGCGAATCCACAGGCCGTGGTGTTGGTAATGTGTCTGGAGCTGTGCTCGCTGCATCTGCAAGTCAGCGGCAAACCGGAGAGCATTGTGGCCAATTCGCTTTTTGCGGACGGCGCGGCGGCGGCCATCGTCAGCGCCCGCGAGCCGGCGCATGACCGGCCGTATTACCGGGTCCAGGGCTTTCAGTCGGCGCTGGTGCCTTCCAGCGAGGCGCACATGGCGTGGGATATTGGCGACCACGGATTCAACATGGTGCTTTCGGCTTATGTGCCGGAGCTGATCGGTAGCAACATCCGCGAGATGCTCGGGGGGATCCTGGACAAATGCGGGCTGGCGCTGGGGGACATCGACGAGTGGGCGGTGCATCCGGGAGGGCGGGCGATTTTAGAGCAGATCGAGGAGCAGCTAGCGCTGCCTGCGGCTGCGCTGGACATGGCCCGGAGCGTGTTGCGCGACTATGGCAACATGAGCAGCCCGACGGTGATGTTTGTGCTCAAGGGTTTCCTCGAAGAAGCGGAAACGGAGCGTGCCACGACCTGTGCCATTGCCTTTGGCCCGGGGCTGACGGTGGAAACGGCGGTGCTGGAGCGCTGCGGCGCGGCGATACCGACGACGCAGAAAGCTCAACCTGCCGTGCTGGTACAAGTCGAGGCGTGAAACCGGTCACTGATAGTACAGCAGGAGCGACCGACTACGATGTGATCATCGTGGGTGGCGGGCCTGTGGGATTGTTGCTGGGCTGTCTGCTGAAGCAGCAGGGACTGCGTCTCCGCGTGTTGGAGCGGCGTACAGAGCCCATGGCGTACTCGGCGGCCATCGGCATCACGCCACCCTCATTGCAGATTCTGGACAAGCTGGGTCTCGCAGCCGAGTTCGTCGCCAGGGGTGTGCAGGTGCGCGACTGCCTAGTCCATGGCCAGCGTGGCCGGCTAGGTTGTGTTTCGTTTCGGGAGATTCCGGACGCGCACCGCTTCATTCTTTCACTTCCGCAGGCCACCACCATTGCGATGCTGCTGAAGCATCTGGGGCAGGAGCACTTCGAGCCTGGATGTGAAGTCAGCGATGTGAGGCAGTTGGAGGATCACTGCTGTGTGCAAACTGGTGAACGTACGCTCACGGCACGCTTCGTGATCGCCTGTGATGGCAGCCGCAGTCGCCTGCGCGAGTTCATCGGCATGCGGGCACCGGGTCATGTCTATGACTGCCACTTTGCCATGGGCGATTTCATCGACCGCAGCGGTTTGGGTGATGAGGCGCACCTGTTTTTCACCGAGACGGGTGCGGTGGAGTCTTTTCCGCTGCCCGGTGGCCAGCGGCGCTGGATTGTGCAGACTGAAACGCATCTGGATCATCCGCCACTGGGGTTTGTCAGTGAACTGATCAAAAGGCGCACCGGCATGGACGTACCCGCCGCCGATCAACTCAGTGAGAGCGCCTTCACGCCGCGTAAATTCAACTGTGACCGCTACTACGAGGGGCGCATCATCCTCTGTGGTGACGCCGCGCACGGCATGAGCCCCATCGGCGGCCAGGGCATGAACACCGGTTTTGCCGACGCAGAGTTCCTCGCGGCTATTCTTTGCCAGGCCGATCCGCTGCAACTGCTGCCAGCCTACAACCGTTTCCGGCGCAAGGCGGCTAAGGCAGCCATCTTTCGCGCCGAGTGGGGCATGTGGCTGGGCACCTGGCGCGGCAAAGCGCTCTCGATGCTGCGTGATGTCCTCTTGAAGTTCCTGCTCCGCCAGAAACCCGTCGCCAGACACATGGGTTCTTTTTATGCGATGCTCACGATCCCGTTCAACACCCTCAAACAGGTTCCTTTGACCAGTCAGCCGCCGCAACGGATCTGAACTCAGGTCCTCTAGGCGCAGCCCGTGGTGGCTGGAGTTTGGCGGAACGAAAAGCGAAAGAGCGTGCCATTCATCGCCTGCAGACCCTAGATTAACTCCACGATCGAGTGAATAGCCATGGCTGCCACGGCTCCCTAGGTGCCTTCCGCACTGAAAAGCATTGAACCATCAACATAACGGACTAAACACCGCCATGCCCGTGAGCGAAGACCGAAAACAGGAAATAGCCAAATCCCTGAAACGTTGCAGTGAGGAGACGGTCGCCGCCGCTTTACGCTTTGAAGAAACCAAGAACCTCGACGAGCTGCCGACCATCATTCTCGGTGTGCTGGCACGTGATGCCGCCAACCCACGACCTGATGGCATGGCCACAGTCACCGATGACATGAAGCTGATGGGTGACATTGGCATGGATTCCTTTGGTATGATCGAAGTCATGATGACGGCGGAAGAAGTCCTCGGCCTCACCATCGCCACGCAAGAGATGGGCGGCATCGCCACTCTGGGAGATCTGAAGACATTCCTCCGCTCCAAATTTGGCGCGAGCGACTCATGAACCGCGTGGTCGTCACCGGGCTGGGATTCATCTCCAGCATCGGCAACAACCGTGCTGCGGTGACGGAAAGCCTGCGCGAAGCCAGGTCTGGCATTGAATTTGTTCCAGAACTGGCCGCTGCCAATGACCGCGTGAAGCTGGCAGGAACGGTGAAGGGCTTCGAATTCCCCACCTCTGATCCGCTCGACTGGACCTTCCCCGAGCATGTGAAGCTGAGCCGTGCGCAACTGCGTACGATGGTTCCCAATGCCGTGTTTGCCTACGCCGCCATGAAGGAGGCCATTGCTGATGCCAAACTGGAACCCACGCAGGTTTCGGATCCGCAGACCGGCTTGTACTGTGCCTCGGCAGGATCGCCTTGGATGACCTATTTGGCGATGGATTCGGTGATCAAACGCGGGCCGGCCCGCACTTCAGCGCCTGTGGTCATCTCCGGCATGCCGAATTCGTTGCACCTCAATCTCACGGCCCTGTTTGGAATCAAAGGTGCCGCGTTGGCGTTCAACAGCGCCTGCGCTTCTTCCTCACACGCCCTCGGGCACGCCTGCGACATGATCCGGATGGGGCGGCAGAAAACCATGTTCGTGGTCGGTGCGGAAGACGCCCAGCTGCTGCACACCGTTTTGCCATTTGCTTCGCTGAGGGCCTTGAGTTCGCACAGTGACCCTGCCCTAGCACCGCGTCCGTTTGATGCAGGCCGCGATGGCTTCATCACCACCGGTGGCGGTGTGGCGCTCGTGCTTGAAGATGCGGAACACGCCGCCGCACGCGGTGCCACCGTTTACGCGGAGGTCACAGGCTGGGGCCAGGGCTCCGATGGCTACGATGTGGTCGCACCAGATCCCAGCGGCAGCGGACTGGCACGCGCCATGACCCAAGCGCTGCAGGATGCTGATCTGAAAGCCGCCGAGATCGACTACATCAATGCTCATGCCACCGCGACCAGCGCAGGCGACATTGCCGAGCTGAGCGCGCTCAAAACTCTCTTCACCGGTGATGTCAGACCGAAGGTCAGCAGCACCAAGGCACTGACCGGTCACGGGCTTAGTCTCGCGGGAGCTCTGGAGGCTGGCATCTGCTGCCTGGCCTTGAAGGAGGGCTTCATGCCGATTTCGGCGAAGATTCAGCAGCTAGATCCCGCCTGCGAAGGCGTGGACATCCTCACCAGTCCGAACGATCAGGCCCCACGTGTCGCGATGAGCAACTCCAGTGGCTTCGGCGGTTCGAATGTGACGCTGATTTTTTCGCAGCCTTGCCCCCGGTAGTCTGAAGCCATGAAAGAGCGTGCCTTCCAGCCTGAACTTCTCGATACGCTGCCGCCAGATGACCCCGACGCCATCCGCGCGCGTGAGGAAATGCTGCAGGTCAACGGCATCATGGGCAATCATCGCTGGATTGAGCGCATGGTTCGCCGTCATCGCGAAGTCGGTTGGCGCATCACGGAGCTGGGTGCGGGGGATGGAGCTCTTTCATTGCGGCTCTTGGAAGCAGGCTGTTGCTCTGAGGCGGCGCTGCATGCTTTTGATTTGGCACCCAGGCCGCAGCTCTGGCCTGTGGAGGCGCAATGGACGCGCGGTGATGTACTGGCACAGGCGCTGCCAGACACAGAAATCGTGATCGCGAATTTGTTTCTGCATCATTTCACCACGGAACAACTCCGTCTGCTGGGTTCGCGCCTGTCTCCTGTGACACGGTTGATCATTGCTGCCGAACCTGCTCGTCACTGGATTCACAGCCTCTCCGGCAGGTTGTTTTGTGAGCTGGCGGAGCTCAATCATGTGCAACGCCATGACATGCAGGCGAGCATTCGTGCGGGATTTCAGGGCGACGAGCTGCGTGAAGCCCTCGCACTGGATGCCCCTTGGCAGATACGGGTGAGCAGTCATCCGTTTGGGGCCTATCGATTCATGGCCTGGCGCTGAGAGCCGGCCATACGAGGCGATGACACCTGTTGCCCTGCGGCTTGCCGTTGGGATGCAATGGAATGAGAGGCGGTGGCCATCACCACCGTTTCGTAAAGCATGATTCGTCTGCTGCTCTCTCTGCTGATCCTAGGTTCTGCGGTGAATGCCGCGCCAAACATTTTGCTGCTGATCGGCGACAACTGGTCCTATGAGCACGCTGCGGCGAATGGTGACAAGGCGGTGCGCACACCCGTCTTTGATCGCATGGCACGCGAGGGCATGCGTTTCACGAACGCCTTCTGCCCGGTGCCGTCGTGCTCGCCCACTCGCTCATGCATCGTCACCGGGCGTGCGGCGCATCAGCTTGAGGATGCGGCGAGCTTGTGGAGCAAGTTCCCGGGGAAATTTCGCGTGTTCGGCGATGCACTGAGCCAGGCGGGCTGGCATGTGGGATTCTCTGGCAAGGGCTGGTCCCCGGGGAATTTCAAAGATTTCGGCCGCGACCTGAATCCAGCCGGCACCGAGTTCAAAGACTTTTCCGCCTTCATGGCCGGGCGAAAGGAGAAGCAGCCCTTTTTCTTTTGGTTCGGATCGACTCACACCTCACTGAACCGCTGGCGCGCCGGCACTGGCAGGGCGCGTGGCATTGATCCGGCGCAGGTGCGTGTGCCGAAGGCATTGCCAGATGTGCCTGAAGTGCGCGAGGAGATCACGGACTATCTCGCGCAGGTGGAGCTGATGGACGAGGCGTTTGGTGAGGCCCTCGCGCTGCTGGAAAAGAACGGCGAGCTGGACAACACGGTGGTGATTCACACCAGCGATAACGGCTGGCAGATGCCGCACGGACTCGCACATTGCTATGACGAAGGCACGCACGTGCCGCTGGCGGTACGCTGGCCCGGCAGGGTGAAGGCGGGCAGCGTGAGCGATGCGTTCGTCTCGCTCACCGACTTCGCGCCGACGTTTCTGGAGATCGCCGGGCTCCAGCCGTGGCCGGAGATGACGGCGCACAGTTTGGTCGATGTGCTGACGGGAGAACCTCCGGCGGTGAAGCGCGACCGCGTGTTCATCGAGCGTGAGCGGCACGCGAACGTGCGGCGGGGCGATCTGAGCTATCCCGTGCGTGGCGTGCGCACGGCGGAGTTTTTATATCTGCGCAATCTGCGGCCGGACCGCTGGCCGGCGGGCGATCCACAGCTCTATCATGCCGTGGGGCCTTACGGTGACATTGATGGTTCGCGCACGAAGCTTTACCTGATGACGCATGCGAATGATCCGGCGGTGAAGCCGCTGTTTGAGATCAGCTTTGGCAAACGGCCTGCCGAGGAACTCTACGATGTGAAGAACGACCCCGATCAAGGGGTCAACCTCGCCGCCGATCCCCGGTTTGCGAAGGTCAAAGCCGGGCTCAGCGACAGCACCGATGCCTGGATGCGTGAGACGAACGATCCGCGCGTCGATCCAGCGACGAACGTGTGGGACCGCTACCCCTATTTCGGCGGTAAGGCGAAGGAACTGCGCCAGACGAAGCAATGACGCGTATTGCCCGCACGCGTTCGAGAGTACATACTGCGGCGCATGATCCGGCCCCATACGCCGCCAGAAACACCCGCCGACAAGCCCGCGCACCGCGGAGAGGCGGGTGGTGCATGGTCGTCCCCTTGGGAGCTGGATCTGGAGTGGCTGGATGCGCCGCCCGGAAAGAAGCGCCCCTACATCGAGGAGAAACGGACATCCGCGCCCAAAGAGCGCCAAGCAGTACCCAGGCCACCAGTGGAAGCTCCACCGCCAGCGGTGGTGGAAGAAGTGCCCGCTGTACCACGCCAGGCGCCGCCTTCCAGACTGGTCAAGAAGCGGCCTGAGCATGCCGTGGAGCGCGAGGCTTCATGGTCCACGCTGGCGATTCTGAGCATGGGAATGCTGGCGTTGGTCTTCATCGCCTGGCTGTATGTGGACGATCAAGCGCCGGGCCTGGACACAGACCTGCTTTTAAACCGGCCGGTCGATCAGGCGGTGTCGATTCAGACGCCTGGCAAGCTGCGCAAGTTTTTGAATGCGCTGGTGCCTTACGACTCAACGCGATTGAACGGCAAACCGCCATGGCTGTGGGACACACCCACGCTGTCGCGCGTCGTCCAGTCCAATGGCATCGCGCTCGACAATCTGCGTGATCTTCTGGAAGACGCCGACTGGCATCCCACGCATGCAGCATGGCACGCCGAAGATTTGTGCATGGACCCGCGCTTGCATCAGATGATGGTGCTCAAGCAGGCGGAGGCCGCCTACCTCTCACGCCGCATGCAGGAGGAGGCGGCGTTTACTGCGGCGATCGATCTCGCGGAGTTTGGCTGGCGGCTGGAGCAAATCTGGGCCTGGCCCTCCTGCTACCAGCGCTCGCTGGAGGCACAGAAACTCGCCGCACAAACGCTGGCCGATCTGCTGCGGCAGACCAAGCTGCCAGAAGCCACGCTGCGGCAGTTTCAGCGCCAGTTCAGTGTCTGCCAGCCCATGACGGAAGTATTGGAGGGGGCAATGAATGCTTATTACGTACATGAGAAAAAACTCATTCTCGGCCCGAAGAGCGGCGAGAATCTCGACACCATGCCCGGTGGCGTGCAGCTGCATCGTCCGGGCCGGTTGTTTTTCAAACCGTACGAAACCCTGCAGCATTTCGCCACGGCGTTCCGGCAGATCAAAAATGAAACCGAGACACCGCTGGTCCTCACCGCCGAGGTGCATCTGAAACACGACGCTGCTGGCGAGGCTTCCTACCAGCCGAACTCCGCCGGGCTGGCCTACTACCATCAGCGCATGAAGACCTACACTTCGCTGCCCGCTGCGCTTGGACTTGCGCGCACCCGTGGGAATTTGATCGTCACCTTGTTTGCGGTGCGGCGCTGCATTGCCGAGAAAAAAATGGTGCCTGCTACCCTCGAACAACTGCGTACCTTCAACTTCCTGCTCGATGTGCCTGTCGATCCCTACACCGGTTCCCCGCTGCAATACAGCCTGGCACGCGGTTTGATCTGGTCCGTGGGAAATGACCTCAAATCCGCCAATGGCGCAGCCACGGAGCCGCCGATGAATGATGCGGCTGAGCCGACCGTGGAACTCGGCATCGCCGTGGCGGGTGTGGCGAAATGATCACTTCCACCGCATGCAGCGGAAGGGATGATCATCGATCAAGTTCGCCTGCACGCCCATTAGGCGGTCGGCGTGGTAGAACTGGACGCCGACGTAGTGGTAGATGGGGATGATGATGGCTTCTTCAGTGACGAGAAGTTTTTCGGCCTGCTGGAAGAGTGTGTTGCGCTGATTCAAATCCGGTTCACGAGCAGCGGCGGCGATGAGTGCGTCGTATGAAGCGCTGGCGAAGCCGGTGCGGTTGTTGCCGTTACCGGAGAGGAACATGTCCAAGAATGTGCCGGGGTCGTTGTAGTCGCCCACCCAACTGCTGCGGCAGAGGGAGTAGTCTTTGTTCTTCATGGAATCGAGGTAGATCTTCCATTCTTGCTTTGCCAGGTCAACGCTGATGCCCAGATGCTGCTGCCACATGGCCTGCAGTTCCACGGCGATGTTTCGCTCGATGGGCTTGGGAAAGTAGAGGTACTCAACACGCGGGAAGCCTTTGCCGCCGGGGTAGCCAGCTTCCGCGAGAAGTTTGCGCGCGCGTTCGGGGTCGAATTCAGGGCCGGGTGGTGGCTGGTAGTTTTGTCCGGTGCCGGGCGGGGTGAGACTGTAGGCGTTGCGCTCGCCGAGATGGGTGATTTTTTCGGTGATGCGCTTGCGATCAATCGCCAGCGAGAAGGCCAGGCGGATCTTTGGATTGTCAAAGGGAGCGCGGGTGACATTGAAGCGGGTGAAGTAGCTGCCGAGGAAGGGGCCGGTGTGGAAGTAGGGCTGCTGCTTGAGTTTGACGGTCAGCGAGGTGGGCACCATGCCCTTGTCCACGATTAGGTCGGCCTGGCCGGTGAGGAAGTAATTGATGGCGGTGTTCGGCTCTGAAATGGGCAGGATTTCAATGCTCTTCATGGGCACATTGGCGGCGTCCCAATAGCGCTCGTTGCGGCGCAGAATGATGCGGTCGTCCAGCAGCCACTCTTCCAGCGTGTAGGAGCCGTTGCCGATCAGGCATCCCGGTTTGATCCACGCCGTGCCGTGCTTTTCAACGATGCGCTGCGGCACGGGATAGAATGCTGTGAAGGCACAGAGGTCGATGAAGTAGGGCGTGGGATTTTCGAGCTCAACGCGCAGCGTGCGGTCATCCACCGCGGTCACGCCAACCTGCCTGAAATCCTTCAGTGTACCTTCGTGATACTGCTGGGCGTTTTTGACGACGTAGAGCTGGCTGGCGTAGTCGGCTCCGAACTCGGGTGTGAGCACACGCTTCCACGAATAGATAAAGTCCTGCGTCGTGAGCGGTGCGCCATCGCTCCATGTGGTGTTGGGACGCAGATGAAAGGTGTAGGTCTTGCGATCCGGCGTCATCTCCCAGCGTTCCGCCATGCCGGGCTGCGGTTTCCCAGCTTCGTCAATGCGGCAGAGGCCTTCAAACAAGGCGGAGGAGATGCGCATGCCGACCTGATCGGACACGATGTGCGGATCAATGCTCTCCGGCTCGGCACCATTGATGAAGACCAAGTCTGCACGCGGCCGCGACTTGCCGCAGGCGGCGAGGGTGAGCAGAAGAGCGGCGGCAAAGACGAAACGAATCACGCGAAAATTTAGCACACGCTGGCGACAGTCCGCAGCACAATCCTTGTATCCTGCTGCAATGATCTGCCTTCACGCAGCGTTCCCAACTTCCAGCTTTTTTCCAACCTCATGCGCATTCTCTGCCTCCTCACGCTTCTTGTAGTTTCCGCCCGTGCGGAACTGAAACTCCCGGCCATCATTGGCGATAACATGGTGCTGCAGCAGAAGCAGGCGAATCCGGTCTGGGGCTGGGACACGCCGGGCACGGAGATCAAAGTGACCTTTGCCGGTCAAACCAAGACCGCCAAAGCCGGCGCGGATGGCAAATGGACGGTGAAGCTCGATGCGGTGCCGGCGAATGCGAAGCCAGCGACCATCACCATCAAGGGCAGCAGCACCAAGGAGCTGAAAAACGTGCTCGTGGGCGAAGTGTGGATCTGCTCCGGCCAGTCCAACATGGGCTTCAATCTCTCCAGTGTCTGGGATGCCGATCTCGACATCGCACAGGCGAAGTTCCCTCAGATCCGCCTCATCTCGGTGCCGCAGGTTGGCACGCAGGAGATCCAGGACGACTTCAAAGGCCAGTGGGAGGAATGCTCACCGACCAATGCCGGCCAGTTCACCGCTGTGGGCTATCACTTCGGCCGCGTGCTGCATGAGATGCTCGGCGTGCCTGTCGGCCTCATTGACAATGCCTGGGGCGGCAGCGCCTGCGAAGCTTGGGTGAAGCGCGATGTGCTGGAGAAAGACCCGCGCTTTGCCTCCATCATCGCCCGCTGGAAACAAACCGAGTCCACCTTCACGAAGGAAGCCTTCGATAAGCAGGTGGCCGATCATAAAGCCAAAGTGGATGCCTGGGCCAAAGCCCGCATGGAAGCCGCCAAAGCCAAGACATTGTTTACCACGCAGGCACCACGCGCGCCGCAGAATCCCATGGCTGGCCAGCACCGTCCGGGCAATCTCTATGCAGGTGTGCTGCACCCGACGATTGGCTACGGCATCAAAGGCGTGATCTGGTACCAGGGCGAATCCAATGCCAGCCGCGCTAAGGAATATCGCGATCTGTTTCCCTTCATGATCGACCATTGGCGCAAAGAGTGGAAGCAGGGCGATTTCCCCTTCTACTGGGTGCAACTGGCCGACTTCAAGCCTTACCAGACGGAGCCAGTCGAAAGCGACTGGGCCGAGCTGCGCGAAGCCCAGACTCTCACGATGAGCAAACTGCCGCACACCGGCCAGTGCGTCATCACCGACCTCGGTGAAGCGAATGACATCCATCCGAAGAACAAGCGCGACGTGGCCGAGCGCCTCGCCCGCTGGGCTTTGGTGAAGGATTACGGCCAGAAGCTGCCCTACCGCAGCCCGGAGCTCAAAGACGCGAAGTTCGACGGCGGCAAAGCACTGCTGACTTTTGACTTCGCTCCGCAGGGCCTGCGCACCGTCGATACGGATGAGGTCAAAGGCTTCATGATCTGTGGTGAGGACAAGAAGTGGGCCTGGGCCAAGGCCAGCATCATCGGTGGCTCGAAGAAAGGCACGAATCAGATCGAAGTGAGCGCCGCAGGCGTCGCCAAGCCGGTGGCCGTGCGCTATGCCTGGGCTGACAATCCTATCTGCAATGTGTATTCCGCCGAAGGCCTGCCCGTGACGCCATTCCGCACGGATAATTTTCCTATGATCACAGATCCGGCCAATCCGAACAGCGCCGAGGCCCAGAACGCGAAGCGTGCGGAAGACCTCAAGAAGCTCAACGAAGCGAGGAAAAAAGCCGGAAAGAAGTAAGCGCTCGCTTTCACGGTGATTATTTCATCAGCAAACTTGTGTTAGAAGCGGCGGGCCGCGTATGTTTGTGACTTCACGTCACTCGCATGAACACCCGACCGCTCCTGACTTTTCTCGCCCTGGCTCTGCTTCCTTCAGCCCTCTGCGCGCAACCCGCCAAGGCACCGCCCCCGGCGACTCAGGCCATCGATGTTAAATCAGGCGCCTGGGAAGGCATCGTGAACATCGACGTTTCGGTGCTCGTCCCCGATTACCGTGAGCCGTGGAACGCCGGGCAGCCCAGCGGTGGCAGCGGCACCGGATTCCTCATTGGCAAAAACCGTTTCCTGACCAATGCGCACGTCGTCAGCAATGCCACACGCATTCTGATCCGCACCACCAACGATCCCGAGCCGCATCCGGCCAGGATCGTCCACATCGCGCATGACTGTGACCTGGCGCTGATCGAAGCCGAGGACAGCAGCCACTTTGAAAAGCTCAAGCCGCTCGACTTCGGCGGCATTCCCCAGCTCAACACTGAGGTGATCGCCATCGGTTATCCCATCGGCGGTGATCGCATCTCCGTGACGCGCGGCGTGGTCTCACGCATCGACTTCCGCCCTTACAGCCATACCAGCGTGGACTCGCATCTCGCCATTCAGGTGGATGCCGCCATCAATCCCGGCAACTCCGGCGGTCCGGTGATGCAAGAGGGCAAAGTCGTCGGCGTGGCCTTCCAGGGCTTCAGCGGCCGCGTGGCGCAGAATGTCGGCTACATGATCCCAGTGCCGGTGATCAAACGCTTCCTCAAGGACATCGAAGATGGCCGTTACGATCACTACGTGGATCTCGCCGCGAGCGATTTCCCCATTGAGAATCCTGCGCAGGCCAAGGCGCTCGGCACCGGCAGTGATGGTGTCGGCGTGATGGTCGGAGATGTGGAGCCCCAGGGCAGCGTGGGCGATCTGCTGAAAATCGGTGACGTCATTCTGAGCATTGATGACAACCCGGTGATGAACAACGGCCTCGTGCGCTTTGAAGGCGAGCTGATGGACATGAATGAAATCGTCGAGCGCAAGTTTGCTGGCGACACCATCAAGCTGAAGTACATGCGCGATGGCAAAAAACTGGAGTCCACGGTGACGCTGAAACGCTTTGATCCCTATGTCCGCCTCGGTGCCCAGTACAACCAACGCCCACGCTACATCGTCAACGCCGGGCTCGTGTTTCAGCCGCTGGACCGCAACCTGATGGATGCCCATCAAATGCGCGACGACACAGTCAACTACGTCTTCGACAACTTCCTGACCGACAAGCTCTACGTTGAGCGCCCAGAGCCGGTGGTGCTGACGAACGTGCTGCCAGATGAAGTGAACACCTGGATCACTCCTTATGCCCACAGCATCGTGGATGAAATCAACGGCGTGAAAATCAAAACGCTCAAGGATGTGGAGACGGCGCTGGCCAAGAAGGACAAGCCCTTCATCGAGATCATTCTGCTGGAAAAAAACCGCCCGCTGGTGCTCAAGCGTGAACTCGCTGAGGCCGCCCACAAACGCATCATGCAGACCTACAACATCATGGAAGACTCCTATCTTGGCGATGAATAGCCGCGTGATCCGACCTTGAACCTTTCAGCCTAGACGCATCCATGAAGTTCTCCCCGATTTTCCTCTTCCTTGCACTCGGTGCCGCCACTTTGTCGGCTCAGACACCCGAGACAGAAGCCCCCAAAAAGAAGCGTGCCCCTGCGCCAGCAGAGGCGGGCTCTGCTCCGCAGCAGGTCGTCCAAAACAATTCACTGGTGCGGGTGAACGCCACCTCCCAGCCCTACAGCCTGCATCTGCCCTGGCAGAAGGAATCGCCTTCAAGCCGGCGCGGACTCGGTGTCGTGCTTGCTGGCAACCGTGTGCTCGTTACTGGACAGATGGTGGCGGACGCCACTTACATCGAGCTCGAGCTGCCGGCCACTGGCCAGAAGCTTCCCGCCAAAGTCGTGGCGGTGGATTACGAAGCCAATCTGGCTCTGCTGGAATCCGCGCCCTCCGACAAGCAGAAGGCGTTCTTCGCCGGCCTCAAGCCCATGGCGGTGGACAGCAGCACACGCATTGATGACAAGGTGGACATCTTGCAGACCGGCCGCGTCGGTGAGCTCATCAAAAGTGAGCTGAGAATCAGCAAAGTGATGACCCGCCGCTACAATGTCGAAGGCTCCGGCTTCCTCGTCTATGAGGCCAACAACATCGTGCGCAGCGAGGCCAACAGCTTCACCCTTCCTGTGGTGAAAAGCGGCAAGCTCGTTGGTTTGCTGCTGAGCTACGACTCCAAGAACCAAGTCACCACCATTCTCCCGGCGCCGATCATCGAGCACTTTCTCAAAGACGTGGCGGACGGCAGCTATGAAGGCTTCCCCAGCCTCGGCATGGAACTTCAGACCACGCTGGACGAGCAGTTCCGTGATTTCCTTGGACTCAAGGCCGATGCCCCGGGCGTGCTCATCAGCATGGTCATGAAGGGCGGCTCGGCTGAAAAGGCCGGCATGAAGAAGGGCGATATCCTGGTGGCCATCAATGGGTTCGTCATTGATTCACGCGGAGACTACAAGGACCCGCAGTTCGGCGCCCTCAGTTCCAGCCATCTGGTGCGCGGCCGTGCCTATGTGGGTGACAAGGTGGAGATCCAAGTGATTCGCGAAGGCAAGGAAGTCACGCTCAAGGGAGAGCTCACCCGCCGCAAGCCGGATGACTTTCTCGTGCTGCCCTACCTGTTCGACAAAGGTCCGCGCTACGTGCTGATGGGAGGACTGCTGTTTCAGGAGTTATCACATTCGTATCTGGACGCCTTTGGCGAAGAGCAGCGCGGCGGTGCCATTCTGCGCCTCTCACGCGTCGCCTCTCATCCTGACAAGTATGAGGGAGAAGGCCGCAAAAAACTCGTCTTCCTCAGTCTCGTGCTGCCCACTCCCAGCGCCCAGGGCTATGACAAGCTCGGCGGTCAGGTGGTCAACAAGGTGAACGGCAAGGCCATCAAAGATCTCAACGATCTCAATGAGGCTTTCAAGAGCGTCAAGGACACCACGCATGTCATCGAGCTCAATGACTTCCCGCACATCCTCTACCTCGACACCACCAATGCAGCCAATGACAACAAGCGCCTGCTCGGCGGTGCCTATCGCATCGGCAGCCTGATGCGGCTGGAGTGATGGTTACTTCACCGCACCGATCAGCGTCTGCAGCCGCGACACCTGGGCCTTCAGCAGCGTGATCTCCGCCTCCATCTTCGCACGCCAGTCAGCATCGGATGAATCTTCTGCAGCCGGTGCAACCGCCGCATGGGCAGAGAGAGTAGCAGCCTCTGCGCCTGCCACTTCACCACAGAGCAGATGCATGAACTGCGCCACGCGCTGCCCTGGGCCGGCCGGAATGCACTGCACCAGCGGGCCTTCGTTGTAGCCGATCAGCTCGGCCAGCGTGTTCTCCACGCTGGGCACGTCCGGGAATTCAAACAGGCGCTCGGTGCGCTGGCGCAGCTCGCCTGCCGTTTGTGATCCGCGCAGCAGCAGCATGCACAGCAGCGCCATGTGGGAGCGGTCCAGACCTTGCAGCTTGCCCTTCAGGTTGTGACGGTACTTCAGCGTGCGTCCACCCACGATGTTGACTTCAAAAACGTAGCCGTGGGATTTCATCGACTCCAGCACCCGCAGCACGGTGCGTTCGTCATAGCGCACGATGGGGTCGCGGTTCGTGGTCTGATTGCAGGCGGTGACCAGCGCATTCAGCGTCATCGGATAGTAATCCGGCAGCGTGATTTCTTTTTCGATCAAGCATCCCATGACTCGGGCGGCTTCGGGCGTGAGCGTGAACAGAATGGCGGAGGTGACGGATTCAGCGGACATGTGAAAATGGCTTGGGAAAAGCGGTCAACATCCACGGCTACAGGCTGCGTTCAACACCGGGCCATGGTTGGTTTTAAAGTTAATTGTATTTATTTCTGAATAGTTCTCATGTGTGGACGTCAAACCCACTGTCATGAAAACGAAACTCATTCTCCTGTGCGGCGCAGTCTTCGCCGCTCTATCACTCTCCTCATGCGACATGTACGGGTATCCCGGCTATGGCTACGGAGGGTACGGCGGTTATGGCCGCAGCTACAACACCAGCTACTATTCGAGCCCGCTGCTCGGCTTGGGTGGACCGGTTAATTACTATGGCGGTTATTCCAGGCCCTACGCTTATAGTAACTACAATCGTAACTGCTACTCCAGCCCGCACCGTTCCTTTGGGAACTTCGGTAACATTGGATACACCAGGAGCGTCTACAGCTCTCCTTTCCTAGGCAGCAACAATCTGTCGCCCTTTGGTGGTGGCTTCGGTGGTTCTCCATTCGGCAATCGCAGCTTTTCCAGTAACATTGGCTGCTCTCCGTTTGGCGGCTTTGGTGGCGGCCGCAGCTACTTTGGCGGCCATCATCATTGATCAGTTGCCACTAGCTCCAGCTACTCTCACGCAGCACCCAAGGTCTCTTGGGTGCTGTTTTTTTATCCGCGCTGCGGATCCGCGCATAGAAAAGCGTGCTTCATTTAAAGACTGCCGTGAACGTGCTCAGCGTGGCACGTGTTCCAGCGAAAGCATCTGCCACTCGCCTTCCGCCAAATCGCCGAGGGTGTAGGGGCCGAAGCGCTCACGGTGCAGATTTTCCACGCGCCAGCCCTGGCTGGCAAACATGCGGCGTACCTGATGGTAACGGCCTTCCGTGATCGTGAGGCGAGCGGACAGGCTGGAAACGATTTCCAATGTCGCGGGCAGGCAGGGTCTCTCCTCGCTGCGGAGCATGAGATCGCCTTTGGCAAAGATGTCGATGAGCGCGGGATCGAGTTCGCGATCCACTTCCACGAGATAGGTCTTCTCGATGTCCGATTTCGGCGAGGTGTAGCGATGCACGAGGCTGCCGATGTCCGTGACGAGAAGGAGGCCGCTGGTGTCTTTGTCGAGACGGCCCACGCTCGTCACCGCTGGATTGCGATCCGGCCAGTGCGCGGGCAGCAGCTCATAGATGTTCTGGCCTTCCTCCTCGCTGTGGGTGCATGAGTAGCCCACAGGCTTGTGAAGCATCGCCAGCAAACCATCCGGTGCTTCCAGCGGTTCGTCATCCACAGTGATCAGCGCGGAATCCACCCGCTGATCCGAACGCTTCACCACCACGCCCTCCAGCTTCACCCGGCCCTCTTTGACAAAGGCCATCGCCTCCCGGCGTGAACAGTAACCGAGGGCAGAGAGCAGTTGATCGAGGCGGCGCATGTGGGTGGGTGGAGGGGGAATCTGGGTTTTGTAGTCCCGGCTTTAGCCGGTTCTGGAAAGCGGGTGCTATGTGGACGTTCGCCCGGACCGGCTGAAGCCGGTACTACAATACTGAGATTCAGTCGTCCCATTTTGCACCATAGTCGAGAATTGGATAGGCCTTCCACGCGAGGGTGGCTGCATCTCTACCTTTTTCTCGCAAATAATCATGCGCGCTGGACCATGGCCAGTCGGTCCATTTGGAGGCATGACCATGCTTTACGGGATTGTGATGGACGTAGTTCACGGTTGTCCAGAAGTGGGCTTCACTACGCATCGCGCGGTCAGTCACCCGATGCCAGCAGATACGCCCACGTGCATCATCTTCTCCATTCCAGGCAAAGGACATGCGGCCATGCAGTTTGCCGAGCTTTGCGATGAGGGGCGGGAGGTCTGAGGCAGTAGCAAGCAAATGGTAGTGATTGGGAAGAACGCACCATGCGTGAACAACTGCCCCGAGTTCTTCGCACGCGTGTTGCATCTGCTTCACGAAGTCATCCATGCGTTCCATTGAGGAACCGATGATCGGGGCATGCTCGTAACATGTCCCGGTGATGAGATACTGGCTTGTCTGCTGGCCAGTGAAATGCGGCGGCCCATGCCAAGGACGATTCAACAGCTTGCGGCGTCGCAGAACCTCGTCACGCATCTCCTGCGTCCATTTTCGCCAAGCATACATGGGTTGATTTCAACTCGAGTGTCCAAGTCAAGCAAGGCCGTATTGTAGTCCCGCTTTTAAGCGGTTCTGGACAGCGGGTGCTACAAGAACGCGCGCCCAGAACCGGCTAAAGCCGGGACTACAATACATGAGCTAGCCCGCACTTCTCACACTCCAAACGTTGACATCCGGCGATGTTGCTCGGGGCACCGAGTCCGCGAAGGGCGCGACTCGGTATCATAATACCGAGCTACATTACGCGTCCCACACACTGTTTACCTATTCCCAGTGAGTGTGAAAAATTCAGGCTAGGCATGCGGTGCCGTGAGGCACATCAACGAGACTACCCACCAATCATCTTCAGCGCTTCCGCCAGTGCCGCATCCACCTTGGCCACATCCTTGCCGCCGCCGCGTGCAAAGTCGGGCTTTCCACCGCCTTTACCGCCGACGATCGGCGCGATTGTCTGGATGATCTTGCCGGCCTGGACTTTGCCTTGGTGCTCTTTGGCGACGCTGGCGATCAATGCCACGCTGCCACCGCCGGTGGCGGCGAGAACGACGATGCCATTGAAGGTGCCCTTCAAGGCTTCAGCCACACCCACAGCATAGTCAGCATCCACGTCACCGAGGTTGACGATGATGCTGTTGTTGATGACGGCTTTGGCGATGAGCTCTTTGGCCTTCAATGAAGCTTCGCGCTGCTGCGCGGCTTTGAGGGCTTTTTCGAGTTCCTTCTGCTGCGTGAGGATTTGATCGAGCTTCTTCTCCAGATCGGCCGCGCCCTGCGCGCTCACTTTACCAGCAAGAAGTTTCAGCAACTCAGCATCGGCACGCGCGGCGTTGTAAGCTTCGAGTCCGGCAATGGCTTCAATACGACGCACGCCGGAGGCGACGGCGCTTTCGCTGACGAGGCGGAAGAGACCGATCTCGCCGGTGCTGCGCGTGTGGGTGCCGCCGCAGAGTTCCATGCTCCAGCCGTCGAGCTTGTTGCGCTGGCCGCCGATCTGCACCACGCGGACGAGGTCGCCATACTTCTCGCCGAAGAGCGCCATGATGCCGTTGTTGGCCTTGGCTTCCACGTAGGGGACTTCAGTCCAGGAAACAGGATCGTTGGCGACGATGCGCTCGTTCACGAGACGCTCGATGTCACTGATCTGCTGCGCGGTGAGCGCGGCGCTGTTGAAGTCAAAGGTGAGCTTGTCAGGCGTGACAGAAGAACCCTTCTGCGTGGCGTCCTTGTTCACCACTTCATGCAGCGCCCAATGAAGGATGTGCGTGACAGTGTGATGGCGCTCGATGGCGTGACGACGTGGCGCATCTACAATGAGCTTCACCGTGGCATCCACAGCAGGAGCTTCTTCACCTTCGAGGAAGTGCAACCATGTGTTACCGACCTTGGTCGTGGCGCTGATCGGATACGTGTTAGCTCCGAGAATCAACTGACCCGCATCGCCGACCTGCCCGCCCATTTCGGCATAGCAGGTGGAGACATCCAGCACGACGGCGGTCTTGTCCTTCATCTCCACAACTTCGAGCACCCGCACGTCGGCTTCCAGGGCATCGTAACCAATGAACTTGGTCGGAGCCTTGGTTTCGATTTCAGACACAGAGACGACCTGCTTGTTCTTCTTGCCGGCTTCACGGGCGCGCTCCTTCTGCTCTTCCATGAGCCTGTTGAAGCCTGCGGTGTCCACGGTCAAGCCGCGTTCGCGGGCGAGAAGCTCGGTGAGATCGAGCGGGAAGCCCTGCTCGTCATAGAGTTTGAAAGCAAAAGCGCCGTCGATGTTTTTGCCAGCGCTGGCTGTTTCCTCGAACAACGCGATGCCCTTGTCCAACGTCCGGTTAAAGCTCTCCTCTTCCAGCTTCAGCACGCTCTTGATCTGCTCCTTCTTCGTGCGCACTTCCGGGAACACATCGCCCATCTGTGATGCCAGCACGTCCACCAGCTTGAAGAAGAACGGCTCCTTAAACTCCAGCGTGCGACCGTACTTCACGGCGCGGCGCAGGATGCGGCGGAGGGTGTAGTTGCGGTCGGAGTTGCCGGGCTGGATGCCGTCGGCGATGGCGAAGCTGAGGGTGCGCAGGTGGTCGGCGATGACGCGGAAGGCGACGTCGATTTTTTCCTGGTCGGTGACGGGGACGACGTGGCCCTGCTCGTTGGCTTTCGGCAGGGTGCTGGCGTAGGTCTTGCCGGAGAGCTTGGTGAGCTCGTCGAAGATGGGCTTGAAGACGTCGGTGTCGTAGTTGCTGATCTTGGCGGTCTCGAAGTCGGTGAAGCCCTTCGTGCCCTGGATAATGGAGCACACGCGCTCAAAGCCCATGCCCGTGTCCACGTGCTGCGCTGGGAGCGGGACGAAGCTGCCATCCGGATTGGCGTTGTACTGAATGAAGACGTTGTTCCAGATCTCAATGCAGCTCGCGTCGCTGCCGTTCACCAGCAGGGCACCGGCGCGCTGGCGGTCTTCGTCGAGGTTCGGAGCGCCCGGGGTGAGGTCGATGTGGATCTCGGTGCAGGGGCCGCAGGGGCCGGTGTCGCCCATCATCCAGAAGTTGTCCTTCTTGTTGCCGTTGACGATGTGGATGTCGGGATCGAGGCCGATGCTGCGGAACTTCTCCGCCCAGATGTCCCAGGCTTCCTGGTCGCGCTCAGCGGGGTCGCCTTTGCCGGGCTGGTAAATGGTGGCAAACACGCGGGTCGGCGGGAACTTCCAGCGCTCGATGACGAGCTCCCAGGCCCAGGAAATGGCTTCCTTCTTGAAGTAGTCGCCGAAGGACCAGTTGCCCAGCATTTCGAAAAGCGTGTGGTGGTAGGTGTCCAGGCCCACGTCTTCGAGGTCGTTGTGCTTGCCGCCAGCGCGGATGCACTTCTGCGTGTCCGCCGCACGGGTGGGCAGGCCTTTGTGCAGAACTCCGGGCCAGGTGTCCACATCAGCGCTGCGCTCGCCCAGGAAAATCGGCACAAACTGGTTCATGCCCGCATTGGTAAAGATGCGTGCGCCGTCGCGGCTGGTGTAGCCGACGTTGTCACTGGGGACGATGGTGTGCTGCTTCTCCTTGAAGAAGTCGAGGAAGCTCTGGCGGATCTGGGCGGCGGTAGGAACGGCGGACATGGCTGGAAAAGAGAGCGTGGATGGTAGCGGGATGACGCCGAAGGTAAAGGCGGGGTTTGTCTTCGCCCGGCAGGTTAAGAGCCCATCCGATTGAATATCAACCATCTGCATAGGTGGATCGCCAAAGGCCAGCAGCCATGGTAATAAAAAATGTTTGTAAATTTACTATAAATAATCCAATTTTTAGAAATATTTAGAGTGAAATGACAATCGCCGACCCAATTTTCAAAAAATCACGTCCATCCACCTCCGGAATGAGCTTGATGGAATTGTTGGTCACCATTGTGATCCTAGGCCTTATCATGAGCATCTCCGTCATGTCATTGGGCAGTACCCATCAGGCTGCGGATGATCAAAAGGACAAACGCAATGCCCAGGAAATTGCCAGCATAGCCGCCATGGCCACCGCAGCCGGAGCCAGCTTCATCGTGCCGAATGACGAGCAGGCCACCATTGCCAACCTGCGAGATGGCATTGCCCCCGCCACCGGGGCCTTTCGCGGGCGCACCTTCAGAATCCCGAACATCCAAGACACAGAGATCAAAGGGGCGATGCGATTTCTGGCGCTCAACGATTCATTCCTGCAGTACCGCCAGGACGGCAGCAACAGTCCATAACCAGAAAAAGCTGCCGACGCGCCGCAGCCAGGCTGCCAGACCGCTGCTTCCCGCATGGAGAATGCCGCTCCGCGTCAAGATCCGTCATTCTCCAGCGTATCTAAGAAGTGATTCGCCTCTTCATCACTCTTCCACTCGTTGCCTCTGCCGTTGCACAGCCGGCACCGCGTCCCATCCATTTCTCCAAGGAGATCCGTCCCATCCTGAGCGAGAACTGCTTTTTCTGTCACGGTCCTGATGAAAAAAAGCGCGAAGCCGGCCTGCGCCTCGACGACGAAACCAGCGCCAAAAAGAACAATGACGGCACCACGGCCGTGGTTCCAGGGCATCCTGAAAAGAGCGCCCTCCTGGAACGCATCGTGAGCAAGGACCCTGAAGAGGTCATGCCGCCGCCGAAGCAACACAAGACCATCTCTCCGGCGCAGATTGCGCTGCTGACGGAGTGGATCAAACAAGGCGCGCCTTGGGGAAAGCACTGGAGCTATGAGAAGGTGGTGAAGCCAGCCGTTCCCGCAGGCTCCAAACAGCCCGTGGACGCCTTCCTCCTGCAGCGCCTGACTCAGGAAGGTCTCAAGTACTCTCCACAGGCCGACACCGCCACCCTGATCCGCCGCGTCGCTCTCGATCTCACCGGACTGCCGCCGACGCTCGCAGAACTCGATGCGCTGGCCAAGCAGCCCTACGACAAGATCGTCGATCATTACCTTTCCCTTCCCGCCTACGGCGAACATTGGGCGCGGCAGTGGCTCGATCTCGCACGCTACGCGGACAGCTCCGGCTACCCAAGCGACCAGCCGCGCGAGATCTGGGCCTACCGCGACTGGGTCGTGCGCGCGCTGAACACGAACATGCCGTTTGATCAGTTCACCATCGAGCAAAACGCCGGTGATCTGCTGCCCAAACCAACGGACGATCAGCTCATCGCCACCGCGTTTCATCGCAATACGATGACGCAAAATGAAGGCGGCACCGACGACGAGGAATTCCGCAACGCCGCCATCATCGACCGCGTGAACACCACCTTCGCCGTCTGGATGGGCACCACCATGGCCTGCGCCCAGTGCCACACGCACAAGTTCGATCCCATCACCATCAACGAGTACTTTCAGTTCTACGCCTTCCTCAATCAAAGCGCCGACAGCGACAAAAAGGACGAAGTCCCGCTGCACAGCTTCGATACAGCGGAATTGATTCAGCAGCGCACAAATTTGAAAAAGGAGATCGATGCTCTGGAGCAGAAGTTCACCTCCCCTGCCCCGGCATGGCTCGCCGGTCTCGATGCCTGGGACCAGGGCTTTGCCCGCGATCTCGGCTGGCAGACACCGCAGCCGGCCAAGGTGACTACGCAGTCCAAACAAACCGCCGCCATCGCCGCAGGCGGTGCCGTTTCGATCCCCAAAAACAGCGACAAAGACAGCTACACCATCGAACTGCCCGCCACGGGCGACAAACTAAGTGCGCTGCGCATCGAGACGATTCCCACCGCTGGTTTCGGTAACTTCGTCATCACCGACGTCAAAGCGGAAGTCGTGCCACCGGATGCCAGGCAGGCTCCACAGGCGCGCTACGTACGCATTGAACTGCCAGGAGAAAAAAAGATGCTCCAACTGGCCGAAGTGCAGGTCTTCAGCGGCAGTGAAAACATCGGGCCAGCCGGGGTCGCCACACAAAGCAGCATGTACACCGATGCCGCCGCCAAGCGCGCCATCGATGGCAATACCGAGGGCAACTACGCGAAGAGCAGCGTGGCCCACACCGCTGGCACTGACAATGATCCTTGGTGGGAAGTCGATCTGAAAGCAGCCAAACCCGTGGACCGCGTCGTCGTCTGGAACCGCACGGATGGCAACGCCGGCAGCCGTCTCGATGGCTTCCGCGTTGTGCTGCTCGATGACAAACGCCAGACTTTGTGGAAGAGCGAGACCACCCCTGCACCTGCGAAAGACAAAGCCTTCGCCATCAGCGGCCCGGTCGCCGTGAGCTTCACCACCGCGCTGGCTGATTTCGAGCAGGACGGTTTCACCGCCGCCTCCGTGTTGAAGCCGAAGAGCAAAAAGGATCAGGGCTGGGCCGTCTCAGGTGCCGCCGACAAGCCGCACACACTCACCCTGCTGGCTGCATCTCCTGTGGTCGTTCCCTCCGGCTCCAAGCTCCGCATCACGCTCGTACAAAACAGCGAGTTCAAGCAGCACACCCTTGGCAGCTTCCGCCTCAGCTACACGGGAGATGCCCGTGTGCAGCAGGTCACCAAAGTACCGCAAAATGTCGTCGCCGCACTCGCACAGGCGAAGGACAAACGCACACCCGCGCAGCAGCAGACCGTGGTGGATTACTTCGTGCGGAATTTTACCAAAGCATCCGCCACGGAGCGCACACGCCTTGCCGCCGCCAGCAAAGAACTCGCCGCACTCAAACCGGTTACCGTTCCGATCATGCGCGATCTCGATCCCAAGCAGCGTCGCGTGACGAAAATCCAGCTGCGTGGCAACTGGCAGGCGCTGGGAGATGAAGTCACCGAAGCCACACCGAGTGTTTTCAATCCCCTTCCCGCCAATGCGCCACGCAACCGCCTCACGATGGCCAAATGGCTCGTCAGCCGTGACAACCCGCTCACCGCACGCGTGACCGTGAACCGCCTGTGGGAAAGCATCTTCGGCACCGGCATCGTACGCAGCAGCGAGGAATTCGGCAGCCAGGGAGATCTGCCATTCCATCCCGAGTTGCTCGACTGGCTAGCCGCCGAGCTCATGGACAGCGGCTGGGACATCAAGCACATGCTCAAACTGCTGCTCACCAGCCAAGCCTATCAGCAGAGCACCAAGACCACGCCGGAACTCAATGAACGCGACCCCGACAACCGACTCCTGGCGCGCGGTCCACGCTTCCGTCCCACCGGCGAACTCCTGCGGGATCAAGCACTCGCCGTCAGCGGCCTGCTCAGCGCCAAAATGTACGGCCCACCCGTGCGCCCACTGACGCCAAATCTCGGCCTCTCCACCGCCTTTGGCCGCAGCAACGACTGGACTATCAGCGCGGGCGAGGACAAGCACCGCCGCAGCCTCTACACCGAAGTGCGCCGCAACAGCCCCTACGCCAGCTTCACCACCTTTGACGCTGGCAACCGCGAAGTCTGCATGATCCGCCGCAGCCGTACCAACACGCCGCTGCAGGCCTTCGTGACGCTCAATGACCCTGTCTTCATCGAAACGAACCAAGCCATGGCCCGCCGCCTCGTAGCCGAAGCCAAGGCCACGCCGGAGCGTCTCGCCCTCCTCTTCAAACTCTGCCTCTCACGCGCCCCGAACACGCATGAGGTCACCTCATTGACCGGGCTCTACAATGACACACTCACCACCTATCACGCCGACTCAGCAGAAGCCACCAAGATGGCCACCGATCCCCTCGGCCCGGCTCCCCAAGGTGCCGACATCGCCGAACTCGCTGCATGGACGACCATCGCCAATGTGGTGATGAATCTGGATGAGTTTTTGATGCGCCGTTAAGTTCCATGACCACGACGACTTTTATCCTCCGACTTTGCCTGGCGGCTGGCTTCTTCAATGCAGCCAATCAAGTGGAGCGCCCAGTGCTGCGGGCAGTTGGTTTTGCCTATCTTTTGATCTTTGGCATTTTTGGAACGCTGGCTGCCATCGGTGGCGGCACCTGGCACACATGGATCGTTGGCCCAGGTGGGCTCGTGGCAGCTGGTTATGCATTTTTGTCCAATCGATAACGCTCATTCAATTCACATGAACCCCATCACTCACGACACCCTTCAGCTCAAGACGCGCCGCCAGTTTCTTGGCAACGCGGGGCAGTTCAGCCTCGGGGCCATTGCCATGCATGCGATGAAGCAGAACGCGGGAGCCAGTGCGGCTTCGGACAATCCGCTCGCGCCCAAGAAATCGCAGTATTCCCCGAAGGCCAAGCGCGTGATTTACCTGCACATGTCAGGAGCACCACCGCACCTCGATCTGTTTGATTACAAACCGGAACTCGTCAAACGCAGCGGACAGGACTGCCCCGACTCAATCCTCAAAGGCCGGCGCTTTGCCTTCACCACCGGGGTGCCCAAGCTCATGGGCACGCCGCGTACCTTTGGGCGCTATGGCAAAGGCGGGGTCACGATGAGCGATGCCTGCCCAAACTTCCACACCATCGCCGATGAAATGTGCCTGATCCGCTCCATGAACACGGATCAGTTCAATCATGCGCCAGCGGAGCTGCTGCTCTTCACCGGTCATGCGCGGCAGGGCCGTCCCTCCTTGGGTTCTTGGGCCACGTATGGCCTTGGCACGGAGAATCAGGATCTGCCGGGCTTCGTCGCACTCATCTCCAGCGGCACGCAGCCCAGTGGCGGCCAGGGCTGCTGGGGCAGCGGCTTCATCCCCAGCGTGTATCAAGGCGTGCAATGCCGCAGCAAGGGCGACCCCGTTCTCTTTGTGAGCGACCCCGCTGGCATGAACCGCGCCATGCGCCGCAAGACACTGGATACCCTGCAAGATCTCAATCAGCAGCAGGTCGCCGAATTCGGCCATCCCGAGACCGTCACGCGCATGGCCCAGTACGAACTCGCCTTTCGCATGCAGACCAGCGTACCCGATGTCATGGACATCTCGAAGGAGCCGAAGGAAGTCATTGAAGCCTACGGCGCAAAACCCGGTGAGGCCAGCTTTGCCAACAACTGCCTCCTCGCTCGCCGTCTCATTGAAAAAGGCGTTCGTTTTGTGAATCTCTTCGACTGGGGCTGGGACTTTCACGGCACCAGCGAAGGCACGGGCATCACCACCGGTCTCACCGCCAAAATGGCAGCGACCGACAAGCCCGTGGCCGCGCTCATCAAAGATCTCAAGCAGCGTGGCCTGCTGGACGATACCCTCGTCATCTGGGGCGGTGAGTTCGGCCGCACCCCCTTCCGCGAAGGCCGCACCGCCGCCAGCAAGGTGCTCGGCCGCGATCACTACCCCGACTGCTTCTCACTCTTCATGGCCGGCGGCGGCGTGAAGGGCGGCTTCGAGTACGGCAGCACCGACGAGCTCGGGTTCAGCGTCGCCGAAAACAAAGTCCACGTGCACGATTTCCAGGCCACCGTCATGCACCTCCTCGGCTTCGATCACGAGCGTCTGACGTATCGCTTCCAAGGCCGCGATTATCGCCTCACCGACATCCACGGCCACGTAGTGAAGGATCTGCTGGTGTAACAGCCGTACTATTTTGAATGCGACAAAGGCTTTTCTTGCCTTTTCGTCAGGCATTGGCTTGGATCGGGCTGAATGCTGACACCAGACCAAATCCGGTTCATCCGAGAAGTTGGTGCGGTAATCAGGTGCCAGTGAGTATGTGTTTTGACTCGTGGAGTGCGTAGATGCGCAGGTGGAGGAACTCGACGTCACGGTAGCCATAAGCCATGCGG